>JBEKBP010000036.1:0-51064 GCA_050015335.1 Candidatus Acidiferrales bacterium | reverse complement strand
GGAATTTTGATTACGTCATCAACAGCAAGAATACCTTGTCGGGACGATGGTTCTACGGTCCGGACACCACGACTGCACCCATGGCTTGCGGCACGGGGGGCTCGTCGATCACAGTGTGCCTCCCAGGAGGCCCCGCGCTTCTGTATTACTCCACCCAATATGCGGTGCTGAAGCTTACCTCGATCCTCTCCCCTAATTTGGTGAACGAAGTGAGGTTTTCGGGCCAGCGCTCTGTGGCCACTTCGCAGAGCCAGATACCCTTCACCGATACGGAGGTGGGGATCACGCCGATCGTTCCAACAAACAACGCTTTTAACAAAATTGTGATCAACGGACTCATGCAGATTCAGGGGGTCGGTATAAGCGATTCGTGGACGGACTCTGTCGAATGGGCCGACCAGCTATCTTGGTCGCACGGAAAGCACACCATCCGCACCGGCTTTGAATTGGAGAAAGACGCGCAGAACCGGTTCTTCCCAGGTCTGTCCATCGGGAGCGAGACTTTCACAACCTTCCAGGACTTCCTGCTGGGCCTGCCGGGTTGTGCCCCTACGGTTACGGCGGCGCAATGCGCGGCCAGCGCTGCGGCAGGTCTGACCAACGGCAGCGCTACCAGCAGTATCTCGTCTTCCGGCACGTCTGCCTCGGCCACCGAACCCGGCGGCGAATTCAGCCACTTTAGAGCACCTTCCGTTTCTGCCTTTGTGCAGGATGACTTCAAAGTAACAAGCAATCTGACCCTGAATATGGGCTTGCGATGGGAGTACAACGGATTGATCGATGATACTGCCGGCCAGCTGACCAACGTTTGGCCGGGCCTGATCAATACGGTCAATATTCCCGTAACGCAGGGAGGGACGCTCGGGACCTCGGCCGCGACCGGGTCGCTAGCCGGCTTTGTGGTGCCGTCCAACTATAACCCCGCCCTGAACCCGCCGCCAACCGTGGCCGGTATCTTCCAGAACAATCGGAAAACTCCCACTCAGAACAAACCTCCCATTACCGCGTTTGCTCCGCGTCTTGGTTTAGCCTGGAAGCCCTTTGCCACGGATCGCTTCGTTGTTCGTGGCGGGGCGGGATACTTCTACGACAAGCCGGGACTCTCGGCGTTCGACAACACATTTATCCAGGCTTTTCCCTACACAGCTCCAGCGTTTCAAACGGGCGCCGCAAACTATTTCGCCACCGATGCCATGCCCTATGCACCCACTTCCATCGGATGGGCACCGCGATGGGCGAACATCAATACTGCAGCGCAGACGGGAACCAGCTCCAATCTGAACATCGATCTGATGGGACCCAATTACCTGGTTCCGACTACGTATCAATGGAACCTGAATACGCAGTATGAATTCCTTCCGCAGTGGGTGCTGGAAGTGGGATATGTCGGGAGCCGGGCGATCCATCAGGTCCCCGATTTCATTCCCAATGGCGGCTTTGCCTTCCATCAGATCAACGAGGCGCAACTGGCAAGTCCGAGCAGTCCCGTGAACGGCCTCACCACCAATACTGTAGCCAACGCTGCGGTTCGGGTGCCTTACCTCGGGTTCTCGGCGGCTGGTCTGGCGGACGACCCCACCATCGGAGACAGCAAATTCAACAGCCTGCAGGTCACCGTACGGAAGCAGATGTCCCACGGGCTGCAGATGCAGGCGGCCTATACGTTCAGCCGGTCGTTCACCAACACTGCATATGATGTTTACAACGATCCCAACATCAAGCGATATGGACTGTATGCGTACTATCGGCCGCAGCGTGTCGCGGTCACTTACGGCTGGGACATCCCTTTTGGCAAGCATGAAGGTTTGCTGGGCAAGGCCGCCGGAGGCTGGAACGTCTCAGGTGTGACAATCTTGCAGGACGGCACGCCGCTAACTCTCACCGACACTCGCGGTGGATCTGTCTACGGCTATGGACCTGGAGCGACGCAAACTTCAACGGCCGAGTTTGCCCCAGGAATGGGCAACGCCAATGTGCCTAGCTCGGGAGGCGTCGCGCAGCGATTGGGAGGCGCCCTGGGCGGACCGGGCTACTTCAACAAGGCTGCGTTTCTTTCGACGGGACCTCCAGTCATCGGGAGCGATGGAAAAGCGACCGGCTATGGAAACGCCGGTTACGGGATTATTCTTGGCCCGGGACAGTTTAACTTCGATGCGACCATTCAGAAGACAACCAAGGTGGGGGGCATTCACGAGGATGCGAGTCTCGTGTTCCGCACGGAGTTCTTCAACGTGTTCAACCATCCACAGTTTAACGCTCCGACGGGTTCCCAGTTAGACGCCTCCAACTCGCAATTTGGGCAGATTACAAGCGAGTCAGTGAACCCGCGGCTGATTCAATTTGCTTTGAAATACGTGTTCTAGGCAATCGTGGCTGGTTACTGACAATTGGAACGCCCTGCGAAGAGGACGCGACCAGCGTCGCTTCGCGTGGCGTGGCTTCTGATACTGCCCGCCGGTGTCTCAGCGAACTTTGAGAAGCCTCATCCAGGCTCATCCCGGTAGGTTGTCTTGGCGAATTGCGCCGTGTAGTATCCTCTGGCTGTCGCAAAACCGGTAGCGTTCATATAGTTACGGCTGTCCTCGCACGGCTAGACAGAGGGTGAAGCTCAGTGCTGGATTTAACCGGAAAGGTCGCCATCGTGACGGGCGCGGGCTCGGTCGGGCCGGGTTGGGGCAATGGCAAAGCGATGGCGGTGCTGTTCGCGCGCCAAGGTGCGAAGGTGTTTGGCATTGATATAAACCTTGGCGCGGCGTCGGTGACAGGCGAAATCATTCAGAAGGAACGTGGTACGTTTGCCGCCCATTGCTGTGACATGCTTGCGGCGCAGGAAGTGCTGGGCGCCGTGGATGCCTGCATGTCACGATTTGGACGCGTTGACATACTCGTGAACAACGTCGGGGGCTCTGCGCCCGGCGATCCGGCGTCGATGAGCGAGGCTGTTTGGGACAGCCAGATCGATCTCAATCTCAAGACGGCATTCCTGGGCTGCAAGTACGTGCTGCCGGTAATGGAGAAGCAGGGCTCGGGCGCGATTTTAAACATCGCGTCCATCGCAGGGCTTCGTCACCACGTGGCGGGGCGCACCTACGTGGCCTATGGTGCGGCTAAAGCGGGAATGATCGCGCTGGGCAAGGCCACCGCGATGGCCTATGTGAAAAAGGGCATCCGCTGCAACACGCTGGTGGTCGGCACCATGCGCACGCCGCTGTTGGAAGCGCGCGTCGTCCATCAGATTGGCGGTGGCGATATCGACGCGCTCATGGCCCAGCGGAACGCGAGCATACCCATGGGACACATGGGTGATGCCTGGGACGTCGCGAACGCCGCGCTTTTCCTCGTATCCGACGAGGCGCGGTACATTACGGCGACCGAGTTGATTGTCGACGGCGGCATCTCCGCGGCCAGGCCGTAGAGTCTTCTGCGGGACGCACATTTTCTATGACTCGTGATCGCAAGTCGTGAATCGAGGTTGACTTGGCTCGCATCAAGCTCCCCCATTTGAGCGACATGTTGCCGGAACAGAAGCGCGCCTACGACGAAGCTGTCGCGGGGCGGCGCGGCCATGCCCCGGCGCCGATGACTGCGTGGCTCAAAAATCCAGAGTTTGCGCGCCGGGCGCAGAAGCTCGGCGAATTCATCCGCTTCGAGATGACTTTGCCAGCCCGCCTGCGCGAGCTGGCTATTCTGGTTGTCGCACGCTATTGGTTTGCGCACCACGAATGGCGCGTGCACAAGAAGATAGCCCTTGAGGCAGGCATCGATGCAGATACCGTGCAGTGCCTTGCGGCTCGCCGCCGCCCGGGCTTTACAGAAAACGCGGACCGCGTGGTGTACGAAATTGCGATTTCACTGCTCGAATGCCGTACGGTCCCTGAAAGTCTCTACCAGGAAGGCATCCGCGAACTCGGAGAGAAGGGGGTCGTGGAGCTGGTGGGTGTGCTCGGCTATTACACACTCGTTTCGATGACTCTGGTCACCTTTGAAGTCGGGCTTCCCGAGGATTTTCAGTCCGAGTTCGCTGATAACGCCAGCTCCGCGAAATAAAGAGGTCCCCGTAGCATGAACGTCCATTTGAAAATTACCGGCGGAACGATCATCGATCCCGAGCGCGGCATACATGCCCAAGGCGATTTGTTAGTTTGCGAAAGCGCGATCGTCGGGGCTGCACAGGGAGAAGAGGTCGAAGCTCAAACGACCATCGACGCGCGAGGATGTCTGGTTCTTCCCGGATTGATCGATTTCCACGCTCATCTTTACGGCGGTGGCACGGAGTCCGGCATACACGCGGATAGCGCTCTGCTTCCCATGGGCGTCACTACGGGTGTTGACGCGGGCAGCTGCGGTTCCGCCAACTATGAGAGCTTCGTTCAAACCGTAGCGGCCACGAGCCATGCGCGCATTTTCAGTTTCATCAATGTTTCCCCTGAAGGCCTTATCGTTACTCGATACCCGGAAGAACTAAATCCCCAATACTACGACGAGCCGCGGATCACGGAAATCTTTCATCGTTACCAGGGCCAATGTCTCGGATTGAAGATCAGACTTTCGAAAGAGATTGTGGGCAATCTGGGGGCGAGGCCTCTAGAGCGAACCCTGCAAATCGCCGAACGCCTCGGCTGCTCGGTAACCGTGCACACCACGAATCCGCCGATCCCTCCCGATGAGATCGCCGGGATGCTGCGCCCGCACGATATCTACTGCCACATGTACCAAGGCACCGGGGATACGATCATTGGTGGGGACGGAAAAGTACGCCCGAAACTCTACGACGCGCGGCGGAGAGGGGTGGTTTTCGACACCGCCAATGGCCGCAAGAACTTTTGCTTCCGCGTGGCGAAAACAGCGTTGAACCAAGGCTTTCTGCCCAACATCATCAGCAGCGACGTTACCAGAAACACCCTCTTTTCGGACTTTGTGTTCAGCTTGCCGTTTACGATGATGAAATTTCTCAAGCTCGGCATGTCCATCGAGGAGGGCGTCGCGGCATGCACCTCAGCGCCTGCACGTCAGATCGGAATGCAGGGGAAGCTCGGCACGCTTGCGCCGGGGGCGTTTGCGGATGTGGCGATCTTCCGGCGCGAGAAAAAGCAACCGCGTGTAGTCAGGGACGACGCAGGAGATTCAATTACCGTGGATGATTGGCTTATTCCTCAGATGACGATCCTCGGCGGCAAGATCGCCTATCGGCAGATTGATTTTCAATAACCGTGCCTCATTTCTAGAAAAGGGACTGGCGCATGTCCGGCGAGCGGATCGGACACATCCGGAGGCGCACCGCCTGGCTCGTTGTGTCCTGGCCCCCCGATGCCGCTGGGTTAAACGTCGATCGCCGTCTGCTGGCCTGTCTTCCGGGCGTGGACCGACAGCTCGCCAACACCGCCCCGTCAGGGGCAGTTCTTCGAAACTGTCGGGCGTCGGCCATGCAGAATGCGGGGAGGTCGGCTCTTGTCGTCATGTGGTACGCCGCCCCTGCCGTCGGCTGTGGGCCCCGTCGCGGTGGCGGGTTGCTTCCAGAGCGCCGGGGTTGGGGCTCGGGTGCCCTGCGGTTTCGGCGTGTCGGGACGGTTTGACAGCGGATGGGTGCCAGAATAGTATCGTCTATCGCTTGTTGGAACCGCATTGTGCGCGCAAAATTTGCGAAAAATTGCCAAAATAAGGCTGCTTGAGGGACGCCAATACAGTTGGAATTGCTTTGTGCGGAAGCGGCGTGTTCCTCTCAAGGAAGTGATTGCCGCCGCTTTGTTCGAGTTCCAGAAGCGAAACGGGACGCGCAAATAATCCATGGAAAAACCCGGGAAATATTACCTCACAACGCCGATTTACTATGCCAATTCACGGCCGCACGTGGGGTCTGCGTATACGACGATCGTTTGCGACGTGATCGCCCGCTACAAACGGATGTGTGGCTACGACGTCGCCTACCTTACAGGGACCGACGAACACGGCGTGAATATCGAGCGGGCGGCCGAGAAGTTGGGCATTTCGCCGCAGGAGCTTGTCGACCGCAACCAGCAGATTTTTCGCGATTTGTGGAAGCTGCTCGGCATCCAGTACACCGATTTCATTCGCACCACTTCGAAAGAACACGCGAAGGCCGTGCAAGCACTGATCGTGCGGACGCTCGAGAAATCGCCCCAGGCGATTGAGAAGCGGAAATACGAAGGCCGCTACTGCATTTACGACAATCTATACGTGAGCGACTCGCCGGAGCCGGCCGATTGCCCGATCTGCGGACGCCCGGCTGAGCTAATTTCAGAGGAGAATTATTTCTTCCGGCTTTCAGACTATCAGGAGCGGCTGCTCGACCTCTATCGCGAGTGTCCTGATTTCGTCCAGCCGGAATTTCGATTCAACGAGGTGAAGAGCTTCGTCGAAGCGGGGCTGAAGGATGTTTCGATCAGCCGCAAGTCGATCAAGTGGGGGATTCCGTGGCCGGGCGACACGGAGCATGTTTTCTACGTATGGTATGACGCGTTGACGAGCTATCTGAGTGGTATCGGTTATGTGAGTGACGTCGCCGACCGGCGTACCAGGTTCGATCGCTTCTGGCCAGCCGACCTACACATGATCGGCAAGGAAATCATTCGTTTCCACGCGGTGTATTGGCCGGCGTTCCTGATGGCGGCCGGGCTGCGGCTGCCAAAGCGGATTCATGCGCATGGCTGGCTCCTGTTCGAGCAGGAAAAGATGAGTAAGTCGAAGGGCAACGTGGCGTATCCCGAGCCGATTGTGAAGGTGTTGGGGAACGATGCGCTGCGGTTTTACCTGCTGCGGGAGACCGTGTTTGGCCAGGACGGCAATTTCTCGCGCGAAGCGTTGATCACCCGCTACAACGCGGACTTGGCGAACGGTCTGGGAAATCTTGCGAGCCGTACTCTGACGATGATTGGGAATTACAGCGACCGTGTTATCCCGAAAACGGCAGGCGGTCCAGAGGCGCAAACATCCGCCGAAACTGATTTGTTTGCTCAATTCGCTGAGCCGGAACTGCGAAGCGTCTCTTTGGCGTACTCGAATTTTAATTTCTCAAGAGCCCTCGAGCTGCTTTGGGCTTTGGTCGCGGCCGTAGATCGGTATCTGGTTCTAGAAAAACCGTGGGTGTTGGCGAACGACTCACGGCGACATGTGCACCTGGAGCGTGTGCTCTACAACGCGGCAGATTCAATTCGGACGATCGTCGTGTTGGCCCATCCGGCGATCCCTGAATCGGCGCAGAAAATCTGGCGCTATTTGGGTGAATCCGAAGCATTGGAGTCGGTGAACATACAGGCGATTGGTCGCGGCCAGCTTAGATCCGGCCTTACGATCGGAAATCTCGAAGCGGTATTTCCTCGAGTGGACAAAAAAGAGGCAATGGAAAGGATTGAGGCGATGGAACAGGAATTACGGAATCCCGGGAGTGTGCAGCCTGCGACTGCAGCGACGACGGCGAGCGGCGGAAGCGCGGCATCCGCTCCGGCGCCAGCTGACAGCGCGGCGGCCGTGGTGCCGGGAGTGGCGAAGATCGGCATCGACGATTTTGCGAAGGTCGAGATGCGTGTCGGCCAGGTGAGATCGGCTGAAAAGGTAGCCGGGGCCGACAAGCTCCTCAAAGTGATGGTGGATCTGGGGGATGAGGTGCGGCAAATCGTTGCGGGGATTGCGACGGCCTACCAGCCGGAGGAGTTGGTGGGGCGCAAGGTGGTAATTGTGGCGAATCTTTTGCCGCGGAAGTTGCGCGGCGTGGAGTCGAATGGAATGCTGCTGGCGGCTTCGACTGCGGAAGGCAAGCCGGTCCTGTGTACCTTTGCCGAGGAAGTGCCGGTGGGAGCGCGGTTGAAATAGCAATCACTTGGGCTACCCCTTGAAAATTATCGATTCACATGCGCACCTGGAGTGTTCGCAGTTTGACGAAGACCGCGACGCGATGCTCGAACGGGCGCGTGCCGCGGGTGTAGAGACGCTGCTCGCCATCGGGAGTGGCACGGGCACACAGCGCTTGGATGCGGCCATTCCGTTCGCCGAGCAGCACGATTGGGTCTACGCCACCGTCGGCATCCACCCTCATGATGTGAATGACGTTACAGAGGACACCTATGCAAAGCTCGATGTGCTGGCCCCCCATCCAAGGGTGATCGCGTGGGGCGAAATGGGGCTCGATTATCACTACGACCACGTGGCTCCCGACCTGCAGCAGCGCGTGTTCGGACGTCAACTGCAGCAGGCTCGGGCGGCGAAACTGCCGATTGTGATCCATTGCCGCGATGCGTGGGCGGATTGCCTGCAAATTATGGAGCGGGATTGGCGCTCGACCGGACTGGGTGGCATTCTTCACTGCTTTACGGGGACGATCGAGGAGGCGCGACGCGGCCTCGATATGGGCTTCCTGATCTCTTTCGCAGGGAACCTGACCTATCCAAGGGCGGAGCCGATACGCGAGGTGGCCCGCGACGTGCCGCTTGACCGGATGCTCACGGAAACCGATTCGCCCTTCCTGCCGCCGCAGGGAAGGCGCGGGAAGCGCAACGAGCCCGCCTATGTCGTGGAGGTAGCGCAAGCCTTGGCGAATGTGAGAAACTTACCCGCGGACGAAATTGCAGCAACTACAGCGGCGAACTTTCGCCGATTCTTTCGGCTCGGCGTCTAGGAACTTTTCTGGCGCCGCCTTGCTAAAGCTGTCAAAAGGGACCGGATGTCTTTCGCAGTCCAAGCCATCAAGGGCATATTCGACCTGGTAAGGGATGACCTAGCGCTGGTCGAACAGGAAATCGCGGCGCAAAACGGCGGCGCGATCGAGCCTGTGTCCGAGATTTCGGGTTATTTGTGCGCGGGCGGCGGGAAGCGGCTGCGTCCCGCGCTTCTGCTGCTAGCGGCGGGTGCGTCCGGCTACCGCGGTCCGAGTGCGATCCGGCTGGGAGCGGTTGTCGAACTGATCCACAGCGCGACGCTCGTGCATGACGATGTGATCGACGGCGCGAACACGCGGCGCGGCCGCCCGAGCACCAATGCGCGCTGGGGCAATCACATGAGCGTGCTGGCAGGTGACTGGCTTTACATGCAGTCGTTTGAGATGGCTCTCCGAGAGCGGAATTTCCAGACCCTGGATATTCTGATCGACCTTACGCAAAACATGGTGGAAGGCGAGCTGTTGCAGTTGACGCGGCTGGGCCGCATCGATCTGATGGAAGCCGAGGCGACCGAGCTTGCATATCGCAAGACGGCTTGCCTTTTCAGCGGATGCGCGCGGCTGGGGGCAGTGCTGGGCAAGCAGCCGAAGCATGTGGAAGATGCCCTCGCGGAATACGGCCGCAATGCGGGTCTGGCGTTTCAACTTGTGGACGATTTGCTGGATTTTACGGCGTCGCCTGAACAGCTGGGAAAACCTGTGCTGAGCGATTTAAAGGAAGGGAAGATGACCCTGCCGCTGATCTTCGCGCTCCAAGCCAATGGGGCATCGCGCGGAGCCAGCGGCGATGAAAATAGGCGTTCGCACGCGGACGGGCGTCGCCTGGTGGCGAAGGTACTCGAAGAGCGTGGCTTTCAAAGCGTCCGGCCGGAAGAAATCACAAAATTGGTGCAACAGACGGGCGCGCTAACGCGGGCGACGAGCATGGCTCAGGGCTACGTGCGGCGCGCCAAGGAGTGCCTGGCGGAACTGCCCGACACCGACTACCGCCGGGCGTTGCTTGCAGTCCCCGACTTCATCCTCGAACGACAGAGCTAGGCTTTAGGTGCGGTAGCCTTCACGGGAGCCAAGGCTTTTGTCGCGTCATCCAGCAGGTCTGACGGCTTCCACTGGTTCCCGCTGTACCACTTGTAAATGGTCCCCTGCGGGGAAATCACGCTCGTGCTGAGCGAATGCACGATCTCTTTCTGGCTGGGATCGTAGAACACTCCAAAAAACTGCGTGATTTTCTCAAGGTCCTTGGGCGAAGCTGTGGCGAACTCCCACCGGTCGAAGGAGCTGCCGCCTGTTGTAGCATCGAAGGTCGAGCCATACTGGCGCAGAACCTGCGGCGTGTCGTGGTCTGGATCGAAGCTGACGCTCAAGAGCCGGACTTTGGAAGAAAGTGTCGGGTTGGCGCGAATCCCGGCATAAATCTGGGCAAAGTTCTTCGAAACGAGCGGGCAGTAGTCCGCAAAGGGGCATCGCGTGTAGATAAAGGTGATCAGCGTCACCTTACCCTTGAACGAATCGAGGTGAATCGTCTTTCCATCCTGATTGACCAAGGCGAAATCGGGGACCTTCTCGCCGGGCTGTGGCTGGTGCAGATTCTCCGTCGGGGGTGCCTGCGAAACGCCCTTGCCTTTCTTCGTGACCACGATATTTTCCAGGTGATATTTGCCGTCGCCGGTTACCACCAGATCGCCCGTGATTTGGTCGCCGGCGGAAAGATTGGCGAGGGCTTTCTGGTCGGGAATCGGATAGGGCATCGCCATCGCGCTCATGAACCCCGGAATGTCATCCGCATCGACGGTGGCCGAGCCTTCTTCTTTGGCGACCGATAGGACCTTGCCTGTCAGATGATAACGTTTGCCCTGGGAGGGGAGGCTGCTGCACGCCGCGGCGAAAAGGGCGCACACCGATAAGCACATCAGCAACGCAACCGCGCGTGGCGGGCGGGGCCGTTCATTGATTGGCGTCATGTGAGTTATTTTACTCTCCCTGCCCATTTATCCCACATTTCCATTTTGAGACTCGAACCTTTGGATCATCGCCATCATCAATGGTCACGCGGTTAGCACTCCCATCGCGGTTACAAAATCCGGAGCCGAAGGAGACAGGGTGGGCATTGTGTCGGAGAAATCGATTACCCGGCAACAAGCGGGCGCTTGAGACGGGCAAAGAACGAGCCGTCGGCACGCCGAAGCCTCATTGGGGCTGCTGTGGTCATAAATTCTTGGGTCGAGGACTCAAGTTCTGGGAGGCTGCGGTGAAAGAGGCAGGCTCGCTGAATCAGGAAGCCGTCATCAAGGCGCTCGACCACGCAAAGATTGCTGCGGGGCCGGGTGGTCCTGCTGCCATGGTGCCCGGTCAGCATCACGCCCGGATGAACCTGTACATCGCCCAGGCCAGCAACGGCATTTTCAAAGTTGTCCAGAACCTGGGCGTCATCGAGCCCGACGAGAGCGTCGTGAGCGCTAGACACGTTGCCTCGCGGTAGACGGGCCAGCAGCACGTCGGTTGGTTGCTCGAAATGCGTAGATTCTGGCCTGAACATCGTTTTTCGGCAGATGAAAATCGACCACCGCCTGGCCGCCGCCATAGGTCGATGCGAGGTTACTGGAACTCAAGCGGTGCGCCAGAATGGGCCTCGGTTGCGGTCGGAAACAGTTCGCGGTACCCTCGACAAATTGTGTTGCCATTCAAATTGATCTACCACGAACGGTACGATTTGAATCTTGGCGCTCACGTTTTTCCCTCACAAAAGTACCGCCTGATCCACGACCAGTTGCTGGCCGACGGGATCGCATCGCCTGAGGATTTCCTGGCCCCAGAACCGGCAAGCGACCAAGACATTCTGCGGGTGCATTCCCAGGACTATGTGCGCAAGCTTAAGACCGGTACCTTGAGTGGCAGCGAAACTCTGCGCCTGGAGATTCCGTATTCGAAGGAATTGGTGGAAGCGGTATGGCTTGCCGCGGGCGGTTCGATCCTGGCGGCCCAGCGCGCGCTTTCAGATGGCTGGGCCGCCAATATCGGAGGCGGCTTTCATCATGCTTGCCCGGACCATGGCGAGGGCTTCTGCGCGATCCACGATGTGGCGGTGGCTATCCGCAACCAACAGTTTCGTCGAGCGATCGAGGATGCGCTCGTTGTCGATACGGATGTGCATCAAGGCAACGGAACGGCCGAGATATTTGGCGGCGACCGAACTGTGTACACGCTTTCGTTGCACCAAGAGCACAATTATCCCTATCCGAAAGCGATTTCAACGGCCGACGTCAATCTACCGGATGGGATGGGAGACGACGACTACCTGGCAATCCTGGAAAAGCATCTTCACCGGGCGTTTCAGGACTTTTCGCCGCAGATTCTTTTCTATGTCGCGGGAGCCGACCCGTATTGCGAGGATCAATTGGGCGGACTGAAACTTACCCTCGAAGGGCTTGCCCGGCGCGATGCGCTCGTCTGCGATTACGCTCGCCGGCATCGCGTTCCCATGGTGATCACGCTGGCCGGAGGCTACGCGCGGCAGGTCAGGGATACGGTGCGCATCCACATCGGAACAATTCTTGCAGCGCGTGATGCCGCTGAGCTCGCAAGCGCTCCGCAAGGATCAAGGAAGGTCTGACTCTGGCGGCGGTGACGCGGCAGTCAGTGCGAGGGGCCGAGCGAGCTGTTGATGGCGCTCGCCAAAGGTACAGAGAGTGACTGGGACGTGAAGGTGTTGCTGCGGTAGATGATTTCGCCTTTCGCGTCGAGCACGAGCACCGCGGGAAGCGTCTGGACGTTCAGAAATGCGTCGAGCCCATCCGCGTAGGCGATGGGAATGTTCCACTTCTCGTGCGCGAGGAAAGGCGGCACGAGCGTTCGATCTTGGTCGGTATCGACGGCCAGAAATTCTACCTGTGGATTGCCCGCGTAGCCGCTTGCGACTTGATTGAACATCGGTTCTACCACCCGGCACGGGCTGCACCATGTTGCCCAGAAGCTCAGCGCAACAATTTTCCCCTTTGCTTGCGCGAGCGGCAAGGGAGCACCGTCGGGCCGCCGAAGCACAAAATCGAAAACGCTTTTCGCATCTCTGTTCGGCGCTGTCAATTCTTCTTTCTCCGCCGACGGGCGCGCGTCTAGCCGATCATAGGCCGCCAGGATTTCCTGCCCCAAGCCGTCCTCACTGCCATGTACCTGCCGCCACACATTTCCGAGCTTCATGCGGACTTCATGGCGGTCCACTATTCCGGCGTCTTGGTCTTCTGGAAGAACAAAGGCCAGCGCGTATTCAGAGATCGCCGTTGGGAGTTCGTTCCTTGTTTCCGCGATTTCTCCGAGCATGATGGCGGCTGCGGCGTTGGGGTGGACCGAGTAACTCAGTTGTAAGTCTTCTACAGCGGCATCGTAGTCGCGCTGCTCCTTCTCCACATTTCCCCGCAGCGCGTAGAGACCCGTGCGCATCCGTTGCTGGCGGTCGCGCCATTGGGCGACCGATTGCTGCACAGGCCTTTCCGCAGGGCTGGCTTTTTCGATGCGGTCGAGCACGCGCGTCACGTACCCGGCCGCGCGGGTGAGGCTCGCGTCATCGCCCCGACGCCGCAAGAGGTCGACGGCCAGCATCATCATGTCGGAGTTATCGGGCTGGGCTGCAATCAGTCGCTCGGCATACTCGAGTTCGCAGGCGATATCGCGCACCTGCTGGCACGCCTCGACCAGGGCCTGGTAGACATTCCCCTCACGGGGAGAACTTGGGAAACGCTGCAGATAGTCTTTCAGATTCCGGATAAGTGCCGCGCGATCGTTCCCGGCTCTCGCGATCGCTTTGTGCAATTCCGCCTCGGCTTCGGCGTCTTTGGGGGACTTGGTATCCTGGGAGGAGCTGGCGGAAACGCGCACCCCGGAATTCAGCGTAAGCGCGGCGAGCAGGAGCGAAAGCATCGCCCAAAATACCAGATCAAGGAAACGCATCGGCCTTCCCGTGTATCGCGGTAAACCGACCGAGCCATGACCGCATGACCGCATGCTCCCCCGGGCCTCCCCAAGCGAAACCTCCTCGCTCAACGCCATTATAGCTCCCGACCGTTTCACTGAAAATCGAGCAGAACATCCACCTTGGAGTCCTTCGGGTTTTCCTGCAGGAAGCGGCCGATCTTGTCGTAACGGAAAGGCGAGCCGGCGAACGCCTTCTGAATGCCGGTATCCACAAAAGCGTCGTAGAGATTCTTGTCGAAAACAGCACCGGGCATGATCGTCCACGCAGATCTTATTCTTTTCTCGCCATCCATTGAAAGCCCAGTAAGAACGAGGCTTCCCATGTGATATTGCGGGCCTTCGTCAATCGAGACCGCGTATGTGACTCGCTTCGCGGCATCGTCGAATGCCGGCGTTGCGTCGAGCTTTACGTCGAGGAATCCGCGCCCGCTGTACAGATCGCGAACGCCCTGCCAGGCGGCTTCGATCTTCATGCCGTCAGCGAGATCCCCCGTCTTGAGCTTTACAAAATCATCCAGGCCTTCAGGCCGGATTGAGTAGTTTCCCTTCCACGTAACGCCGCTCCACGTGTAGGCCGCCCCGGGCTCAATGGGCGCCTGCACCATCAGCTTATTGGGAAGAGAACCCTGGGGGGGGCCGGCCAAGCGCATGGTGGGCAGCCCAAACCTGACTTGCAGATATCCATGCAACAGATACACAGGACGAACCTGCTCGAGCTCGAAAATCTCAATGGCGCTGCGGGAAAATGGCTTGCCGAGCAGGTCGGTGACGCGGTCTCTGATCATGCGGTCGCTGCTTGCTAGTTCATCGGAGAATTGAATGCCGGCGACATTCAACTGATCTCCTTCGGCGCTGAAAAGCTGCATCGGTCGGCCTCCCACTCCGCTCACCGATAGCGCGTGAGAGACGCGAACGTGCACCCCCCTCCCCTCTAGCAGTTTCTGAATTGCGGTGCAAACGTCATCGAGGATGACGCCCTGGGCGGGAACCGTTCCATCGAAGAGCGGAACCGAACTCTTAATTCCAGCGAGCAAGTCTTCGTCGGTGAACCACGGAAAATTATCGAACGATGCCGGAATCGCGGGGGCATCGGTCACTTGATACTCGATCTTGATCCCGGAACCGAGGGTTGAATATCGATATTGGACAGAAGCAAAAGGGCCCAGTTTTGCGAGCCGGTCAGCCCCTGCTTGGATGTCCTCGCGAGTAACGGCGCTTCCGGGTTGAAGCCCCGCGGAAGGCGCGATCTGTTCGGATTTGAAGCGGGAAGATCCCGTCACTTGTACCGATAGCAGCGGCGAGGCACCGGAAGGCCCTTGCGCGGGCGCGCGTGGCGCCCCCAACGATAACGCGGCCGAGAGGATACATAAAAACGCCCGACCAAGAGCTGATGTGTCTTTTCGAGGAAACGTGCGTTGGCGGTTCATGCCCTGATTTTAGAGCAGCAACGTGCTTTGGGCTACTCGACTGTGACCGACTTCGCCAAGTTGCGAGGCTGATCCACATCGCACCCGCGGCGCACGGCAATGTGATAGGCGAGCAATTGCAGCGGCACTATTTCCAGGATCGGAGCAATCAGATCGGGCGCGGAGGGAATTTCGATCACGTGGTTCGCGGTTTCCCGCGCGAAGTGATCCCCCTCGGTGACGATGGCAATCACAATGCCGTCGCGCGCCTTCACTTCCTGCAGGTTGGAGATGGTCTTCTCGTAGCGGAGCATCGAGGCGGGATCCGATTCGTCGCGGGTTGCGATCAGCACCACCGGAAGATTTTCGTCGATCAGCGCGTTCGGGCCGTGCTTCATTTCGCCGGCTGGATAGCCCTCCGCGTGAATGTAGGAGACCTCCTTCAGTTTAAGGGCGCCTTCGAGCGCGATTGGGTAGTGAATGCCACGGCCGAGATAGAGGAAGTCGGTGTGCCGGAAGAATTGGCGGGAGAGGTCGTCGATTTCCGCATCGCGGTGGAGAATGCTTTCGATCTGGTGCGGGATGCGCGTCACTGCCCGCATCAGATGCTGAGAAGCGGAGGATGTGAGTTTGCCCCGCACTTGGCCGAGACGAAGGGCTGTCAGCAAGAGCGCGGTCAGTTGACCCGTAAAGGCCTTGGTGGAGGCTACGCCAATCTCAGGGCCGGCATGCGTGTAAATGGTGCCGTTGGCTTCACGCGTGAGCATGGCGCCCACCACGTTGCAAATCGCGAGGACCTTCGCGCCCTTCTGTCGCGCCTCGCGTTCCGCAGCAAGGGTGTCGGCGGTTTCACCCGACTGGCTGATGGCAATCACGAGGCTGTGCTTGTCGACGATGGGATCGCGGTAGCGATACTCGCTGCCATAATCGACTTCGACCGGCATGTGCGCGAGGCGTTCGATCATGAATTTTCCCGCGAGACCCGCGTGCCAACTGGTGCCGCAGGCGACAATCTTCACGTCGCGGAAATCCTTGAATTCCTGCTCGGTGATGTCCATTTCATCGAGGAAGACCTTTCCGGTTTCCTGCGAAATCCTCCCGAGGAGCGTGTCGCGAACAGCCCGAGGCTGCTCGAAAATCTCCTTTTGCATGAAATGCTTGAAGCCGCCCTTTTCAGCCATGATCGGGTCCCAGGAGATGTGCTGGGCGGGGCGGGTAATGGTGCGGTTCTCAAAATCAAGCAGGCGCACCCCCTGCGGCGTCAGGACGGCAACCTCGCCATCTCCGAGAAAGAAAACGCTGCGCGTGTGGGCCAGGATCGCTGGAATATCGCTGGCGACAAAAAACTCATTTTCGCCAAGGCCGACGACGATTGGCGGCCCGAGCCGCGCCGCAACGATCTTGTTGGGATCGTTGGTAGAAACCGCCACCAGGGCGTAGGCGCCGCCCATGACCTTGACGGCCTTCAGGACGGCATCCTCCAGGGATGAATGCTTGGAAAATTTCTCAAGGAGGTGCGCGATGATTTCCGTGTCGGTTTCAGTTTGGAATTTGTGGCCTTCGGCGAGCAGTTGCTTCTTCAATTCGATGTAGTTCTCGATGATGCCATTGTGAACGACCACGATCTGGCCGGTGCAATCGCGGTGAGGGTGAGCATTCTCTTCGGTCGGACGGCCGTGAGTCGCCCAGCGAGTATGGCCGATCCCGTAGACACCGTCGAGGGGAGTAATGCGAATCGATTCTTCGAGATTGCGGAGTTTTCCCGGAGCGCGGCGAATCTCCATCTTGCCGTTGTCACCGATGACGGCGATGCCTGCCGAGTCGTACCCGCGATATTCGAGGCGCCGGAGACCGTCGAGAATCAATGGCACAACGCGTTTTGGCCCAATGTAGCCCACAATCCCACACATAAACGTTGACTCCTCAGAAGCGCCTGGCCATTTGCAATGGTGCCGGTAGCTTTTTAATGAGATTAGCATACCCGCCTGATGCGACAAGCAGTCACGCCGACGCGTGTTGCTGGTTCGTACAGGCGACGCGAATCGGTGGGAAAAACGCCCGGCCCGAACAGAGCTTTCTGTGAAAGGAGAAATGCCTGAATGCCCTTTGTTTTCAGTTGGATTACAGCCACTCCACAGCGAAGCAAGATTGGCCGGAGCGGGAGCGAACCTGTCTGCCTCGTCGCGATGCGTCAGTCGAGGATCTCGAAGCGGAATTCCTCGATGACAGGATTGGTCAGCACGTCCTTGGCAATGCGTTCGACTTGCGCCTCGGCCTCGTCGCGGCTGAGGCCGTCGAGTTGGAGGACGAAGAATTTTCCTTGGCGCACCTGTTGAACCTTCGCATAACCCAGCGAAGACAGCGCGCGTTGAATGGTCTGTCCCTGGGGATCGAGGACCGTGGACTTCAGCATGACCCAGACGTGAGCTTTCATGGTGTGGTTGTTCGCGGGAGCCGGCTCGAACAACAATACCCGCCAAGCGCCACCAAGCGAAAAGGGATTATAGCAGCCCTGCGGATTTTGTCGCGGCGCGAAAATCATCGAGCAATTGGCGCCTGTCGAGCGGGGAAAGGAAGGCCGAGTTGAAGCTCTGCTCGGCGAGCTGCAGAAGCTGCTTGTTCGAAAGCCCGAGTGATGCAGCACGGGAATACTCGGTCAGCAAATCGGTGTGAAACAGAGCCGGATCATCGCTTGAAAGAACGACGGGCAAGCCGACCTCAAGGAACTTGAGAAGGGGATGGTCTGCCAGCGACGCTGACGGTTTCCCGATTTGCTTGGCGAGCGCCCCCGTGCAGAGATTGCTGGTCGGGCAGTTTTCGAGCACGATGCGGCGCACGGCCAGAGTTTCGGCCAAGGATGGGTCATGCATGACGGCGATGCCGTGGCCGATGCGCTCGGCGCCAAGAACTTCAACCGCTTCGCGTACCGATTCCGAGCCGCCGATTTCTCCGGCATGGCAGAGGATATGCAGACCCCCGTTGCGGGCCAGATCGAAAGCGGCGCGAAAATTCGCGGCGGGCCAGGAAAGCTCGTCGCCGCCCATGCCATAGGCGATCACGCCGGAATTGTGCAGTTTGCATGCCCACCGCGCCACTTCCTGGGCGGAATCGGCGCCGAACTGGCGTGCCGCGTCGAAAATCCACGCGGTGCGAAGGCGGTTGAAAGAGACGATTTGCGATGTCTCGCGGATGGCGGCGAAATTCGCCTCGACGCTTTGCATGCGCCGCAACATCACGCCGGCCGATATTGTGATTTCGGCGTAAACCACATTCTG
Organism: Candidatus Acidiferrales bacterium; assembly: GCA_050015335.1. Taxonomy (GTDB): domain Bacteria; phylum Acidobacteriota; class Terriglobia; order Acidiferrales; family UBA7541; genus Palsa-295. Next base: position 32,750 of record JBEKBP010000036.1, on the reverse strand, counting down.
GCGCAGGAGCTCTTCCAGAAGCTTTCGGGTGATGAGGGCGTAATCGTCGGGATCCCGCAGGAACGAAGTGACCCACTTGAACACATCAATGAACCCGGCAAAGTCGGCATAACTGTAGCGCGCGGCGACTTCGGCAACAGTGAGTTTTGCGCCGTGGCGCGCCGCCAGTTCGACCGCTGTCTCCGGGCGGATCGAGCCTTCAAGATGCAAGTGGAGTTCCGCCTTCGGGAGACTGTCGATGATCGTCGGCTGTCGAGTGGGCTCTGTCATCGCGTCAGTGAATCACTGGGAAGGCAACTGGGGCCGCCCGGCATTGATCCATGCCGTCATCCAAAATGAGCCGACGTCGGTTGCCGCGTCAGAGAACTGGCGGATTAGCACGGCCCCAGCCTGCGCGTAGAAGCGGTCGTAGTAAGAGTCGCCGTAACTGGCCAGGCCTTGATGCGCGCGGTAGTCCGACCAGAGCACATTTTCGAGCCAGGCGTGGGCGCCCATCGCGCTGTGAAACGCATGTTCCGTGGGGTCGCGAAGGAACGCAGCTTCGTCGGGTTTCACGAAGAAGAACAGCTGGTAGCGGTCGACGAGCCCGGTGCTAAATCGCTCGTTGACGCCCGGCTGATCAGACAGGCTGCCGTCATGGTTCGTGGTGGTGTTGAAAGGGTCATGCGCGGCGGCCACGTAATAAGCAAGGATCGCCGCGGAAAGTTTTGCCTCGGTCCAATTGTGAGCTTCGAGTGCATCGGTCAGTTTCTTGCTGTAGATTCCGATCTGCCAGGGGAGCAGGCCGTAGGTTTCCACGGTGCGCCGGGTGAATTTGCTGACGGCGGCCGTATAGGAATGAGGAAGCGCTGAAAAAGGGAACTGGCCATAGTGGTCGAGCCGGATGAAGCCATTTTGTTCGTCGGCGTCTTTGCTCTCCGATTCGGGGTCTGTGACGTGCTGCACCAAAAACTGGCGGTTCCGGTCAAAAAACGGAAACATTTCCGGTGGCAGCGTGTCGACGGCTTTGTTCGTGATGAACCGGTCGGCGCTCTGGCCCCAGCCGAAGGACGACGGCAGGTTGAAGAAAAGTATCAGCGCGACCAGGGCGAAGATGGCTAAACGACGGTGGCGCATCACCCTCCTTCTCCTCTCAAGTTTCCGCTGGACGAAGAGGCGAGGGCTAGTTCGCTGTGCTTGCGGCCATAAAAGTGGTACACGCATAATCCGATCAGCAGCCACACGAAGAAGCGCAGCCAGTTTTCCACGGTTAAGCTCGCCATCAGGACAAAGCAGCAAACCACCGAGGCGATGGGTATCCACGGCGTCCAGGGAACGCGGAACCCGCGCGGACGCTCCGGCTGCCGCTTGCGCAAGATCAAGACGGCAACGGAAACGAGGATGAAGGCGAACAGGGTGCCTATATTTGAAAGGTCGGCGAGAGTGCCAATATCGAAGATGCCTGCGGGAATGGCGACGAAAAAGCCGGCGACCCAGGTGGCCACGTGCGGGGTCCGGAACCTCAGGTGAACATGGGAAAACGCAGCGGGAAGAAGGCCGTCGCGCGACATTGCAAACCACACACGCGCCTGGCCAAGCTGAAATACGAGAATCGAGGAAATCATGCCCATCAAAGCGCCGGCGGTAACCCATCGATTGACGCCATTGAGTCCAATCGCTTCGAGCGCTTCCGCAACCGGCGCCGCGGTGTTGAGCTTGCTCCAATGCTGGATACCCGTTAGAACCAGTGCGACCGCGATGTAGAGGAACGAACACACGAAGAGGGAAATCAAGATGCCAATAGGCAGATCCTTCTTCGGATTGTGGCATTCCTCGGCGGCTGTGGAGACTGAGTCAAAGCCAATATAGGTGAAAAAGACGATGGCCCCGCCCGTGAGAACTCCCTGCATGTGATTTGGAAAAAACGGATGCCAGTTCGAGGGGTGGATGTACTTGCTTGCCGCGACGCAGAACACCACGATGGCCAGGATCTTGATTCCAACCATCACATTGTTCGCACCGGCGGATTCGCGAATGCCGAAAACCAGGAGCACCGTGAGAAACATTACGACGAGAAAGCCCATGATGTTGAAATGGCGCGCCCATCCCGTGTCGGGCGAATAGGCGGGCGAACTCAAGACGGCGGGCAGATGAATGCCAAAAGAATCGAGCAGGCTATTGATGTAGGCCGAGAAGCCCACCGCGACGGCCATGTTGGACACGGCGTATTCCAGGATCAAGTCCCACCCGATGATCCAGGCAATCAATTCACCCAAGGTCGCGTATGTGTATGTATAAGCGCTGCCCGCAATCGGAATCATCGAGGCCAGTTCCGCGTAACACAACCCCGCCAAGCCGCAGATCACGGCGACGGCAAAAAAGGAAACTGCAATTGCGGGGCCGGCGCCAGGGCGGCCCGCGATGCCTAACGCGTGCCTGCCATGCAGGAGCACATCGAGAAGGGGAGCTTTCAGCAAAGAAGGGAACTGGACTGTTTCGCCTGCGGCGGCGGTGCCAGTGAGCACGAATATGCCGCTTCCTATAATCGCGCCCACGCCAAGGGCGGTGAGGCTAAGCCAGCCAAGGGTTTTCTTCAGCCGTCGGTCGGGCAGATTGGCGTCGGAGATGAGCTGATCGATACTCTTCGTACGGAAAAGCTGTGGGTCCAATCGCCACCCTCCGCGAGCGACCAACGGGAAACTCTACCTTGTGCGCCAGTTCCGTGCAACCGTGGGCTGATCGCTCAAGCGAGTTGCAGATTGGCGTAGCGCTCCACCAGTTTCTTCGCCCCATGATCCTGGAAGCTGACGGTGAGCTTGCGGTCTTCGCCCTCGCCTTCGATTTCGATGATCGTTCCCACGCCGTATTTCGAGTGCCGAACGCGCGCGCCGATCAACGGATTGCTCGAAGACCGCGGCGGCGGAGTGGGCGTCGCGCGCGCCTGGCGCGGGGGATATCCGTAGGACGGACGGCGCTGGCGTGATGGGTAGCCTTCGGAGAACTCGGGATCGGGTTCGTAGCGGCGCGACTGGCCAGGTTCGGAGTAAGAACCGGCGGCCGCCTCGATCAAGTCTCCAGGGATTTCAGCGACGAAGCGTGAAGGAAGTGAAGCCCGTAGGCGCTCTTCGCCATAGCTCCGGCGATAAATCGCGCGAGACAAAACAAGCGAGCGCTTGGCGCGGGTCATCCCGACGTAGAACAGACGTCGCTCTTCCTCAAGTTCGCTATTGCTATGGAGCGACCGGCTGTGCGGAAGCAGCCCTTCCTCCAGGCCGGCGAGAAAAACCGCATCAAACTCGAGGCCTTTGGCGCTGTGCAGAGTCATCAGCGAGACAGAAACCGACTCATCATATTGGTCCGCATCGCTCACCAGGGCGGCATGGTCAAGCATATCTTCCAGCGTCTGGTCCTGGGAGGTTGCTTCAGCCATCGCGTTTGAGAGTTCACGCAGATTGTCGGCACGCGATGTGTGCTCCATGTTGTCCTGCTGCTCCACCCAATCGAGGTAGCCGGTCTTGTCGAGCACTCGCTCGATCAGCTCCGCCGGCGAAAGATTCAAGCAAGCCCGTTGCAAACCTTCTATCATTTCGCGAAAGCTGTTCAGAGCGGCCGTGAGCCTTTTGCCCGTGCCAAGCTCCCCGGGGCGAATTACGTCCCAAAGGGACTGGTTGGTTTCCTTGGCCCGCGCGTCGAGAAGGGCGACCGTCGCCGCCCCGATTCCGCGGGGCGGCACATTAAGGATCCGTAGCAAGGAAACATCATCTTCAGGGTGAAATAGCAGGCGCACATAGGCCAGCGCGTTTCGCACCTCCGCGCGTTCGTAAAAGCTGAAGCCGCCCACCACGCGATGCCGAATCCCCATCCGCCGCAGAATTTCCTCAAACGAACGCGACTGCGACCCGGTGCGGTAGAGTACTGCGACCTGCGCCTCCGGTTCATTGCGCACAAACGAAGAAAGTTCGCCGCAAATGAATTCCGCCTCGGCGACCGAATCCTGTGCCTCGAAAAAGGTCAGGCGCTTGCCCACGCCGATGTGTCCTTGCAGGTTTTTGCCGAGGCGATTGGAGTTATTGCCAACGACGGCGGCCGCAGCGTCAAGAATGGTCTGCGTCGAGCGGTAGTTTTCCTCCAGCCGGATGATTTTCGCGCCCGGAAAATCCTCGGTGAAGCGCTTCAGATTGCCCGCGCGCGCCCCCCGCCATCCGTAAATCGACTGGTCCTCGTCGCCTACGACGCATACGTTCTTGCGCGCCCCCCCCAGCAGGCGCACGAGTTCCTCCTGGGACGCATTCGTATCCTGAAATTCATCAACCATCACATATTGAAAGAGCGAGCTCCACGCCGCGCGCACTTCAGCGTGCTCGCGCAGAAGCTCGACCGACCGCAGCAGCAGGTCGTCGAAGTCGAGTGCAGCGGCCTTGCGAAGGATCGAGTTGTAGGCGGAGTAGACCTCGGATGCCTGCTGGCGCATTCCGTCCCGTGACTGATCGGCGTCCGCGCGCATTTCTTCCGGGGTGACGCCGTGATTCTTCGCGTGGCTGATCTGCGAGCGAAGCGCGCGAGGAGGGAAATCGTCTGTCGGCAGATCAAGCTGCAGCAATGCGCGTTTGACTGCGGCGGTCTGATCGTCGTCGTCGTAAATGGCGAAATCGCGGGGGAGTCCCAGATGCGTGGCTTCCCGCCGCAAGAGCCGCGCGCAGAAAGAATGGAACGTGGAGACCCACACAGCGGATGCCGTCTGGCCGCTGGCCCTTAGAACCGTGTTAATCCGCTCTCTCATGACGTTCGCGGCCTTGTTCGTAAAGGTGACCGCCAGGATCGCGCTTCCCGGCACGTGCCGTTCGAGAAGATGAGCGATGCGATAGGTAATGACACGCGTTTTGCCCGTGCCGGCGCCCGCTAAAACCAGTACGGGCCCTTCGGTTGCGAGAACGGCTTCGCGTTGGCGTTCGTTGAGTCCGTCAAGAAGCGGCACTGCCCGAGTAGAATTGGTCAAGTTGGCCTTGCTTCCGTTGGTCTTCGTTCAGTTTGAGTAAGCATGAATTCTAACCGAGCAGATGCGATTGGGCAATTTTCGAGAGCGAACCGCGCGCCGAAAGCATCCTGGCGACTCTGCTACACTTCCAAAGTATGAAGCAAGTGAAGCTGCCCGTATGGCTGCAGCATTTCGTTGCGGTAATGGGAGGCGGCGGAATCTTCGCCGTGGCATTCCTTGATTCGTCGGTGCTTTCGTTTCCTTTCATTACCGACGCCCTGGTAATGAAAATGTGCATCGACAGGCCCAACCGAATGCTCTATTACGCGGGCATGGCAACGCTCGGGTCCCTGTTTGGCTGCATCTGGATCTACTGGCTGGCAAAAAAGGGCGGGGAGGTCTATTTTCACCGCCACGGGGGACGCTACGCGCTCAAGGCCAAGCGCTGGGTCGACAGCCATGCCTTCCGGAGCCTTTTCATTCCCGCGATTCTTCCGCCTCCGATGCAATTCAAGGTGTTCGTGCTCGCCGAGGGGGTATTTCAGGTGCCGCTCAAGACATTCGTGCTCGCTCTGGTCCTGGGGAGGGGAGTTCGATATGTCGCCGAAGGCGTTTTTGCCGTGCGATATGGCCAGGGGGCATTGCTATTTGTGGTCGGACACGCCGGCATTTTCATCCTGATTGTAATTGCGTTTCTCCTGCTTCTCTATGTCGCGAACCGGCTCGCACTTCACAGGTCGCCCGCCCAGGAATGATCCCTTCAGGGGTCGCAGGACGATGCATACCGGTATTGCTCGCGCGTGACGCGAAGACTGCTGTCGAGGTCGACCCGGACAATGACATTGGCCGGGCTTGCGTTGCGGGCGGGAAATCGAACGTCGCGAAGCTCGAATCTGTAGCCGTCTTCGCGTCGGCCTACGCTCGCCAGCGGGAACTCTGCGTACTTCAAGAACCGTTGGGCTGACTCCGTTTTTTCGGCAGCCTCGAGCGCCGGCGATTCCTCCGGTTTGTAGTGCGTGAGGCTGCGACCGGCGTTGAAGTCAGCTGGCGAACTGAGCGGGACGAGAAGTTCTTCCATGGTGTTGTCAGTAGACACGACTCCCCGCCAATTCAGAGGGTTGGCCGACCAGGGGAATGCACCCGCTGCAAGGGGTTCGTGCCCTCGATATTCGCTCGATAGCAAGAGATCGATGGCCCGGCTGCGCAGGTCGGCGCGGGCACCCAGATAAGCGCCCAGCAGCAACAGCGTGAAAATGGCCGTACCCGCTCCAGCCTTGCTCCTTCTGTGGGTGCCTATTTCTTCGCCGACCAGGCGGAACAATTGCGGAAGCAGGAGGCCTCCGATTAGCAGCAGGAGCACCCAGGGATCGAAGTTGGCTACAAGGTTCCATGCGGTCCAATGCACGCGAAAAGGCCAAAGAAGTTGCAGGCCTTCACCGCTTGCGAGGTCGAGCAAAATATGGCCGCCCCAGCCAACGGCGCACACTGCAAGCGCGGAGACACAAGTGAACGGGATTGTCGGGCTCTTTTGCGGTGTCTTCCCGTTCCATTGCTTATCAAGGGCGCAGAATGCGGCTGCCATTGCGCATGTCGTGAGCGCCGCGCCGGGAATCGAATGAAACAGCGTGCGATGGAAACGCAGAAATGCTCCGGCGCCGCCCCAATAGCTTGCATAATCAAGATCGGGCGCAACTCCGCTGCCGATCAGCATCGCGAGCCCGAATCTGGGCAGAAGCTTCGGTCGAGTCCGCGCCAAGGCTACCGACGCCAGCGCATGTGTAAAGGGTTCCAAGGCGGCGGCCTCTTGGGCGGCTATGCTTTCACCGGCGCGGGAACTACCAGAGATAGGGCGTCGGGCACGATGCGGAAGGAAATGGGTGCAGGCCCGATCGGTTCGCCGTCCACCTGAGCATAGACGGGTTCGTTTCCCAACGGCTCGCAAACCGCATCGGTCGCCTTCCAAGCTTCGATGCCTTTCATGCGGCGAAGCTTCCCCAGCCAGAGCGCCGGCAAACACACCAGGTAACCGAACCGGCTCTGCTTTGAATTCGTCAGGATCTCGAAGGAATCCTCGTAGAGGCTTGCGCCGGTTGTAATCTTAAACGGGCCCCCATAGTGCGCCGTGCGGCCGACAACGACGAATGTGGCTCGCTGTTGCTTCGCGGCAGAGAGAACCGTCATCTCGGGAAAGCCATAATTAAAAAATTGGCGAGCGCCCTCGGTCCAATAGGCAACGATGCCTGCGCGTTTCTTCAATCCTTCATCCACTCCATGGACGATGGCGCCATCGGGGCCGGCTCCCGCGACGCACAGGAAGTATCGACCTCCGGGCGGGATGCTCTCCGTGTGGTTCCCGTTCGTCGTTTCGGCCAAGCCGAGCGCGATTCGGCGCACCGTTGCGCCGGGTATAAGCCGGGCGGCGTGAGGAATGTCCCACGGAATGCCGAGTTCTTTCGCAAGGATGTTGGCGGTTCCCGCGGGCAGCAGCGCCATGGGAACCTGGCTTCCGGCGATGCCGTTCACCACTTCATTGACGGTGCCGTCGCCTCCGCAGACGATGATCATGCCGCGCCGCTGCGCGACGGCGTCGCGGGCCATTCGCGTGGCCGAAGCGCGCGCCGTGGTCGGAGCCAGTTCGGTGGTGATGCCCGCGTCCTTTAGGATTCTTGCGGCCTGTTCGACTTCGCCAAAGCGGCGATGGCGTTTCCCGCCGCTCGTCGGGTTGTAGATGAGAAGCGCGTCCTTGATTCCGTCTGGCATTTGGTGTCCCGGGTTTTATGGCAACCGAGCATTGTATAATATCGTGGAATGTTGCTATCGATTGCTTCCTGCTGAGGTTTCCATGTCCAAAATCCGCGACGCCGCCAAGGAAATCGAGCGCCTGCGCCAACAGATTCGCCGCCATGAATATTTGTACTTCGTCGCCGACGATCCTGAAATTTCCGACGCCGCGTTTGACCGGTTGGTGGTCCAGCTCCGGCAGATGGAGGACAAACATCCGGATTTGCGGACCCCTGACTCACCCACACAGCGAGTGGGCGGCGCCCCGCGGGATGGTTTTCAGAGCGTACGCCACAGGTCTCCGATGGTCAGCCTCGACAATGTATTTTCCTTCGAAGCGCTTGGCGAATTCGATCGGCGCGTGCGGGAACTCACGGGCCGGGAGAGAATCGATTACGTCGCCGAGCATAAGTTCGACGGGCTGAGTCTTTCCCTCCAATACGAAAAGGGGAAGCTCGTGCGAGGCGTTACCCGGGGCGACGGCACAACAGGGGAAGATGTGACCCCCAATGTCAAGACGATCCGTTCGATTCCTCTGACCATTCTGCCGGCGCAGCTCAAGAAAGCGGGCCTAGACGAGGATTTCGAAGTTCGCGGCGAAGTCATCATGACCGCTCGCGCTTTCAGGGAATTGAATACCCAGCAAGCGGAGCAGGGTGGAAAGATTTTTGCAAACCCGCGAAATGCGGCGGCGGGAGCCGTCCGCGTGCTCGATCCCAAAATCACTGCATCGAGACGCCTCGATTTTTTCGCCTACTACATTTTGGTCGATGGACGCGCACCCAGGAAGCGCCTCTCGGAAGTCCTCGCAACCCTGAAGCTGCTCCATTTTAAGGCGAGCGACGACTGGAAGCTGTGCCATTCATTGAAAGAGGTCGAGGCCTACATCGAACGTGGGGATGCCGGGCGTGACAAACTGCCCTATGAAATCGACGGGATCGTCGTCAAGGTCGATGAAATCTCTTTGCAGAACGAACTCGGCTTTACAGCGAAGGCGCCGCGCTGGGCCATCGCGTACAAGTATCCCGCCCATCAGGAGACGACCGTCGTTCGCGAAATCGGAGTGAATGTCGGGCGAACCGGCACGCTAACCCCTGTGGCTTTCTTGGAGCCGGTGAAAATTGGCGGTGTCACCGTCGTGAAGTCCACGCTGCACAACATGGACGAGGTCGAACGGCTCAACATCCATGCGGGCGACACGGTGCTGGTGGAGCGCGCTGGAGAGGTGATTCCTCACGTTCTGAAGGTTGTGAAACACGGAAATCAGGAGAAGCCGTTCCATATGCCCTCGAAATGCCCGGTGTGCGGCATGGGGATTCACCGCGCGGAGGGGGAAGTGGCATACCGCTGCGTGAATGTTTCATGCCCGGCTCGGCGAAGGGAATCCTTTCTTCATTTTGCCGGCCGACACGCCATGAATATCGACGGTCTGGGCGAAAAAATTGTCGATCAGCTGCTCGAAAGAGAGCTCGTAAAGGATTTTGCCGACCTCTACAAGCTGGACCTTGAAACCGTCGCCGGACTGGAGAGAATGGGAGAGAAGTCTGCGCGAAACCTGCTCGGTGAAATCGAGGCGAGCCGCAAAAACAGCCTGGCGCGGCTAATCTACGCTGTGGGGATTCCGTTCGTAGGTGAGCGCACTGCGCAGCTTCTCGCCGCGCATTTCGGTTCTATGGATACGCTGGAAACCGCGCATTCCGAGAAACTTATGGAAGTGGCCGAGGTCGGTCCCAAAATCGCCGAAGGCGTTTGCGAGTTTTTTTCAGAAGCGGCCAACCGGAAGCTCATTGCGCGGCTTCGGGATGTGCGAGTGAACATGAAAGAAGAACATCAAGCCCCCCAGGACACGAAATTTGCAGGCATGACGTTTGTGTTCACCGGCACGCTGAAGAGGCGCTCCCGCGAAGATGCCGAGGCGCTGGTAGCCTCGCACGGTGGCAAGGTGGGATCATCGGTAAGCAAGAAGACGAGCTATGTCGTCGTGGGTGAAGACCCGGGCTCGAAGTTTGAGAAAGCAAAAGCGCTCAAAGTTCCCATCCTCGATGAAGCGCAATTTGACAAGCTCGTCTCTTCTGATTGACGGGGCGAGCGAGCGCCTGGCTCGCTTTGCAGTTGTTCCCGCCGTTGCCCTCTGTAGCGCCGTCATCTGGCCGGGTCCTTTCTGGTTCTAGAAGCCTCCTACAGGGGACTCGTCGGGGCACAGCTTCGGCCGCGCCGAAACGCGTCGTCGATTCAGCGGTTGCAACCCCTTAGGCTTCCACGTATGAAGATACTCAGATTCCTCAACCAGACGCGGATGCCTGCGCTTCGGTCCGCGGGTTTTGCGCCAAGAATTTCTCCTGGCTTGTTCGGAATCGGGGTGGATTTTTCGCTTCGGACAGAATTACGCGGAAGGGTTTTCTCCACAGACTGTAAAGCGGCTGCGCGGGGCAGTTGGAGCGTTCTCGCTCTTTGGCAACAAGTTGGGTGCTCATGAGTTGGGCCTAGCTACGGAATCGCCCGCACGGGACGTGCTCGAGGGCCGCTAGGCGAAAACTCAAAGTGCAGGATCCACTGGCGAGGACTGCCGGGACCGGTAAGGTTTGCGGGGCCAAATGTCCAGTTCACGGCCGCTTGCAGGGCAAGATTGGCGAAGTAGCGGCTTGGTCCGGGAGAATCGAGCGTCGCCTCTGCCACGCGTCCAGACGGATCGACGCTCACCTTCACCCCGACTCTTACCGTTCCTCGAATCGTGTCCAAGGCCTTTTGCGGCACATCGGGCAACACCGGATGCATGGCTTTATCCGGCGCGGCGCTGTCTACCGATATCTTCTTTTTCGGGGTGGCCTGGATAGAAGCCCGCGAATCCGTTTGGGGGGCGGGGTGCTGCAGGCTCACCTCCGGTAGTTTCGCAATGGCAGCCGGCTTGGCCTGTTTCTGAGTATGGGGCCCTCCGACTACGCTTTGCTGTGTTTGCCGGGCATGGTGGTGCTTCCAACGGATAGAACTGGCCATGATCGCTGCAAGCAGCAATCCGATTGCGACGAACCACACAAAATAGTGAGCCCCCCCGGCTGCCTGTTTCGGTTTGGTGATTTCCGGTTGCACTTGCGCGGGCAAGGGTTCAAGCCGGGAGGCGATGTCGGACGCTCTTAGCCGCAGCGAAGGATTTCGGCGCAGACACCGACGGGCGATTTGAACGAAGGGCTCCCCGAGCATTTCCGGTACCACCGGTTCGGCTTCCGCCGCTGATCGTTCCCAGGCAGGTAAGTGCTGGGTTAGAACTTCGATCAGCGTCATGCCCAGCGCCCACGCATCTGACGCCGGTGAGTATCTTCGGTCGGGTGCGCCGTAGTTATCGAGGGCATTGGGGCTACCTGGGCTACTGGTTGATTCGCCGGATCGACAGATGCCGTCGCTTGAGAGCTTTACCTGGTTCGCGCAGGCCATGATATTGGCGGGTTTGACGTGACCGTGCACGAGCCCCATTCCATGAAGGTACCCAAGGGCATCGAGGGCAGGCCGGAGCATCTCGCTTGCTTCCGACGGCCTGAGCGCCCTGTGCGGAAGCAGCTGCGACAGGTCCTCTTCTGCATATTCCATCACGACGTAGAGCAGCCGAACGCCGTCCAGTTGACAGTGCCCTGACTGAAACAGACGGAGCAAATTCGGGTGCGATAGGCCCCTGGCCAGCCCCCACCTCCTCAGCTGTTCTTCGGCCTTTTCGGGGTCGTCCAGGATGAGTTTGATGGCAGCCGCCTGAGCATTGCTTTCACCGTAACTCGTGAGAAAGACAGCGCTGTGGCCGGAGCTTCCCAGGTACCGGTACAAGGGAAACTCGCCGTTGACCGCCTGGCCTTCCCATTGTCTCCAGGTTGCCGTCGTGGGTAAATGCTCGAGCTGGGTCGTGTGCTCTGTCATAAGTCCTCGGCGCTGATAGAACGTTGCGGCTGAATCACTCAAGTAGCATTTTATGGGGGCATGAACCGATTCGCCGGGTTGCCCGGTACAGGATTGCGTAAGGTGTATCTGACCCAAGGTACAGGCCGGGCGGTCAGCCACTGCGGCTTCCAGCCAGCCGCGCCGATGGCGGCTGGGGCTTGCGAGTCTGGAACGCGGTTCTCTTGTCCGCCCCGTCCGCCCCGCAGTGTAGGGGTTGCAGGGCAGACAACAGGTGTATGCTCCACCGCTGGCTACGTTAGAATCCAAGCGAGTCACGACAGGAGCGAACAATGGGATGTCCGGGCAAGGATTGCAACTGTGGTCATCACATATCGCGCCGCGGGTTGCTTAAGACCAGCGTTGCCGCTGCCGCCGCAGCGGCGGCGGGAACGTCCATTGCGGCCAGCGGAATGCTTCAGACGGCGGGTATGCGGGCCGTCGATATTCACGCGCACTATTACCCTCAAACCTTCTTTGACGTCATCGCGGAGGATGGCGGGCGGTTTAACGCCGAATTTCACAAAACCGACGATGGGTTTTCCTTCAAGACGCCTGGAGGGAACAACGTGATGGCTGCCAAATTCATGGATTTAAAGGCCCGGATCGCCGACATGGACCGGCAGGGGATCGCCGTGCAGGCGGTGTCGCTCAGCACCCCCATGGTTTACTGGGGGGACGAGGATCTTTCACGCAGGCTGGCCGCTGCCTGGAATGACGGGGCTAGCGCAGCTCACGTGCAATATCCGACGCGCATCGTGGCGCTCATGATGCTCCCCATGCTCTACCCCGACCGCGCGATCGATGAGCTCAACCGCGCCAGCAAGCTGCCGGGGATGCGCGGCGTGTATATGGGCACGCATATTGACGAAGCCCATGATCTGGACGATCCGCTGTTTGATCCGATCTATCGCCAAATCGAACAGATGGACCTGCCGATCTTTCTCCATCCCCTACAGAATTTCGGCGGCCCGCGGATGCAGCCCTATTACCTGTCGAATCTCCTGGGCAATCCTTACGATACGGCGATTGCGGCTTGCAAGCTGATTTTTGGTGGCGTACTCGACCGCCATCCACAGCTGCAAATTTGCCTTCCTCATGGCGGGGGCGCGCTGCCCATCCTGATCGGGCGCGTTGATCAGGGCTACAGGGTGCGGCCTGAAATCAAGAAGATGAATCTGCCGCACCCGCCCAGCGAGTATCTTCGGCGCTTCACTTACGACACGATCGTCCATTCCAAGACGATTATGGAGTTTGTCATTCAGGAAGTCGGCGCCGAGCGCGTCATGATCGGAAGCGACTTCTGTTTCGACATGGGCTACGACCGCCCATTGGAATTTCTCGAGCAGATCGACCTGACAAGCGCCCAGCGAAAAATGATCGTCGGCGGGAATGCGTCGCGGATTTTGAAACTCTAAGCGTGGCTTGCGCTTGAGGAATCTTGTTTAGGGCTGCCGGAGGGAGACGACCGTCTCTGAGCGCTGCTTTCGCGCGAAGAATCTCTCTCTGGCGCTATTGCCTCTAAGCCGGAGGGCATCTTCGCTTCGCTCAGTATGACGGCGTGTGTTAAAGCGGAGGCATCGTGGCGCCGTCGCCTATGACGGTCAGCCATCTCTTCACCTCCCATCTGGTGACCACGCCATGGAGCACGTAGGGGTCGGCTTTGGCGAAGTTCTCGGCGGCAGTGGGAGATTCACCGCGAAAGACTAGAACTCCCCCGTGGTCCGGCTCGGCGTACGCGCCGCCCAATACCATCTCGCCCCGCTCATGAGACTCCCGGGCGAGCTTCAGATGCGCGGCGCGCAGGGGCGCGCGCTGCGCAACGTAATCTTCCACGTAATCGTAGAACAACAGGTAATGCATCGGCGCTTCTGTTCCTGCCGAAAAGCGGATTACACAGAGTAGGAGACGCTGTCGTCGTCCGGCACCACGGCCACTCTTTCCTTCGCCGTCGCGACCGTCAGCTTCGTCCCGCGTCGCATAGCGACCTGGCCGGTTCGCACGACCTCGATCAAGCCCAGGGGACGCAGCACTTCCAAAAGGCTGTCGATCTTATCTTCGGTACCAGTGATCTCGATGGTGAGCGAGTCGTGAGCGACGTCCACTACGCGCGCCCGAAACACGTTGGCCAGCTCTAGTACGTGCGATCTTGATTCCGGCGTCGCTTCAACCTTGATCAGCGCCAGGTCGCGTGTGATCGCCGATTGTGCGGTTACGTCGTCCACCAGCAGCACGTTTACCAGCTTGTAGACGTTGGCGACGATCCGTCGCGCCTGGTCCTCGTCGGCATCGACGACAATGGTCATCCGCGAGACTTCGGGTTTTTCGGTCCGCCCCACGGTGAGTGAGTCAATATTGAAAGCCCGCCGCCGGAACAGCGACACAACGCGCGACAAAACGCCCGGCTTGTTTTCGACGTACACAATGAATGTATGCAGCATGGATTTTCCTATTCGTCTCCCGCCGTTTCGACGATCGGGCTGGGCCGCCGGATCATTTCATGCAGCGAGGCGCCCGCCGCCACCATCGGGTAGACCGTATCTTCCTGTTCGACCTGAAAATCGATCAGCACCGGGCCGTTATGCTCCCGAGCGGAACGTATGGTCGGGACCACGTCGGCACGCTTGTTGCAGATGATGCTGCGGATGCCGTAGGCCTCGCCAAGCTTTTTGAAGTCCGGGCTGAGCAGCGGCGTGGCTTCGTAATTCCGTTCGTAGAAGAACTCCTGCCACTGGCGCACCATTCCCAGGTAGCCGTTGTTGATGATGGCGATGTTTACCTTCAGATTTTCCTGCACGATGGTGGCTAGCTCCGCCATGGTCATCTGAAAGCCGCCGTCACCGGCAACCACCCAAACATCCGACGCCGGGCAGGCCACTTTCGCACCGATTGCCGCCGGCAAGGCGAAGCCCATGGTTCCCAACCCCCCCGAAGTAATCAGTGACCTCGGGCGATCGTGCTTGTAATACTGCGCTTCCCACATCTGGTGCTGGCCCACGTCGGTTACAACGATCGTCTCGCTGTTTCGCGTTTCATTCCAGAGGTCGTTGATCACGTGCGCGGCATACAAATGGCCGTTATCCGGCAAATTCTGGATATCGCGCACGGCGGAATCGCCCTTCAGCCGCCGGACAAATTCGAGCCACTTGTGCCGGTCTTTCATTTCCAGGCGCGGCTGCAATTCCTGCAGGATTCTGCGCAGGTCGCCCACGAGCGCCACGTCCACCTTGACGTTCTTGTTGATCTCCGACGGATCGATGTCCACATGAATCTTTTTCGCGTTGGGGGCATACGTTTTGAGGTTCCCGGTTACGCGATCGTCAAAGCGCATGCCCAGCGCGATCAGCAGGTCGGCTTCCTGGATGGCCGTGTTGACCCAGGCTTCGCCGTGCATGCCCATCATCCCGATATTGAGCACGTGGGTGGCGGGGAAGTGTCCCAGCCCCAGCAGCGTCATTGCTACCGGAATGGAGCCGCGCTCGGCAAACGATTGCACTTCGTGTTCGGCGCCGGAAACCGAGATGCCATGTCCGGCAAGGATCATCGGGCGCTTTGCGGCGTGAATCAGCTCCACTGCCTTGTCGTAGGATTCTTTCGCGGGAGAAAGATCGGGACGGTAGCCGCGCATCTTGGGTTCGGCCGCTTCCCAGTCGAATTCGCACGAGCTCTGCTGCGCGTCCTTGGTGATATCGATCAGCACCGGACCGGGACGCCCCGATTTAGCGACGTAGAAAGCTTCGCGAACCGTCGGCGCGATTTCATCCGCGCGGGTCACAAGGTAGTTGTGCTTGGTGATGGGCAGGGTGACGCCGGTGATGTCGGTTTCCTGGAACGCATCGGAGCCAAGTAGCTTGCTGCCGACCTGGCCGGTGATGCAGACGATGGGAACTGAATCGAGCATGGCCGTGGCGATTCCAGTCACCATGTTGGTTGCGCCGGGGCCCGAGGTGGCGATGGCCACACCCACATCGCCCGTGGCGCGCGCATAGCCGTCGGCCATGTGCGTGGCACCTTGTTCGTGGCGGACCAGGATGTGGTGAATAGAGCTGTGGCGCAGCGCGTCATATACGGGAAGGATCGCGCCGCCGGGATAGCCGAACACCTGCTTTACTCCTTCGCGCTCGAGGCACTCCCAGAGGATCCTTGCGCCGGTCAAAGTTGCTTTCTTGCCAGCCGTTTTCTGCTCCATTATCCTGTCAACCGTCTTATCGACCGTCTTCTGCCCTGCCATAGAGCCTCCCTCAAGAGATCATAAAATCAAAAAACCCACCTAACCAGTTTCGGTCAGTGGGTTTCAGGAGCCTTTAGAATTTCCTTGTTTCAGCTGGCTCTTGAACCCCAGACCGAGGCGGGTACACCTACTACTACCCTAAGGCCTACGACGCTAACTTGGCCAGTCGCGCTCTCATATCTGGAGAATTGAGCCACTGTCTCTGAGTCCTTAACGCCTTGCGACTCCTCTTACTGCCCCCCACTCTAGTATTCAGGCCGGAATATGTCAAGAACCACTTGCGCCCTTTGCGCCCTCATCTACCTAAGGAGCCTTAGGGATAGATTTTGAACGCTGCGACAACGGCTAGATTAGAGCCGCTTCACTGAGGGCCTCCGTCTTTGACGCCCGATCGAATAGGCGCAAGCATACATTGCCCTCGGCGCAGAATTTAGCGTCTCATTGAGGTCGAACTAGACGCCTTTGGGCAACAGGTGCAGGTGCTGGTAGAGTCTGATATCACTAGTAAGAATGGCTGGGAGCGGTCGCTGCCTGGTGGTTTTGGCTGCGAATGAAGCTCTTGCGTGGGGCGAGGCGATACCTGAGAAGCGTCCACAGCGCTTCGATTCCGTCGAAGAATCGAATCTTCTTCCCGTCGGCGATGCCGCGAGCGTTGTAGTCGATGGGTACTTCCTTGATCGGATAGCCTAACCTGCTCAGCTTGGCCGTAACTTCGGGGCAGAATTCGAAGCGCTCGCACCCGAGCGTTACTTCTTGCAGCACAGACGCCCGGAAAGCCTTGTACGCGGTGGCTTCATCGGTGAGCCTGGTGCGGAACAGAGTGTTTGCGGCTGCGGTGAGAATACGGTTCGCGAGTCGGTAGCGCAGCTTCATTCGTGGTTTCATCGACTTTTTCCCCGCGCCACGGCCCAGGAAGCGCGAGCCGTAAACTACGTCCGCCCGCCCCTGCACGATCGGCTCAAGAAGGCGCGCATAATCGCCGGGATCGTATTCAAGGTCTCCGTCCTGAATGAGAATGATGTCGCCGTTCGCAAGGGCAATTCCGGCGCGAAGCGCACTGCCTTTTCCTAAATTCCTCTCACAGTGCTGGCCTACGATAATGCCGGCTCGAGCGTGCTCGCTGAAGATTTGCGCCGTGCCGTCGGTCGATCCGTCGTCGACTACCACGATTTCCTTCGTGCAGTCCTCCGGCAGAGGAGCGCGGCGTACCCGTTCGAGCACCTGATTGAAGGTACGAAATTCGTTGTAGACCGGGATGATGACCGAGATCAGCATGGCTTTTGCAGCACTACAAACAGGGATTGACCGAAGGGCGGATGCGCAATGTCTTCCATTCGGGACAGTACCGGGACCAGCCTGTCGAATGTTTCGATTTGCTTCTCCGATTGTGCTTCGCGCTTTAGGATGTGGGAATTGATCCACCAGCCCAAGAAGCCTACGCAATTAAAGTAGTGGGCTTTCTTCACCCGCAGTCCCGCTGACGCCGCCGGCTGTGTGATCGAATTGCGCGTGTATCGCCGGTGGTGGCCAAGATTCTTGTCAATGGGGCCATATAAGGCGGGAAATGCGGGGACGAGCAGCACAATTACGCCCCCTGGCGTTAGAATCGACGCCATGGCTCGCAATGCCTTCGCGTCATCGCCAATATGTTCGAGCACGTTTAAGCATACGCAGGAGTCGGCGCCGAATCCGGCCAGTTCGCACCGCCGCTCATCGAGTACGTCCGCGTCGCAGGTGAACGTGTCGAGGTTGTGGCGGTTGGGGTAGCGCAGCTTCAATCGCTCGATGCAGCTTGGCTCTTTGTCTAGGGCCATGACGGCTTCCCGATCCAGCAGTGTTCCGGTGAAGTTTCCCACACCGCAGCCGAGTTCGATTACCCTGCGGCCGATTTCGCGGCTTACGAGACGTCCTTGCCACGCGAAATAGTTTTTCGCAACGCTCATGCGTCGCTGGTCTTCCAATGTGTAGGCGGCTGGCTGCGGCGAGTCGATCGTCAGGGTTTGCATGAGACTTCTCTGATTTACCGGTGACCTATAGCCGGTACAATACACCTGCATAGATGAAAATCAGGGCGCTAAGGTTACTTCCATCTCCGTGACCCGAAGGCTTGCGGAAATGGCACCGCGAGAGGTATCCGCCACGCGCTCCCCTTGATGTCGTGGCTGGGAAGCCACCCACAAAGGTTCTCTTATAGTCGCACCGGCCAACTACCGGATTTCCCCAATGCCTGGCCCTAGCTAGAGCGCATGGCCGACCGAGCCTTTTCCCGGAGCCTGAAAGCGCTTACTTCCCCCGCATGAATTCAGGGGCTCCCGCCGCTGCGGCGCGGACTGCCGCTGCCGCCAGCAGGAGCACGATTGGATCGATCGGATACCGGTAGCGAAGCAGGGCCTGGCTCAGGTAGCTGGCGAAGGGGAACAGGACGGGGAATGTGGTCACGGGAACCGCGTATGCCCGGAGCCTTCGGTCTGCGTAGAAAAGAACCGTTCCGGCCAAAGCCCCCAGGGCAGCCAGAACGTTGCTGACGAACACGCTGCGGATCAACAAGGAAGGAGTGCGCCCAAAATCCCTCAACGGGTGCGGGGTGCAGGCCCAGGTGGCGATGAACCGGTCCTTGAAGAGAGCCAACTCCCGCCGCGGGTGGGCAATGATCCAATCGATTGCCTCGCGCTGTTTCTCCCGCATATAGGCGACTTCGCCCAGGCGGGCATACTTGGCGCGCTCGGCGGTATTGTCGATCGGGTGCAGCCAGCCCGGGAAAGCGTCGCGGTATTGGTCGTTGTTGCCCAACCACAATTGCAACCCCAGGGCCGACCGCAGCGGGATGAAACTGTGGAAGACAACGTAATTGCGAATGGTCCATGGCAGGCAGCAGAGGACGATGACGCCCGTCGTGAGGGCGACTTTCGCAAGTCCCTGTTGGTTCGGCCCCTTCCACTGGCGATGCGCCATCCAGCCCAGGAGAAAGGGCAGCCCCGAGAGCAGGGTGGCATTGGTCATCAGCGCGATGCCCCACAATACTCCGTACTCGCACCAATCCCGGATGCGCTTTGACTCAGCTACCGCCAGTGTCGCCCATAAGATCGTCGCGGCCAGCAAGCCGGAAAGGGAAGTGTCCCAAACCCATTGAAACGGGATGATTGCGGCGTTCGGGAAAATCGCCCACATCCACGCCGCTCCGGCGCCCACGCCGATTCCGGCGGCCCGCTTGCCTGCGTAGAAAATCGGCACGCACGTCAGCACTGAAAACAAAATATTCAATCCGATCGTTGCCAGAAAAGCGTGGAAGTTGAAGGTTCCAAAGACCTCGAAAACTCCCGCCACAAGCAGTGGGTAGACCGGTGTGGTCCAGGCGGTGGGGCCGGTATCCACGCGAAACGGTGATCCAAATCCCCTCCCGACAGCGACCGAGTATGCGATATCCCCAGGCTCGTAGAGAAAAGGCACTGCCTGCAGGTCCTGGCGGGGAATCGCTGCGATCTCACACCATGCGTAGGCCAATCGAATTCCCAGCGCCACGAGCAGAGTCAGGAGCAGGGAAGTGGTGGTTGCTTGTAGGCGTGTTCTCACGGAGGGAATATATCGTAACCTAGGGCTGCGAGCGCTGTGAACTCGCACAAGGGGGCGGCAGTGTTTGAGGCGGGACCTATGCCGCGCGAAATAGATGGGCTGGTTCTCGTGTGGGAAGACGCCGGTGGCAAGGCGCGGGTGAGCTTTAACGATCCCGGCTATCTTCGAGATGCGCCACCATGTCCCCGGCCAACTGGTGAAGAGCATCTCTGTTGTGGAAGCGCTTGTCGACCAAGTACTGGCCTGATTTTGAACCGAAAGCGACAGACAATGCAGGTGTGCAACAACTGGGGAGTCTAAATTAAATTAGCCCTCGGCGAACCTCAGCGAGCACCTAGGCGCCCTATTCGTCCCCGCGTTTGCTATAATTCGACGCCTATACCATGGACTTCGATCACCTTATCACTTTCGTTGAAATTGCCAAGCAGGGCAGCTTTTCTCGCGCGGGACAGAAACTCTACCGCTCCCAGCCCGCCGTGAGCGCGCAGATCCGCCAACTCGAGCAGGAATACGGGCAAAAACTTTTCGATCGCGTGGGGAAATCGGTGCGACTCACGGTGGCCGGGGAAACCCTGCTCGAATACGCCGGGCGCCTGCTGACGCTGCGCAATGAGTCCTTGCGCGCGGTGGCCGACCAAGCCAGCACGCCGCGAGGCACGCTCGCCGTGGGAGCGAACGAAGCAACGTGTCTCTACGTGCTGCCCGATATCTTCGCCGAATACAGCCGCCGCTTTCCGTCCGTGCAGATCAGCATCTACCGCAATTTCAGCCACAAGGTGCTCGAGAAGGTCGAAGATGGCACGGTCGATGTGGGCATCGTGACGCTTCCGGTGAAATCGCCGAGTCTCAAGGTCCATTCCATCTTTCGCGACCGGCTGATGCTGATGGTCGATCCGGCCAACCCGCTTGCCGCCTATAAGAGCGTGAGAACCAGCGATATCGCCGAGCAGCCGCTGATTTTTCCCAAGACGGGCTTCATGCGTCAGGTGCTGGACAAGCAGTTCCGCCCGTACCGTTCGCGTCTGCGCGTCACGATGGAGTTGCCAAGCGTCGGGATGATCAAGCGCTTTGTGGCCGCCGGCCTGGGTGTTTCTATCATCAGCGAGACATTCGCCAAAGATGAAGTAAAGGCCGGCACTGCCAAGCTGATTCCGATTTCCGACGTTGAGTTGCACCGCGAGCTTGGCATCGTGTACCGGCGCGATCGCACGCTCCCGCGTTCGGCGTCCGCATTCGTTACCCTTGTGCGGCAGGGCGCATCGGCTTCGACCGGCGATGATATGGAAGGGAAGGTCGCGCACCGGCGTTGAGCCGATTGATGCGGACCATCAATTTAATGTCGCCAGTGGGAATAAGCGAACGCGAGAAACTTATCGCCGGGCTTGGTGCGTCGCGCGCTGCATTTCTTGCTGGCTGCGAAGGCATCACCGACGTGCAGGGCAGGTTCAAACCGGCGCCAGACCGCTGGTCGATTGAGGAGTGCGTCGAGCATATTGCGCTGGTCGAAAAGGGACTGCTGAAGCGGCTCAGTGAGGAGGCAATCGCCTCAGAGCGCGTCGTGCGGCCGGCGCGCCAGGTTGAGCTACGCAAGATGGCTGGGGACCGAACCACGAAGAGGCAAGTTCCGGAACGCGTGCGGCCGAGCGGGCAATTCGGTTCGCTCCAGAAGGCGCTCGAACAGTTTGCCGCGAACCGCGAAAAGACCATCGCCTACCTGAGCGCCTGCGAAGATGACCTTCACGCGCGCAGCATCGTCCATCCCATCGGTACGATGACCTGTCACGAGTATGTGATTTTCATGACAACTCACACGCTTCGCCATCTCGACCAGATTGGCGAGATTAAGAAAAGTCCTGGCTATCCCGCCTGAGTTCCTCTGTCGTTGGCAAGCGTTGCTCTCCAGGATCGTCAACCCGGGCCACAGCTGCTGAACCTGCGTCGGAATGCTGCGGGGCTGTGTTAGCATCGAAGGCATCGAAGTTCCTAAATTTTGATTTTACGGAGACATCCTAGAGCGTGGAACAGCGCAAACCACCCACCAAGCGAGTCCTCAGCGGTATGCGGCCGACCGGCCGCCTCCACCTCGGACATTATTTCGGCGCCCTCTCGAACTGGCTCAAGCTTCAGCAAGAATACGAATGCTTCTTCTTCGTGGCCGACTGGCACGCCCTCACGACCCATTACGAGGACACCTCATCGGTCGCCGAGAACACCTTGCAGATCGCCATGGACTGGCTCTCGGTGGGGCTTGATCCCAATAAATCGACGATCTTCATCCAGTCGAGCATTCTCGAGCACGCGGAACTGCATCTGCTGCTCTCGATGATCGCGCCGCTCCGCTGGCTCGAGCGCGTGCCGACCTACAAAGAGCAGATCGAAAATCTCCAGGACCGCGACCTTGGCACCTACGGCTTCCTGGGCTATCCGCTCCTGCAGTCTGCCGATATCGTCATGTACGGCGACCCGAAGCACGACCTCCTCGTGCCAGTAGGCGAGGATCAAGTCCCCCACGTCGAATTCACCCGGGAGATCGTGAAGACATTTAACGCCCGATATGGATTTGACGTCGATTACGAGCGCTTCGAGGCTGAAAACTATGACGGGGTGATCGCCGCGATCTACCCATCCGCATCTAGGCCCGAACAAATGCCTGCCGATGCTCAATTGCACGAGCGTGCCAAGGATCCCAACGAAGCCCTTTTTCGCAAGCAGGTACTGGCGGAAGGGGCACAAAATTTCAAGAAGCGCATCGGACGGGAGAACTGGAAGTACTTTCGCATCGAAACGGTTCTTCGCGAGCCGGGACATCTGCTGACGGAAACCCCTCGGCTGCCCGGCACTGACGGCCGCCGAATGGCCAAAAGCTATGGTAACGCGATCTGGCTCTCCGACCCGCCTGAGGAGATCCGCACCAAAGTGCGGAACATGATGACCGACCCGCAGCGGCAGCGCCGCACCGACCCTGGACGTCCGGAGGTTTGTCCCGTCTTCGCGTGGCACAAGCTGTTTTCTCCGTCGGAAACCGTTGCAAAAGTGGACCGTGACTGCCGTGCAGCCGGCATCGGCTGCGTCGATTGCAAGAAGGCCATGGCGGAGAATCTTGTGAAGTGGATTGAGCCTATTCAGGCGCGCCGCAAGGAGTTTGAGGGCGACCCGCAAAAGGTTTGGGATACCCTCGACGCGGGCAACAAGAAGGCACACGCCGCCGCACGCCGTACCATGAAGCGCGTCCGCAATGCCATCTTCAAATGGGACCAAGCACGCAAGTCATCATGACGACCAATGCATGGGACGCGAAGCTCTATGACAGTAAGCATTCCTTCGTATGGGAAAAGGCCCAAGGCGTTATGGAACAGCTGGCCCCCCAGTCTGGGGAGCACATCCTGGACCTTGGCTGCGGGACGGGGCATCTGAGTGCCGAGATAGCCGCAAACGGCGCGGAAATGACCGGGATCGACCGGTCGCCCGAGATGATTGCGCAGGCGCGCAAGCAACATCCGAGCCTGCGATTCGAAGTCTGCGACGCGCGGGAGATGCCTTTCGAAGGCAAATTTGACGCTGTCTTCTCGAATGCTGTGCTGCACTGGATTCTTGAACCGGAAAAAGTAGTCCGAGGCGTCGCGAAAGCTCTGAAGCCCGACGGACGGTTCGTGGCCGAGTTTGGCGGCAGGGGCAATATCCGGCGATTGGTCGAGGCCATCGCGCGCGCCGGTGCGGCGTTGGAGCTCGAGCACAGGCCCGCGAGCGAAGTTTGGTACTACCCGAGCGTCGGAGAGTATGCCGCGCTTTTGGAGAAGCACAGCCTCGAGGTTCGCGAGGCCGCGCTTTTTGAGCGGCCCACTCGGCTGGAGGACGGCGAGAAGGGGCTTGAAGCGTGGCTGCGCATGTTCGCAGGATTCGTTCTGGAGCGGATACCTAGGGAGCGGCAGGACGCGTTCTTGCGCGAAGTCGAAAGTCAGGCGCGCGCGGAGCTGTTTAAGAACGGCGCCTGGGAATTAGATTACCGCCGGCTGCGTATTTTGGCGCGGAAGTCGGCTTAACGGCTTTGGTCCGAGCGAACCCATCCGCTCGGGACTGTGTCGCAAGCTGGTGCCTGAAATAAGAACCCCAGGCTCGCGGAAGGGGCACCGCGAAAGGAGGTCGCTGAAACCCACAACCCACAAGGATTCTTGTGTCGACACACGGGCTCTCCGTGGCGCCATGGGAGACTCATTTTCTTTCGAAAGGGCGCGGAGGCGAGTAACATAGGCTGACCATGGCATCACCTTACCGCATCAATTTGCCGGTGTATGAAGGGCCGCTCGATCTTCTGCTCGACTTGATTCGCAAGCAGGAGATGGACATCCACAATATTCCCATCGCCAAAGTCACCGAGCAGTACCTCGATTACCTGCACCAGCTGGAAAAGTTTGATATCGACGTGTCCGCCGACTTCATCTACATGGCCGCTACGCTGATCCACATCAAGTCGAAGATGCTGCTGCCGGCCGATCCGCTGGCGACCGAGGAAGAGCTGGACCCGCGCGGCGAGCTCGTCCATCGGCTGCTCGAACACGAGAAATTCAAGAACGCGGCGCAGCTTCTCTATCAGAAGCAGCAGGTCGAAGATCACGTTTGGTCGCATCCGGACCGCAGCCTTTATACCGGTGATGCCATCGAGGGCGAGATGGCCGTCTCGCTCGTCGATTTGGTCAAGACGTTCCAGCAGATACTGGAACGCCGCAAGGAAGTGCCGAAATTTGAGCTGCGCCATGAGAGCGTTTCCATCGCACAGATGATGGACCGGTTGCGGCAGCGTCTGATCGCGAGCGACGAGCCCATCTCCCTACTCGAATTCTTCGATACCTGCGAGACGCGCCATGCCACGATCGTCGCGCTGCTGGCGGTACTCGAAATGGTGCGCATGCAAGCCGTGATTTTGGTGCAGAGGGAGCTTTTCGCCGATATCGGCCTGCGCAAGCACAAGATGTTCGACGCGGTGTTTGCGGGGCCCGACGCCATGTCGAAGATCGAGGAGCAGTACCTGTAGAGTAGAATGGGGGAAGAGCGCGCGAGTATTTCTCAGCAGCGAGACCAGTTGGGGAAGGGCGGCAAAGCCTTTCCTGGGGGGCCTAAGCCCGGCTTAAGGCGCGGGCGTACTGTCGGAGCGGAAGCTTTGCCCCCCTGGAGACCAAAGGGTTGTTCCGCGGCGGCGAAGTCGCAGTGACGATCGGGGCAGGTGCGGCAAGCCGAGGCCGTGCCCTGACGAAAGACGAGGTTGTTAGACATGACGCCACAAGAAATTCAGGCCGCTCTCGAAGCGATCATCTACGCCGCTGACGAGCCGGCCACGCTGGAACAGATCGCCTGCGCCCTCGGCGTTGAAAAGATGGAAGCGCGCGCCGCGCTTGACCTCCTCACCGCCTCGTATCAAATCGACGAGCGCGGCATCGAGGTGCGCAAGGTCGCGGGGGGCTGGAAATTCTACACCAAGCCGCAGCATCACGAGGTGGTGCGCAAATTCATCAAGAGCCTGCAGCCGCCCTTGCGTCTCACCATGCCGGCGCTTGAGACGCTTGCCGTGATCGCCTATAAGCAGCCCGTCACGGTGCCCGAAATCAACGAGATTCGAGGTGTCAACGTGGGCGGCGTCATCAAGACACTCCTTGAAAAACGGCTCATCACCACGGCCGGGCGCAAAGAAGTGATCGGGCGCCCGATTCTCTACCGCACCTCGAAGCAGTTCATGATCCGCTTCGGACTTTCCGATCTTGACGAGTTGCCGAGCCTCAAGGAATTCGAACAGCTCGCGCAGGCCGCTCTTGGTTCGGATACCGGCATTGCCCCGATCGAACCCGGCGAGGGGTCGGCGGAAGCGCCTTTCGAGGTGGTTGTGGCAGCAGCCCAGGGTGAGGATGACAATGATCTCGGCGAACTGGGAGAAGACGCTCCCGAGGTTGCAACGGAAGCCTTCACACCGTCCCATCGTGCCCCGGGGGCGGATCTCGCGGACACGGAGACCGAATTGCCGGAAGATTCAAAGGCCGCGTCGGCCGCCGCGGGGAATTCCGAACCTTCTTGAAGTCACTGCAATTTCTCTAGGCTTTCAGCGAGTTGCGTCGTCGCAGCCAGCCAGGAAAAATAGTCATGCTTGAACGTCTGCAAAAGATTATCGCGCGTGTGGGAATCGCTTCGCGGCGCCACGCGGAAAACCTGATCGCCTCCGGCCTCGTCACCGTGAACGGCCAGACCATCACCGAGCTGGGCTCGAAGGCCGACGCTTTGCGCGATCACATCAAGGTTTCCGGAAAGCTCCTCCGCCCGGCCACCGACCGCGTCTACCTGCTGTTGAACAAGCCGCCGGAGGTTGTCTCGACGATGAGCGACCCTGAGGGCCGGCCCTCGCTACGCGATTTTCTGCAGGGCGTTTCCGAGCGGGTGTTTCCGGTTGGCCGCCTCGAATATCACTCGACCGGCCTGGTGCTGCTCACAAACGATGGCGACCTCGCCAACCGCATCCTGCAATCAAAGGAACTGCGGCAGACGTATCAATTGAAGCTCAAGACGCTGCTCACGTTCGCGGAAATCGAGAACCTCGCACGCATGACGGGCGCGCGCATCTCGCGCTTGAAAGGGAAAGAAATGCCGTGGTATGAAGTCACGCTTTCAGAAGCCCGCCGCGATGGGCTGCGCAGCAAACTTTTCCAGGCGCGGCACTTCGTGGAAAAAATGAAGCGCGTCGGCATCGGTAATCTAAAGCTCGAAGGGCTTCCTCCCGGAAAGCATCGCGAGATCTCGAGCGCCGAGATCGCGACGCTGTCCCGTCTGCTCGATGGCAAGGAGACCGAGGGGCCAGACCGACCGGCTCGTCCGAATCGCTCGGCTCGCCTGAACCTGCCAAGCCGGCCTGAATGGTCGAGTCGACGGAACGGTGCGGATAAACGGAATCGGTCGGGCCGGCCGGATCGCCCAGCGCGGCCGGGCCCGAGTTCGGCCCGCTCGGGACACGCGGGCCGCCCAGATCATCAGCACACGCGCCCGGCGAAGGCCAAAAAACCGGGCGGCCCCAAGAATTTTCGGCCGCATTCCTCGCCCCGGCGATAGCCAGCGGGCTATCCAATTCCTTCAGTTGCCGCTTTAATTTCTGCCAATTTGCGGTAAAATGCACCGCATTAGGCAGAGGTTTGCCAAGGCGCACGGCGCATCCGCCGCTTTCGGTTCGATCCGACTCTGCGGGTTGGGGGCACTGCGCGGCGGGGGCAGTTTTTAAAAAAACAACGCATTTTGCGCGCCGCCCTGTAGTGGTGCGCAAAACCGAAACGCTCTGGAGAGCTATGTTTCCCATGAACAATTTTCTTGGTTCTGGCAACAGTTCAAGTCAACTACCCACGTACTCCGCAGGCGAACCAATCAGTCAAATTCTCAAGAACAGCCGCAGTATCGCCGTCGTTGGATTGTCGTCCCGGCGCCACCGGCCAAGCTTCGGCGTCTCTGAATACATGCAATCGGTGGGTTATCGGATCTTTCCGGTGAATCCGTCTGAAACCGAAGTGCTCGGCGAAAAGTGTTACGCGCGGCTTGAAGATATTCCTGAGACCGTGGACATCGTCGACATTTTTCGGCGATCGGAATTCGTGCCGGAGATCGTCGAGTCGGCCATTCGCGTCGGCGCGCGGGCCGTGTGGATGCAGGAGGGCGTCGCGCACGCCGAGGCTGCCGAACGCGCACGCCGAGCGGGGTTATTTGTGGTGATGAACTCCTGCATTTTGAAGGAGCACATCAAGCGCTTTCGCCTTCCGGTGGACTAGCCGGCCGTTTACGGAAGGGGGTAGACGCGCAGCACTTCTTTTCCTGGTTCGGTCACCGCGATCGATTCGCCGTTGGGCGAAATCGCGAAGGCGTGGTATTCCAGGCCGTGTAAGGCGGACACAAAGCTCCCATCGTAGAGACCCACCCACACGAGCTCTCCCGACTTGTCGGGCGGCCCGCGCTTGAGCAGGATGTGACTTTCGTCCCGGCTCCACGCGAATACTCCCATTCCCACCCGGACGCGAAGCGGCTTTGCGGGGTTGGCGAGATCGTGAACCTCCACCGCGTCACCATCGGCGAAAAACGCGATTCTCTTGCCTGAAGACGAGAGGTTCAATCCCCCCTGGTAGGCGTCGATTCGCGTGATCTCCCGGATCCCCTCGTGCACCAGATCGAGTTGGAAGAGGGCTAGGCGTCCCGACACGTTCAAGTTTTGACTGAGGGCGTATGCCTGATTCCGCTGCGCGTCCCACACAACAGCATCGAACGTGTGCCCTTCGAAAAGCGTCGTGGCTTGGCCGCTCACGATGCTCACTCGGCCGATCTTATAAGGGCCCGCGCCCATCAGGTAAGCCACGGTCACGTTATCGTCGAGCCATGTACCGTTGACAGCATCTTCGATAAAGCGGGTCTTCGATCCCTCCACTTTGATCTCGTGGCCTTCGTCATCGAGCAGGGCAATTGCTTTTCCGCCCGAGGCCGCGTCTTCGTCGGTCGACGGCTTCTGCGTGGTCATGTTCATCGCGATGCGGGTTCCATCGGGAGACCACGCAAGAGAATCCACCATAAAGCTTTGCGGGGGGGGAACCGGCATGAACTTTTCGCCCTCGACGATGAGCTTGTCTTTTCCTTCGGTCGCAACCCAGACATCGGCTCGCTGGATAATCGTTTTTTTGATGCGCTTCAAGCGCGGAACCGCGCACACGATTCTGTTGGCCGCCGAGATCGCGAATCGCTCGCAATCGCGGTCAATTTCCATGAGTGGTTTTTCCTGCGGTTGCGCTACCGGCGCGAGCAGAAGCAACACCAACGGCAGCGCCGCGAAAAAGTGCCGCAGAGATTGCAGCATCCGGTTACCGGGAATCACTTTTCGTGGCCTTCCGGCGTTTTTTTCTGGATTCGCCGAATCTCCTGCAGCCGCTCACGGATGCGCGCCTCGAGTCCTTGATCAGTGGGCTTGTAATATTCGCGTCCCACGAGACTTTCCGGAAAGCAGGCCATATCGGCCACTTTTTCTTCGGTATCGTGGGCGTATCGGTATCCCTTGCCGTATCCCAAATGGCTCATCAATCCTGTGGGCGCACTCCGAAGATGCAGAGGGACCGGTTCGGCGATCGTCTTCTGCAAATCCTCCTGCGCTGCGCCATATCCCGTGTAGAGCGCGTTGGATTTCGGCGCGAGGGACAGGTAGACGGCGGCCTGCGCAAGCGCCAGATTGCCCTCGGGCGGCCCGAGGAAATCAAAGGCCTCCTTCGCAGCGAGCGCTACCGCGAGCGCGCCCGGTTCGGCGAGCCCGATATCTTCGCTGGCCATCCGCACCATCCGCCGCGCGAGATAGAGCGGATCTTCGCCTGATTCGAGCATGCGCGCCAGCCAATAGAGCGCCGCGTCTGGGTCCGAGTTGCGGACCGATTTGTGCAGCGCGGAGATCAGATTATAGTGCTCTTCGCCTCCCTTGTCGTAGGGCAGGAGCTTTTTTTGCAGCACGTCTTCCAGGCGCGCCTCGGAGACGACGCGCCGGCCATCCGCGCCAGGTTCGGTGCCGAGCACGAGCGCTTCAAGCGTGTTGTAGGCAGACCGCGCGTCGCCATTTGCGAGGGTTGCGATTCGCTCCAGAATTTCGCCGCTCGCGTCGATGCGCTCTTTCCCTAAGCCGCGTTCAATGTCCTCGAGCGCCTTGCGCAGAAGGAGAACGACCTGATCACTCGTCAGCGCACGCAGTAGATACACTTTTATTCGCGACAGCAGCGGGGCGATTACCTCGAACGACGGATTTTCGGTGGTGGCGCCGATCAGCAGGATGTTTCCGGCCTCGACATGCGGCAAGAAAGCATCCTGCTGCGCGCGGTTGAATCGGTGTACTTCGTCGACGAACACGATGGTGCGCAGGCCATAGCGTCGCGCCCCTTCGGCCTTTGCCATTACCTCCTTGATCTCTTTGATTCCCGACAGGACCGCGCTAAAGGGAATGAATTCCGACCGCGTTCGCCTGGCGATGATCCGCGCGAGCGTCGTCTTTCCGCATCCCGGAGGCCCCCAGAACAGCATCGAGCTCAAGTTGTCGCGCTCGATCTGGGTGCGCAGCGGTTTCCCGTTTCCCAGCAGGTCCTGTTGGCCGATAAACTCGTCGAGTGTCTGCGGACGCATGCGGTCTGCAAGGGGCCGCCCCGTCTGGGGCGTTTCCTCGGGTTGGGCGGCGCGAAACAGTCCCACTTAAGCCTCTCGCCTTTGCCGCGCCGCTTCGTAGAGCACGAGCGACGCTGCCACGGCCGCGTTGAGCGATTCGACCGCCTCGCTCATCGGAATCGTAATGGTTGCGTCGGCCGCGTGCTCCACTTCACCGGGCAGTCCCGCTCCCTCATTGCCTATGAAAAGTGCGACCGGCCCGCGCAAATGATTCGATGAAGCCGCATTCATTCGGGCGACCCTTTGGCCTTGCCTCGTCGCGGCAATAATCCTGATTTGACGCATCTTGAGCTGCGCCAGCAGAATGGGTGCCGCAAGGCCACGCAACACAGGCAGTCGCAGAGCCGATCCCGCCGACGCACGAAGTGCCTTGGGCGACCACGGATCGGCGGTCCCTCGGGTCGTCACTGCTCCGGTCGCTCCGAAGGCTTCTGCCGATCGTAGGATCGTGCCGACGTTCCCCGGGTCCTGAATGCCTGCCAGTGCCACTACCAGCGGCGCTTCGACTCGGGATGCGCCCCGGGTATCTGCGCGACCCCGCAGCAGGTCCTCGAATCCCCAGATCGGCTGGCGAAACAGGGCTGCTACCCCTTGGGGTGCCTCGGTTCCAGCGACGCCTCTAAACATTTTGTCACTTGTTCTGAGAATGGAGTCGCGTGAAATTCCCGCCTCACTTTCGCTTGCCGCGAGCAATATTTTCTCCATTTCACGCTCGCCGGTCACACTCAGGAGCAGTGCCTCGGCTTCCAAGCCTGACCTCAGCGCTTCTTCGACGAGTTTGGTCCCCTCCACTCCTATGAGGTCCCCGTCGCCCGGTCCGGTTCCCGTCAGCGCCGCCCGGAACAATTTAAGCCACCTATTGTCTTTGCTGGTTATAACATTCGACGGCTGATCGGGGCAGGTGTCAGGCCCTTGGTAAGATGGGGCTTTCATTTTGCGCTTGCCGAATCGTTGGGCCATGGCGCAAGCCTAACAAACCCGTTGCCGGGCGTAAACTCAAACACGGACATCCGGCTCAACGGATGCGATCGAAGAAGGCTCCTAGAGCATCTGGGTTTTATATTTGGCTTACGTCCTTTGGTTCCTGCATCTTGCGCACCGCCTCTGCCTGTGATAGCTTGCCAACGTAGCCAAGGCGCAGCCCGCCGCGAGTGAACATTGCCCGTCGAAGTCCTCAAAATTTCAGCCGATGCGCCTGAGCGCGATGTAATTGACTACGCCGCAAACTTCGTCAAACGCGGACGTGTTATCGCTATTCCCACAGATACCTTCTATGGGCTCTCGACCGATCCCTTCAATCTGGCCGCCATTGAGCGGGTTTTCCAGGTGAAGGGCCGGGCGGAAAACAAGGCCCTTCCGATTCTGGTGAATTCCATCGAGCAAGCGGTTACGCTCATGCGGGACGTTCCGGATGCCTTTCTCACTCTCGCGAGCAAGTTCTGGCCGGGTCCGCTCACCTTAGTCGTGGAAGCAACGCATCGGTTGCCTTTGAAGGTTACAGGCAACAGCGGCCGTGTGGCTCTTCGCTGGGCGGATTCGCGCATTGCCACCGCCCTCATTGAAGCTGTCGGAGGGCCCATCACGGGCACGAGTGCGAACCTTTCTGGTCATCCTTCCTGCACGAACGCCAGCCAAATCACCCAGCAGCTTGGTAGAAGCCTCGCGCTGGTGCTTGACGCGGGCGACACGGGCGGCACGCTCGCTTCGACCATCGTTCGTATCAATGGCGACGAGTGGACCATTGTCCGCGAAGGCGCGTTGCCGGATATCGAAATTCACAGCGTTTTTGAAGCCTGATTGCTCCTGGTGCGTGCGCCGGAGAACCGGCCGCTATTGCAGCGTGACCCTGTCCAGAAAATCGAAATCGCCCAAGGGGGAAATGGCCAGATTTCCAACCCGTCTTGCGTGCACGCAAATGTCATCTGGATACCAGAGATCGATGTAGGGTTCGTCTTCGGCTGGTATTTTCTGAGCCTCCGACAGGATTACTTTCCTTCTCCGCATGTTCATCTCCGTGCGCGGCTGTCTCAGCAATCGGTTGAGCACTGAATTTGTATAGTGCCCCCGATTGGCTCCGCCGGGAGGCATTTTCTGCGAGTCGCCGGCATACTCGAATATGTCCGGGTCGGTGTTGGAGGCGCCGACCCAGCAGAATGTGTACACTGGAAAGCTTCCGGGCGTGACGTCGGAGTAAAAAGTTGCGAATTCAAGAGGTCTTAGCTCGAGCACCACTCCCGCACGCTTCCATTGATCCGCAAGCGCCTCTGCCAGCAGCCTGGTCGATTCGTCGGTGGAAGTCTTGAGCGCCGGACGCATTCGAACGCCGTCTGGCGCTGGCCTAAAACAGGCGGCATCGAGCAATTGTTCCGCGCGCGCAAGATCGTAGCCGTACTGCCGCACATTCGGCTCATACGCCCAATGATTCGGCGGCAGCGAACTGGATGCCGGGCGCGCTTGTCCCCTCAGCAGATATGTGATCAGCAATACGCGGTCGGTTGCGTGGGCAAGCGCCTGACGGACCTCGCGGTGAGCCAGAATCGGGTCGGAGAGGTTGAAGGCGGTGTAGGCGAGGTTGGTCCCCGCCTCTTCGTCCGCGCCAGGTTCGCCTGCCTACCCATGCCCGGCGTTACAACGGTGTCCGGACTCAACGCATTCAGGGCTACATCGCACACAACAGGAATTCCCCGCAGAAGATGTACAGCGGTAGATAGCAATAGTGACCATAGTAGCCATGAAAGAAACGCCCCTCCTGCTTCCCGTGCAGACTTCCACCAGCAGGCGGTCCACGGCCCCGTGATCCAGCACGACCTTTTTGTAGCGCTCTTTCTGACTCGCCGTCTCTTTGGTCAGTTCCAGCCGGTTCAGGGTGCTTTTCCCCGCCAAAGCTTCGCTACCAGGATTCGCCTTCTCCACCAATATCCCCAGCAAGGGATCGTTCCGCAATTCCTCATGATCGTTCAGGTCTTCATATCCTAGGGCCAGAGCATAGACCCTCTGGGCCACCAACGCCTCCACCGTGTGTTCCACCAGATCCGGATTCCGATAATCGGTGAAACAGGCAGCAAACTGGCGAAGGATCCCGACGCGTTTCTCGACCTCCCG
>JBEKBP010000035.1:0-53254 GCA_050015335.1 Candidatus Acidiferrales bacterium | reverse complement strand
GCTTGGAAATCACAAGTCGATTTCCACTTTCGCACAGCCACGGCGACGGCGAATCTTCGGTTACATTTCAAATGTCTCGACGACCATAGCTAGGGTTACATTCTTAGATGGCTTGACACGTAACGTAGGCCACCATATCGGCTGCAAGAACCCGGTGCTGTTGTCTAGAAGGATGAAAATGAATTTCCGTTTGGCTGCCGGGCCACCGCCCCGCCGCACGCACGAGAAATGCAACTTCCGCTTCAACGGCTTCCAAATCGATGGATGAAATGTGCGGCGCACGTCCTCCGATCGACGACGTTGGGTCGCGTTCTTCTTTTCGTCCAACGGCTTGGTTCTACAGCGTCACCTAAACTCATCAAAGGCAGCAAACCCCTTGAGAGGGCCGCCTGCAAACCGTTGCACCATGGCGCCACAGAACAGCTATTGTCGAAGCGGCTTGGAATCGCGCCGAAATTATCGCGGATTGCCCGCGATCAAAACGCGTGCAGTTTAGCACAGGCCGTGCGGGAGTGCTGTCGCTTCGACGAGTTCGATGAGCACCTTGCCGCCAGCCGGCAGCGGGAGGAGGAAAAAATTCACGCGCCTGCCGCTTGCGCCGGCCCGGGGCGCCGGAAACAAAGGCATGATTCCGAACCGTGCGCGAAGTATTTGCGCCGCGTTTTCTACGCTTCTGACGAGTAGCTCGATCTGCTGAATACCCTCGCCGAACTTCCGCAGAAACCGGGCGATGGCGCCGGCGCCCTGCCGCTGAGCGGTCGTCAGAATATCGAGCCGGAACCCCGGCGTACGGGAGACTTCGAATTCCAGCGCATCCTGGTCCGGGGGGACGTCCGCAAGAGGGGGTGACCCGAAAGCGCCGCGTATAGACTCAAAAGTGTCCGGCATCACGGCAAGCCCAACTGTTTCCTCCGGCGTGCGCGATGCGCCAAGCACGAGGCAGCGGGCAAGCTCTTCGTCCGCGAGCCATCGCTCCACGGCCGGGCGGGCAAGCTCGCAGCCGCGCGCGAAGATTTCCGTAGCCGCCGTTTCGCGTGCCGCCGAATCCGGATCGCTCAAGCAGCGAATGAGCCGCGGCAGCTCATCGTTAGGGTCACTCACACGTACACCTCGGGGAGCAAGAGAGGACGTCTCAGGGCGCAGTGCTGGAACTGGGTTGTTCGACCGCATTGGCATTCGAAAGGATGATCCGCACTTGCTGCCCGGGCGCGACAGTCACGGGCGTATCCCAACGCGGCCGCGCGTCGCCGACGCTGGCCGAAACATCGAGTGTGCTCAGCCAATAGTTTCCAGGTGGAACCCCTCGCAGAAATCCCTCGCCCTGCAAATCGGTCTCCACGCGTGCAACGAGGTAGTTCGACTGCGCCAGATCAAGCGCCCGGCGATGAAGGTCACCGTTGCGTCGGGCTTCCCGCTGACTCCATTGACGCCCCGGATCGATGTCTGCCAGGTTGAGATCGATTCCATCGATGCTATCGGGAGCCTGCTGCATGTAATGGCGAATCGCCTCGACGTATTCGGCTCTTAACTTTTCGTATTTAGCCGGATCCTTGGTTTTGTCCGCAGGCTTGTATTTGGGAGTTGGGAAACCGTTGTGATTGCCGCTATTGCGGTCCAGGTAAGCTTCGAAGAATTCCGGCACGCCCATGATGTCCGCAGGTTTCAATTTGTGAACGAAGTCCTCGCCGGAAAGCTCCATCGTATGGTTCTTCTTCATCCACTCTTTCAGCTCTTTGGAAATCCCGAGGTTGTCGATCGATGCGTCCATATCCGGCTTCGGATAGGAGGCCTCCGCCTCCTGGGTGATTTCCTCAAAACTCTTGCTCAAAAGATAGAACGGAAACCCACGCACGGGTTCATCGAGCCCGGCCGAAGGCGCCGCGCGCGCGACAAAATCCAGCGACCCTGTTTGCGCTTGGGGAATGGCAGAGGGCGCCATCCCAGCAATGCTTAGGATCACAACGAAAGCAGAAACGGCGTGTTTCATGATGGACATCCTAGCAGAAGCAGGCACGGCGCCAGCGCGGAGTTAGACCGCGAGGTCCAGTTGGTAACGATACAGGTTTGCTGACGCAGATAGGTATGGGGATCGGTGGAATAAGACGAAGCAAGAAACTCAGTACAAGTGGAAGGTGACTTCAATCGATTGCCGGACCGAGGCCGGCTTCCCATCAGGACCCAGAGCCGGGCGGAACCGCCACGTGCGAACCGCTTCCACGGCCTTTTCATCGAGGCCCAGGCCGAGCCCTTTGGCAACACGGATTTCTGTCGCGCGGCCATCGGCGGTAATCACCGCAACCAGCAGCACCGTACCCTGATATTTTGCCTTCACGGCCTCGTCAGAGAACTGCGGCTGGGGACAATACAAGCAAGCCGGGCTGCCATACCCGCCCGTCCCCGCATTGGGGTAGCCGCCGCCCGTGTTGTAGCCGTAACCGGGGCCAAGGCCGTTGCCCTGCCCATTGCCAATTCCGTTACCGCTACCCTGCCCTAGCGAATCGCCCCCCAGAACCTTGGACAAAGGATCGCCCCAATTCTGGGCGGTGATGTTGGGCACTTTGATATCCGGGTTGCCGACCAGTGTCGGCGTGATGGCCAGCTTAGGATCGACAGGCGGCTTCGCCAATGGCTTGGAAAACTGGGTCCAACTGAACTTGGGAGCCTGCCCTCGCACGGCTGGCGTGGGGTTGCGCTGGCCGCCTCCGCCACCCGCTTTCTTTGCGGCAGGAGCGAGCTTCGGCAGATAGGGCGAGATGGCCATGATGTCGTACTTCGAATTGGCTTTGGTGGTCCCGGGCGACATCAACTCGGGCAAAAGCGGAACGATGATGAGCACCAAAACCAGAACGTGAAAGGCAATCGAAAGAGATTGCACACGCGTGAATTGCGTGTTTTTGGACCAGATCTCCTTCACCGCGACGGGCTTGCTCGTGACGTTGAGGGGCGGAAGCTTCGGCGGGGAAATCATGTCCCGCAGGTTCTGCAACAATCCGGCACTCTGATCCCAGTTTACCAGCAGCGCGGAATCGACCGGGCCTCGTGCGGAAGGACGGAAAAACTCCTTAAAATTATCGCCAATGTCGTCGCCAAAACCGCCCATTGAAAAAACAGGCGCGCGGTCACCCCGGATCTTCACCGGGCGCTCGGTCAGGAAGTCTTTGAGATTGGAAGCCAGGCTCTTGAGGTTTGACCCTTGCGACGGCGACTTGAAGCGCCCCAACTGCAGCGTCGGGTCTACCGGTTCGGTTGTTGGCTGGCCCGCATTGTCGAGTCCGGCGCTAATGTCTGACATGCGTTCTGCGTCCCCCGCGGCGTTCGAAGTCCCCTAATTTAGACGCAACGCCGCAGAACAAGGATGTACAGCCCTGGGCGGCTGACACGCTACGAGATTCATTGTAACATACGATGCGTATAGCAAGCGTACTTGCCGAGAAGACCGCACACAGTGTCTAACGCGAGGGCCAATTGCGCCCACAACGGCTGGGTTTCGAGCATTTTCGACTGCTAGAAAGGGCCTCAGCACTCACGAGATGGATTTTAAAAACACTCTAAATCTTCCCCACACCGATTTCCCCATGAAGGCTAAGTTGCCCGAGCGTGAGCCGCAGCAGCTGGCCGCCTGGGAGGAAATGCGTCTGTATCATCGCATTCTGGATTCGCGGGCCGGCGCGCCGCTCTTCGTCCTTCATGACGGCCCCCCCTACCCCACGGGCGAAATTCATCTGGGCACCGGGCTCAACAAAGTTCTGAAAGACATGATTGTGAAGTCCAAGACGATGGCGGGCTTCCGGTCGCCCTACATCCCAGGCTGGGATTGCCACGGGCTCCCGATTGAGACAAAAGTGGAAAAAGAGCTCGGCGGGAAAACGACGAAAGTGACGGCCGCCCAGTTCCGCCGCTTGTGCCGCGAATACGCGGGCCGCTACGTGGAAGCCCACAAGAAGGATTTCAAGCGCCTCGGCGTGTTCGGACAGTGGGAAAAACCCTACCTCACGATGGACCCTGCGTATGAGGCATGCATCGCCGGGGCCTTCATCGACTTTCTCGAGAAGGGCTACGTCTATCGCGGGCTGAAACCAGTCTACTGGTGCATCTACGACCGCACCGCGCTGGCGGAAGCGGAAGTGGAATACGAGGATCACACCAGCCCGTCCATCTGGGTGAAATTCCCCGTCGTCGAAGATGCCACATCGGGCAAGCTCGGCCCCGGTGTCAACGCGCTGATCTGGACGACGACGCCCTGGACGCTTCCAGCCAACCGCGCGCTCGCGTTTCACCCCGATTTCCAATACGTGATTGCCGATACGCCCGCGGGAAGGCTATTGATGGCGAAAGAGCGCGTGAGCGCTCTGGCGGAAGAATTGAAAATCGAAGTCACAGGGACACACGGTTGCTGGAAAGGCAAGCAACTCGAGGGCGTCGAATTCCAACACCCGTTCCTGGAACTGCGCGTTCCCGGCGTGCTGGCCGATTACGTGACGCTCGATCAGGGCAGCGGCATCGTGCACACCGCGCCGGGCCACGGAGCCGACGACTTTCGCACGGGGCAGAAGTATGGCATCGAAGCCTACGCGCCGCAGGATGACCAAGGCCGGTTCGTGGAGGGCTTACCGGAATACAAGGGCAAGACGGTATTTGAAGCCAATCCCATCGTCATCGAAATATTGAAGAAGCGAAACATGCTCGTCGGCGAGCGAAAGCTGGCGCATAGCTATCCCCATTGCTGGCGCTGCCACAATCCCGTGATTTTCCGCGCCACCGAGCAGTGGTTCATCGGACTCGATCACGACCATCTTCGCAAGAATGCGCTCGCGGAAATCGCCAAAGTGAAATGGAAGCCGGAGTGGGGCGAGGAGCGCATTCACAACATGGTCGCCGAGCGCCCCGATTGGTGTATTTCGCGGCAGAGATTTTGGGGCGTGCCGCTCATTATTTTCTATTGCGACGCGTGCGGAAAGCAGCTCCGAGATTATCCGGCGCTGCGCCACGTGCTGCCTTGGTTCGAGGTTGAGGGCGCAGACGCGTGGTACACGCACTCCGCCGAGGAATTGCTTCCCGCAGGCACACAGTGCGCTTGTGGGGCGTCGAAGTGGCGGAAAGAGAGTGACGTCCTCGACGTGTGGTTTGATTCTGGCTCGACCCATCTCGCGGTGCTCAGCGAAAAAGATGGCACCTGGCCCGCGGATGTTTATCTTGAGGGACCCGATCAGTACCGAGGCTGGTTCCACAGCTCGCTGCTGGTAGCGGTTGGCATTCGCGGACGCGCGCCTTATCGCCAGGTGGTGACGCACGGCTGGACGCTCGATGAGAAGGGCGCGCCGATGTCCAAGTCTCTTGGCAACGCCATGTATCCCAACGAAATTTGCGACACATGGGGAGCAGACCTGCTGCGTGTCTGGGTCGCCTCGCAGGATTACACCACCGACATGCGCATGTCGGTGGCGACGAT
Organism: Candidatus Acidiferrales bacterium; assembly: GCA_050015335.1. Taxonomy (GTDB): domain Bacteria; phylum Acidobacteriota; class Terriglobia; order Acidiferrales; family UBA7541; genus Palsa-295. The sequence continues at coordinate 47,805 of JBEKBP010000035.1, read as the reverse complement.
GACGCAGCTCTCCGAGGCCTATCGCAAGATTCGCAACACCTTCCGTTTCGCGCTGTCGAACCTGTTCGACTTCGACCCCGCCAGGGACGCCCTTGCTGACAGCGCATTGTGGGAACTGGATGCCTGGATGGTTCGCCGCACGGGCGCGCTTGTGCGGGAGTGCCGCCAATGGTACGAAAAGTTTGAGTTTCATCGCGCCTATCATGCCATTCACGATTTCTGCGCTGTGGATTTGAGCGCGTTTTATTTCGACGTGCTGAAAGACAGGCTCTACACCTTCGCGCCCAAAAATGTTGGCCGGCGTTCGGCGCAAACCGCGATGTACCGGATCGCAAGCGCGCTGGTCAGGCTGATCGCGCCGACGCTCGTATTCACGGCCGAGGAGGTCTGGAAATATTTGCCGCGAGCCGCGTCGGACCCCGACAGTGTTCATATGGCTCTATTCCCCGACGCAGAATCGATCGAGGGCGTCTTGGACGGCGCTCGTTCGGAAAGCTGGGAGCGGCTCCTGAGTGTCCGCGGAGAAGTATTGAAGGCCCTTGAGCAATCGCGAACCGCCAAGGAAATTTCGGCTCCGCTCGAGGCCCGGGTCGCATTGGGCGCAAACGGCGACCTCGGGGCTCTGCTGCAGAAATACGGCGGCATTCTCCCCTCGCTGTTTATCGTGTCGCAGGTCGAATGGGCCGCCAGCATCGATGGTGGGACGGCGTCTCCCGGCGTCGCGGGTTTGCAGATTCGCGTCGACAGAGCCTCCGGCCAAAAATGCCAGCGTTGCTGGAATTATTCGACGCATGTGGGCGAGAGTGCCAGGTTCCCGACGCTCTGCGAGCGCTGCGTTGCCACCCTTGGCGAAATCGACCCGGACCGGGCAGCGGAGAAATCCGAATGAGCGGCGCCGCGCGCACCGGTTGGCACGGCCTTACCTTTCTCGCCTTCGGAATCCTCGCTGCCGATCAAGCCACCAAGTACGCCATCGAGCGGTTCACTTCCATCGGTTCCAACCGGGTACTCATCCCGGGATTGCTAAACCTGGTGCACACCAGCAATCCTGGCGTCGCTTTTGGACTCCTGGCAGACTCACCCGGGCGCTGGCTCGCACCGGCGCTGATTCTGTTCGCCGTGTGTGTGATTATGCTGCTGAGCTGGCTGCTCGTCACCGGCCGCGGCGGCGGCTTCCTGGGTCAGTGGGGGTTGGCGCTGATCCTAGGCGGCGCGGCGGGAAACGTGCTGGATCGCTTGCTGCGGCGCGGTGTAACCGACTTCATCGATTTCTATGTGGGAAGCCACCACTGGTATACGTTTAACCTCGCCGATTCGGCGATCTTCGTGGGCGCAGGATTCGTGCTGCTGGAGCTGTTCCAGGATTGGCGGCATCATCCCACAAGGGAGCAGGTGTAGCGTCCACGCCGCCGATGCACCCCATTCTGTTTCAGTTCGGCGCCATCACCGTTTACACCTACGGCGTGCTCGTCGCAACAGGCGTCATCCTGGGATTGTTCTACGCGCGCCGGAGAGCCTCGCAAGTGGGGCTGCCGCCCAGAGAAATCTGGAACCTCGGCATCTACATGATCTTCACCGCGCTGATGTTCTCAAAATTCTGGCTCGTTTTGAGCGATGGGAGCTATTTCGCATCAAATCCATCTGCCCTTCTAAGCATCCGGCTGCTTCAATCGGGAGGGACGTTCTACGGTGGCGTTCTGGGCGCAGTCCTAGCCATTCTTGTTTATTCGCGCGCTCGAAAGCTGCCGCTTCTCCCTGTCTTTGACATATCCGCCGGCGCCCTGCCCCTGGCCCACGCCGTCGGACGCCTGGGCTGCTTCGCCGCCGGATGCTGCTATGGCAAGCCGACGGCGCTTCCTTGGGGAGTGACTTTCACAGACGAAGCGGCCGCGCGGATGGCGGGCACGCCGCTTGGCGTCTCGCTTCACCCCACACAGCTCTACGAAGCGGCCGCGGAGTTCTTGAATTTTCTCTTGCTCGTGTGGCTCGGCGCAAGACAGCGGTTCGCCGGCCAAATCCTGGGGGCCTACTTCATCCTTTACGGCATCGAGCGCGGCATCATCGAATTCTTCCGGGGCGATCCCGGCCGCACGCTCATGTTCCACGAAACGGTATCGCTAATGCAGCTCGTGAGCGCCGGGCTGGTTCTCACTGGCTCCCTCCTGTGGTGGCGCGGATTCCGGCAGGCGACTGTCTTTTCTCCAACAGCGTCGGCGCCTTCCAGCCAAGTTGCCGCTCGCGCCTCTGAATAACACCGTGTTTCCCTGGGCCGTGTACGTCCGTGCGACGATGCCTTGCGACCGTGCGAAGTGTGATATTTTCAATGGCTGAGTAAGCGGCTTCGTGACCATAACCTCCGACCACATCGAACTCGTCGTTTCAAGCAAACAAGCCGGCGAAAGGCTGGATCGTTTCCTGGTTTCGCACTTAACTGCATTGAGCCGGAGCCGCATCCAATCGCTCGTGGAAGAAGGATTTGTCCAAGTGGACGGCGCCGCGATGAAGCCGTCCTATCGCGTCGAATACGGCGACAGCGTCACGGTCGAGATTCCTGCGGCTCCGCCAGCCGGCGTCGATGCCGAGCCGATCCCGCTCGACATACTCTACGAAGATGAAGATATCGCCGTCGTCAACAAACCGGCGGGAATGATCATCCATCCCGGGGCCGGCGCGGATTCCGGCACAATGGTCGCCGCGCTGCTTCACCGCTTTGGCGGAATGCCCGGACTGTCCACGGTAGGCGGCCCGCTGCGACCCGGCATCGTGCACCGGCTCGATAAGGGGACATCGGGCGCCGTAGTGATTGCGCGAACCAACGCCGCGCACCGAAAACTGGTAGAGGAATTTCAGGACCGGTCCGTGCAGAAAACCTACGTCGCGCTTCTGCACGGGAAACTAAAGGGCGAGAAAGGCACCATCGAGCTTCCCGTCGCCCGCGACCTCCACCGTCGCTCGCGCATGACCGCGCGCCGCCGCGAAGGCCGCGAAGCGCGCACGGATTGGCGGGTGCGCTTGAGGCTGGATGGCTTTACGCTGGTCGAGGCGGATATTCACACCGGCAGGACCCATCAGATTCGCGTGCACTTTTCAGCGTTGGGATGCCCCGTTGTGGGAGATACAGTCTACGGCGCGCCGCGCCAGGAGCGCATGGGTTCACAACCGCTTCCGGAACTGGACCGCAACTTCCTTCATGCCGCGCGTTTGGCGTTTCTCCATCCGAGAACGGGCCAAGAAGTCGCCATACGAGCTCCGCTGCCATCCGAACTTATCGCCTATCTGAAATTGCTGGGCCGGACTGCAAACGTGAATGCGAATATAATAGACTCCAGCTTGCAGGAGTTTCTACAATCGCGCCGATGAAAGCCGCACGTTTCGCGCTTGCGCTGCTCTGCCTGCTCGCCGCAGTAGCGGCGTCCCCGCATTCGCAGGCGCCTGCGCCGGCATCGCCGTCGGGAAGCCAGGGAGCAGGAAACGCGCCCCCATCACAGGCCTCCGATAGTTCGAACCCATCCCCCCATCAAAATCAGCTGCCTCCTATCAGCATCACGTCAGGCTTGGTTCACCTGGTAGTCACGGTAACCGACCGCCATCGGAGTTTCATCACCGATCTCGATCAAAGCGATTTCAAAGTCCTCGAAAATGGGAATCCCCAGGACATTCGATTCTTCGGACGCGAAACCGATCTCCCTTTGCGCATTGGCCTGCTCCTTGACACCTCAAACAGCATTCGCCAGCGGCTGAGCTTCGAACAGGAAGCAGCGATCGACTTCTTGAACCGCGTGATCCGTCGCAACAAAGACATGGCGTTTCTGATGACCTTCGATAATGAGCCCGAGATCGTGCAGGACTTTACCGGCGATTTGGCCCGCTTAACCGACGCGATCCACAATCAGCGCGCGGGCGGCGGGACGGCGCTGCACGATGCGATTTATAGAGCCTCCGAAATGCTCTCCAATCCGCCGCTGCCGGTCGGCCCGGACCCGGAAGTTCGCCGCGTGATTGTGGTGATCAGCGACGGGGACGACAACTTGAGCGACCATGCGTTGAGTGAAGCGATCGAGTCGGCGATCCGCTCGGAGGTGGCTATCTACGCCATCAGCACGAACACTGACTGGCTGGCGATTGACGACGCCAGCCATCCCAGTAAGTATCATTTTAGCGAAGGGGACAGAGCGCTCCGCGCGTTTACCGATCAAACCGGCGGCCAGTGCTTCTTTCCCTACAAAATCGACGACCTGGCACAATCGTTTCTGGATATCGGCACGGAGCTTCGCAGTCAATACTATATCGCCTACGCACCCACGATTCCGCTCTCCAAGGGCCAATATCGCAAAATTGATGTGCAGACCGATCGCAAAGGCGCGATGGTACGAACCAGGAAGGGTTATTACGCGGTGCCTGCGGTCGCCGGGTCCGCAGCGGACCGTTGATTTGAGAATCAGGGGCCCGCTTGCAACAGAAGCCATGGCGGCTAGCGCACCGGAGCGTAGTATCCCTTGCGCGCAAGAATTTTGGTATCCGGCCGCGCAACTTCGACCTTGATCTTGCGAAAGGTCCCGTCATGCTTGGTATTGGAAGGGTAGTATCCCACGACGTACTGCGATCGCAGCTCTTCGGAAATCAGCGCAAAGGCGGCCTCCAGGTTCTTTTCGCTCTTGATTTCAACCTCGCGCCCGCCCGTTTCATCCGCCATCTGCCTGGCGACGCTTGATCCGCCGTAGGACATCCCCATGCTGAAGTAAAATGGTTCGTCCGACAGCCGAAGGAAGTGGATTACGGCATCGGAGCGCTGCGCCGCCTCAATGGATTCCTTCAGCGAAACCTTGCTCCCGGTGTCCTCCGCATCGGATAAGACAACCACAGCTTTTCGCCCCGCTTCGGTGGCCAGCTCGTCGTGACAGGCCAGATACACCGCATCGTATAGATCGGTTCCGCCATTCCGGCCTTGCGGCACGGTGCCGGGAGTCACGACGCCACCGCTTGAGACGGCGCTAATCGACGCGCGGTGTATGCCACGCTCGAGCACATCAGGGTCTTCGGTGAAATCGGCGAGCAGGTTCACGTCAAAATCAAAGCTGATGACCAGGGCCTCGTCCTTCTTGCGCATCACCGTCTTAACGAAGCGCGAAGCCGCATCCTGCTCGGCCCCCAATATGTTCTGCATGCTACCGCTCGTATCGATCAGAATCGCGAGCGTGATCGGCAGATTCATGTCTTTGGAAAAAAAGGCGATTTTTTGCTCCACGCCGTCTTCGGAAACCTTGAAGTCTTCCTGCTTGAGGTCGGTGAGGACGCCGTTTTTCTTGTCGCGGGCTGTCACGAACACGTTGACGAGGTTGGTTTGAACCTTCAGCGTTTGTGAGGATTCGGGGACTTGCGGCTCGTCGTTTTGCCCCCCGTGATACCAGGGGGGGCTAGCGGGCGCGCCCGCAGCTCGGGTCACCAGAGTATTCATGGCGGGATAGCCCCCCAGAGTCAAAACAATAATGGCCGCCGCTAGGCTGGTCAGGCGCATTGTATAATCCTCCTTGGGGCGCTCCGGGTGTACGATGCACGGGCCGCGTCGCCGGATGTTTGCCCCTTATGGCAGAATGCAGACGCGCCAGAGTTGAGGTCATCGCTTTCGAACAAAGGACGGGAGAACCTGATGAGGGAAAAATTGCTGGCGTTCGGCGTCGTTCTCCTTCTAAGCATTCCTGCACTCCCGAGCGCACAATTGCCTCGAGGACAACAGGCGCCCGCTCCGCAGGCCCCGCCGACCATCCGAGTGACGACCAACCAGGTCATCGTTCCGGTTACCGTGAAGGGCGGACAGGGCCAGCTTGTCGCCGATCTCCAAAAAGACGATTTCCGGGTCCTCGCGGACGGAATTGAACAAAAAATTCTGCGCTTCACCGCTGAGCCTACCCCACTTTCCGCCGTCGTGCTCATCGATAATGATCTCGCTCAAAAGCAAGCAGAACAGGTGCAGAAAAGCCTCACCGCGATTTCCGCGGGCTTCGGGCCTAACGACGAAGCGGCGGTTGTAACCTACAGCGAGTATCCCACTACTGTCGCGGAATTTTCCTCCAACAACGATGACTTGTTCACGCATCTCAAGCGCCTGGAGATCGGCTCGCATTCAAGGAGCGTCAACAGCGGGCCTACCAACAGCGGGCCCATCATCAACGGCAACGTGTCGCCGACCAATGCGCCCGCCAGCGGCCTCGGCCTTCCGATTCACGGTTCCGACCGCAATCAGACCGACACAGATCTCGACGACGCTCTTTATGCGGCGGCCGACATGTTTAAGAAGAGCCAGGCCAACCGCCGGAAGATTATCTTCCTTATTTCCGACGGTAGCAATTCCCGGCAGAATAAACACACCTTCAACGAAACACTGCGCGCGCTGCTGGACAACGACATCTCCGTCTACTCCATCTCGGTAAGCCATTCGCTCCCCGTTCCGGTGGGAAAATCCCTGGTGGAACACGGGTTGGCGGAGATCCAGAAATACGCAACGCAAACCGGCGGCGACGCCTTCTATGGGGGCAAACAGGAGGAATTGGAGCGTCTTTACGCCGATGTCACCGAAGAGGCGCGCAATCAATTCACGCTGACCTTCCAGCCAACCGGTGTGGATGCCAGCCATGATTTCCATCCGATCGAGGTTCGCGTCCGCCGCCCGGGTTTGAGCATTCTGACTCGCGAGGGCTATTACGACAGTGGCGTCAAGCGCTGAAGCGTTTCGCGAAAGCAATCACCGCGAAAGTTTTTCTTCTTGACTTCATTGGCGACGGCCTTTATAGATGGACGAAGCGATCGGAGCGCGATTTTAGTTTCCCTGCGCGCTCTCGCGGGGAGAAGTTCCACAGTCGTTCATGCGCGGAACCGATCCGGGCTTCTCGGACGGAAAGAAGCCGTCGAGCGGAAACAAGCGGGGCCATCGGTAACTCGGTTGCCCCGCTTTTGCTTTAGGTTCCCATCGAACCAAACCGGGGCGTTCAGGAATTCACGCAGGCCGTTCGGCGGGCTGAATATTGATCAGTTGCTCGTGCGCGGGACAAAGCGGTTTAAAATCGCAATAGCCGCAGGAAAATCCCGGCTTCGGGGAAAATTCTCCCGCGCGAATCTGGTCCGCAACTTCCGCGATCTTCTCTTTGACGGCGGCGAGAGTTTTCTTGTCGCGTGTGGTGCCCACTGCTTCGTTGGTCCCGAGGTTGTAGAAGACCAGCCTGCCCGGCGCGAGGTCGAGCACGTCCTGCGCTGCCAGAGCGTAAACGCCCAACTGAAGGTCGGCGGCGGCCTTCTTCTGGTCCCGAGGCCTGCCCGTCTTGTAATCGACGATCTCGACCTCGCCGCCCGGCATGCGGTTTATCTGGTCGATGCGGCCCGTAACGATCACTTCGTGCTCAAGGGGCAACTCGAAGGGCTTTTCCTGGTACAGCACGTCGGCGGGCGCGGCGGAATAGCTGCGATGAAAGGCATCCAGTTGTTCGCGGCCGGCCTGGTGGTATTGCTTTTCGTGGAATTCGTCGATGAATCCGGCGGCCGACCACTCGCGCTCGTAAATTGAGGCCACTTCATCGAAGGGCATCTTGCGGCCCTTGCGGATTTCGCCGACGAATTCCTTCACGGTGGTGTGCATCACGTTGCCAAAGGTAATCTGCGCATGAGGTCCGCCGCGAAGATTCCACATGTACTGAAACATGTATTTCATCGGGCAGCGCTCGTACGCGTCGATCGCCGAGGCGCTCAGTTGCAAAGGCTCCGGCCGCGGCGGATGAAAGGACTTCGCCCACAGGGCAATGCGCGAATAAGCCCGCGTACCCTCACGCTGCGGGCCAAAAAGCTGCGAGGGATCAGCTGAATCAGGCGCCGGACCCGCGACTTGCTCGGAGGGCGGCACATCGACGCGGGGCGCCGACTGCGACACGTCAAATTTCTGCACCTTCGGATCCATCAAGAAGTCGTCGAGAAAGGGCGAAGGCTTCTTGCGCTTGTTGATCACTGCGGAGAGGGTGAGATTCTGCCGCGCGCGCGTAAGCGCAACATAGAATAAACGGCGCTCCTCTTGAATCTGAAAATCGCCCTGGGGCCTCTCCTCTTTCATCAATTCGGCGGGAAACTCGAAGACCGGCTTGCGGGCGCCGGAAGGAAAATCTCCCTTGGCGAGCCGCAGTATGAACACGTGGGGGAATTCAAGCCCCTTCGCCGAATGAACCGTCATCAATTGCACGGCATCGTCGGCGACCTCCTCATCCAGACAGATGTCGCCGTCCAGTTCACTGAAGTAACCCAGATATTCGATGAAATCGCGAAGCTGCTTGCCTTCGCTTTTCCGTTCCCACTCGCTCACGAACGCCACGAATCGCTCCAGGTACTGGCGGTCAGCCTCGGAGGGTAACGGGGCGAGTCCCAGCGCTTCGATCAATTCATCCAGCAGCTGCGTTGCCGAATTCCTTGGCGCGGCGTGGCGAAGGGTGTGCAACAGCTCAACCAACTCCGGGAGGCGCGTCTCGGTCCGCCAGCGGTCACTGTGGAGGTCATTCTTTGGTTCCCCGCGTACGGCACTCTCCAGCTCATCCCCCACCGGACGGCGGTGATTTTTTTCGGCGCGTTCCGCCAGACGCACCAAATCGCGGGGCTCGGCTCGCCAGTAGGGAGCCGCCAGCACACGCGCGCACGCGACGCTGTCGGACGGAACGGCGATCAATCGCAGATACGCGAGAAGGTCGCGCACCACCGTGCTCGACAGAATGGAAAACTTTCGAATGACGAAAGGAATCCGCTTGCGGCGGAGCGCGTCGAGAAGTTGGTTGCGGTGGGTGTGCCTGCGATAGAGCACCGCGAAACTCCGCCAGGGCGCGCCCGCTTCATGCATCCGGTCGATTTCGGAGGCCACCCAATAGGCCTCCTCTTCGGGCGCGCCAAACTCAACGACGCGGATTTTTTCACCGTCGCGATTGTCAGTCCGAAGGGCGTTTTGCGGAATCAGTGGCGATTGCTCGTTGTTGCGGATCACCGCATCCGCTACGTTCAGGATGCGCTTCGTGGAGCGATAATTCTGGGCCAGCGAAATTAAGAACTTCTTCTCCGCCGGTGCGGGATTTTTCGCGGTCGCCCCGCAGAATCGCTGCAGGAACGTCGTGAAGCTTCCATAGGAGGCTCCACGGAAACGGTAGATGGCCTGATGATGGTCCCCGACAACCATGATATTTCGATGGCGTCCCGCCAGCAGCCAAAGCAGCTCCAGTTGCGCGATGTTGGTATCTTGAAATTCGTCGACGAGAATATAGCGGTATTGTTCGCGGATTTGATCAAGCAGCGCCGCATCGTTGCGCAAAAGTTCCACCGCCTGCAGGAGCTGCGCTCCAAAAGTGTGCAGGTTGCGGTCCCGAAGCAGCCGCTCGCTCACGCGGTAAACGCGCGCGAGCTCTTCCTGCCGGGCGACCTCTTGCTCTGCTGTCGAAAGCGCATCTGGCTCAAGCGAGGCCTTGCGCGCCTCGTGCCTGCTGCGCAAGCCCTCGACGTATCGTTGATAGTCGTCGGGTGTGACCAACTCGTCCTGGCAGCGCGAAAAAAATGTGACGAAGTCCCGCAGAAACTCCGCGGGATCGGCCAATCGCCAGAAATGAACCAGCCCGAGTTCCGCAATATTCCGCCGCAGCAGAATCCGGTGGTCGATGTCGTCGAGCGGCTGGATGTCCGCATGGACCGGACGCAGGATCTTCTCCAGGCAGAAGGAATGGAAGGTGCTCAGCCACACCCCTTCGGCTCGCTCCCCGATCGACTTCACCACGCGATATTTCATCTCGCCGGCGGATTTGTCGGTGAAAGTAAGCCCCAAAATATTCTCGCCGGCAAGTCTTGGGTCGGCCTCAAGCAACGCCCGAATCCGCTCCGTGATTACGCGAGTCTTCCCGGTTCCAGCGCCCGCCACAACCAGCACAGGGCCGTCCCTGTGCTCCACGGCGGAGCGTTGCTCGCTATTGAGACCGAAGGATTCCTTCGACCTTGCGCTTGTGTTCATCGTTGAGTTTTCGCAAGACGTATGTTAGCAGAGTTTACGGTGGGCGAATATAAGGCGAATGCCGCACTACCTCCATCCGATTGCCGCGCCTCCCGTGCGATCTCTGGTGTGTTGATCTGAGAAAGCGATCTCGCTCGGGACGCGAGCGCCCCATATCGGCTTCTGACTTTCCGTTGTATCCTTAGCTTCCGTGAATCAAACCAATCGCCAGGAGCAGAACCGCCCGGTCACCTATTGGATCGGCGAAGGCGCCGGATGGTTACTCCGGCACGTCGTGAGCGTGCTCGCCGCCACTGGCGTAACCCCCAACATGTTCACATTCTTCGGACTCGCCGTTAACTCCTGGGCGGCTGCCCTGTTTGCCTACGGAAAATTCCCGCAGGCGGCAGCGGTCTTGTTTCTCGCCGGCTTTCTCGATATGGCCGACGGGCAGGTGGCGCGCCGCGTGGGGCGTGTCACCGCGTTCGGGGCTTTTCTTGATTCCACGCTCGACCGCTATTCCGACCTCGCGCTCTACATGGGTCTGGTCGTGTATTACACGCTGGCTGGCCGGCCCTTCTACATGACACTGGCCGCAGTGGCGATGGCGAGTTCCTTTATGGTGAGCTACTCCCGGGCGCGAGCGGAATCGCTGATTCCGTCTTGCAAGGTGGGATTCATGGAGAGGCCCGAAAGGCTCGTGCTGCTGATCTTGGGCGGCGTCTCCAATCGCATGGCGCAGGTCCTGTGGGTGGTCGCCACAATCTCGACGATTACCGTGGTTCACCGCGTCGTGTACACATGGAAAGAGCTTCGCGCCGGCCGTTCCCTCCCCGAGGCCGCAGCTTCTCAGACATCCTGACGTTTCCGGTTCCTGATCGATTCTTCCACCGTCTGCGCCACGATGTCTTGGACCGACTGCCGCAGCGCATCCACATCCCCTCGGCCCATCTTGGATGTGTCGATCGGGTCGTGCAGATACACCGTGATTTTTTCTGGATAGAGCATCCAGTTGCCGGTTTGAAAGAATTCGAACGATCCCACGATGCTGACCGGGACGATCGGGATTCCAAATTTCTGCGCCAGATTGAAAATTCCCTTCTTGAACGGCTGCACATGGCCGGTTCTGGTGCGGGACCCTTCCGCGAAGGCAATCAGACTGATCTGCGAATCGAGCGCAGCTTTGGCACGGCGCGTCATGATTTCCAGGCTTTCGCGCGTGGGAGCATCGGGGACCGCGACGTTGCCGAACCGCCCCATCATCCAACCATAGACGGGGATTTTGAAATGAGACTCCAACTCGAAACCCCGCAGGAATTGCGGAATGGCCGAGTAAACCACAAAAGGATCGAATATATTGACGTGGTTGCTAACGAATATGTACGTCCGCTCGGGATCAAATCCTGGCGCCTTCTTCACGTCGAATCGGACACCCGCGAAACGCAAGATATTTCGAAAGAACGCTCGCTGCGGCCAGTCGTTTTTTCGCGGATCGACGAAGATGGCAAGACCTATTAGGAAGCTGCAAACCACGGCAAAATGAATTCCGCTGATCGTCCACAATAGGACGGAGCGAAGCTTGAGCCACGATTGGCTCATACAACCGCATCCAGCACGGCAGGAAGGATTTCGATCAACTGGCACCGTAGGCGCAGAATCTCGCCATCCACCATCGCGTTGACCGGCTCGCTCAGGGCGAGCTCCACTCGCCGCACCGCGGCGCGACTCGCGAGAGGATGATCGATATGGGTACCCGTAAAAAGCCGCGGGAACAGCTCGAGAAACCTCAGCCGCCCGACGGGCGACCAGCGAACGTATTCGATCAGGCCGTCGGTGGCGTCCGCCTTCGGCGCAATCATCATCTTCCCGCCAGTAAACTTGCTGTTACTGAAAGTGAGAAAAAGGCAGCTGCGCCGGTCCCATTCGCGCGCGCCGTCGAGACGATGCGGAAACGCCGAGTGCCTAATTCCGGCGAGTCGCGTGAACACGCCCAGAATATAGCCAAGTTCTCCCCAGCGTTTGAACCGGCGGTTGGTCAGTTCGCCGACGTCTGCGGGAAACCCGAGGCTCAGAAGATTCAGATAATAGAGCTCGCCCTCACTGTGGCGGAGGCGAATCACGTCGCAGGCGCGACGGCGGCCTTGCTGGAGCGCACCGATCGTGTGCTCGACTCCTTGTGAGGTAAAATCCCGCAGAAACGAGTTCCCGGTTCCCAGAGGAAGAAAACCGAGCGCGACGCGCCCCCCGGTAACGGCCTCGGGGAAGAGCCCGTTGATGATTTCGTAAGATGTGCCATCGCCGCCCACGGCGAGAAAATTCCGAACGCCCTGCGCATACCCATGGCGGGCAAGAGCGGTGGCTTCTCCCTGGCGGCTCGTGTAGGCAATCTCTAGATCGATCCCGGCTTCCCTCACGCGTTCCAGTGCTGCCGGAGCGAGTCTGCCGCAGCGGCCTGCTCCCGCGGCAGGATTCACAATCGCGAAAAATCGCGGCTTCACCGGCCACCAGCCTGCGCGCAAGAATGCAATCCGCGCATCATAGCGGCACCACGGCCTCGCGGTCCGCGGTCTGCCGAATCTGTTCGGCTAGTTCGAGGCGCTTTACCTTCATCGACGCCGTGAGCGGAAAATCGCGGTCCCAAAGGAAGTAGCCGCTGATCCGTTTATAGGGAAGCAGCCGCCGGTTGCGCTCGGAAAGAATCGCCGCCCAATCATCGTTGTTCGGCTTACCCGGCTCGGGATGTAGAACTATGACCAGCTGTTCGCCCACCATGGAGCGGGCGGGCCACAAATAGTTCGCGGCGAAAACGCAGAATTCCCGTACCGGCAGGCCTTCGAAGGCAGTCTCGATATCCTCGGGATAAATATTCTTGCCTTCTTCGGTGACGATCATGTTCTTTTTTCTGCCCAACAGCTGCAAATGGCCCATGGAATCGAGGCGGCCGAGATCGCCGGTCATCAGCCAGCCATCCACGATCGTTTCGGCAGTCATTTCAGGATCATCGAGGTAGTGCGACATCACCGTCTTGCCGCGCACCGCCACTTCGCCGATTCCTTCGGCGTCCGGGCTGGCAATGCGCACTTCCACTCCCGGCAGCGGCTTCCCCACCGTATCGGAGCGAAATGGCTTGAAATCGTTCACCGTGATCACGGTGCCGGCTTCGGTGCAGCCGTAGCCATTGCCGACGAGAATCCCCAAATCGTAGAAGAATTGGAGTGTCTTCGGCTCGGTGAACGCACCGCCGACAAACAGCGCGCGCAGCTGTCCGCCAAAGCCGGCGTGAACTTCTCGCAGAAGCGTCCGGCTCACGTTCAGCCTGGGCTTGCGCCGGGTGAGCGCGCGATTCACGCCAATGGCGGCACGTAGAGCCCTGCGGCGTCCCTTCGGCAATTGGTCGAATTTTTGGCGCAGCCCCCGCTCCAGGCTCTTCAGAACCACGGGCACGAGGCTCATGTAGGTGATCTTGTAGCGGGTGAAGGCATCGCGAATGTATTCCGGGCGCAGCGTGCGCAGGTGTAGGACGGTCGCTCCGCACGTCAATGGCCCGATGAATCCAACCATAAAATCGATCGCGTGGTTCGTGGGTAAAATGCTCAGGTAGCTGACTCCCGGACCAAACGGATAAAGGGAGGTGAGCGCCACGCACTGCTCGAGGTAATTCTCGTGGGTCAGAACGCATCCCTTCGGCCGTCCCCCCGTGCCCGACGAATAGACGATTGTCGCCATGTCTTTGCGGGTGCGAGGAACCAAGACCGGCTCAGGCTCGCCACGAAAGTCCTCCCAGCGCGTTGCCCCGGCCAGATCGGCCCCCGGCGGCGCTTCGGAGACAAGCACCACACGGGCGAAGATGTCCTTGAATCCCTGATCCTGCATGATGGCTCGCCACAAGTGGTACTCAGTTATCAGGAATGCAGCCCTCGAGTGAGCCAGCAGCTTCAACTGTTCGCCGGCGGTGAGCTTGTAATCCAGAGGAACCAAGACGCCGCCGCAGAAGAAAATGGCATACGCCGAAATCAGCCACTTCGACTGGTTCGTCATGACAATCGCGGCGCGAGTTGCATCGCCGAGACCCGCATCCTGCAACGCCCGAGCAAGCGGATGGGCAACTTCCTTGAATTGGTGGTAGGTCAGACGGACTTTCTCGCGGTCGCGGTCCGCTTCGATCAGGCAGATTTCATCGGGCCAGCGATCGAGCGCGTCACGCAGCGCTTCCCCAAGGCAATTGTATTGGCGGAGGTCCAGCATCAAAGACGCGACTGAATGCGCTCCGCAAGCGTGCGGAAATCGCTGACGCCCTGCAGCTCGTAGTCGGGCAGCTCGATGTGGAAATGCTGTTCAAGCCGCGTGAGCAGATCGAGGGCTTGCAAGCTGTTGATTCCGAGCTTCTTGAAAAAATCGTCGTCGGGGCCCAGCTGTTCGCGCGGAACCTTGAAATAGTTCGAGGCCAGTTGCAGCACCTCGTCGGTCGTTCTTTGCAGGCTCATAGGCTGGTATCTTGCCACATTTTCCGCTCATTTCTAATCGCCGCTTGATCGCTCCGCTCACCATTCACCCCCGCTTATGGCAAGTAAGGAAGCGCATCCTTGCTCTCCACAAACTTACGCAGTCCTGCCTCGACGGCGGGCCGGCTGAACAACTCGCAGAAGATCTCGATCTCCCGCTGCAACTCGGCATGCGGGATCGGCTTGATGAAGCGCTTCGCGGCAATGGCCGTTTCGCGGTCGAATTTCGATAGTTGCGCAGCGGTGGCGCGCGCCACGCGCAGCGCATCCCCTTCGCCCGTCACTTGGCTGACGAGCCCGATCGATTGGGCCTTGGTGGCGTTGATGCTGCGGCCCGTCAGCAGTAAATCGCGCACCACCCCGTTGCCTACGTCCCGTTTCAATCGCGGGATGCCTCCAAACCCGGGAATCAAACCGAGGCGCAGCTCGGGGAAGCAAAATCGTGCCATTTTGTCCGCGACGATCAAATCACACGTGAGAGCCAGCTCAAAGCCGCCGCCGAAGGTAACCCCGTGAACAGCCGCAATCGTCGTTAACGGAGCGCTGTCGATGGCATTCGCGACGTGATGGATTCTCTCAAGAAAATCGCGAGCACCCGCGCGGCGTTGCCCGGGCGAGGTTCCCGCCAGGTGGCCATATAACTCTCGCAGGTCGGCACCGGCGCAGAATCCCTGTTTCCGCGCACTCGATACGATCAGGGTGTGCGCATCCGTCTGCAACAGGTCCAGGGCATGGGTGAACTGTTCCAGTTCAGCGAGAGTCTGAAACCCGATTTCGTTGCACGGGGCGCGATCAAGCAGAAGTTCGATCGTGGCGTCTGCCACCTGCCACGATAGCGTTTTGCCTCGGAAGGTTTTCATGCGGGCCGCTTTTGGTAAAGATGCTCGATTTCCGCCGCGAAGCGCGCGGCGATGGCGTCGCGCTTCAGCTTGCCGTTGGCCGTCAGCAGGCCGTTCTCGATGCTGAACGGCTCCGGCAAGATGTGAAATCCGCGAATCTTCTTGTAGTGGGGAAGGTTCGTGTTGGCGCCATCAATGGCCGACTGGATGCGGTCAGAGCGCAGCCCATTGGTCGAGGCTGTGGTGACAAGCAAAGTAAGAAAGCTGCGCTGGTTGCCCACCAGTACCACCTGCTGCGCCTCCGGAAGTCGCCCCTGCAGGACCTGTTCGATGGGCTCCGGGGCGATATTGTGCCCCGAGTTAAGAATAATGAGATTCTTCAGGCGGCCCGTGATCCGCCAGTTACCCGTGGCGTCCACTTCACCCTGGTCGCCCGTGTGGAACCACCCACCCACAAGCGCCCTGGCGGTTTCGGCGGGGCGCTGCCAATAGCCTGCGAAAACATTAGGTCCGCGGACCAGAATTTCGCCCTCTTCGGAAACCTTCATTTCGACCCCGCGAATGGCAGGCCCCACGCGGCCTGGCTCAAAACGCTGCGGATGGTCCATCGTGCAGATCGCCGTGGTCTCGGTGAGCCCGTAGACCTGTAGCACCGGAATACCCATCATCATGAAAAAGCGCTGCGTCTGTTCGGCAAGCGGGGCGGAGCCGCAGATCAAAGCTTTCAGGTTCGGGCCGATATTCTTACGGATTTTCGGGAACATCCATTTGCGGGCGACGGAAAGACACACTCGATCAATCAACGGATGTTCCCCGTCCTTCTCCGGAAGGAATGCCTTCTGCGCTCGGGAAAAAATCGCCGCCGTCACCGCTCCCTTTTTCTGGATGCTCTCGCTCACTTTCGCACGGACACGTTCGAGCAGCGTCGGCACATTCAGAAAATAGTCCGGGGCGGCCAGCTTCAGTTCGTCCGAGAGCTTTGCAAGGTCGGTCGAAAGCGTAAGCACGCTATCGCGGGACAGAAACGTCAGCATCGCAATCCAAGAGGCCGCAAAGCAGAAGGGGGTGTAGTGAAACACTTGCTCAAATTCCGGGTGGCCGTCCATTAACTGGTGCAAGCGGGCGTTCGTGCATTCCAGCATGTGATTGACGTTCCCCGCGTTCAGCACCACGCCCTTCGGTTCACCGGACGTACCAGAGGTATAGATGATGGTGACCGGTTCGGCGTCCTCGTGATGAAACGGCGCGGACTTGATGCCGGCGGGCCCGGAGAAAATCTGGTCCAGCAAAGTGATTTCGGGAGCTTCGGGCCAGCGCGTCCTGATCTCGGCGGACAAAGCCTCCTCCGCACAGACAACCGCCGAGGGAGTCGCATCCTTCATCATCGCGGCGAGTTCGGCCGGTGACTGCCGGGCGTACAGCGGCACTACGATCAGGCCTTCCGACATCAGCGCCAGATCCAGGGCGACCCAGCGAATGCTGTTGGGCGCAATCAAAGCAACCCGGTCGCCGCGCGTCAGGCCCATCTGCGAGATATAGCTTCGTGCCTGGAAAACCAGAGCCAGCAAATCGCCGCCAATGACCGATACAAACTGGCCGTCGCGAATCTCCCGGAGCAATGGAATGTCCGCATCGCGTTCGATTCGGGAAATAATGTGTTCGAGAAACGTCACGAGACCATCACTCCGCTTTGAGCCTCCAGTAGTTGCTTGAGCAAGGGGCTGAGCGGCGGCAGATACTCCTCCCATCCCAGGACCCCGCTTCGCACGGGGAATTCAGGATAGCGGCGGGCTACCTGTTCCTCCAGGTAGATGCCCATCCGCGCCATCGTTTGCAGGTTTCGAGCAACCGTCTTCCCCATCGCGTCGCGAATCTCGTCCTCCTGCTCATCGAGGGCGCCCAGCGCACTGACGATTCGATCGGTCAGATGGGGATCGTCGACCGAAGTGAACAGGTGCTCGTGTCCGCGCTCGCGCATCAGATTGCGGATTCGTTCATCCATCGTGACACCGGCTGAAGCAACCCCCGCCGGCATCGAAGTAACAATTGCATGGTAGCGCGACGAGAGCATGCGGTGGCACGCGCGAAGAATGCTCACAATTTCATACATATTCAAACGGTCGGAGGAAAAAATCGGAGCGCCGCCGAGTTTCTGAGCGATCCGCTCGCACGCATCGCGGTCAAGCATCTCCATCGCAACCAGGATGGGAAACACCTTCCGCCTCTGGGCGAATGTTTGCACCCCGCGGGCCATGGCGGACAGGTATTTCTCATACGCCGCATCCACGTGCGGGCCCGACCGGTGGAAATAGATGGTTCGGTAATGGCTCGCCTGATAGCTGCCCGCGACGGCATGGGCCAGCCACTTCGTGAGGGAAGGGCTCACGGGCCACCAGAACGGATTCATGGGACAAACAGCCAGGACGGCTGTCTCGCCATCCCATCCTGCATCTCGAAGGGCTTTACGTCCATACTCCGGGCCTAGCGGCTCGAACGTCCAGGCGGTATCGGTGCCGAGTTCGGTCGGAACGCCCAGCTTGCCCAGAACTTCCTGCGACTCGATATTCCGGGTAATCACCATGGAATCACGGCAATAGCGTTTGCACATGCTCTGCAGCAGCGGGTCCATGGCCCCCGCTTCCGCCCCGTATGCGATGCTCAGCTTATTTTGCGCCGACGCAATCCCCAGCGCTCCGATGAACATGGTGGTGAGGGCATTGCTGAACTTGCTTTTGAACATCGAGCCTTCGCAGGTGACAACCCCGTCGTTCTTTCTTATCTCAGAATGCAGGAACGGCGGAAAAACGTCGGGCAGGTGCACTTGCTTGGCGTCGCCGAAATAACCCTGGGTCAAATGGAAGTTTTGAGTCATTACGCTAAGATCGATCTTTTCAGCGCCCAGCACCCGCCGGACTTGCCGGAGCATTTCCTCCACGCGCACATCGGAACCCGTATTCCGGGTGCCGTTATAGCCGGCAAAGAGCAGCTTCAGCCGGTTGCCGGGCTTCCATGAATGGCCCCTACCCAGCATCCATTCCAGCTTATTGAGTTCGATCAGGCCGCTTACCCAGGCCCCCAGGACCGAATCCATCATGGGCGTCTACCCGGCGCTTCGCTCGCGGCTGGTTCCGAAGCGAATTTCGAAACGCCCGCGGCCGGCCAGTCGCGATATTTATATGCGAAGTTGTTCTCGCGCGTAAAGCACAACAAAGGATAGCAATATTGGGAGAACGGCGCCGGCCGGCGCCCCATCTCGGATACAACGCGCGCGTTATCGAATACGGTATTCCACACAAGATATGGCAAAAAAACCTTCAGCAGCTTGGCGAGCCCTCCGATCCTTCCGGCCCGGCCCGCCAAAGCATGTACCATTTTCGAAGACGGCTTCTCGAGACTGGGCACATAGACCGGCCCGCGCCGGCCCTGCGCCTTGGAAAGCGCGTCGGTCAGTTGCACGAAGGTTTCCGAACCCGTGCCCGAAGAAAGATGATAAATCTCGTGCTCGGGATTTTCTTTCTGGTGCAAAGTCGCCACCGCATCGGCAACAAAATCGACCGGGACAATATCGATGCGGTCGGTCGGGCGGAAAGGAAGGGCCGGGAGCCCCGCGAGAAACACGAAAGCCCTCACCATATCGAATTGGTTGGTCTCCGCTCGGCGGCTGTCGCCCAGCACGATGCTGGGGCGAAAAATCGTGCGGCGGACATCTGGAAGCAACTGCCGCACCATGTGCTCACAAAACTTCTTCGTGCGCGCATACGGATCGTAATCCGACCGGCTCCAATCAATCGCGGCATCTTCCTCGACAACCTCATTCGCCCGCTGCCCCGCCACCGCCACCGTACTCACATGGCTGAAGCGCCGCAAGCCATGATGATCCCGCGCGCGCATCGCCAGTTGCACCACTTCGAGCGTGCCGCGAAGATTCACGTTGAGGCAGCTCTTCTCCGATTTGCGGTTGAGCGACGCCGCGCAATGGATGACCGAATCGGTCGTGCCGATGAGTTCGCCGTAATCATCCTCGCTCAAGCCAAACCGCGAATCGGTAAGGTCACCGAGGAACACGCGGATCCGCGAGCGCACATATCCATCGAATGCCCCCTCATCCATGTGCAGCTGCAGGGAACGCCACAGGCGCGAACGCGCTTCGTCCTGGTCGCGCGCGCGAACCAGTAGGTTGAGCGGATCGCGATGATCCGCTAATAGATTCGACGCGATGTGAGCGCCGATATAGCCGGTGCTCCCGGTCAGGAAAATCGCCACGGTTTAGTTTGGGGGCCTCGCCACCGGAGCAGCGCTTCCTGTTCCCGCGGCACTTTCCGCACGAGCACTCAGAGGAACACTCCGCCGCGGTGAAGCTTCCGGCTGACGGCCTTCAATCAGAGGATAGCACCACTTCCGCAGCGCGGGAATGTGCACGTTGATCCAATAGTCCCACCAGTCGATCGAGCGCGCGTCGTAGCCGAATTCAGCGCGCTCGCCCGGCGGCAGGGCTTCGCTCAGGCGCTCGACATTGGCCGCCTGAAAAACGTGATCGTTCTCGAGAATGAAGGGCTCGAAAAGCGTGATGAGCTTGATCACCCTCTCCAGATCGCGCTCCTGGCGCGCCAGCGGCGGACGCACGAACGGAAGCGGCTCCACAGTGCGATTGATGATCTGCACGATGAGCTTCTGCGCCGGCGCGGAGAGCTTTTCATAACGCGCCTTGGACACGGGGATCGCGTCGAATTTCAACCGCAACCTGTGATTCAAGCCGTCCTGCGCCCGGTAGAACTTCCGGTGCCCCAGCCCCGTTAGCTCGATCGAGCGCCGCATGTCGCATGGATTCGCCACAGAAGTAGCAAGGTGGTAGACGCGTTCATGCCGGCGCGTAACGAGCGCCGCCGCGATCAGCGTCATGCCGCGCGACACCAGATCGACGGGAATCAGATCGAGGCACTTGTTCGCGTTGCTGGGAAGCTGCCGGAAAAACGTGCCCAGCAGATAGGAGAGCGACGCGGAGGTGTTGATGCCCTCGTTCCAGCCGAGAAAGGGCTTCTCGATGGACGATTCCACGATGGCTGGCCGCACCACCGCAATCGCCGCGTCGGGCGATTCGTCCAGAAAGTTGCGGATGAGCGATTCGGCAAGGCTCTTGGTCAGCGTATACGTGTTGGGCCAGCCGAGTTCGTTCGCGCGACGCATGCCCGCTTCGGTCAAAACTTGCCGCAGCCAGCGCAACCGGTTCTTGCGAATCTGATTCTCGAGCGCGGCGCCCTGCAAATCCTTGGCCGCGTGCTCCTTCTGCTTGGCCATGCGGCAAATCTCTTCGGTAACCTCCTTGGATTCCGCGCGCGCCTCCGTTTCGTGAATCAGTGCTTCGAGACGATGGCATTCCTCCACGGCGTCAAAACCTGCGGCGCCAACCGGCGTATAGTTTCTCGGAAGCTCCTCGAAAACGCGCCCGTCCCGGCGCCCCACCACGTAGCTAGTGGAAAGGTGCAAAAGCGCTGCGTGGTCGCATGCACTCAAAAAATCCAGCACATACGTGGTGGCGCGCACGTTCATCGCCAAGGCATCCCGCAGGTCGGGGTTGAAGTCGGTCAGGCCCGAACTGTTGACGATCAGATGAACCGAATGTTGGATCCTCTGCGCCTCTTCAGGAGCAAGACCCAGCTCCGGCTGGGTGACGTCTCCCTCGACGACCTCCAGCCTCTCACGCAGGAATTCGGCGAAGGTGTCCCCGTGATATTGCGCCAGAGGCCCGAAGACGGGCGATTCCTCCAACACGCGCTGAAACCGCGCCACCGACGTCGTGGACCGATTGCTGCGGACCAATAAATAGATCCGTCCAATTTCCGGAAGTTCGGTCAGCAAGTTTGCCAGCCACACTTTCCCGATAAAACCCGTCGCACCGATCAGGAGAATGTGTTTGCCGCGCAACGATTCGCGAACCGACAGCGGGCCCGCTCCGTTATGAGAATGAAAGTGCACCACGGGCAGCTTGACCGTCTCATTGATTCGTGCGGCGGACTGAATCGCTTCATCCAGCACGGCGGGGGTTTGGGCGAATCCCAGATCTCGCGCCAGGTGTTCCCGCGAGATTCGCCCATCGGGAGCCTCCGCGCGCAGTTTCGCGAACACCCCTCGCGGCCGTATCACAGGATCGAGCAGCCGCCCCGTAGCGAGCCCGTTCCGGAAGTCCAGCCGGTTGCATAAAATCCGCGTGACGCCTAAATGCTTCGCGAGTGGCCGCATGACGTGGTCGAGCCCTTGGCTTACCAGCACCACGTTTCCACCGGCGGCCATCACTTCCTTGAGTTTGTCGACGCCCTGGTGCTTCAGGCGCGGTTTCAGAAAATACTCGAAGAACTCGTCGCCGAGAAGATCCAGCCTGTCGCGGCTCTCGCCGCGCAACACCGTATGAAGCACGCGCGTGGCAAAAACGCGATTCGATGCAAACAGGCCCAGTCTGGCCAGCGCGAGCGCCCCCATGGTGCCGCGGCGCATCCACCGGCCTAGGAAGCTTTGCGCGTTCCAGGTGAAGAATCCCACCGGCCGCACAGCGGTCAGGTTGAGAAGACTGCCCTCGACGCGCCAAAAAATCGACTCACCCGCCGGTGCGGCGACGTAATCGTTGCCACCCGGGTGGTTGGAGCTGGAATCAGTGGCCAATGGGCGCATGAACCGTTGTTGTAAGCAGTGAAGCGCTCGGAACAAAAAGCGAAATTAGCACGCTCGCGCGCGCGCAAGCAAGTCCCGGACGGCATTGCACAAGCAGAACGCGCCGAACCATGGCTCCATGGTTGTCCATCGTCGGAAGCTCAATGCTGCGTGTCGTGAGGATCGAATTCCGCAATGAGATCCCTTTTCCCGCCAATCACCTGCATTTCATCCTGCACCCTACCGCCCGGCCACACCACGTGCAAGACATCCGCCCCCTGCCGGGACCCCAGCCCCAGGGAAACCTCCGGCGGCCCTTGCCCCAGATAACCCGAGGCGCCCGGAACCTCCCATTTTTGCTGTTCGGCCCCTGCAAACATTTCGCCTCGAACGCCGATTCCCGTCTTGCTGTCGTCACCGGCAAAAGCAAGCTGCAGCCACCCGTTCCTGGCGCTGCCGATATTCTTCAAAAGCCTCGGAGGGAGATTACTTTGCGTGATCAGCAAATCGGTTGTGCCATCCCCATCGAAATCAAACGCGAGCACGCTCCGCGGATTACGGAGGATGATCTTGTCGAGCCCGGTTTCCTGCGTCACGTCTCGGAAGCCCTGCGGGCCTTCGTTGCGCAGAAGGACGATGCGGCCTTCGCCGGAAAAATTCTCTCCCACGGCCACCAGGTCGATCCAGCCGTCATTATCGTAGTCCAACGGGGCGATTCCCCATCCGCGCATCCAACCGGGATCGGGAAGCCGCACGGGCTCAAAAGATGTGCCTGACCGATTGCGCCAGAGACTGAGCCCCGGGGGAGCCCAGTGTGTGAACGCCAAGTCCATCCAGCCATCCTTGTCGAAATCCATTGCCGCAATTCCTGCGGCAGGTCCGGGCATGCCCGCGGCCCACGGAGACTCCGTGCGAAACATACCTTCCCGTTGGTTGACGAACAGCTGCGGCGATTTTTGCCATCCGGAGACCACGATATCCACCGCGCCGTCATTGTTGACGTCGCTCCCCATCGCACCAATCGATGGAGCCGACCCGCCGAGACCGGTTTCTTTGGTCCAATCCATGAATGTGCCGTTCCCCTTGTTGCGGAAAAGAATATTCCCGGGCGCGCTTGTTCCCTCGGGAAAGGAGAAAGGCTCTGCGGAACTTTTCAGGGGGAAATCCTCGAACCGCGTGACATAGAGATCAAGGTCGCCGTCCTGATCATAGTCGACGAACGTTACCCCCAGTGCGAGGCCATCCACATGAACTCCTGCCGCAGCGGTTACATTCTTGAAGGTGCCGTTGCCCTCGTTGTGGTACAGAGTGATGCCGTCGCTTGCGCTGACAGCGAGGTCGGGGTAGCCGTCATTGTCATAGTCGCCCACGGCGCAACCCGTTCCCGCCCCGTGGAACTCCAGCTTGGCCGCTTTCGTTTCGTTTACAAATTTTCCATCGCCGGTGTTGCGATACAGCGTGCCGTTTCCCATTCCGTCGCCGTTCACCAGAAAAACATCGGGCTTGCCGTCTCCCCTATAGTCGAAAACGCAAGCCCCGCTGCCCAGAAAGCTCGCGAGCGAAGGGCCGGTAGCTTCGGAATCCGAAGCGCCGATGGACTTTTCACCCGCCCCGGAAGAACCTCTGGCGGCTCCTTTTCCCGCGGCTCGCGTGGAGGCCAGCGGCACATCGGGAAGTCCGGAGGCTGCGGTGACGTCGAGAAACTGGACAGGAACGGCTGCCAGCGCTCTTTCGGGTTCCCGGGGCAGTTCTTGTGCGCGCGAATACCTGCCCTGCTTGCCGTACGCCACGCTGATTGGCTCGCCAAGGTTTTCAGACGTGATATGGCGAAATCGATTCAAATGCGCGAGCGCGGCATCCGTGTCTGCGGTATGTTGCGCCACCTCAGCGAGGCCGAGCTCGGCCGACGCGTGGAAGGGATTAAGCTTCACCGCGTTGGTATACGCGGCCGACGCTTTCGAAAACTGCTCGCTCTTTGAGAGAAGATCCCCGATAAAATATTGCGTGTCGGCATCGTCGGGATCGAGCGCCGCGGTTTTCTCGAAGTCCTGAAGCGCGGCTTTCAGCTGGTCCACGGCCCGTTCCACCAAACCCAGGTTGAACCACACCCGCGGGTTCTTGCCATCCTTGCTCGCGGATTTCGTCAGCACCCTTCGTGCATCGTCGTATCGCTGCATATATAGAAAAGCGATTCCCATATTCATGCAGCCGATGTCGGACTGGGAATCCTGGACGCAGGCGGCTTGAAAGTTGCCGAGGGCGTTCTGGAATTCCTGGCGATCCATGAGCGCCAGACCGATATTGTTTTCACGGATGGCCTGAACGCGCGGGCTGGGCTGGAAATTATCAGGTGCTTTCGTCGCCGGTGAATGCTTCCGCTGCTGGCCCGCGCCTGCCAAAGCGCACGCGAGCACACACAGGGAAGCCGCGATTCGCGCGAGCCCCTTCATGGTACTCCCCAAAAACCGCGCGCACCCTGCCTTAATTCAACGTAATTGCGCAAATTATTGGAATCCGGGAATCAGGTTCCGAGTTGGCCGCCAGCCGTGTCGGCGCAGGAGAAATTCGCGATCCCCGCCTGGCCGAATACCCTCAGAATGCAGAAGCGCCCGTGGCAACTTTTGCTTTCACAAACGCGAGTACTTCATCGAGCTTGGACATCGCACGCGCGCCGACCTTTGTGCAGCACAGCGCCGCGCACGCATTCGCGAAAACCCCTACCCGCTCGAGGTCCCAGCCCTGCAACAGCCCGTAGGACAGTCCGCCCATGAACGCGTCCCCCGCTCCGGTGGTATCTACGACATTCACGCGGAAGGCGGGCACCTGCACGCGCTTTTCCTTGCTCGCGATAAGGCATCCGTCCTCGCCCTGGGTAATCGCCACCAGCTTCGGGCCGAGGTTCAGCAGTTGATCCGCCATGCGGTTGTAGTCGGTCACTCCGGTCATCTCGCGGGCCGCAGCTTTGCAAGGCTTCAGCACATCTACGAGCTTCAAGGCGTCGCAGAGCTCGTCCTGTCGGCCCAAATTCATCTGCGCAAAAAAGCGGGGCGTGACATCCATATCGAACAACACCCGGACATTTGCCTCTCGTGCCACCTTCATGGCTTCCTTCAGCGGCAGGATCGGCAATTGCGACGCCTCGGTATGGAAATGCTTGGCGCTTCGGATGTGGCTCGCAAAACGATTCTTGACGTGCAGCACGGATAGCTTTCCTGTGACGTTGGGAAACATGTAAATGCAGCGCTCTCCGCCCGTATTGACGGGAATCCAGGTAAGCGAGGACCGCTCCCCCCTCAGCACCTCCACGCCGCTCAAGTCCATGGCGTCGTCAGTAAACGCTTTCTGGATGATGCGGCCATTTTCGTCGTCGCCGATCAGTCCGAGCCAACCCGTGCTCGTGCCAAGCCGTGCCACCTGAGTCAGTGTGTTCGCTGTCACACCACCAGCATGGATTTCCATCCTCGTTGCATTAATCTTTTCCTCAGAGCCAAGCAACCGTGGAACAATCGCAAAGAAATCGACGGCACAGCTCCCAATTCCAACGACGTCTACTTTCGGGGGCATAAGGTCCTCAACAAGTTTTTGGCAGCTCGTCTATATTACCCCTTCCTCAAAATTTCGCCACTAGCAGCGGTCGCCTGCAACGCCTGCGCCGAGCGTGGCTGTAGCGCTCCGCAAGCGCGCTCGCGCTTGATCCCGCCTTTGGCGCCGGGCCCTGAGCGGTTCCGGACCGAAGAGGCGTCCAGGAAAATTGGAGCATTCTCAATTCGATTGCCCCGGCGTCGGTCGCGTCATTAGGTCGATGAATTCCCGATAAAACTTCCCGGTATCCAGGTCTTGTTGGACCTCCACGAGCGGCCCTGCGACCGGAGGCTGCGGCCCAATCGCCCCTGTACGTGTGTCGCCATAGGTGGATCCGTGGTCGATCGAAACATCCATGTAGAGCTTGGTTGAATGGGTGATGATCGCAGGATCAAGCCACGCCAGGGCCGCCAGTTCATCCCAGAGGTAGTCTTGCCGCGCGTACTTCGCGGCGTATTGCGCCGCAGGGTTTTGTGATCCCGCGATCTTCGCAATCATCCCCTGGGCCATTCGCGTCTGCACCGAAATATCGACCGTCGTCACCGTCACGTGGGGCCACGGCGCGCGCAACACCCGGTGCGCCGCTTCAGGATCCATCCAGAAATTGAACTCGCGATGCGGCGCGGCCACGAATTCAGGGTCCCGCGTTTGCGGGTGAATGCTGCCACCCATGACGACCAGTTCCCGGCTGAGCGAGGCAAAATCGCGATCGATGGCCTGCGCCACCGCCAGATCAGTGAGCGGACCGCCCGCATAAATCGTCACTTGATGCGGATACCGGCGCACCATGCGAATCAAAAAATGAGCGGCGTCTTCGGCGGCTGCTCTCGTGCTCGGTTTGCCTTCCGGCATCACGGGAATTTCCCACGGTCCGTGAACGGGTTGGCCAGAGTTCCATGCCCCTTGATACGGCACCTTGCCGTATCGCTTTTCCCAGTTGGCCGTAGCTTCTTTTGTGTTCACCAGCGGAAAGACGGCGCCCGGCACCACCGGAATATCGGTTCTGCCAATGATCTCAAGAAAGCGCAGCGCATGCTCGACTTCTTCATCGCGCCACGCGTCACCGGTCACCACAGTAATTCCGAGCACATCGGTTTGCGGTGAGTTCAGCAGCAGAGTAATCGCTTGTATGGCCGTGCCACCGGGACCGGCACA
Organism: Candidatus Acidiferrales bacterium; assembly: GCA_050015335.1. GTDB lineage: Bacteria > Acidobacteriota > Terriglobia > Acidiferrales > UBA7541 > Palsa-295. The sequence goes on along the minus strand of JBEKBP010000035.1, from coordinate 21,094 downwards.
GTCCTCGTCGATGATCACCTTCCGCCTTTGTTGGCCGAGCAGCAGTGGTACGGCGAAGACCATCAGCAAGCACGCCAGACAGAGTGTGGCGCAGCGTATTCTCAACGACGAAGCCTTTCGTCGACTCTCATTCCGGGGAAACACTCAGGAGGCTGCAATGCCTGTGGCGACAAGATCGGAACCACGCCTCTCCATCAGAATTCGGGGCAAGGGACGCGGCGGAGGCCCCGCCAGCACCGATCCGTCCACGACCGAAAACGATCCGCCGTGACACGGGCAATCCAGCCGGTTTCCCTCCGCTTGATAAAATACGGGGCACGAAGCGTGGGTGCACAGGCGGCTGTAAGCGACGTATGTCTCTGCCGCCGGGCGCAGCAGAATGCACGGTTCCACGTCGGTCGGATAGGTGAATATCTTCGACCCTCCCACAGGAATCTCTTCGGCCTGCGCTACGACGCGCGGCGGGAAATTGCCAGAGAATCTCGCGCGAAGCAACATCACCAGGCCGGCGGCCGCCAATCCCGTCAACGTCAATATCCTGGTAAACTGCCGGCGTGGAACCCTTGGATCGTTTTCAGTAAGAATGAATTTCTCCTTCCACAGACTACCTTGCCTACGTGCCGCCTTGTTTCGCATACCCTGAACATTCCCACATGGGAAGCCGCGGATACTTCGCGAATTTTGGATCAAGCGTCGAACGCCCGCAAAGATAGAAAACCGATCCGCGGTTGGATTCGACGCGGCGCGCATAGGCGCAACTCGCACACAAACCGGCCGGGGACCGCGAGCCTTTCCTGTCTTCTCCCGGATTCACAGCCCAGGATATCGCATTCTGGGATTCGCTCGCGCGGTGATCGGTGTCGACTTAGGCGAGATGGCCGAGCTGCAGCCGCGTCTGCAGCAGGTGAATAATCGCATCGCGCGCGATCACACCGACGATGCGGCCCTCCGAGATTACCGGCATCTGCGTGACATTCTCGCTCTGCATCCGCTCAAGAAGGCCTAGAGCAGGCTCTTCGGGCGAAGCGGCATCGATTTTATCGATCGTCGTCATCACGGCCTGCAGCGAGGTGTTGTTCCACTCTTCGCGCGGCACGACCCGCGCGGCATGGATGGTAATCAGACCGACCGGATTCCCGGCGCCGGTTACGATATGGTATTGCCGCCCGGTTCGCAGCACTTCATGCACATATTCTTCGAGGGACATATCGCGGGGAACCGTGGGGATATCGCGGCTCATAATGTCTTCGGCGCGTACACCGGTCAGCGTGCTGCGGATCGCCACTTGAGCGAAGCTTTCCTGCGCCGCACTGAGCAAGAACCATCCGATAAACGCCGTCCACAGGCCCCCGACCCAGTTGCCATTGAGGGCCTGCCAGATGCCCACAAAGATCATCAAATAGGCCAGTATCCGCCCGGCGTTGGCGGCGGTGCGCGTGGCTTTTGTGAAGTTTCCGCTGAGGGCCCAGACGATCCCCCTAAAAATGCGCCCTCCGTCGAGGGGGAAGCCCGGCAGCAAATTAAAGAGAGCCAGAAGAAGGTTAATTTCCCAAAGCCACTTCGCGGCGGCGACGGTCATCTCGTCGCCTCTAAAGTAACGCGCTACCAGCAAGAAGCACCCGGCCAGGAATAGACTCGAGAGGGGGCCGGCAATGGCAATGTTGAATTCCTGGCTGGCCTTCTCAGGCTCGCGCTGGATGCTCGCGAGGCCGCCAAAAACGAAAAGCGTGATGGACTTCACGGGGATGCGGTAGTGCAAAGCGACCACGCTGTGGCTTAGCTCGTGAAATACCACCGAAGCAAAAAACAGAAAACTCGTGATGATTCCAAGTGCCCAGTGCTGCGCGGGAGTCCACCCTGGATGCTGCGAGGTAAATTGCGTCCTGAGAGAAACGGTAATCAGCAGGAAAATGACGAACCAACTCGGATGAAGGTAGAGTGGAATGCCTAGGACCCGCCCGAGGGGTATTCCGGAACCGTGATCAGGCTCTGCCATTGGGTTCAACCCACAGAGAACGTCCCATTTCCCTATATGTCGCCGTCCCGCAGGCGCGACGCCGCAGGGCAGCCACCCGTCCATACTAAAAGCCCTCTCCCCTATGCGCAAGCCCCCTGCACTGCCCCACTGCCCCCCAGTGGCCCAAACCGCATCGCGTCGCCCTCCCCACGTTGTGGTTCCTGCACCACGCATGAGCCAGCCGCAGCCGTCCCTGCAAATCCTACTGCCCGGACACCCGGTAATCGCTCAAACCCATGAAAATAAGCAGACTTTCCAACCACTGACATTCCCATCTAAGCCGACCACATCTGTTTGGCGACGTTCCTGCGTTTCCCTTCTCAGAACCCGGAAGAAAGCGGTGCCGGTCGGCGTGGAGGAGGCGATCACATGGACAATTTCATCGCATTCGCGGAGGTGGCGGCGGCGATCATCGCGACAATGGGACTGGCGATGTGGCTCGAGTGGCTGGCGCTCAACGGACTGCTGCACCTGATGCCGGGCCAGCCAGACCCGCGTCGGGGAGCCAGAATATCGGAGGCGCGCATCGCGGCGAGCCCGAGACAGGGCAAACCAGGGCCGACAGACTTACCGGCGCTTACTGTTTTCCCGCACTAGGCAGGCGAGCAACGATCGTTCGGCTTGGTTGCTTTAGCGGCATGCGAATCCGACAGGCGAGGAGGAGCACATGTTATTTCTGAGATTGATGCTGTTGCTGGGGGGATGGGGGGCACTCGCAGTTGCCGCAGGGATCGTGCTCTACGACATTTGCCTGGCGTTTGAACTGCATCGCCTTCTACGAAGGGGCGATGAGTCCGCCAAGCTTGCAGATCAGGACCAGACGGCGACGCTGCGGTCCTCGGGCGCGCCAACGGGGCGCATAGTCGTTCGCTGGCAGGCAGCGGCGAGGCTCGCGATGATCGCAGCGCTATCGATGCTGGCCGGCACCAGCATCGTGGTGGTGCCGGATGGCCACGCGGCGGTCCGCATCAGCCAGATTTCCGGCGTGCGTCCGGGGACGCTTTATGCCGGCACGCATTTCATTTTGCCTCTCTTCGAACGGGTCGACCTGTTCGATATTCGAGACCGCGTCTTTGAGACTTCCGCGACCGAAGGCCCCCACGAGAAGTCGGAATGTCTGACCGTGGAGGCTCGCGAAGGCTTGTCGGTGGGGCTCGCGATAACGGTGCGGTACCGGATCGACCCGCGGCGGCTCGACTACATTCAGGCGAACCTTCCGCAGCCGATAGACGATCAAATCGTGGCGCCCGTGGTTACCAGCGTTTTTCGCGAGCTTGCTCCAAACTACGTGGTGCGCGACCTGTTTGCCACAAAGCGCGAGGAATTTCGTTCGCGCGCTGCGCAGGAAATCACGACGCGCCTGGAAGGGGACGCCGTCGTGGTGAAGGAAGTGCTGCTGCGCAAGGTTCTGCTTCCGGAGGACTACGCCAAGGGCCTGCAAGACCTGCTGCTGAAGGAGGAGGAGGACGATCAGACCTCGGTTGAGGCTGATATCGAGCAGAAGCGCGTGAAGATCGCCGAATCGCAGGCGGAGGCACTGAAGGTGCGCCAGCTGAAGCGGGCCGAAGGAGATGCGCAAACGCAGGTGCTCATGGCCAAGGCGCAATCCGACTCGATGCAGTACACGCTGCCGCTCAAACAGAAGCAGATCGAGCAATCGAAACTCGAAGCGGAAGCCCGTAAGGCAGCCACGATTGAAAATGCCGAGGCGGGGGCGCAAGCCAAGGTGATCGACAGCAAGGCGGAGCAGGAGCGCGAGACGCTGCTCGCCGAGGCCGAAGCGAATCGGATTCGCGTCACCGCACGGGCCCAGTCCGAGGAACTGCAGATGGAAACGGCCGCGCTGAACTCGAACCCTCTTCTGATTCAGTACACCGTTGCCCAGAAGCTTTCAGACAAGGTGCAGATCATGCTGGTGCCCAGTGACGGGAAGTTCTTCTTTACCAATGATGTGCTGCGGTCGGCGATGGGGCAAAACGACCCGCCGTTTAACGCCGCTGACAAACCCTAGAGCTACCCGGCCGGCTTGCTAGGGCCAAGCAACTGCCTTGGACCCCCGAGCGAAATCGGTCCAGGACGGCACCGGCAAAAACCCTTGCGGGTGGCGCGCGACTTGCCTCGGAGTGAAGCGCACGCCACCCAGCCGGTGCGTCCGGACGGATCGAGCGGGCGGGAGTATAGACCCGTCACAAGAAACTCAGGAAACTGCGGTCAATCCGAGATGAAAAAGGGAGTGTGCTATGATCGGCGGACACGGCGAACGTGTGGAATTGATTCAACTCTATGCGGCGACCCCGCCGAATGATTCTTGCGTCTCTGGCGATTCTCCTCGCTTCCCTGCTGGCTGCGCCGCGTGCTTGTCTGGCGCAGACTTCCCTTCAGCCAGCCCCAGACACCACACCGTGGGGTGATGCGGTGAGCGTGTTTGCCAACAAGATTGCCTCTGCGATTGGCACTCCGCGAGCCATTTCGCTGGACGTAGTAAACATTTCTACCCTCGGCAGCACCGACACCGGCAGCATCGAGCGGCAATTACAGGCGGCGCTTGGCAGGGCGGGATTTCAGCTTGCTGCCGAGCCGCCAGCAGAGGTCCGGGTTCATGTGACGCTGTCGGAAGGCGCCGATGGCTATCTTTGGATCGCAGAAATACACAGCCAAGCCGGCGATCAGGTCTCGATGATGAGCGCGCATGCATCCACCCGCGCGGCTTCGCGGGCAGAACCCATTCCCGTTCTGCGCGAGACCTTTCTTTTGAGACAGGCCAGTCCTATTCTTGATTTCGCGCTTGCTCCAGCAAGCGGAGAGGAAGGCTCACGGTTTCTTTTCATACTGCAACCCGACCAGGTCAGCGTGCTCCGACAGCACGAAGGTGTCTGGACGACCATTGGCGCTGCGCCGATCGCACAGTCGCGCCGGTGGCCGCGCGATCTTCGCGGCGAGATCGTTGTTGCGGGCGCTGTTTCCGGCGCGACGGGCTTAAAGGTCTATCTTCCGGGTGCATTCTGTACCGGTTCGATGCAATCAGAGCTGGTGATCGACTGCCGACAGAGCACCGACACAGCCTGGCCGCCGGGAGGCAGGATGAAGGCTACCATGGCCGCAGATCGGAATTACTTCAGCGTTTCAGGCGAAGGCGTCCAGTCCGGATGGCCGCCATCGTATTCCATGGCCTCGAACCCGGATGACGATCATCCCCTCAAAATACTTACAGCGGTGAATGGCAGCGCTCAACTTTTTGCAGACTCGCCACAAAACCCGATGGCAAGTTTCTGGCGTTGGGGAGATGAGTTGGCTTCCATAACAGGCTGTGACGATTCCTGGAATGTGCTCGTGACAGGAACCGGGGATTGGACGCAACGCGATTACTTGCAGGACTACGAGATTGCGGACCGGCAAGCGACGATGGCCGGTCAACTCCTCGAGTTTTCAGGACCCATCGTGGCCCTCTGGCCCGCCGACGACGCCAAATCCATACGGGCTGTGTCGCGCAATTCGCAGACGGGGATGTATGAAGCGTCGCTTATCCATCTTTATTGTGGCAGGTAGCCTGGCGCTGGCATCCCTGCCTGCCGGGAGCGCGAGGCGCCCGCGCTACGGCGGCACGCTGCGCGTCGAAATCGGCGAGACCATCCATTCGCTCGATCCAGCTGTACCCGCGACAGACCCGGCGGCCACTTCCGCGAAGAACCAGATCGACGCTTTGCTCTATGCAAGCCGCAATGCAGACGGGACATTTTCTGGCTTGGCGGGTTCGGGCGCGTTTCGCGTCACCCGATGGGAGGCCGGCAAACATGCCACGCTGTCCGCTAATAACGACTATCCCGGCGGACGCCCCTTCCTCGATTCCATCGAAATCCAGATGGGACGCGCCGCCAAGGACAGGTTGCTTGACCTCGAACTCAACAGAACCGACCTTGCCGAGATTCCCCCGGAAGAAGCCCGCCGGGCCGCCGAGCGAGGAGTTCGAGTGAGCACGTCAAAACCCGACGAGTTGATTGCGCTTGTTTTCATTGGAGGGCGGCCGGTGGCCGAGAGCGCCCTCGTTCGGGAGGCTTTAAGCGACGCGATCGACCGGAGCTCGATTGTGGATTTCATTCTGCAAAGGGAGGGAGAGCCCGCCGGGGGATTGCTGCCGCAGTGGTCGAGCGGGACCGCATTTCTGTTTTCGATCATTCCCGCCCTTTCCGGCGCGAAGGAACAGTGGGCCGGAATCGGCGGCTCACCGAAGATTGTGTTGGGATATGATGCCGCCGATGGGCTGGCGCAAACGGTCGCGGAGCGAATCGCCGTGAATGCGCGGGAGACGGGCATTTCCCTGACTCTGTCGCCGATATCAAACTCCGCGTCCAGTACGGGCAAAGCGGATGCACGGCTCGTGCGCATCGGACTGCCATCGCCACGGCCTCGCGAAGCCCTTCTGGGAATTATCCGAGAGGCGGGTCCTATGGCAGGAGTCGACGCAGCGCCGCTGCCCGATCCAGCTTCTCTTGAGCAAATCTATGAGCGCGAGCGAACCGTTGTCGGCGATCACCGCATCGTGCCCCTGGCGTGGATACCCCACGTGTACGGCTTGAGCAGCCGAGTGCGGGATTGGAGACCACCCCTGGCGGGTGAGACATGGACGCTGGCGGACGTTTGGCTGGATACAACGATTGAGATGAGATAGCTCGAAACAGGCTCGCGGGCGGTCGGGGGATTTGAAGCGGGTTCCGAACAGGAAAATCATTCGTGACGTTCCGCACCAAACTTTTCGTCATTTTTACTCTGGCCCTGCTGCTGTCGGTGGGGTTGGTAGCCTTTGGTGTGACGGCGGTGACTCGCCGCGCCTTCGAGCAGCTGAACCACCAGTACAGCGATGCGGCCGTAGCGCAATTCCGGCGAGAATTTGAGCGGCGCGAGGTAGAAGTCGTCCATCAAGTGCAAGGAATTGCGGACGCGGAAAGCACGGTGCGCATGGCCATCGACTTGAGCCGCCCGCAGCCTGACTTTTCCATCTATGTGAACGACGCACACGGAGTGGCGCAATCCCACCAGCTTGACTTCCTCAATTTTGTGAGCAGCGACGGTTCCATCATTTCGTCGGCGGAGTGGCCGGCACGGTTCGGCTACAAGTTGACCTGGGTCACTCAACCGGTGGACTGGCCGTCCCGGGGTTGCTTCCTGATGAAGGTGGACACCTCGAGCGGGCCGGCGCTGGGCATGATGGCGGTTGCCACGGTGCGCGTGGGCGACAAGAACCTCTATGTGATCGGCGGGGAGCAACTGGGCAAGGAGTTCCTCGCTTCTCTTGTTCTTCCGACGGGAATGCGCGCGCTGCTTTATCAGAGTCTTTCTCCCAACTTTCAGCCCGAGAGTTTAATCGATGACACCGGACCAGTATTGCAGGCAGAGCGTTTTGCCCCGTTCATCGAGAAAGAACGCCAGCAACCGAGCGAGCAACGGTTTCAGGTGGCCTGGACCAACAATGAGGCGAGCGTGGAGGAATATCACGCCCTGCCGCTCCAGGGCCGGCAGAAGGAATTGCTGGGGGCGCTGCTCGTGGGAAGCTCGCGTGCCGAGGTTGTGACGCTCGAACAACGCATCCGGCTGCTCGCGCTCGGCGTAGTTGCGGTGGGCATATTCCTAGGCGTTTTGTTGAGCTGGTGGGGCGCGGTGGGGGTCACGCGCCCGGTGATGAACCTTGTCGAGGGGGCGCGGGAAGTTTCCGCGGGAAACTGGAAGGCGCGCGTACCCGTCCGCGGCGGCAACGAAATTGGCCAGCTGGCCCGGACGTTCAATCAAATGACGCAGCAGCTGAGCGAACAGCGGGAACGCCTCATGCAAGCCGAACGCGTTGCCGCCTGGCGAGAAATCGCGCGCCGGCTGGCGCATGAGCTCAAGAATCCGCTTTTCCCGCTCCAAACGACGGTCGAGAATCTGCAGCGCGCCAAAGAGCAGAATCCCGAGCAGTTCGAGGAAGTATTCCGCGAATCGACCGGGATCATGCTTTCAGAGATCGATACCTTGAAGAAGATTGTCGGGCGTTTCAGCGATTTCGCAAAAATGCCCCAGCCGGAACTGGGGCCCGTGAACCTCAACGACATCGTGAAGAGCATCCTCAAGCTGTTTGCGCCGCAATTCAGCGCGGTGGGGCGGCCGCCGATCAATCCGGAGGTGCATCTGGACGAGGATCTGCCGACGATTCAGGCCGATGCAACCTTACTGCATCGAGCGCTGGAAAATCTCGTTCTGAACGCGATGGACGCCATGCCCGCCGGCGGCGTGCTCATGCTTCGCACCACGCATCAGGATGGGAATGTACAACTGGAGGTTTCCGACACCGGCAGCGGGTTGACGCCGGAGGAATGTGAGCGGCTCTTCACACCGTATTACACGACCAAACAGCATGGCACGGGATTGGGCCTTGCGATCGTGCAATCGGTTGTGAGCGATCACGGCGGGCGCATTACCGTCGACAGCGAGACCGGCGTGGGGACATCGTTTCATATCACGCTGCCTCCAAAGCCGTCCCGACCTCCGGCCGATGGGCCGGCCGGTACGCCCACCGATACGCAACCGATCGCCGAACGCGAGAAGGCCTAATCGGAATGACATCCAAAGCACACATACTGATCATCGACGACGACGCCAATACACTTGCGTCGCTGGCGCGAGCGTTTCGACTGGCAGGCCACGAAGCAACCGTTTGCGACAATGCAGCGCGAGCGCTCGAATTGGCCAAAGGCGAGCGCTTCGACCTGATCCTCTCCGATGTGGTAATGCCTGGGAGGGACGGCATCGCACTGCTCGAAGACCTCCAGAAAGCGGGCGTGTCTTGTCCGGCGGTGATGATGTCCGGCCAGGCTTCAATCGAAATGGCGGTGCGGGCTACGAAACGGGGGGCCATCGACTTTCTTGAAAAGCCGATTTCGACCGACAAGCTTCTGCTCACGGTGGACAATGCGCTGCGCCTGGCGCATCTTGAGCACGAGAACCGGGAACTCAAGCGACGGCTCGGGCGGCACGCAATTGTCTGGGCCAGCCCGGCGATGCGCGACGTGATGCAGCAAGTGGAACGCGTGGCGGCAAGCGAAACGCGCATTTGTATTCGCGGCGAGACCGGAACCGGCAAGGAACTCATTGCCCGCGCATTGCATGAGAAAAGCCCGCGGCGAGACGGCCCCTTCATCTCGCTGAACTGCGCGGCAATTCCCTCCGAGTTGATGGAATCCGAACTGTTCGGGCACGAGAAGGGCTCCTTCACCGGAGCCGCGTCGCGGCGTATCGGCAAATTCGAGCAGGCCCACCGCGGCACGCTGTTTCTCGACGAGATCGGCGATATGCCTCTCGCCATGCAGGCGAAGCTTCTGCGCGTGCTCGAGGAAGGCGAAATCGAGCGCGTGGGAGGCGACCGTCTGTTTGCCGTTGACGTGCGCGTGCTGGTGGCAACCCACCGCAATTTGGAAGAGCAAATTCGGCAGGGGACGTTTCGCGAGGATTTATACCATCGTGTGTATGTTTTTCCCATCGCGCTGCCGCCTTTGCGCGATCGCCACGAGGATATCCGCGCGCTGGCGGAATATTTTGTGCAACAGCTGGCGGAGCAAAATAACTGGAAGACGAGGCAATTTTCGCCCGAGGCGCTCAGGCGGCTGGAGGAATACCCCTGGCCGGGAAACGTCCGGGAGCTGCGGAACGTGATCGAGCGGATTCTGCTGCTTGTCGACCAAGACACCATCGGCACGGCCGCAGTCGAGCGCGCTCTGCCACAGCGCGCTCCTCTGGGAGCCGGGCGCGCGGAGGGAAATAGTGCTGGGAGTATGCTTGCGACCGGGGCTCTGGCAAACCGCGTGGAGGCCTTCGAGCGCGAAAGCCTGGTCGCCGAACTCAAGAAACACCATCACCATATGACCAACACGGCGAAGGCGCTCGGGCTTGAACGGAGCCATCTCTACAAAAAGTGCCAGCAGCTGGGAATCGATCTGCGCGCCATCCGCTCTGAAAACTAACAGCAACGAAACATAGAAGAGTTCAGAGGGCCGCCTGCTCCGGGAAAACCCTTTTCAAAACCACGTGTGTTGGCAGGTAGACCACGATCACCAGAAGAAGGACGCTCCATGCCACGTGTACCGGCGGGGGGCCCCAGGCGCGATGAAAGAATGGATCCGTGAATGCGAAATTCATGTTCCTGGCAGGGTTGGTGAATCGCGAAGCGGTGAACACCAGAAGTGCGATCAGGGATTGCAACACGAGCCCCCGGCGGTCATAGCCGACGCGGCGAAGCGACCAGAGGAGCAGCGGCGGCATGAAGAGGTGAAATAGTGATAGCAGGCGAACCCCCAGCGGGTAGCGCACGTCAAACAGATATTCGGTCCCGCCGAGCAAATAATGACCCGTGAGAATTCGCCACGATGCGTCGAGCATCCAGACCGAATCGACGATGAGCGAGGAAACGGCCTGGCTGGAAATGAATAGGCGGCTGTTAGTCCACAGACCGAGGCAGGTCAGGACTACGGCAATGTCGCACAGCTGGACAAAATTGGAAGCGCCCCAGGTATGCCAGTAAGACGGGACCCAAACGAGCAACCAGGCGAGAGCGGCCCAGCGCAACCAGACTGGAAAGCCGTCAGGAAGGGGTCGAGAACGCACGATACTCACGCAGCAATCGGCGCCCATGGTATCAGATGCGACTGGCAAAGCCCACCTTGGCGGGATGCTGCTCGGATGCTGCCCACTTCCGACGCGTTTACACCTTTACGGGGTTGCCGGTTACGTGCGTGCTGCGCTTGTTCTCATAGAGGGCGCGGTCGGCAGCTTCGATCAATTCTTTGGACGTCTGGCCGAGTGCATATTCCTTCCAGCCGGCGGAGAATTCCACCGGAATCGTTTCGTCGGCGATTTCGACTCTGAAACCGACCAGGCGCCCAAGGACGTGCTGCAGTTGATTCGTGTCGCATTCCGGGAGAAGCAGCATAAATTCATCGCCGCCGAGACGCACGGCCAAGTCCGAACCGCGAATCGCCCGGGTGATGTGTTCGGCGAAGGCTCGCAGAACCGTGTCGCCTGCTGGATGTCCGTGGCTGTCATTGATTTGCTTGAAGCCGTTGAGGTCGAGAAGAAGGAGGGTGAGCGCGGTTCCCTTTCGTTGACAGCGTTTGACTTCGGCTTCCACGCGAGGTTCCGCGAAGCGGCGGTTGTAGAGGCCGGTGAGCGGGTCAAACATCGCCATGCGGTATAGGTGGTCAGAGCTCGCCTGCTTTTGCTGAATTTCCGCGCACAAATCCTTGATGCGGAACTGCTGCCAGAGCGAGTACACGTTGAAGAGCAAAACCAACCCTACCAGGCCTCGGACGGCAATATTCACGTTCAATTGCGTGAAGGACGGGTCGTCGCGCAGCATCGTGGGGAGCGTGAAGGAGACAATCGTGCCGGTCAGCAAGAGAACCACCACGACGGTGTTGGACCAGGACCACCAATTACGGGTCTGAATTTTCCGCAGGTCGGACTGAATCGCCTCTGTGTAGGACTCGATGGATTCGCCGCGTTCTCGTTCAGGCCCGGATTTGGTTGCGGTCAGCAAATAGTGCTCCCATCCGCGACGGCAGGGATCGCCAACAATGAATTCTGTTGGATGTTAACCGCGCTTGCGCACGTTTTGCTCCGCGCGAAAATCGGCGCAAACCATGCAACAGGCGTGCCTAGCAGCAGACAGCCAGTGTTCCAAGCGTTTTGGATGGCCCTGAAAAGAAAATAATGCCAAGCGGCGACGCAGTCTAGGCCTCCCGGTTCTGCGGTGTTCCAAGCGTTACCTGTACGGACCTGTACGGAGTGATTCCGAACGCGGCTGAAGAATGCTTGCCGACTTTGGTTCCGCTGGCCCAGGTGCCCGGCGCGTGCGAAAATTCGTGTCTGATGAATTCCGTGCCAGCTTTGCTTGCGGGGGGTGGCGTGGCCGCCGCCGGGGTGTTTGCTTGGGCCGCGGTTGCGCCTTCGTCACAGCTCTTTGGAAATACAATTCGCCGCACCGGCACCCCCGCTACCTTGGCGCTCACCTTTGACGACGGCCCGAATCCGGCCATCACGCCGCAGCTGCTCGACTTGCTGGAGCGGCACGGTGCACGCGCGACTTTTTTTCAGATCGGTGAGCGCGTCCGCGCTTTTCCGGCGCTTTCCAAAGGCGTCGCTCAGTGCGGCCACGCACTCGGAAACCATACAGATACCCATCCCCGGCTGACGGTTCTTTCTCCTGGGCGCATTCGCCGCGAACTGGCCCGTTGCGACGAAGCCCTTTTCGCCGCGACGGGCCGGGCGGTACGCTGGATGCGGCCGCCGTATGGGTATCGCGGACCGCAACTCGACGCGGCTGTTCGAGGGCAGAATGAGAACGCGCGCGTTGTGATGTGGTCGCTGTCGGCACGCGATTGGAGGGTTCCCTCCCCTGATAAAATCATTCAGCGCTTGCGCCATGCGCGGGGAGGCGATATCGTCCTGCTGCATGACGGCGACCATCGGACACCACAGGGGGACCGCCGTCATACGGTTGCCGCCCTTGCATATTGGCTCCCCCGCTGGAAAGATGCTGGTATACGGTTGGTGAGCCTGGATGAGGTGGCGCAGGGCGGATTCGCCGAATAGGACTCACCGGACAGGACGCCAGATAGGACCGAATGGACGAGAAGAGATTTTACGACGAAAAAGAAGAGACAAAGCAGATGCAGCTCATTTGTCCCCACTGCCGCCAGGAAGGTACGTTCCCGGTCCGGTGGATCGTGCGAAACAAGAAGGCTCAGTTGCCGGGAGGGGGAAACGATCAGGACCGGCAGCAGTTTGCGAAGGCCCGTTCCTACATGGTCCGCATCGATAATATGGTGGCGTGCCGCAACATTCGTTGCCGCAAGAGGTTTGATCTAACGGGACAGACCGTGTTCCTCATCTAAAGCATCCCGGATTGGGCGCCAGGCATCCCTAGTGGTTTCGCGACAGAAACTAGTCTAGCAAGCAGTGGGGGAGCTATGAAACTCAGCAGGCCGCAACGTAGCTTTTGCAGCACGCTGCTTGCCCTGGCATTGGGATTCCCTCTGCTCGCCCAAGAGGCGGGCCCGCTTCCGGCCACATCCGAGGCCGCGTCAGACTCGCAGTACCCGCCGCCGAAACAGGCGCCGCAGCAATCAGCAGTGCCAGCGGCGTCGCCGGCAGTGCCGGCGGCAACTGATAGCAAGCCGCCTGCTCGCATACAAGTGCCGACTGGAACGCACATTCCCCTCGTCTTGCACAATGGCATTTCAACGCGCAGCGCCAAGCCTGGCGATCCCGTTTATTTCGAAACGCTGTTTCCGGTAATGATTGATGGCCGCGTGGCAATTCCCGCCGGCACCTACATCAGCGGCGAAGTCACGGAATCAAAGCGCCCGGGGCGGGTGAAGGGGCGTGCCGAGTTAATGGTCAAACTGACGAACATGATTCTGCCCAACGCCTACCAGGTGGACCTGAACGCGTCCCCGGGCGGAGCCGCAGGCACCGGCGGCGGCGAAACCATGGACAAAGAAGGCAAAGTTACAGGCGACAGCGACAAAGCATCCGACGCTGGAACCATCGCGAAGACCACTGCCGCCGGGGCAGGCATCGGAGCCATCGCGAGCCGCAGCGCTTCAGGAGCAGGAATCGGAGCCGGGATAGGAGCGGCCGTCGGGCTCGGGGCCGTTTTGCTGTCGCGTGGCCCTGAAGCGGAACTGCCGCGCGGCTCGACGCTCGACGCCGTAATCAACCGGCCGATTCTTCTCGATGCGGACAAGGTTCAATTTACCAGCCCCGGTCAGGCCTCCACGCTGCCAGGCCCGCCCAACCGCGAGCCCCAGCGCAGCCGGGTGCCTTTCTAGCGCGATCGGTAGAGTCCTGTCGATCGCAACCGCGAGACACGCCTCTGCCTTCTGATGAGTGAGAGTTGTCTGAAACGATTCCAACAGATCCGAAAAATCCTGCCTGCTTAAGCCGCAATCTTTCAGCTCCACGCTTCACCATTGGTTGGCCGTCCGAAGCTCTCTGTTAAATTGCATGACCGTCGTTCCGAATGCGGCCGCACAGAAAGTGCGGTGCTAGAGGTCTCGAAGGGAACCTTGAAAAAATCGTGGAAGCGATTCGAGTCCATCCTGAGGCCACCGGCCCGTTATCGAGACCGTCCCTGCCGCCGTAGAGCACGATGCGCCCACACGGAAGCAATCGCATCCGCTGGTCAGCAAGGAGTGCCTCTGCTCCATCGAAAAGGCCTTCCCGACAAACCATTCCCAAGACCAGGACTCACTACCTGGCTGAGACGCAGGTGTGCGCTGGAACAGAAACCGGCTCAGGGCGTCGCAGATTCACGCCTAACCGATTGGAACCGCAAGGGCGAGAAGGCTTGCATGTCGAAACGGGAACTTCTGTCGATGATCCAGTCTCGAACGAGCTTCGCGGTGATCGGTGCGAGGAGAATCCCGTTCCGATAATGTCCTGTGGCAAGGATCAACCCTTCCACATCGGTGAAACCTAGGATGGGCAGATCGTCGGGCGTGCCGGGGCGCAACCCCGCCCACGTTTCGAGAGTCTCTGCTCCCGCTAAACCGGGGCAAAGCTCGAGAGCAGCTTCCCTGATCTGCCGCACGCCTGCCGCCGTGACGCTCTTATCGAAGCCGGCATCTTCCAAGGTGCTTCCCGCCACGATGCGCCCATCTGACCGCGGAACCAGATAGCCTCGCTCGGAGCGAAGAACGTGGCGCAAGGCCAGACCCTGACGCCGGAGCGCCAGCATTTGCCCGCGCACGGGCCGCGTAGGGATCGACGGAATGCGAAGCCCCATTCGGCCGCCAACTTCCGCTGAATAACAACCTGCCGCGATGATGACATGTTTGGCCTGAATGACTTCAGCGCTAGCGACCACTCCTGTGCTGTGACCGCCCTGCTGCATGACAGAAGTTACGGGACAACCGGAACGGACCTCGACGCCTCGATTTATCGCAGCTGCAAGCACCGCATCCATCAGCAAACGCGGGTCAACGGTTTCTTCTTGGGGAAGCCGGAGAACAGCGCCTGCGGCTGGGCACAGTGCAGGTTCCAACTTGCGGGCTTCGGCTAACGAGACGGGCTCAGAAGCCAAGCCAAGCTCACGATGCCCGGCAAGCATCGCGTCGCGTTGAGCTTCGGCGGACGGACTCGGGAAGATCTGGAGCGTGCCTTTGCGAGTGTAATCAACCGCCCTGCCCGAAGCTTCCTCGAGCGCTCGGACAAACTCGGGATAAATCCGCAAGCTCTCTTGGGCGAGGGGAACCAGCGGAAGGTCACGAGGGGAATCCGGGGCGGGCGAGAGCATTCCGGCCGCGGCCCAAGAGGCTTCCCGGCCCGCTTGCTGGCGGTCGAAGACTACGATTTTGAGCTTCTCGGCGGCCAGTTCAAAGGCGATGGAGCAGCCGACGATTCCCCCACCAACGATCGCGACATCGAAGTTTTTCACGGCTCCGATGTTATCAGCAAATCACGCCGAGTAGCCTCGGTTCACCCGACGTATCGGGAGAATTCAACACCGGAAGCACATCATTTTCATAATAACAATGTCGGCTCCCGGCATCTGGTGAACCGCGGACTGGGCGTCGTCCAAGAATGCAGCACGAAGTTGCACCAGGCTCGATGACGTCGACCTGCTCCCCTCCCTTGCCATCTTTTTCGTGTAGATGAACCCCGTGAACATCCCGTTGGTGCTGGCGAGAGTGCCTCACGCCACGGCATTGCCAGCGCTCAGACCAGGTGGCGCAGTCGGCCCTGGTTCGGCCCTCGTTCATCTCTTCGTGATGGCATCGCCCACTGCGCAAACGCCGGGCAAATGGACCGGGAGGAACTGGGCGGCGTGATCGAGGCCGCAAACTGGCAATCAAAAGGAATTAACGAGCTCGACCGAGAGCAGGCGGGCCTTTTGGGCCAGGTTTTGGGCGCGGGCCCAGTCGCCGCCTTTGCTGGCATCGAGCGACTGGGCGAGGAAGCTGCGGATCTTGTCGACGAGGTCTTGCTGGGCGGCGTTGAGTTGCTTGCCTCGGGCGGCTTGCAGATTTTTTCTGGCCACGGCAACATCGTCGTTCGTTTTGCGTTCATAACTGGCTTGATCGAGGGGTGAAAACTGGGGCGAGATCTGGGGGGCCGGAGGACGGGCCGGCGTCTCCGCGGCAGCTTCGGTGACCGGCTGCTCGATGGGCCTGCGAGGAGGTTTAGTGGCGGGAACCGAGACTAGCGGAGGAGCGGATTCCGCGGCAAGCTCGGGTGGGGCGCTCGTTGTCTCAACAGGAGGGGCCGCATCGGTATCCGGGGCCGTCGTCATGGGGCGCTCGGCTTCGGAGAAATCCGGGGCCGGGAGGACCGGCGCCGGTACCGGCGCATGAACGCTCTGGCGGGCGCAACCCGCGGCGGCAGCAGACAGGCAGCAGGCGAGCACAACCCATCGAGCATGGATGCTATGGCAGCTGGGCATTACCGCTTCTCTGCGACGAACGGCTGACTGAAATCGCGGACTTTCCCCGCCGGCACCGCGTCTCTCCGCGCCAAAGGCAATTCCACGCGGAACGTCGTGCCTTGGCCAAGCTCTGACTCAAACTCTATGCGACCATTGTGCAACTGCACAAAACGGAACGTGTTGGCCAGCCCGATGCCTGTGCCTCCCAGCCGCGTAGTGAAGAAAAGCTGAAAAATCTTGCTGCGGTCCTCTGGAGAGATGCCTTTGCCCGTGTCCGATACGGAAATGGCACCAAACTCGCCTTTGCGCTCCAGGCGGACCAAGACGCGGCCACCGGGCGGCGTAAAGCTGCACGCGTTTAAAAGCAGGTTTAACACACATTGATGAATCAGCTGGCGATCTAAAAGGACCGGAGGGAAGTTTTCGGGAAGATCGACCGCCAACTCGAGACCTGCCTGTGCCACCGAAGGCCGCGCGGCATCCAACACTTCCTCGATCAGAGCGCGCACGTCTGATTCTTCCAGATTGATCTCGACGGGCTTGGTGAAATTCAGGAAGGTCTTGACGGCGCGGTCGAGGCGATCGATTTCGCTATCGAGCATCTTCACGGCCTGTTGCGGCTCGGGATCGATGGGCATGTTGGCTTTGAGAACTTCGAGCCACAAGCGCATCGAATTCAGCGGATTTTTTACCTCGTGGGCCACTCCGGCAGTCACGCGTCCCAAAGCGGCCAGGCGCTCAGACACCTGCAACTGGTCGCCAATGCGTTGGAGCGTTTCGATGTCATGTAGGGTCACCAAAGTGCCCATGCGCTTACCGTGCTCCCGGATCACTTGCGCGCTCACGCCAATACGAAGTTGTCCCGCGCCGCGTTCCAGGGTGACCTCGGTGCCCTCCACCGACTCGATGTGATCTCCCTCGATGCGCAAGGCTGCGTGGAGAGGGTGGCGCAGGGCAAAAATCTCGCTGACCCGCCGGCCTCGGAGGTCTTCGGCATGGCCGCCGAGAAATTTTTCAACCGAGGGGCTGACGAGTACGGCGCGGTCTTCGGTGTTAAACAGAAGCAGGCCGTCTCCGAGCCCCTGCATCACCTGGTCCAGACTCTCACGTAGCGTGCTGAAGATTTCGCGCACGTCGTGCAACTGCTTTCCGATACCGGTAATTTTCGTGCTGACGACGCCCAGTTCGTCGCCTCGTTCGACGGCGGGTTCCAGGTCGAACTCCCCGGCCGAGATGCGGTCGAGCTGTTTGGAAATGCGTTCGAGAGGAGCCAACGTGATGCGGCTCACAAGCAACGCCAGCAAAGTGGAGAGCCAGACGGAGCCCAGCGCCCAATAGCCCGCTGACCGGAGGCCCGGCGAAATCTCGTCGCGCAGAAGCGTGGAGGAAAGTCCGATGCGGATATTCCCGAAGGGGCCCGAACCCAGACTAAAGGGGAGGGAATATTCATACGTTTGAGGCGGCCCGTACAGAGTGCGCAACTGTTGGATGAATCCACCGTGGACGAGCAAATCAACGCTGGGACGAACAGGAACCTTCTGGCCCCGCTTGGAGGAATCGCTCGATACCAGAACGGCGCCGTCGTCGCCGCTGATCGTAATTTCATAGATGGTCGGAGAATAGCCGACCGCCGATTCGATGAGCGAGTTCAGGGGGCTGCTGTTGTCAAGCGTGGTGCGAACGTATTCACGGATGTCTGCGGGCTGCAGCGAACGGGGGGAGCGGCCGGTTTCCGATGCGTCGGCCAGGGCGTTCTGGCAGGCGAGGAAGACTTGCTGCGCTACGAACCGGGCGCGATCGTCGGCCTGGTGCAGCACCTGGCTGGTAAGCCGTCCCAGGTAGAGAACCGAGACCACCGCGACGACCGCCAGAACCAGCAGCGAAGTCGCCAGCGTGAATTTAGTTTTCAGGCTGAGACGCATCTTTCCGCCCCGCCTCGTATTCTTTCAGCTTATTGTGCAGCGTCTTGAGACTGATGCCCAGCAATTCGGCCGCGCGCGTCTTGTTCTGACTGGTTGCAGCCAGAGTTTGAACAATCAGCTCGCGTTCCACATCATCGACGGTTGTGCCGATGGGAAATCGCAGACCACCCAGGGCCCCCGACGTCACCGCCGGAGCGTGGCCAAAATCGACTGGGAGATGCTGACGATTGATCGTTCCGCGGTCCGAAGCAATGGCGGCTCGTTCCAGCACGTTGCGCAATTCGCGGACGTTTCCAGGCCAGGGATAGGATTTGAACAGGTCCATTACGTCGGCACCCACGCCGGAAACCTTCCTGCCGTGTTTTTCCGAGATCTCGGCCAACAGGTGCTCGATGAGAAGCGGCAAGTCCGCTTTGTGCTCCCGCAGCGGCGGGAGATGGATGTGAAATACGTTGAGGCGAAAATACAAGTCCTGGCGCAGCTTTCCGTCGGCTACGGCCTGCTCGGGGTTCTTGTTGGTGGCGGCGAGCACGCGCACGTCCACGGGAGTTTCCACTTTGCTGCCCAACCGCCGCACCTTGCGATCTTCCAGCACGCGAAGGAGCTTGGCTTGCGTCTGCGGGGGCATCTCGCCAATTTCGTCCAGGAGGAGGGTTCCTCCATGCGCCAGCTCGAAACAGCCGATGCGGCGCTCCGCCGCGCCCGTGAAGGCGCCTTTCTCGTGCCCAAAAATCTCACTTTCCATCAGCGACTCGGGTATCGCGGAGCAGTTGATGGCGACAAACGGCCGGGCGACGCGAGGCGAAAGCATATGAATCGAGCGAGCGACCATTTCCTTGCCGGACCCCGTTTCGCCCGTGATGAGCACTGAAGCGGTCGACGGAGCGGCCATCTCCATTTGCCGCATAACGTCCTGCATGGCCCCCGAAGACCCCACCAGGACGCCGAGCTTGCCGGCGTCGCGAAGTTCGCGGGTCAGGGCTTCCACCTGCCGCCTATCTTGGACGCGCTCCAGCGCGCGCTTGAGCAAGGCTTGCAGGACGGGAAATTTCAGCGGCTTCTCGATGTACCAGTAAGCGCCCGCTTCGATGGCCTGTACGACTCTTTCATCGCTGCCGCGGCCGGTGATAATGATTACGGGGATTTCTTTGATTTCCTCGGCAAGATGCCCGAGCAATTCGAGGCCGTTCATTCCGGGAAGCTCGACGTCGGCAAGAATCACGTGAGGGGCGAACTCGGGAAACTTGGCGAGCGCATCTTCGCCCGCGCCGACCCCGAGTACTTCGTAATTCCATTTGCGAAGCAGCGCTTCGTAGCCTTTGCGGGCATTTTCCTCATCCTCGACAATGAGGATGCGTTGCATGGAATGATTGTCTGGGGGCATCAGGAGTCGAATCTACCAGCAGTCCCCAGGAATTCCAAGGAGAGCGGAAACATCCCCTTAACAGACGCAAACTTCACGAAACAAGCCAGGGACTGTGGCGGTCCGCAGCCCTTTAAAAAAATTCTAAAGTTCAAAGCCAACAGAGATCTTCAGAACCGCCTGACATACAGGGGGCGGTCGAGAATGATTTCAAGCTTTGTGTCTTTGGAGAGGGTTAGCTCCTGCCCTAGACCGGAGGCGGCCATGAACGCCGTGGCGGCGCCTGCCGCCGCGCCCATGGCTGCGTCTTTCCCGTTGTGCGCAGCCACTCCGCCGGCCGCACCTACAAATGCCCCGGCGGCCGCGGCTTCGGCTTCCTCCTGGTGTTTGCTTGTCCGTGCCTCGATTTCACCTTCGCGGTCGTAATCCACTTTTACCGAGTGCATGCCGGGGATATCGACCAGATCGGCGACCAGCGGAGACCATCCTTGAGGGGTCCTGATTTCGTCAAAAGTCAGCCAGAGGCGGGCCCGGCCGGTCTTGCGAGCGGCCTCGACTTTATCAATGTGGCCGTGGACTTCCATGCCAGGCGACAGTAGGGCTCCATTTGTCGTTGCCAGCGGCTCCAGGGTGCGGGCGTGGAAACGGTCGCCGGCCTTCGCGTCTTTGGTGTTGAGGTTATCCTGCAGTCCGATTATGAAGCGCGTCCCCGCCGAGACGGCATTGGTAGCATTTACCAGTGCCGGCGACGCGATCGAGGAGTCCTGCGCATGCAACTGCACTCCTGCGCCCACCAATACAACAGCGAAGACCAACATGCAAACGGCGCGTTTCATCGCGTCCTCCTTGGAAGTTCACCTCTATTGGCTCGGAAACAGCGGCCTTTTTATACGACTCCTTAGGATGACGAGATTGCGGGCGGGGTGGCCTGAGGGGTCTGTGTGATCACTGTCCATTACAATAACTGAGCGGCTTCACGGGGATCTGCCCGGCAGGCGTGAAACGCATTGCCGTGCTTGGCATTGCGGACCTTGCGTAACGATGGTCGCGTGAACTGGAGATCGCTTGGCGAGGCAAGCCGATGGCAGCGGCGGGCGGTGTCGCGCAACGGTGCGAACCGGCAAAGACGTGCGCTCCGAGTGTGCTCTTTTCTCCATACCGATGTGCTCGGTGCGCTTCCAGCAGCGGCTTGGGAAAGCGGTTACGGAAGGTCCTTAGGCTCTAGCTAAAGGCTGTTGCAAAACCCCAGGCCTAACCCCTTGATTACCACGAGCAGAGGGAGAGGAAGCGTGGCAGATCTCAAGCCACGGAACCTATTGGCTTTGCGAAATCCTGAGAAAAAG
>JBEKBP010000034.1:0-53867 GCA_050015335.1 Candidatus Acidiferrales bacterium | reverse complement strand
AATCGCCGCAGTCGGGGCGGTGGAAAAACTGGGAATCCTGCCGTCACTGCAGGATTTCCAAGCGTAGTGGGAAAGTCCTGCTTCTGGACTTTCCCAGGGAGCGGGTTTTTCCACCGCCCTTTACCCACAAATACTGCTATAGAGCCGATTTGAATTGCTAGTCAATGGTGCCATGTACTCGCTGTATTACGAGGACGTAAAGGGACCGGACGGGTCTCCAAAATCTAGGCGAGTGCGGCACTTCATCGGCAACCTTAACAGCATGTCCGAACGTGCGGGACGCCGCGAGCATGACCGGATTATGCACGAAGTTAACGAGAAACGAGGAAGCGTTGCTCCAGCCGTAAAAGGCCGGACTTTCGACGACGCGGTTTCAGCATGGCGTTCTGCTGTAGCTCCCCACCTGTCACCTAGCACGGTTCGTCAGCGGGAAAGCTATCTCAGAGCGCATATCCTGCCACGATTCAAAGATGAGGCTCCGCACGCGCTTGACTTAGCAACGCTCCAACAATTCGCAACCGATCTACGGAAAACACTCTCAAGGAAGACAACCGTTAACATCCTGAGCGCGGTTTTCGTGATCTTGGACTATGCCAAGCGATGCGGCACACTCGTTGGAGACGTTTCGTTGGGTGATCTGGAGCTAGGCGAGACAACGAGTCCACCTGAACCCGCCTACTTCACTCGCGATCAAGCCTCACGCATCATCTCGGAAGCATCGGAACCGTATCACACGATGTTTGCCGTGGCATGGTTGACAGGCTTGCGTGCGGGTGAGCTGCTGGCGTTAAGCGTGGATGACTTGGACTTCGACCGTCGAACCATTCGCGTACGAAAGTCGGCAGACGATCAAACACGGGTGATTCACCAAACCAAAACGAAAAAATCTACAGCGACTTTGCCCCATGCCGTCCGCATTGGAAGGGCCGTTGCGGAACTACCTAACCCATCACTGGAAGCCGAATACACCCGGCCTGTTATTTCCGAACCGTGAAGGAACCAGATCGCGGCTCAGGGATAACGTCGTTAAGTACGGTCTCCGGCCTGTTCTGAAAAAGTTGGGAATGCCGACGTACAAAGTTGGCCTTCATGCCTTCCGACATGGCTTGGCAACAGAACTGGTCGAAAACTGCGTGCCGATGACTGTCCTACAGCAGCAGATGAGGCATGCGGACGTACAAACGACCTTAAGAGTCTATTCGCACGCAATCCCGGCAACACAGCGGGATGCGATGGATAAACTTTCAATTGGAACAACTGCTCCGATTGGAACAAACAGGGAAGGTCAAGTCGTTCAAAAATAAGAACATTGGCGGAGAGGGTGGGATTTGAACCCACGAGCCCGGTTTTGCCAGGCTACCCGCTTTCGAGGCGGGCTCTTTCAACCGCTCAGACACCTCTCCACGCGACAGACGTTTAGCTTAGCAAACGCAGCGTTGCGCCACAACTTGGCTCTATGAATACTATGAATACCACTCAGACGTTGCCAGGATGTATTGGGCGCGCCCGGCATCGAGGAGGGTCAACTCTTCACGCGCTCTTTCAAAATCGACGGAAGATTGATCTTCCGGAATGCCGCCGTATTGTCGATCTCCTGTACTTCGAGTGAAATCCCGATGGGCGTTGCCTCGTAAACCTGTTCTAGATATTTGCACGCAGCATCGAAGATTTCCTGTCCCAGGCGCTTGCGCCTTTCGGGAGGCCGTCCGGGAGCGATGCGCACCCAAATCGCGACAAAAGCATTGTCGCGGTGCCGGTCGGCTATGGCGTAATACTCGCGGCGCGAGGCGCGCGTGCGCACGGCGGCCACTTCGAATTCGCCGGTATGCAGCGCAGCTTGATGGACCTCCTCCACCAGCCTGAGAACGTCGATTTGGTTTTCGAGATTTGCGGAATATTCGACAACAATATGCGGCATAGTCACCTTTCGAAGTACGCTGTATCAAGTGTCAGCAGATAACAGGATGCCGCCTTCATCCCAACAAATCCAGTCCCTCGAGGCCATTTTCGTCTCCGTTCTACAGATTCGTGCTCAGGGTATTGGGGGGGCCGACGCGCAAAATCGCGTCGTTGCCGCCGCGCTTCGGCTTAACCGTTTCCTATACTATATTGCAGGCCGTAAATTCGCTTTTCATTACAAGCTGACAAGACACGGGAAGGCCAATGGTCAAACGAGTGGCGGTCCTGGATGACTATCAAGGCGCTGCTATTTCACAGCCGCACTGGCAAAGGCTGCGCGGCCGCATCGAAATCCAAGGCTATCGCGATACGCTGCATAGCGAGCGCGAACTGGCCGAACGCTTGCGCCCCTACCAAATCCTGGTTGCAATTCGCGAGCGGACGCATTTCTCGCCGAGTCTTCTCCAGCAGCTGCCGGAACTTGAACTTCTCTCGCTTACGGGGCGTAATTCGGGACAAGTGGACGTCGCGGCTGCCACTTCCCAGGGCATTTTGGTCACTCAGACCGATGGCGGAGGGCCGTCGGCGATCGAGATGACGATGGCCCTGATGCTGGCCCTGGCACACCGCGTCACTCAAGAAGACCGCGCCATCCGGCACGGCCTGTGGCAAACAGGAATGGGCTTTGACCTGTCCGGCAAAGTGCTTGGCATTGTGGGTTTGGGACGAATCGGTTCGCACATTGCCGCATTTGGCAATCAACTCGGGATGCGCGTGGTAGCGTGGAGCGCCAACCTGACTGAGCAAAAGGCTGCGGCCGCAGGGGCGGCCTATACGCTGCTCGATGATTTGTTCAAGCAGAGCGACATTGTCACCCTGCACTTGAAGCTCTCCGCACGTACTAAGGGCATCATCACCGCCCGCCACATATCAATGATGAAGTCCACGGCGTGCTTGGTGAATACGGCGCGTGGCTACCTGTTAGATGAAGCAGCACTGGTCAACGCCCTGCAGGAGAACCGCATCCGGGGTGCGGCGCTCGATGTCTTTCAAACGGAACCATTGCCAGCCGATCATCCGCTGCGCACCATGGAGAATGTTGTGCTGTCCCCGCACATGGGTTACGTCACTGCAGAATCATACGATCAGTTTTTCCGGCAGACAGTCGAGAATATGGAGGCATATCTGGATGGGAGCATCCCACCAAGAGCCATGAATCCGGAAGTTCTGGGAGAGAACGGCGTTCGCTCGGTGCGCAGGCGGAAGGGCTAACGGGAGTCGCTGATCCGTTCGATGAGGGCGCCGACAGCGCTGAGTTTTTGCTCGATGCGCTCGTAACCGCGGTCGATGTGGTAGACGCGGTCGATCATAGTGGTGTTGCTCGCGACCAGAGCAGCGAGCACGAGTCCGGCGCTGGCGCGCAGGTCGGACGCTGTGACGGGAGCGCCGCTGAGCGGCGTGGGTCCGGTGATGATAGCGTTGTGGCCCTCGATCGCGATGTTGGCGCCCATGCGCACCATTTCGCTCGCGTGGAGGTAGCGGTTCTCGAAGATGGTTTCGCGGATGTG
Source organism: Candidatus Acidiferrales bacterium (assembly GCA_050015335.1). GTDB lineage: Bacteria > Acidobacteriota > Terriglobia > Acidiferrales > UBA7541 > Palsa-295. The sequence goes on along the minus strand of JBEKBP010000034.1, from coordinate 50,400 downwards.
CGAGACGCCCTTGGCTTGCGTTGCAAGCGCCATGAATTGGGCCTGCATGTCAGTGGCGAAGCCGGGATACTCCTCGGTAGTCACGTCGGCGGCAACGAGACTGTGCCGGGCTTTCACGCGAACCGCGTTTTTCCCTTCGCAACGAATGCCCACCCCGCATTCCTCCAACTTGCTCATCGGGGCCGCAAGATGCTGTGGCTCGCAATGGGTGAGAAGCAAGTCCCCGCCCGTGATCCCACCCGCGACGAGAAATGTGCCGGCTTCGATGCGGTCCGGAATCACGGAGTGGGTTGCGCCATGAAGCTTTGCAACCCCCTGCACGCGGATGGTGGGCGTGCCCGCGCCGGTGATCTTCGCGCCCATTTTGACGAGAAGCTCCGCGAGATCGGGAACTTCGGGCTCAAGCGCGCAGTTTTCAAGGACGGTTTCCCCTTCGGCAAGGACCGCGGCGGTGAGAAGATTCTCGGTGCCCGTAACCGTGATTTTCGGGAAGCGAAACGTAGTCCCGCGCAAGCGCTTTGTGCGGGCCTCGACGTAGCCATGGTCGACCGAAATCTCGGCGCCCAGCTTTTCGAGCGCCTGGATGTGCAAATCGATCGGCCGTGCGCCGATGGCGCAGCCGCCGGGCAATGAGACCCGCGCGTATCCGAAACGCGCGACCAGCGGCCCGAGCGTCAGCACGGAGGCGCGCATTGTTTTCACGAGCTCGTAGGGGGCTTCGGCATGGGAAACGTTTTCCGCCTGGATCAAGAATTCGCTCGGCGGGAGGTCTGGGCTTTGTACAAGGCATCGCATGTGCGCCAGCAGCTTGGCCATGGTGATGATGTCACGCACGTGCGGGATGTTCTTGAGGTGGACTGTATCGGAGGTGAGCAGTGTGGCGGCCATTGCAGGCAGCGCCGCGTTCTTCGCGCCGCTGATTTGCACCGTGCCTTCGAGCCTGCGTCCGCCTTGAATCTTAAACTTGTCCATCTTGTTATTCTGGGCCTGAGGAGAGCGTCTTCAGGGGGTCTCGCCTATCCTTCGCCGAGCGTGACTGGGACATTCATTTTCTTTCCGTCGCGAATGATGGTCAGTGTTACCGACTCCCCGGGCTGCGAACGGTTCAGCATGAGATTCAAATCCGTTTGAGTCGAAATCTCCTTGCCGTTTACCGAGACCAGCACATCTCCGCCGACGCGCAACTCCTGCAATCCGGCCAGCACCGACCGGTTTCCTCCCCGGATTCCAGCCCGCGCAGCCGGTCCTGCTGACAGCACCGTCTCAATGAGCAACCCATGCTGCACGGGCAGACTCAGCGCCTCCGCCAGGTCGGGCCAGATCTCGCGGCCTTGAATTCCCAGCACGGCGCGCCGCACGCGGCCCTTCGTGATCAGTTCTTCCGCGACGCGTTTCGCCGTGTTGATGGGAATCGCGAAGCCGATGCCCGCCGTCGTTCCGCTCGGCGAAAAGATCGCGCTGTTGATCCCAATCACCTCGCCATGTGAATCCAGCAGCGGGCCACCGGAATTTCCTCGATTGATGGCGGCATCGGTCTGAATCGCATCGTCGATAAAGGTCGTGTCGCTCGTTTGTACGGTGCGGCCAAGCGAACTCACGATTCCGGTGGTGAGCGTGCTCTGAAATCCGAACGGATTGCCAATTGCCAGCACGCGCTGACCCACCAACAAATTCCGCGAATCTCCCAGCGGCAGCGGCGTGATCTTACGGCCGCGGGGATCGATCTGAATCAATGCGATGTCGTTGCGCGTGTCCGCGCCGATCAGCTTGGCCTTGTAGCGCGACTGGTCACCCAGGGTGACCTCAATCGTCTGGGCGCCCTCGATCACGTGATTGTTCGTCAGGATGTGGCCGGCCGTGTCGATCAGAAAGCCCGATCCCGCGCCTTCGACGGGCACGGCGTTGTAAAAGAAGTCGTATTCGACCGTGCGTGTCACGATGTTGGCCACGGCCGGGGACGATTGGCGGTAAATCCGCACGTTCTCGGCTTCGGTTGGGTCCAACTTGACGCTGGCAGTAGGGGCCACCTGCAAATCCGTGACGGAGGAGCGCAGCGCATCCACCGAATTGGGATCTCGCTGCCCATACCGCGAGCCGAGCCAATAGGCGCCCAGCCCGATGATCAGGCCAACGGTCAGCAGCCGAATCGAACGTCTCAAGTTTCGCGATCGCGACATAACGGGGGATTTCCTTCTATGATTGCCGGCGGCCGTTAAGAAGCGGAGCCTTCTCGATGTAGATACGCTTTTGCCCGGGCAAACATTTCATTTGTCGGCCGACGACGCCTTCAATTTGTCGATCAACTGCACCACTTGGCGCTCGGTTTCTTCAGGCGATCCCGAGCAGTCAATCACGTCATCGGCAAGACGCCTCTTTTCATCTACCGGCATTTGCGCGGCGATGCGCCCTCGAGCCTGCTCGGGCGTCAGTCCGCGCGCCCTGAGGCGCTCCAGTTGCTGTTCGGGAGTGCACCAGCAAACAATCACCCGATCAAGTTCCTTATGGACCGCGGCCTCGTAAATCAAAGCCGCTTCGAGCACCGCGAATTCCGGGCCTCCCGGGCGATCGAGGGCCTTGAACCATTGCCGGATCACATCCAGAATCTTGGGGTGCAGGATCCAATTTAACTTGGCGCGCTTCACCGGGTCGGCGAACACGATTGTGCCAAGCTTTTTCCGATCGACCTTGCCACCCTCTCCCAAGACTTCTTTCCCGAACTCGCGCACCACTTCGTCGTAAGCCGCCTGCCCTGGTTCAAGCAGTTCGTGACCGAGCGGATCGGCCGCGAGTACCTGGCAATCGTGATCTCGCAGCACCTCCGAGACAGTCGATTTTCCGCATGCGATCCCACCGGTAAGACCCACGCGCAGCATTACGGCCTCCCGCCGGCTGCAGCCGGCACCTGCACGGCGCGCCGCATGCGGGCCGCTTTCACCGTATTGCTCATCAGCAGCGCAATCGTCAGCGGTCCAACTCCGCCCGGCACGGGAGTAAACGCTCCTGCCACGGTTACCACATCCGGGTGCACATCGCCCACGAGCACCGATCCTTTCGCGCGAAACGCTTCAATCCTTTCAGGGAAATTCGCGAAAATCCGTTCCGCGTCAGACTTGTTGGTAATCACGTTCTGTCCTACGTCGATCACGGTCGCTCCCGGCCGGATATAATCCGGGGTAATCATGGCGGCGCGTCCCATCGCGGCCACCACGATGTCTGCTTGCCGTGAAACATCCTTCATGTTCCGCGTCTTCGAATGGCAGATCGTTACCGTGGCGCTTGCATGGAGCAACAGCAGCGCCATCGGCTTGCCGACAATATCGCTTCGTCCCATTACCACCGCATTCGCACCTTCGAGCGCAATGTTGCTGCGCCGGAAAATCTCCATCACTCCCGCCGGCGTGCAAGCCACCAGGTTGGGACGCCCGGCTACGAGCCGCCCCACATTGATCGGATGGAATCCGTCGACATCCTTGGCCGGATCAATCGCGTCGAGGATCTTCTTTGCGTCCACCTGCGGTGGCAGCGGCATCTGCACCAGAATCCCGTCGACATCGTCGCGCCGGTTCAGACCATCCACGACGGCCAGCAGTTCATCGGTCGTGATCGAGGCAGGTGGCGTAAGCATAAAACTCGCGAGCCCGAGCTTCCCGCAAGCGGCGATCTTGCTGTTCACATAGAGCTTCGACGCCGGATTGTCGCCCACAAGCACCGCCGCGAGGCCCGGCCGAATCCCCACCGCCCCGAGCGAAGCAATGTCGCCCGCCAGCTCCCTATAAATCTGATCGCGAATCGCGTTACCACTAAGAATGCGCGCAGCCAATGAAGACTCCTCGCAAAATCGTATGGTCCGAATCAGTGATGATAACGGTTCTCGCCCCCCGAGGCTAGTGGCACTGATGCCTGAGATGCCTAAGTTGCGCGAGATCCCGAGATAACTGGTTCGCCATTTGGACAGAGAGGCCCCGATTAGGATCGGAGAATGGCAGTGGCGTATCGAGAAAACGGCGATTCTGGGCCGGCGCTTGATTCTAAACAACGCCCTCGAGCATCGTGGCTGGGGGAAAGTGTGGCCGGAAACGGATTTCCAATTTCTACAGTGACCGATCCAACGACGGTGCACTACTGCGCTAGCACTTGACTGGGCGTCCTCTTTGCTGTATTTAACCTATAGGTTAAATACGATGACGCCCGATCGACTGAGCTGCACCTTTGCCGCCCTCGCCGATCCCACCCGCCGCGCCATCCTAGCTCGCCTGACTTCGGGCGAAGCTTCGGTGACTCAGTTGGCCGCGCCGTTCGACATGAGCATGCCGGCCATCTCCAAACACCTCAAGGTGCTGGAACGCGCGGGACTGGTCGCTCGCGGCCGCGAGGCGCAATGGCGGCCCTGCCGGCTGGAAGCGGCGCCGCTCCAGGAGGTCGCCGATTGGATGGCGCACTACCAGCGGTTCTGGGTCGGCAGCTTCGATCGTCTAGAGGAGTACCTGCGCGACGTTCAGAAAAAGGAGAAGAGGTATGGCCGACGGAAGAAACAGTCCCGCTGAAAGTATCTCCGAGCGGGAGATCGTCATTACGCGCGTGTTCGACGTGCCTCGCGAACTGCTGTGGAATGCTTGGACCGACCCCCAGCACCTGGTCCACGGGTGGGGCCCCAGAGGATTTACGAACACATTTCAAGAGATCTGCGTGAGGCCGGAGGGAGTCTGGCGCTTCATCACGCACGGCTCCGACGGCCGCAATTATCAAAACAAGATTGTCTTTGATGAGGTTGCGAAACCTCTGCGCCTGGTCTACTCACATAACGGCGACGAGGGCGAGCCCGTGCGATTTCAGACTACGGTGACCTTTGCGGAGCGGGGCGGGAAAACCGAACTTACCATGCGCTGCATCGAGGCGCAGCTTCCTAGAAGCTCGTGCTCCAACCGAATTCCTCTGGTGCGCCCAGCTCTCTCACGCCGCCCGTTGTGATCCTGCCGGAAAAGATGTATTTTGGTGTGCGGCTGCCAGCTCTCGGAAGCCACCTCGTCGTCGGCAACTCCAGGATCCACGCCGTCGCACAGTTTGCATCCATCGGGGTTTAAGCTTTCAGAACTAAATCGGTGTGGCCCGCTTTCCGCGATTGCGAGTGGACCAAGGTGTCTTAGTTCGAGCCTCGGATTCCACTGGTCGCCCGGACCAAAACCGCTCGGTTTATGCAGGGATGAGGCTCAAAATAGTCGAAATCGCCGACCGGGGTGTGCCCGGCAAGGAATGCTTGCACCTTGCCGTGCAAACGTCCGTGAACCTTAACTTTTATGCAGTTTTCGACACCGTGCGGATTGGGGGAGGCCTGATTTCCCAGTTTCCCCGGCGCGCCTACTGGTTTCAGCAACAAGAGGTGAGCGCGGGGGATCGCGTGATCCTCCATACCGGGCCGGGCGTGAATTCGTTTGTAAAGGGGGAATACGGCGGAACGACCTTTTTCTTCTATTGGGGGCTGGCGAGCACGCTCTGGGACGAACCCTCGTCGTGCGCCGTGTTGCTAGAGGTCTGCCAGTGGCAAACATCTCCGAACGCCGATGGCCTCTGCGAGGAAACCTAGGGACCTTTCTAGGCTGTCGGCTCCAGTCCTAGTCTAAGTCTAGGCGGCGGGCTTTTTAACGATAAAGCCGAACGAGGTACAAACGAAGCCGTCAATACTCAGCTTCAAGTGCGCGTGGCTGTTCTGGAGCGGGTATTGCGGCTCAAAGTACGGTGGCAGGTCGACGAAGCCGTCCAAAATCCCCTGACCGGTATCGAAGTCAAAGTCGTAAACGCCGAACCCGCGCGCCTTCAGGCGCTCGGCGAGCTCGATCAGATTGCGCTTCTGAAAGAGCACGGTAGGCCAGTTGTCGACGGTATCGCCATCGTGGATATTGAATTCCGTGGTATGCACGGATATGCCGCCGGGCTTCAGAGTGAGCAGAGAATTCTCAATGAAACTCAGGCCATTGGCGATGCTGCCAAGGTGCTCAAGAGAGCAGATCGACCAGCAAAAATCAAATTTGCCATGCAGATCGTTGGGAATGGCATTCATGTCCACGTACCGGCCTTCGATCTTCGCCAGGCGTGATTCATCACTGCAAATGTCCCTCCGGCGCAGCTTTGCAAAGCTGCTCAAGTGCTGATTGGTTTTCACCCAGCCCTGCGCCTCGGCGCGCGTCGGCTCCAGATCGGTAGCCAGCACCTCCACTCCGTACTTGGCGAATAGGCTCGGCAGCGGCTCTTCGCCGCATGCAAAACCCAGCCCGCGGCTGCCTTCATGCAGCTTTCCTTCGCTGTAGAGGATCTGCGGGACATAGGAAAGCTCCCAGCACTTGCGATGATAAGTGACCGGCATCCGCAGCTCTCGCGTCCAAAACGCGACCCATTGCGAGCGCATATCGTCCTCGGTGCAGGCTTTGGCTTTCAGCTGGTGGAAGGTCGGCCCGGCAACGGCGGGAGCCGGGTGCTGCTTGTAATACTCCGCGTCCCGGGAAGCCGCCAGGTTCCGTATGTCCCGCAAAGCGGTCTCAAAATCGCGGAACCGTTGATTCATATAAGTGAAGTTCGGATTTGCTTCGCAGACTTTCTTCGAGAGTTCCTGGACCGCGCGGTCGAGCCATTGCGGGTTTGATTCCATCGCACCTTGCGTCTGCTCGGCGACCGAACCTCGCAACGTCGAACAGTAGCCTTCCAGCGCCAGAAGACGCTTGGTCATCTCGGCAAGGATCGTATCCACCGTGGCGAGAGCGTTGGCAACGGCCGTTGTCGAGTCGGCGGACCGCGGGGGGGAGGGCAGTTTTGCTTGCAGCTCGGCTAGCCGGGCCTCCAGGTCGCATAGCCTCTGCTCATAGGTTGCTTCGGTCAGAACTTCCGTAGCGCTGTCGTGTGGCGAATTGGACATGCCGGAATTATCCCCGAAAGCCAGACCGAAGCGCCGGGCGAATTGGCGCCCAGGTGCTCTTCTGTCTACTCCCTGGGGCTGGCCAAAATGCGGTTCCGCGGCCCGTTCGCCGGCTCAAGGACCCTTTGCGGAAATGAAAAAGGACACCGTTGGAACGATCTTGTAGGTTGCCGCAAAATCACCCTGGTTCAGCGCAACGCTGACCCGTCCTCGAGAATCGATATAGAGCAAGGGGCGGCCGACCGGCACACTCGCAAACGTCTTTACGTAGGGGAGCGTATAGAGTTTTCCCCCAATTTTGACGGTGACCTTCTCGCCCAGCGCGTATCCAAGTTTCTTGAAGTCGTCGCCCGGCACGTTGGTGATCAAGTTACCGAAAGGGTCATCGAGGCCGATGATTTCTCCCTGGATGTTTGTATCGCCGATCACCGTTGCCGAGGGGCTCAGCCGCACGAGTTCTTCTACCTCCGGCCCGGCGAGCCGCCAGTCCTCTCCGGCTGCTAAATGAGCTGCGACGGGGGAGAAAATATCGCGGCCGTGAAATGTGGACGACACTTGATCGCCGATCATCCAGGCCGGGTTGGTGATTTCCCGGATGCCCTCGATTCCATCGCGGTCCTCGACCGGTGTGATCAAGCCGTTATCGGGAAGCACAAAGAACTGGCCCTTTTTCGATTTCACCACAACTGCTTTGCGTGACGATCCAACGCCTGGATCGATCACCGCGAGAAACACAGTGCCCGGCGGATAGTAGGGCGAAACGCCGGCAAGAAACCGCGCGCCCTCCGTGATCGAGAAGGGACTAACCTGGTGCGTGATGTCCATTATTTGCGCGTCGGGTTCGATTCGCAGGATGACGGCCTTGCAGATTGCCACGGCGTCGTTGGCCGTGCCGAAGTCTGTCATGAAGACAATTGCCGGATGCGCCGCAGTCTTTTTGCCTTCCGCCGGAGGATTTTCATGCAGGCCACAACCGACCGAATGCGCGATGGCTACCAAAATCAGGAGGCAAGTTCCAAGCCATCCGCCCGGAAGAGGTAAGCTCCTTTTTTCAGGAAATTGGCTCACGTTTGGCTTCCACGGATCATGTTCATCGAAGCATTTCTACCATCCACGCCGAAGAATCGGGAATGACGGCCAACAACGGGAACCCCTTTCTTCTGGCGCGACCTGAGCGGCGCAATCAGGGTACAATAGAATATGGCTCAGGACCCCATTGAGCCATCGTCGATCCAAAATGGGGAGCTTGACTAAAACAGGAGAAATCTGAACATGGCATACGGCAGACGCGACAAACCAGAAAAGAGCAAATCAGGACGAGCCGGATTTGTGGACGCCCGCCTCGAAGAGCTGCGGCGCCGGTGGGAGTCAACAACCGACGAACGCGTGAAGGCTGAGGTTTCCGAGCAAATCCGCGAGTGGCAATCCTTTAAGCCGGAGCGGTCTTCCGGCGGCGGTAGGCGCTAAAGGTTTTCCTGAGCACTTCGTGTGGGCGTGGGAATTCGCGTGAGTCAATTTGCATCTCGGGGACTCTGCGCTAGCGCCCGCTACAACCCCCTGAATCCTCTGCATCGGCGACCCCGCGCAAGACCTGGCCCTCCACGAGCGAGTTCTGTCGCGGAATCCTTACGGTTTTAGAGGTCGAGGCCAAGCTGCAGCTTGGCCGCTTCGGACATGCGCGCGGGACCCCAGGGCGGGTCGAGCACGACCTCGACGTGGACTTCCCGAACCGTGGGCAGTTTCGCGAGCTTTGTCTCCACATCCCCTTTCAGTACATTACCCATCCCGCACCCGGGGGCAGTGAGCGTCATCTCGATGTCGATCCGGTGCGCTCCCTGATCAAGCGGCTTGATCTGGCAGGAATAGATCAAACCAAGATCGGCGATGTTCACCGGGATCTCGGGGTCGAAAACGGTCTTGAGCTGATCCCACACCATTTTCTCGCTGAAGGGTTCGTCTTCCGCAGCCGCTTCCGGCGCGGCCAGTGCATTCGAAAGGCCCAGAGCATCCGCATCCTTTGCGTCGACGCGGTACATGAGGCCGTAGTCGCTGTAGATCGTGTAGGTGGTGCCGAGATTTTGCATGACTCGGACCACGGTGCCAGCGGGGAGCTTGTTGTTGATCCCGCTGGGAACTTCAACCACGTCGGTCTCGCGGCTCAGCGTGATGGGCTGGTTTGTTACGGGCATCGGAAACCTACCTCAGAACTCTTTTCCACGTTCTCTGCAGATGCTACTCGGTTGAAATCGCATCTTGCTTCCCTTCGAGCGCGGCTTGCAGGGTGTGCCAGGCGAGCGTCGCGCACTTCACGCGCACCGGAAACTCCGACACGCCGGAGAAGACCGTTAATTTGCCCAACTGCTCGAGGTTCGAGGGGGCATGTCCGGTGACCATATCGTGAAAGCGGCCGAAGAGCTTTTCGGCATCAGCCCTCGTTTTCCCTTTGAGGCTTTGCGTCATCATGGAGGCGGATGCTTTGGAGATGGCGCAGCCGGAACCCTGAAAGCTGATGTCGCGGATGGACTCGCCGTCCAGGTCGAGATACACGGTGAAGCGATCCCCGCAGAGCGGATTGAACCCCTCCGCCTTGTGATTCGCTTTTGCGAGCTCGCGGAAATTGCGCGGGGCTTTGCTGTGCTCGAGGATCACATCCTGATAGAGATCGCGCAGGTCGGCCATTATGCAAAAACCTCCCGCACTTTTTCGATGCCGGCCGCAAGCGCGTCCACTTCGTCGCGGGTGTTATAGAGCGCGAAGGAGGCACGGGCGGTCGCGGGAATGTCGAAGCGCTGCATCACGGGCTGTGAGCAGTGATGCCCTGTGCGAATGGCGATGCCTTGCTGGTCGAGAATCGTGCCGATGTCGTGCGGATGAATGCCTTCCATAACAAAGGAGAGCACACCCGCTTTTTCCTTGGCCGTTCCAACGAGGCGAATGCCGGGGATGGCCGAAACCTTCTCGGTCGCATACTCCAGCAGATCGTGTTCGTGGGCCGCGACGCTCTCGATTCCCATTCCGTCCAAATAGCGGATCGCTGCCCCCAGGCCGATCGCGCCGGAGATATCGGGCGTGCCCGCCTCGAACTTAAACGGCAGCTTGTTGAAAAGTGTTTTCTCAAATGTGACGGAGCTGATCATGTCGCCGCCACCCTGATAGGGAGGCATCGCTTCGAGCAGCGCCGTTTTGCCGTAGAGAACACCGATGCCGGTGGGGCCATACAGCTTGTGGCCTGAGAAGGCGTAAAAATCGCAATCGAGTGCCTGCACGTCAACTTTCAGATGCGGCACGGCTTGCGCGCCATCGATGAGGACGGGAATGTTCCGGGCATGAGCGAGTTCGATCATCCGGCGGATCGGAGTGATCGAGCCCAGCGCGTTTGAAACATGGGTGACAGCGGCGATTTTCGTTTTCGGTCCGAGCAGGCTTGCAAATTCATCGATCAGCAATTCACCGCGATCGTTGATGGGAGCGACGCGTAGCTTGGCACCTTTTTCCTCGCACAGAAGCTGCCAGGGTACGATGTTCGAATGGTGCTCCATGGCGGTGATGAGGATCTCGTCGCCTGCGCCGATGTGGACGCGTCCATACGTTTGCGCGACCAGGTTAATCGCCTCCGTGGTGCCGCGGACAAAAATAATTTCCTTCGAATGGGCCGCGTTCAGAAAACCCTGGATCGCCGTGCGGGCCGATTCGTGTTCTTCCGTGGCGTGCTCGGAGAGAAAATGCACGCCGCGATGAATGTTGGCGTTATCGCGCTCGTAATAGCGGGTGACTGAGTTGATCACCGACTGAGGCTTTTGCGACGTGGCGGCATTGTCGAGGTAAACCAGTGTCCTGCCGCGAATCTTCTGGCGAAGAATGGGAAAATCAGCGCGGACCTTGTCGACGTCGTAGGTCGTGATTGTTTCGGGTGCGGGCGTTGCTGCCGCGCGCACTGTGGCGGGGCGCGCCTTCGACGTGCTCTTTCTGGTGGCGGTGGTCATCCCACTTCCTCCAAATTTCGTTCGGCCCCGGCCGGGTGAGCGGCACATGCAAACCCAGCGGAAGACTGGGCGATGGTTACCAGATGCGCGTGTATCAGGGTTTCGACGTGCGTCCGCGCCGGGCCTTTCTGCATGCGATCGAGACATTCGCTGGCGAATGCCATGAGCAGCAGACGGCGTGCGGAAACCTCATCGATGCCCCGGGAGCGCAAGTAGAAAAGGGCATTTTCTTCCATCTGTCCGATCGTGGCACCGTGGGTGCACTTGACGTCGTCGGCATAGATCTCAAGCTGGGGCTTCGTGTCGATCTGCGCCTGGTCGGAGAGAAGCAGGTTGCGGTTGGTCTGCTTCGCGTCGGTCTTTTGTGCGTCCTTGTGCACGACGATGCGGCCGTGGAAGACGCCGTGGGCTTGCCCGTCGAGGATGCCGTTGTAAAACTGCCGGCTGCCGCAGTGCGGCTTGGCATGTTCGACGAGCATGTAATTGTCGAGCTGCTGGCGGCCGTTGCCGATGAAGAGGCCGTTGATGAGGCACTCGCCGCCCTCGCCCGCCAGAACCGGATGGACGTTGTTGCGTACGAGCGCACCGCCGATCAGCACCGAGTGCGATGAAATATTGGCGCTGCGGCCCTGTTCGATGCGGAGCGTGGAAATGTTGAACGCCTGCCTGTCTTCGCGCTCGATCATGTAGTGTGAGACGACGGCATTGTCGCCCGCAATCAGTTCGGTCGCAGTGTTGCAAAGCGCGGGAGCGCCGCCAATTGACACGTAGTCCTCGAGAATCGTCGCGTGGCCGCCTTCCTCAGCGACGATCAAGTTTCGTGGATGGATCATCACAGGGACATCATGGGCGGTCGATACAAACAGCAGGTGAATCGGCGCGTCCAGAACCACGCCCTTGCCTATCCGGATGAAGGCGCCGTCTTCGATGAACGCGGTGTTCAGCGCGGAAAAGGTATCGCGCTCGATATTGAGATACCGGCCGAGATAGGGCTCCAGCGCCTGCGGATCATCGGCGATTTGGGCGGCGAGATTGGCTACCGTTACGCCGTTTGGCAGTTTGCCAAAAGATGAAAGGTCGCGCGCAAATCGCCCATCCACAAAAATGAGCTGGCAGGCCGCACCCGAGACACGGTACGGTTCGATCTGGCGGCTCGTTGGAATGCCGTACCCGGCGACGGGGAGCTGAAAATTCGTCTGCACAATCGCGGAGATGTCGGTAAAGCGCCAGTCCTCATCGTGCGCGGTGGGGAAACCCGTTTCGCTGAAGCGATCGAAGCCGGCCTGGCGAAGCTTCCGCAGCCATGCAGGTTCGCCGCTCGCACCCGATCGGAGGATGTGGCTGAAGGTTTCCGCGTAATTTCGGATTGCCCGACTTGCTGTCGCCACTTTCGCCCTCACTCAAGACCCAATATAGAAATGCACTCGCTGCCCGTGGGTGGTTGTTGACGCTAGGCCGGAGTCGCGCTGGCGCTGCGCGCGCCGGTTTCGGTGCCGTAGCCCTTATCTTCGAGTTCAAGCGCGAGTTCCGGCCCGCCGGAACGGACGATGCGGCCATCTACAAGCACGTGGACCCGGTCGGGCACGATGTAATCGAGCAAACGCTGGTAGTGCGTAACCACGAGAATCGCGCGATCCGGACTACGCATCGCATTCACGCCCTGCGCCACGATGCGCAGCGCATCGATGTCGAGTCCTGAGTCGGTTTCGTCTAGGATCGCGAGTTGGGGTTGCAGTACGGCCATCTGCAAAATCTCGTTGCGCTTCTTTTCGCCGCCCGAGAACGACTCGTTCACCGAACGGTTCATCAGCTTTTCGTCCATGTCAAGCAGCTTCAGCTTTTCGCGCATCAGCGGAAGGAAGTCCATCGCGTCCATTTCGTCTTCGCCGCGATACTTGCGGATCGCGTTGAGAGCGGAGCGCAAGAAATAGGCGTTGCTGATTCCGGGAATCTCGACAGGGTATTGGAAGGCCAGAAAAACTCCTTCGCACGCGGCGTCCTCAGCTTTCATGTCGAGCAGGTTCTTGCCGTTGAACAGGATCTCGCCGCCAGTGACGGTGTAGGTTTCGCGGCGGGCGAGCACTTGCGCCAGCGTGCTCTTGCCGGAGCCGTTGGGGCCCATGATCGAGTGGACTTCGCCCGCGTTGATCTTGAGGTTGATTCCCTTGAGAATCTCGCGGTCGTCCACTCTGACTTCCAGGTCTTTGATTTCGAGCAAAGTCATCGTTCCTCTGTCCGTTCGTAGATTTCCAATGGAAGGCGCAGGTTATCCGACGCTGCCCTCGAGGCTCACACTCAGCAGTTTTTGCGCCTCGACGGCAAATTCCATGGGGAGTTCGCGGAACACGCGCTTGCAGAAGCCATTGACGATCATGGAAACGGCGTCTTCGGCTTTCAGCCCCCGCTGGCGGAGATAGAAAAGCTGGTCCTCGCCGATTTTCGATGTGGAGGCTTCATGCTCCATGCGCGCGGTGGAATTCTTCACCTCAATGTAGGGGAATGTGTGAGCGCCGCACTTGTCACCAATCAGGAGCGAATCACACTGGGTGTAGTTGCGCGCGTCGGTGGCATCCTTTAGGATTTTCACCTCGCCGCGGTAGGTGTTCTGGCCGTGCCCAGCCGAAATGCCCTTGGAAACGATCGTACTGCGCGTGTTCTTGCCCAGGTGGATCATTTTGGTGCCGGTGTCGGCCTGCTGATAATTGTTGGTCAGCGCGACCGAGTAGAATTCGCCGATCGAGTTTTCACCCTGAAGAATGCAGCTGGGGTACTTCCAGGTGATCGCCGAGCCGGTTTCCACTTGCGTCCAGGAGATCTTGGAATTCTTGCCCAGGCACTTGCCGCGCTTGGTGACGAAATTGTAGATGCCGCCCTTGCCGTTCTTGTCGCCGGGATACCAGTTCTGCACGGTGGAGTATTTGATCTGTGCATCGTCTAGCGCAATCAGTTCGACCACCGCCGCATGCAGCTGATTTTCGTCACGGATTGGAGCGGTGCAGCCTTCCAGGTAGCTCACGGAAGCGGCTTGGTCGGCGACGATCAGGGTGCGCTCGAACTGGCCCGTTTCCGCGGCGTTGATGCGGAAGTAGGTGGAAAGCTCCATCGGACAGCGGACCCCCTTCGGCACGTATACGAATGACCCGTCGGTGAAGACCGCCGCGTTCAATGTGGCAAAGAAATTGTCCGTATAGGGCACCACCGATCCGAGGTACTTTTTCACCAGGGCAGGATGCTTTTGGACCGCTTCGCTGAACGAGCAGAAAATCACGCCCGCCTCGGCCAGCTTGGCTTTAAACGTGGTTGCTACCGAGACGCTGTCGAACACGGCATCGACCGCCACGCCTGCGAGCATCTTCTGTTCTTCGAGCGGGATGCCCAGCTTCTCATACGTGCGGCGAATTTCGGGATCGAGCTCGTCGAGGTTCTTTAGGTTCGGCTTTTGCTTGGGCGCCGAATAATAGACGATGCTCTGGTAATCGATGGGGCCGTAGGTAATGTTGGCCCACTGGGGCTCCCCGCCGGATTGCTGAAGCGTGACCCAATGGCGATAGGCCTTCAGGCGCCACTGCAGCATGAAATCGGGCTCGTTCTTCTTAGCCGAGATGAAGCGAATGATGTCTTCATTCAGGCCTTTGGGAGCGCGGTCTTCGTTGATGTCGGTGACGAAGCCCCACTTGTACTCCTGCTGCGCTAACTCGCGAATCGTGTCGGTATTCGAACTCATTGGATGCTCCCGGATGCGATCATGGGCACCAGCCTGCCACGCGCATCCTTGATGCTGGTGAGGTGCAAAGGTTGAACCAGATCGGAAAGCGTGATCCTTTCGAGCACGCCTCGCACGGCCTGGTTGATGATTCGCTGATTACTTTTAATAGGGCAACTCAGCTCCAGACTGCAGAGCCCCGAAACATCCGTGCTGCACTCGGTCAGAGCCATCGGGCCTTCAATCGCCGAGATAATGTCGACCACGGAGATTTGATTGGGTCCTTTGGCCAGCATGTAGCCGCCCTTGGTACCCCGGTGTGAAATCAACAGGCCGCTCTGTAACAGCTCTTTGAGCAGTTTGCTCACAGTCGATAGAGGCAACTTGGACTCAATGGCTAAGTCGCGAGCCGTGCGCTGGGGTACCGAAGACTCACTCCGGGCAAGGCAGGTCATCAGAACCAGTCCGTAATCGGTTAATTTACCTAGCTTTACCATCTTCGCTTTACCATCTTCCGGCTGACTCGTTCTATATAGTACTGATTCAGTCTAGTTTCGATTCTAACAGCCGACAAAATCACATGCAAGCCCATAAGCACGGGCGCACGGGCCCCGATCCGTTGATACCGGTTAGTTAGGCTCGTGGTCGCTGCTACCTTACTCACGGATTGAGTGTTTGGCGAACGCTCGAGAAGCTATCCGTCTGTGAAAAGGGCAGCGCGGGGGTGGCCCTTGGCTAGGGGAAGCGGACCCAGGGATTGGCTAAGATCACTGGTCCAGCGCCACAGCGCGACTTCGGGCATGTCCTCGAAGTGCTCGCGGATGTAGGCGTGATGCTCGAAAAGTTTCCTGTTCATCAGGTCGACGACGTCGGCGTGCTTGGCGCGAATCTCCGGTACGTACCTCAATGCGTCTAGCACCAGGTGGTAGCGGCTGATCTTGTTGCGGACGACCATGTCGAACGGCGTGGTGGTCGAGCCTTGATCTAGAAAGCCGCGCACGTGGAAACGGGCCTCATTGGGTCGGCCGTGGATCATGCTGTGAATTGCCCAGCGATACCCGTGATAGGCAAATACCACCGGTGCCGATGGGGTGAAGAGCGCTTCGAAAGAGAGAGCGTCCATTCCGTGGGGATGCTCGTCGGGATTCATCAGGACACTGAGATCGACGATGTTGATCAGGCGCACCTTCATTTCCGGGACGTACTTCTGCACAAGCCAGGAGGCCGCGACGGTCTCAAGTGTAGGGACGTCGCCCACGCAGGCAAGGATGACGTCGGGATCGCCGTCGCCATCGTTGCTCGCGAATTTCCACCGGGAGGCGCCGCGCGAGCAGTGCTCGATGGCATCTCCCATGTTGAGCCATTGGAGCTGCTCCTGCTTTCCGCAGGTGACCAGGTTCAAGTAGTTGCGCGTGCGGAGGCAATGGTCGAACGAGCTCAGCAAAGTATTTGCGTCGGGCGGATAATAGATCCGAATGACCGTGCTGCGCCGGGCGAGGGCGGCGTCGACGAAACCGGGCGCCTGGTGGCTGAAGCCATTGTGATCGTTGCGCCAGCAGTGGCTGGTAAGGAAAACGTTGAGTGATGCAATCGGCCTGCGCCAGGCAAGCTCTTCGCACTGCTCAAGCCATTTGCCATGCTGCGTGAGCATGGAATCGACCACCGGGGCGAAGCCTTCGTAGGTGGCCCACAGGCCGTGGCGCCCGGTCAGCAGATATCCCTCCAGCCAGCCCTCGCAGCAGTGCTCGCTTAGAACCTCCATTACACGGCCGCCCGGGCTCACGTGATCGTCGATGGAAATCGTTTCGGCCATGCTGCAACGATCGGTTGCTTCGAACACGGCGTTCAACCGATTGGAATTCGTCTCGTCGGGGCAAAAGAGCCTGAAATTGTCGGGATTGAATTTGATCACGTCGCGGATGAACTCGCCGAGCTTGCGCGGCGACTCGGCAACCACACAGCCAGGGGCGGGAACGTCCAGAGCGTAGTTCACGAAATCGGGCAGTGAGAGGGCCTTGAGGACGCGGCCTCCATTCGCGCTGGGATTCGCTCCCATGCGCAGGGGACCCTCCGGAGCGAGAGCTTGCAGGTCGGGATCGAAATGTCCTTTCGCATCGAACAGGTTTTCCGGCAGGTAGCTCCTCATCCACTTTTCGAGAAGTTCAAGGTGTTGGGGGCTCTCGCGAACCATCGCGAGGGGAACCTGGTGCGCGCGGAAAGTTCCTTCGATGGGAAGGCCGTCGACTTCTTTCGGACCAGTCCATCCCTTGGGCGAGCGCAGAACGATCATCGGCCACAGCGGAACCTTCATGGCTGAACCCTTGCGCGCGACGTCTTGGATCGCGCGGATTTCGTTGTAGGCGGTGTCGAGCGCGAGGGCGAACCTCTGATGCATCGACGGTGGATCGTCCCCCTCGACGAAGTAGGGCTTGTATCCGCGTCCGAGATAGAGCTGCGCCAGCTCTTGGTCCAGTGTGCGTGCTTCGACGGTGGGGCCGGAAATTTTGTAGCCGTTGAGATGCAGAATCGGGAGTACGGCGCCATCGCGCGCCGGGTTCAGGAAGCGATTGGATTTCCAGCTGCCTTCGAGCGGGCAGGTTTCCGCTTCGCCGTCGCCAATGACACAAGCGACGATCAAGTCCGGATTATCAAACGCTGCTCCGAAGGCGTGAAGGAGCGCATACCCAAGCTCGCCGCCCTCGTGAACTGAATTGGGCAGATGCGGGCCGCAGTGGCTGGGCACTCCGCCCGGAGTGGAGAATTCCCGGAAGAAACGCCTCATGCCAGCTTCGTCCGGCGTGATTTCCGGATGAACCGCGGAATAGGTCCCTTCCAAATAGGAGTTTGCGTTAAGCGCCGGGCCGCCGTGTCCAGGGCCGGCGATATAGAGCACGTTGGCCTGTTTTTCGCTGATCAGGCGATTCAGGTGCACGTAGATGAAGCTCAGGCCCGTGGAAGTTCCCCAATGCCCGAGCAGGCGTGGTTTAATGTGCTCTTTCAGGAGCGGCTCGCGGAGCAGCGGATTTTCCTGTAAATAGATTTGCCCGACCGTCAGGAAATTGGCAGCCTGCCAGTAGCGGTGCATTTTATCGAGCAGGTCGGGCGAGAGCGGTCCCGAGAGTGGTTCCCGGGCGGGCGGCGACTGCGACGACTCGATGGTTGTCGATGACTTCGGATCGAACAGGAACATGGTGACCTCAGCAATCGGTGGATCGGGGCCAGCCAAGCGCCGCTAAGCTGTGCCGAACGATCATCAGGTCTTCGTTGGTTTCGATGATGCGCACGTTTACGAGAGCGTCGGTACGGGAGATGAGTGGGGCGTTGGAGCGATTGCGTGAAGGGTCGAGTTGAATCCCGAGGAATTCCAAACCTGCGCAGATTTTTTCGCGCACCGGCGCGGCGTGTTCGCCAATGCCTCCGGTGAACACGAGCAGGTCGATGCCACCTAGAACGGCCGCATATGCGCCGATATACTTCTTGGCACGATAGCAGAAGAGCTCGACGGCTTGGGCTGCATGTGGATCGTTGGGGGATTTCCCCAGCAAGTCGCGCATGTCCTCGCTTGAGCCGGACACTCCCAGCAATCCTGACCGCCTGTTGAGTTGGTCGCTCAGCTCTTCGTGGGACATTTTTCTTTGCTCCAGCAGATAGAGGAGCGCGCCGGGATCCACATCCCCCGAGCGCGTGCCCATTACGAGCCCTTCGAGAGGAGTGAAGCCCATCGACGTATCGACGCTTCCTCCCTTGTGCAGCGCCACGATGCTGGCGCCGTTGCCGAGATGCGCGATGACCACGCGGCCTTCGGCGAGAGCGCCCTCGGTTGCGCGTAGCTGCTGCACAACATATTCGTAGGACAGGCCGTGAAAACCGTAGCGTCGCACGCCCTGCTCATACAGCGCGTGGGGCAGCGCGTACATGCAGGCCACGGTGGGAAGCCCGCTGTGGAATGCGGTGTCGAAACACACAATTTGGGGAACCTGCGGAAGCTTTTGCGAGATAAATCGAATTCCCGATATCGCTTCCAGGAGATGATCGGGATCAAGCGGCACCAGCTTTTCCAGCTTCGCCAGGAATGCAGGCGTGACCCGCTGCGGCTCCCTAAATTGAGCCCCGCCGTGTACGATTCTGTGGCCCGCTGCAGCCAACTCCGTGAGATGCCCGTGTTTTCCCAGCCAATCGAACGCTACGCTCCAGGCGGCATCCGGCTCGCTGCGATCGACCTCAGCATCGAGCAGAGGCTTTCGCTCGGAATCCGCGATCGTGACATGGCCACCGCCGGAGGAGCCGGCGCGGTCTATGTTAATAGACAGCACCATTTGTTCTCTCACGCCCGCTTCATAGAGCGCCGCTTTCAAAGTTGCGGAGCCGCGGTTCATGGTAAGAATTCGGGCTTCGGCGCGGCCGTGCAAAGCGGGACTCACAGGCTCATCCTACCAGACAATCAATTTTGTTCATTGCAGCGTCGGCTCCCAATTCCTGCCATACGAGATGTACCATGCACCGATGAAGGGAGAATGAATGCGCACGGAGCAGGCGCCCTCACCGATGTTCTGAGTAGCTGTGAGGGAGAAGGGAAGGCTTCGTCATCAGTGATGCGGAGGCGATTTTCGACAGGGTCTGGAAGCTTGATTGGGGTGGCAGCGGCAGCGGAGGCGCTGGTAAGGTCGCTGAAATCCAGCTTGTTGCCTTTCGGCGTGCTGAGAGGGGCCGTGTCGGTATCACCACTGAAGCGCGGAGTGGAATGATAGTAGATGCTATAGAGAGCAGCTATTACCGTGGGGGTTCCGAGAGGCGAAATACGATCCTGATTTGTCTCTCGGTTTGAACTGCCTGCCCGTGGAGCAGGCTAGGACTGTAACGCCACTGGCGAACCGCCGCAATCGCTGCGGGAATAAGGAGGGCTGGACCATTCAGCGATTCTACCGATCGCACCTTTCCGCTGGCATCAATCACCGCGTACAGCGTGACAGTCCCTTCAATCCGTTGCGCGAGAGCGCCCGAGGGATAGACGGGTTCGACGCGATGAATCAATTCGCCTGATTGCAGGGCGGCTGCTTGTGGATCCGCGGCGCCCCCAGCCGGGGGGAGAATCGGAGGTCGCGCATGGGCACCGGCGCGTGCGGGCAACTCACTTTCAACCCCGCCGGGGGCGGGTGCCAGAACCGGCGGGCTTGGCTTATCCTCATCGCCCGCGTCGCCCTGCACCGGCTCTGAAAGCGCATTGTCCGAGCTTGGCTCTGTCTGTTGGAGCCGGGCCCAGTGGCTGCCCGCCAGTCGTGGCGAGAGAGTTCGCGAAGGGACCAGAGGACCTTGCATGGGTACCAGCCATCGCTCGTGATTCAGGTCGACCACTTCAATGTTGGAGACAGTGGGGGACGTCGGTGGCAACGCCTCTGAGCTCTCGGCCACCTTGCTGGCGGACCTATGGTGCGTAGCTTTCTGGAATGCGCCATCCACCACGCCGTGGCCTGCCAACCATCCCGCCGCCACCGATAGGAGCACAAAAATGGCTACCAGTACCGGCAATTTGAAACGCCGCGCTGCAGGAGAAAAAACAGGAACCCCTGTGTGGGTGATCGTGCGAATTGGTTTGAACTCAAACTGATCGGCTGGCAGCGATGCGGAAGCGCGGGGCTTGAGATCCGATCGGGGTGATTCGGCAGCCTTCGGCATGGACGTGGTCGCCGCTGAGGCCGCCGCCGCATTTTCCGCCGGAATCTGTCGGACCGAGTGGACCGCAGGCGTGGCTTCGGGACCGGTCGGCGCAACCGGCACAACCACCGCGGTGGCAACGGAACTTGCGTTGAAAGCAGGTAAGCCGCCAGACATCACGTGCTGAGGAAGGGAGGCATTCGCCAGCTCTTGTGAAGGTTGCCGAAGCGTGGCCGCCGCGTTCAGCCTTGACGGTTCGGGCAGTGCTTCCGGCGGCTCTGAGAGACGTTGCGCCGGCACTGCCAATTCGCCCTTCTCCATCGGCGCGGTCGTCTCCTCCACGAATTCCTGGGAAGGAGCCTCCAGGGCCACCCATTCCCGTAAAAGACTGCGAGCCTCCTGCGAAAGATCAACGAACTCGACGCCAGCGGTCTTGCGCAAAGCGTCGGTCCAAGTAATGCTTCCCTTTGCTTCGATGATTTTTTTCGAATGAGCAAGCTGGACGCGCAGGCAAGGCAAATCATCGCTCAGCAAGCTCATGACGGCCTGCACGGCGATCCCGGTCTCGCTCACGTTAAGGACGATACCCCCGTTCCCCTCGCCGAGTTCGACATAGGCTAGGGACCGGACGGGCTGGCGGAAGTGGGCGCGACGATCGGCAGGTTGTCTGCTTCGGTCGGCGTGTGCGGAGACGTGGGCCATTTCCTAACTCGGTTCCTTGGGCGCGGGAGACGGTGTCCGCATGATTCCAAGCACGCCGGATTATAGGTTCGCCCTGTACTCGCTGCAATACAGGGAGCCAGGCAAGGTGTTCAATCCGCCACACGTCTTGGCGACTGGCTGATGCTGTCACTGCAAGCGAAGTCAATCCCGCCGGACCGAATTCATCTAGGGCGCCTTTTCAATTTCTGGCCACGTGCCGGGGAGCTCAATTTGATACCGTGTCCGCTGGTCGAAGAGTACAAATCCGTCAAGATCCGCCAGTTCGCCGGCCACCAGTTGCCTGATCCGCGTTTGGGAAGGGGCATCCATCCGCGCAGGCCAAGCGAAAGCGCGCATTATCCCGAGCTCTATCCGAGTGCGGTTCCTGGCCGGGACAAAAGCCGAGGAAGCGAGGGTGACCTGGTTTTCAGAACGCAAGCTGCCCGACGATTTCAGCCGGCTCATAACTACAACGGCCGGCCCCTTAGCCAGCTGATAGTCATTGTCGGTCTTATTATCGAGATCATAGAGAAACACGAGTTCCGATTGGGAGGGATCGATCTCGCGGACAGCTACACCCGCGAAGGTGCCCTCGATCGCATGGGAATTCCAAGGTGGCGCGGGACTCGCCAGAGATCTTGCCTGCGGCAACGTTCCTGCGATCGAGACAAGAACCAGCAGAAAACCTACGGCGCACACGCCGAGGAAACCGATTTTTCGCAACGCCTTCATCCGCGCGAAATTTAGCACTGCAACGGAGCCCCGGAAATTAAATTTTCATTTTCTGTCCTGAATCGTGCAATGCCGGCTCAACCAAGGGGAGGGGCTACCCAAGGTGGCCTATGGACGGGTTCTGCTCCTGATAGTAACCTAAGGGCATGAGCGACAAAATTCAAAAGAGCGATGCGGAATGGCGATCAGAACTCAACGAGGATCAATTCTACGTTACGCGGAAGAAAGGAACCGAGCCTCCTTTTTCCGGTGAGTACGAGGACACTGACACGCCGGGAATGTACGCATGTGTCTGCTGTGGCCAGCCGCTGTTTAGCTCCGACGCCAAATACCATTCAGGCTCTGGCTGGCCGAGCTATTGGCAACCCATCGCGGCCGAAAACGTCGAAATGGAGCGGGATGTGAGCCACGGAATGGTCCGCACAGAAGTGCTTTGCAGCCGATGTGATGCACATCTCGGGCACGTGTTTGAGGATGGCCCCCAGCCTACGGGACTTCGATTCTGCATCAACTCCGCGGCGCTCCGATTGATCGAGAAAGACGACCAAGAGAAAAGGTAAGCTTGCTTGAGGCCAATTCCCAATTAGGTGGAGGGTCGGGGACATTCGATCTAGTGATCAAAGAAAAGCACATCGGGGTGGGCATTGCCCGGGTTGGAATCGGCCGAGATCGCCCGGAAATGCGCAGGGGACAGGACATAGAAAACGACAGTGGCCGGAATCCCGGTGGGTGAATTTGTGGTGGCCGTTCCTCGGCCGTTGGATCCGATGAAGTTGATGTGTGCGATCAGAGACTGATCCAAATTCGCCTTACCCTCGGTTGTCGACATGGTGGGGGGATCGACTTCGTCCACGATTCCTGTGACGCTCCCCGCGCCGTCCGAGTTGACTTGACCCAATAGGTTCGCGACGCCAGTTTCGACTGGTAGCGATGTGGTGAGGGTATATCCGTCCTGCACGGAAGAGTCTGCAAAAGAACCGCTGGACTGCTGTTCGAGAAGGCCAGTCGTTACGGCGGCATCGCTGCCGAGCAAGAAGCCTTGCCCCGGTCCGGTAAGGTAAGCCACGGCGGCTCGCGACCCCAGGTTTGTAAACGGCACGCGGCCGTTGCCCGCCACCGAATAGGTCCCGGAGAAACTCGGAGATGGAGAGGTGATCGCGCCGCCATTGTTCTCGTCGTAGGTCAATGTGGCGCTTCCGCTCCCCGCCGAAGTCAGCAGGCCCGCCAGAACGCTCGCATTGCTGCCATTGGATGCGCTTGCGGTGGCAACACTGATTCCCGAAAGCGACGTGTTCGCAAACGCGTAGCTGGAATCTTGGGCGATCATTTCACCACTCAAGCGATAGAACACGGGAGAGAGCGCGGTGGTGGTGCTGTCGGTCTCGACGAAATAGATATCCGAAGGTGACACGAAATAGAAAGCAAATTGCAGAGTACTCGCCGATTTGCCGGAAATTTGGAAAAGAATCTCGGCAGTACCGCGGTCGTTCATCGTCCCCACCGAGAAACTGCCGGAAAGATTCTGCGAGCTGACCGTGCCGTTGTCGTTGAAATCGCTGCTCACGCCTCCTGCTGCGGAAGTAATGTCGCCGTTTCCGTTTGCGCGGATGGCGCCGGCCAGCGCGGCCGGTTTGGCGCCTGTGTCCTGGCCCGCGAACAGGAACGAATAGTTTCCATTAAAGCTGACCGCCGAGAAGCTGCCGACGACCGGCTTCATGATTCCTTCACCGTGCGTGCCTAGCGTGTCGGTGCCCACTCCGGCGGTGGTGATGTCGTTATTCTGAATGAAATGGATGGTGCCCGTTGAATCGAGCACGATCCGGTAATCGGTGGTGAGGGTAACCTGCGTGCTCGGATTGATGGCAATAAGCTCCATCGTCCCGCGGCCATCCGATCCCAGTGAGTAGGATCCGAGAAGCGGAATTGCGGTGATGAGGTTGTTGGTCCCCGCACGGTTGCTATCCTCTTCGCCCGACGTGATGTGCCCGTTTCCATCTGTGGCAATGGAGCCTGCAATGGCCACCGACCCGTTGGAATCGAAACCGTTAAACAGAAATGAATACGATCCGGTGATCAGCGCGTCGCTGCTGGTGCTCCCCGCCGCAATGGAAATGCTGAGCGATTGGGATGCGGTTGCCGGAATAGCTTCTGAGTCTTGTACCTGAACGGTGAACTCATCCGGGGTTGCTGTTGTCGCAAGCACTGGCAACCCGGAAATCGTGCCGTCCGACGCAAGCGTCAGTCCCGAAGGAAGTTGCCCGCTGGTCACCGTCCAGGTGAATGGTCCAATTCCGCCCGAAGTCAGCAAAGGAACGTTATAGCCGGTTGCCGTGGTCCCGGGAGGAAGTACGGTTGTTGAGATCGCAAGCGCCGGAGGCTGCGTGACCGTGATGGACAGCTGCTGTTGAAGTACTTGACCCGAGGGCAGGGACGAATCCTGAACCTGAGCGATGAAATTATAGATCCCGGACGTCCCTTTGGGGATGACGCCGGTGATCTGCCCGGAACTCGTTCCGAGGCCGAGACCAGGGGGTAAGGTGCCGTTTCCGGGCAGTAGGGTCCAAGTCAACGGTGCAACACCCCCTGTTGTGGACACGGCCCCGGTGTATTTTGTGTTGGCAACACCGGCCGGAACCGAGGTCGTTGTGATCGCGAGCGGCGGGGGGGGCGTAACGGAAATGGTGTAGGGCTCGGTGACAGCCAACGGAGGAGTGCCATTGTCGGTGACCACCACCGTGAAGGATGACTGAATGGTCGGTTGATTCAACGTCGGTGCGGTCGGTTTGCCCACGATAATGCCCGACGAATTCAGGGTAAGCCCTGCAGGTAGCGACGTGCCGGATTGAATTGAGAACGTAAGCGGGCTCACGCCGCCGGTAACCGCAATCGCCTGGTTGTAGGGAACACCATTGGCCGCATTGGGCAGCAGCGTCGTTGTGAAGGTTACGGGGATCACGACGCTGATGCTGCTCGTTGCAGTGGCGGTGGCAGCAGAGATCGACGTGGCGGTCAAAGTCACCGACTCGGTCGCCGTGAGATTGCTCGGCGCGACGTAGGTCACCGAAGAATTCGTGACGTTGGTCAGTGTGCCGCATCCAGATCCCGAGCAGACCGTCGTTTGCGTCAGACTCCAGGTGACCCCCTGGTTGTGGATGTCGTTGGCGACGGTCGCCGTGAATTTGTAGGACTGGCCTTCATCGATCGAAGTCGTGCCACCGGGCAGGATTTGCACCGTAATGCCGGCGGCGCTGCTGTGGCATCCTGAGAGCAGAAGGAGGCCGCCGCAAGCAAGAAGAACAGCTGTAAGGGACTTCCGTAATCTCATCCAACCGCCAAAACCCTGATGGTGAATCCTGCTCGCCTTCGCAGATTCCCTGTTCGTGTGGGCATAAACCTTCGGACTCGTCATTATCACCTTTGGATTGCTTTTCGATAAGCCCAGGCGGCGGCTAGATCACCGTGTCCTGACCTCGGCCACATTAGACAAACGAGTTGAATAACAAAACGGCTGGAGTGTGTCAACGCACATCTCCATTTCATCTCCATTACTTACGGGCTCGCCGCCGCTCCCAGGGGCGGCCACAAGCAGTCAGGCATGTGGATGCGGCTTGAAGAAGCACCGTTGCCTAACCATTTCCTGTTCTCGTGCGTCTATTGGACCTGGGAGCATCGCGCGTTGAAGTGTGTGATGCGATTGCCAGCTTCATTCGTATTGGGTTGAAGAACTGGTCGACCTCGGTGTTTCGTGAATCGCCGATACCAATTTCGGTTAAAGTTTAGTATAACGGACCGCTTGGTTTGGGGCTATCGCGGGAATCGTTGTCTAATCACTGGGAGGGAATGCATTGATCGAAGTTCAAGATCTGACAAAGTCCTATGGCCCCGTGACGGCCGTGGATCACGTATCATTTACTGTGAATAAAGGTGAAATCTTGGGGTTTCTTGGCCCGAACGGCGCAGGAAAGACCACCACGATGCGCATTCTGACCGGCTATATGCCGGCTACATCGGGAACGGCGCGCATCGCAGGCTTTGATGTTTTCGATGATTCTCTCGAAGTGCGCCGCCACATCGGCTATCTGCCGGAAGCGCCTCCTGTTTATCCCGACATGACGGTCGCCTCCTACCTGGACTTTGTAGCGCGGATCAAGAACGTCCCCTCGGAGCGGCGGGCGGAACGAGTCGCAGACGCCCTGCGCAAAACCAACATCGCGGACAAGCGCGACCAACTGATCAAGCGGCTCTCGCGGGGCTACAAACAGCGCGTGGGTCTGGCTCAGGCGCTCGTGCATGACCCCGACGTGATTATCCTCGACGAGCCGACCGTCGGCCTCGATCCCAAGCAAATCATTGAGGTGCGGCATTTGATCAAGGGACTGGCGGGCAGCCACACCATCATTTTATCCACGCACATCCTGCCGGAAGTCAGCATGACCTGCGACCGGGTCGTCATCATCAACAAGGGCCGGGTCGCCGCGGTGGACACGCCAGAAAATCTGACCATGCAGCTCAAGGGCGGCCAGAAGATCCGCGTGGAGGTGCAGGCGCCGGAACGGCCTTTGCAGGAATTGCTGGCGCAGATTCCGGGGGTCAGCAGAGCGCAGGTGGAAGCGAGCCATGCAAACGGACACGTGACGGCCACCGTCGAGGCCGCTGCCGGCAAGGATGTCCGCAGCCAAATTGCCGCAGGCGTGGTCCAAAAGGGCTGGTCTCTTTACGAATTACGCGGCATCAGTCTCAGCCTGGAGGACATCTTCCTGCAATTAACCACCGAAGATTCCGCCCATTCACAGGCAGCCGACTAAAGGAGCGAAAGGACTAAAGATGAAAGGTCTTTACGCCATATACCGCAAGGAAATGGGCCATTACTTTGTTTCGCCCGTCGCTTACGTGGTCGTGGGCGTTTTTCTGGCGCTCAGCGCATTTTTCTTCAATTATTTCCTCGCGGCCGTTTTGCAGCAGGCCATGCAAATGCAGATGCAGGAAATGGAAATGGGCATGCATCCGAACATCGACGTCACCCTGGAGGTGATGCGGGCCTTCTTCGGGTTGCTCTCCACCCTCGTACTGTTCCTAACGCCGATGCTGACTATGGGCGTGTTCGCCGAGGAGCGCAAGCGCGGGACGATGGAATTGCTGATGACTTCGCCCATCACGGAGGTTCAGATCGTCGTCGGCAAGTTTCTGGCATCGCTCACTCTTTTTGCGATCATGCTGTTGCCGACCGCAGCGTACCTGGTCTTCATTTATGCCCATAGCGATCCCATTCCACCATGGCGCCTTTTGGTGGCTGGATACGTGGGAGTTATGCTGCTCGGCGGATGCCTGCTGTCGTTGGGTTCGTTTATTTCCTCGCTCACGGAAAATCAGCTGATCGCAGCAGTGCTCACCTTCGCGGCTTTCCTGGTTGTGTGGGTCATCGATCTGGGGCGGAATGCCGGCGGTGGCGCGGGCGGCGTCCTGGAATATCTGTCCGTCATTCGCCACTTCGACGATTTCACGCGAGGGGTGATCGATTCGTCCAGTTTGATTTATTACGTAAGTTTCATGGCTCTGTTTGTCTTTTTGACGGTGCGCGCAGTCGATTCGATGCGTTGGCGCCGGGCGTAACGAAACTACGACGAGCGTGCGGCTCGGGAGGGATTGAAAGATGAGGTGGGACCGGGTAGAAGTCGGGAAATTCCTGGGAAGCATTGGCGTGGCGATGCTCGTGGCCGGCTACCTGCGCTATTCCATACAGTCGGAACTTCTGTTGATGAGCAAGGCCCTGCTGATTGCCGGCGGCGTGTTCGTGGTCGCCGGAGTCGTGCTTGGATTCAGCGCCATCGCCTCGTTCTTTTCGAAGCGCTCTTCCAAGCTGGGAACAAACACTTCGATCCTTGCGATCGGCGTGATCGCGATCCTGGTGATCGCAAACGTTCTCGGCTATCAGCATCACAAGTTTTTCGATCTCACGACCGAGAAACTCTACACGCTTTCCGATCAGACAAAAAAGATCGTCGGTGGATTGAAAGCCGATATCACTGTGGTGCGCTTCGCAAAAACGCCGGACGCGCATTTCGACGAGCTGATGACCGAATACCACACTCTGAATCCGCACGTGCGCTTTCAGAACGTTGACCCTCAGGAAAAGCCGGAGGTGGCCAAGGACTACGGCGCGCAGCACATCGGCGACGTGATCGTGTCCGCGGGAGAGAAGAAGCAGACGATCCCACCGAGCCCGGATGCGCCGCTGAGCGAATCGGATGTAACCAGCGCAATGCTGAAACTGACCCAGAATAAGGTGAAAACGGTGTGCTTCGTCGCTGGCCACGGCGAAAAAGGACTCGCCGACAAACAGGCCAGTGGCTACAGTGCGGTCGATGATGGACTCAAAAAAGAGGGCTACAGCACGAAGTCGATTAACTTGGTTTCGCAGAACGAAGTTCCCTCAGACTGTGATGTCCTTGTGATTGCGGGGCCCACGCAGGCGTTTTTTCCGCAGGAAGTCACCATGGTCGGCAAATATCTCGATGGAGGCGGGAAGGCCCTCCTCGAAGTCGATCCCCAGACGGACCCGAAGCTTGACGATATTTTGCAAGCATGGAACGTGAATCAAGGGAAAAACGTAGTCGTCGACGCCAGCGGCGTGGGGCGCATGTTCGGGACAGGTCCGGCGGTTCCGCTGGTGGTGGATTACGGCGATAGCCCGATCACCAAGAATTTGAAAGGCGGCATGACGTTTTTCCCCCTCGCTCGAACCGAATCGATTGCGGACAAGAATAAGACGGATGTGCAGGACGTAGAACTCCTGAAGACTTCCCAGCAAAGCTTTACCATCCCGAATTTGCAGCAGAAAGAGGTCAAGTTCGATCCCAAGACGGACACGGCGGGCCCGCTCGCCCTGGGGGTGGCTGGCGACAAAAAGCAGGACGGGAAGGATGCACGCCTGGTTGTGATCGGGGATTCCGACTTTGCCGCGAACCAGTGGGCGGGCCTGCAGCACAATGGCGACTTATTCTTCAATACGATCGATTGGCTGGCTCAGGACGAGAATCTGATTTCCATCCGGCCCAAGGAAGCCACCGATCGTCACCTCACGCTCACCGAAAGCCAGTCGGCCGGCCTCCGGTGGGTCGATTTGATCTTTGTTCCCGGACTCGTGATCTTCTCCGGAATCTATATTTGGTGGAAGCGTCGATAACTCACACAGCGGACAAGCAAAAATGATCAAGAAATCGACACTACTTGTGCTGGTTTGCGCGGCCGTGCTGGGCGGCGTGTTTTATTATCTCAACAAGAAGCATGATCAGGAGGTCAACGCCCTTCTTGACACATCCAAGCCCGCCTTCCAGTTTTCGTCGGCGGACGTGACCTCGTTAACCGTAGGCCACCCAGCGAAGCCAGGGGAGCCTGCCGTCCGCATGGAGAAAAGCGACGGTAACTGGAAGATCGTGCAGCCGATCGAGACGGCGGCGGACTCCTCGGTGGTCGACGGATCGCTCAGCAACCTTACCTTCGCTCGCAGCACGCAAACCGAGCCCGGTACGCCGGACCGCCTCAAGGCCTATGGACTCGATCCCGCGAAAGTCTCGGTAACCTTTCAACTGAAGAGCGGATCGAAGCACACATTGGTGATCGGCGAAAAGGTGTTTGATGGCGACTCTGTCTACGCCATCGCCGACGGCAATAGCGGCGTTTTGCTCTTGCCGGGTTCGGTCCTCACCAGTTCCGATAAGTCCCTCGATGATTGGCGCGACCACTCCGTGCTCCACATCGTGAGCAATCAAGTGAAATCCTTCTCGGTCAAGAGCGCTTCGGGCGAACTGGCCGCCGCCAAAATCAAGGACCAATGGAATTTCACCAAGCCCATGGACGCGCGCGCCGACCATGATTCCATCGACTCCCTGCTCAGCTCGGTCCAGAACGCCAAATTCACGATGGTGGCGAGCGAGGCGCCCGACGAGCTCGCGAAGTACGGGCTGACGAGTCCCGCTGTCACCTTCACCGCAACCGACGACACGGGCAAACAGTCAACGGTCGCGATAGGCAAGAAAGACGGGAGCGATTACTTTGCCCGTGATCCATCGCGCCCGATGATCTTCCACGTCAACTCCGATTTTTACGCGCAAGTGACCAAGGCTTTTGCCGACCTGCGCGACAAGAAGTTGCTGCGCTTGAATGCCGCCGATGTCACTCGCATTGAAATCCATAACGAGCACGGGAACATCATCGTGAATGGCAAGGGCGATGATATGTGGGTGATCGAATCCCCCGAGAATCTAAAAGGGAAAAACGCGCCGTCCTCGATGCTCTTCGATCCGCTAACGGCTTTGCGCTCCGATAAAATCATCGACCATCCGGCGGCGGGTATCCTTTCAAAAGTTGCAAAGCCCGACATCCAGGTGACGCTGACCTACCAAGACAAGAGGACCGTCACGGTGCGCCTTTCAAAGCCGGAACAGGACGTGGTCTATGGGCAGGTGAGCGGCGACCCTGCCATCTACACGCTCAAGAAGCCCGATTTTGACCCCTTGAATTACGAAGCCTCGTCGCTCGTGCAGTGACGCGCGCTTGGCCCGGTAGAACAAAAATTCCATTACGTGCCTCCGGGGTTAACCCCCAAGTTGCTACTTGCGTGCCGGAAGCAAATTTGTGATAGTTCGCACAGATTTCAAGGATCTCGCATCGTGAAGAAGAAACCGGCAAAAAGAATCAGCCGCGTCAAGAAAGACCGCCGTCGCAAGCACAAGCACTGGCAAGTCACGGTCTATTACCACGACGGTGAGAGGTTTGCGCGGGTCTACATAGACCGCGAACGCGCTGAACGCTTTGCCGACAGGCAGAAGAAATCCCCGGTCGTGAAGTCCACCCGCATCATGGAAGTCGACTAAGACCCGTACCATTCACGCGGTCCAAGCCGTTCTGCGGTTCCGTTACGCTCCAGTCTTGGCCCGTCATTTGGGCATGCCCCATTGCCGGCGCTGACCCGTCTGGAATCTGCCATGCAGATCCCCCACCTGTGCAGACTCGCCCGCGGAAGGTAGGAGCTGTCTATGAAAAGGAACCGACGATCCGCTTGAATCGACTCTGGCACCGGCGGATCCGAGGCTTGGCTTAACCGGTGGAAGGTGTGTCGAACGCTATCTGGCAGGTTGGTACCGACGCGCGCCCGGTGGTCTTCGGACGCGATGGAACCCCACCGAAATCCCCGGCGAACCTGATATGATCGGTGCCGCTGGCCCAATCACAGCGTAGCTCTGGCCAGCGGGGTGCTTATGAATCAGCCGCCCCGTTTAACCTCGGGAAATTTTCCTCTCGACCGTGCCCAACCCTCCGTCAGAAGGGAGGAGACTGTTTCAGGAGGCTTCGTCGAGCCTTCCAACCTGGAAACGATGGCCGCCTCGGCGGTATCGGCTACCAATCTCAACCTAGGCTCGGCGAGCTTGGCAGTGCTTGGCCGACGTTACGACATTGTAGCAGAGGCAGGCCGCGGCGCGATGGGCCAGGTCTACAAGGCTCGCGACCGCGAAACCGGCGAGATCGTTGCGCTGAAGCTTCTAAAACCCGAGATTGCCTCCGACCCAGGGATGGTCGAGCGCTTCAAGAGTGAGCTGCTGTTTGCCCGCAGAATCACCCACAAGAACGTGTGCCGCGTGTACGAGTTCAACCGGATCGATGGGATCGCCTATACATCCATGGAGTTTGTCGAGGGCGAAAGCCTGCGCTCGGTATTGAAGCGCTTCGGTAGCTTGACGCCCCGCAAGGGGATCGACGTGGCTTTGCAAATGTGCTCCGGATTGAAGGAGGCGCATGCGCAGGGAATTGTTCACCGGGATTTGAAACCCGAAAACGTGATGATCGATGTGCAGGGCAACGTGAAGGTGATGGACTTCGGCATTGCGCGTTCCATGGAGGCGATGACCCTGCTCACCGGATCCATGGTGGGAACCCCGGCCTATATGGCTCCTGAGCAAGCAGCGGGAAGAAACGTGGATTACCGCGCCGACATCTATGCCCTCGGTCTGATGCTCTATGAAATGTTCACCGGGACGCAGCCCTTTCAAGCGGATAACGCGGTTGCCTTGGCGGTCAAGCACCTGCAGGAATTGCCGCGCCCTCCGCGAGAGATTGAACCCTCCATTTCAGAATCCATGGAATGCGCCATACTGAAATGCCTCGAAAAATCCCCCGACTGCCGGTTTCCGTCCATGGCGGAACTCGAGGTTGCTCTGCGTTCCCAGCTACCCGCGCAGGCTGCGGATCGGTCCACAGCCGTGTTCCCGGCGGGCACGAGCAATGCCACTGTGGGCGCTGCGGTTGCCACCCCTACCTCTGTTTCGAGCGCGCCGCCTGTTCAGAAAGCGAGCCGCACCGGATGGGCTGCCTTGGTTCTCCTTGTGGGCACGGTTGCGCTGGGCGCGGGGACATTCTGGCGGGGCCGCGCAGCGCGAGGCAACGGCGAAAATGCAGTCGAGATAAGCAAGGTTTCGTCTCCGGCTGTGCCCAATGTCTCGGTTGCCGTAGCTGCGAAATCCCCCTCCGCGACGACGAGCGAACCGGCGAAGCCCGCCACACCACCTGCGCCCCAGGCGAAAAAATTCACCGCGTCGCCTCACGCGGAGGGGAACGTTGCTTCATCGGGCCCTCCCCATCGAGCTTCGGTCGCTGCGGCGGTTGCTCCGGCGACGAAACAAGTCTGGCCGAAGGAGGCTCAAACGGCTCCCGCAATGGTTTCCTCTCAAGACCCTCCGGCGGCTCCTACAGACCCTGCCGTACCGTCAGCAAGAGGCGGCGGGGGTTATGTTTGGGTGAGCCGTTTTCCCCGCGAAGTGGGAGCCCAGAATGCGGCCAGGAAAATCGAAGAAATGGGCTTGCCTGTTAGCATTATTCCGAAGCACAACACCGTGACGGACGAGAATTTCTTCGTTGTTCTTACAGGTCCCTACGCGGCTGCAAAGATCGATGGCATCCTAGAGCGGCTGAAATCAAGAGGATTCCTACAGGCTCGGCCGAACAAAGGCATTGCCGGCGGGACCAAACCTGTTCCGCACCTCGGCTCAGCCGCAGCGCCGACCCCTTGAAGATCGTTTCGTGGTTTCCACGCTCCGCCCGGCCAATCGGCTACTTGCCCAAGATCAGGTTGGCAATCGTCTGCAGTTGCATGTTGGAAGTTCCTTCGTAAATCTTTCCAATCTTCGAATCGCGCCAGTATTTCTCCACTGGATAATCCTTCGTAAATCCGTAGCCTCCGAAGACCTCGATCGCCATTGACGAGACGCGCTCGGCAACTTGCGAGCAGAAATATTTCGTCATGGCCGCTTCTTTTACAAACGGTGCGCCCGCGTCTTTCAACCGCGCTGCGTTATAGGTCATGGTGCGGGCCGCCTCGACTTCGAGGGCCATTTCCGCCAGCTGAAACCGAATCGTCTGAAAGTCGCTGATGGGCTTGCTGAACTGCTTTCGTTCCTGCGCGTAGGAAATCGCGTGATCCAAGGCTCCGCGCGCCAAGCCTGACATTTGCGCGCCGATTCCAATTCGCCCTTCGTTCAATGTTTCGATCGCAATTTTGTATCCTTTGCCTACCTCGCCCAGAACGTTCTGCTGCGAGACTCTGCAATCCTCCAGCAGGAGCTCGCAGGTGGAAGAAGCGCGAATGCCGAGCTTGTCTTCTTTTCTGCCCACTTTGAAGCCGGGCGTCTCCGATTCGATTAGAAAGGCAGTGATGCCGCGGTAGCCGGCCTCGGGTTGTGCGTTGGCGAACAAGAGGAACAAGCCGGCTTCCTTAGCGTTGGTGATCCACAATTTTCGGCCGTTCAGTATGAAGTGGTCGCCGCGATTTTCCGCCCCCGTGGCCATCGCGAAAGCATCGCTTCCAGAACCGGCTTCAGAAAGTGCGTAGGCTCCCACCGTATCGGTCGCAAGTCGCGGCAGGCAGCGCTTTTTCTGGTCTTCGCTGCCCCAACGCAGAATCGCGTTCGTCACGAGCGTGTTCTGGACATCCACGATCACCCCGGCCGACGGATCGACCGCCGACAATTCCTCGATCGCGAGTATCGTTTGGAAAAATGTCCCGCCCGATCCGCCATATTCCTCCGGCACCGCGATCGACATGAGCCCCAGCCGGAAGAACTCCTCGATCAACTCGCGCCGAAATTCTGCTTTCTCGTCCATCTGCCGCACGTGCGGCTGGATTGTTTGCTGGGCGAAGGAACAAACGCTGTCCCGGAACATCTGCTCGTCTTCGGAAAGCAGGGTCAGGGCTGGGGAAACCTTGCTTGCGGGTGCAACGTAGTCATGCATCGTCTGTCTCTCCCATCGAAACAGTTCATTGGCTCAGGTAGGATATTCCTTTTCCGGCGCTCGACAAGAACTTCCCGCCGGTGTGGTCTTGGTTCCGGCGCAAGCAGAAGGGTAGTATGTGTGCCGCCTGGTTTGGATTCTGCGCAACCTTGGAGGTTTTCTTACATGCGATTCAGATTGGTTTCCACCACTTGCTTGTTGGCGCTGGTAACTCTCGGATGGGCAGAGGCCCCCCCCAGCCTCGCAGCACACAAGCACGGCTCTTGGGACCAGACCTGGGTGGCGACTTGGGGTGCGAGTCCTGAACCCACTTCTCTTTTGGGACCCCGCACAGTGAATCCAAGTTTCACCAATCAGACACTGCGGCTCATCGTGCATACAAGCATCGGTGGCAACCAGTTGCGCATACGCCTCTCCAATGCTTTTGGAGCGGATTCGCTCATGGTGGGGGCGGCCCACGTGGCTCTGCGCTCAGACGGCGCGAAGATTGTGGAAGGATCAGACCGCACACTCACGTTTGGGGGCGCGGCCTCGACGACGATCCCTCCCGGGGCGCTCGTCGTAAGCGACAGCGTTAAGCTGTATGTGCCGGAGCTATCGGACCTCGCTGTGACGATCTATCTTCCCGGCACCATGGGGCAGGCGACCTGGCACGTGGGAGCCTACGCCACGAATTACGTTTCGCCGCCAGGCGATTTCACCGGAAGCGCCGATATGCCCGTCGACCACGAGGCCCAATCCTGGTATTACCTGACGGAGGTGGAAGTGGCTGCCCCCCGGCGAACCGTGGCTCTCGTTACCCTCGGCGACTCCATTACCGAAGGAGCCAGATCCACTCCCGATACCAACCACAGATGGCCCAATCTGCTGGCCTCGCGGCTGATCGCGAGCCACATCAAACTTGCCGTCGTGGACCAGGGCATCGGAGGCAACCGACTTCTGCACCACATCACAGGTCCGAATGCGCTGGCGCGACTGGACCGCGACGTTTTAACGCAAGTTGGCGTCGCCTACGTCACGGTGCTGCTGGGCATCAACGATATCGGCTATTCGGTGAGAAATCAGCCCACGCAACCAGTGACCGCCGACGAGCTCATCGCCGCTCATCTCCAGATCATCGCGCGCGCCCACGCGCGAGGCCTGAAAATCTTCGGCTGTACCTTGACGCCGTTCGAAGATGCACCCTACTTCACGCCGGAGGGCGAAGCGAAGCGCGAGGCGGTCAACAATTTCATTCGCACCGGCGGCAGCTATGACGGCGTGATCGATTTCGACGCAGCCGTCCGCGATCCCTCTCATCCGAACAAACTGCTGCCGGCCAATGATAGCGGCGACCATCTTCATCCCAACGACGCCGGCTATCAGGCCATGGCCAATGCCGTGGACCTCATGCTTTTCAAACAACCGCGGTAGGCAACTGTGGCTGGGGCGATCGGGTTGGCCGGCGAGAATCCGCTCCGAAGCGGGCACGATATGCTGAGCCTTCAGGCAATATGCTCAGCAGGGATCCCCCGATACGGTTTCCCGCGCTACTTGCCGTAGGTGACGGCCAGCGAAGCCTTCCCAAGGCTATTCATGAAAACCATGAAGCCCACCATCGCCCCGCTGGCTTCTGGTTCAAGATCCAGACGCTCGACTTTCAGCGCATGAATCGTGAAGACATAGCGATGGTTTCTCCCCGGCGGCGGTGCGGCGCCTCCATATCCGGGGGCGCCAAAATCCGTGCGAGTCTGCATAGCGCCCGGCGGCAGATTGGACCCGCTCCCGCTTCCTGCCAGCAGTTCTTTGGCCGTCGCAGGTATGTTGATCACAACCCAATGCCACCAGCCCGAGCCGGTTGGCGCGTCCGGATCATACATCGTGACGACAAAGCTCTTGGTCCCTTCCGGTGCGCCCTCCCAGGCCAAGTGCGGCGAACGGTTGCCGCCGGTGTACCCCATTGCGTTAAACACCTGAGCCTGAGGCAACCTTTCTCCCTCTTTGAAATCATTGCTCCAGAGCCGGAAAGCCATCCGTGGGTCCTCCTCTATGGAAATTGAGACACGTTTTGCGCATAAAGCAAAGCGTTTACAGCGCATGCCGCCGATAGAATGGACTTTGGGCCTGCGAATAATGCATCGGACCGTTCTTTGAATACATCTCATTATCTCAAGGTTGTGCACACCCGGGAATAGCAATTGAATCTGGGGTTTTGCGAAACACGCGGGATTGGCTGTGGGGCATAGCCTTATGGAATATGCGAGAATAGGGGCGGCGCAAATTCCGGGATTTTGCTCCGCGCCAAACCGCAGGATCTTTTAACCTAAAGTTGTCCATGATCGGAGGATCGGTAAATGCCGCGAAGGATCTGGCTTCGCTCGTCTATCTTTCTACTCACGCTGCCTTTGGTTATGGGCCTGGGCGGATGCCGAACGGACGCACAAAATCCGCAGGCTGCCGGGACGCCTCCCACGGTGCAAGTGGCCCCTGTGGAGCGGCGAGATGTCGCGCTCACCAGTGAATGGATTGCCACCATGGACGGCTATGTCAACGCCCAGATCCAGTCCCACGTTTCGGGCTATCTGATCCGCCAGGATTATCGCGAAGGATCGGTCGTACACAAGGGCGAACTGTTGTTTGAAATCGATCCGCGGCCTTTTCAGGCAACGCTGGACCAGAACCAAGCCCAGCTCGCGCAGGCTCAGGCCCAGGTAATCCAATCTCAGGCGCAACTTGCCAAGGCAACGCAGGATGTCGCCCGCGATATGCCGCTCGCCGAAGCCAAAGCGATCGCGCAAAGCCAGTTGGATGACGATCTCCAGGCCAAGGCAGGGGCTGCGGCTGCGGTCGCGGCGGCGCAATCTGCGGTGACGGCGGCCCGGGCGGCCGTCGAGCAGGCCCAACTGAACCTTTCCTTCACCAAGATCACCTCGATGGTCGATGGCGTCGCCGGTATCGCGCAAGCTCAGATTGGCGATCTGGTTGCCACTACCACACTTCTGACCTCTGTATCGCAGGTCGACCCTATCAAGGTTTATTTTCCCATCAGCGAACGGGACTACTTGCACGCGCAGAAGCTTCGGCCTGCGGGATCAGATCGCCAAGCGCCGCCTCTTGAGGGTGTGCCACTTACCCTGCTCCTCGCCGACGGCAGCGTGTATCCCCACACCGGCAAGGTTTTGTGGACCGACCGCCAGGTGGATTCAAGCACCGGAACCATCCGGGTCGCGGCTGCTTTTCCCAATAGCAGCAACATCCTGCGACCAGGTGAGTATGGCAGAGTGCGCGCGGTAACCGAGATGCGTCACGACGCGCTGCTTGTTCCCCAGGCTGGCGTCACGGAGCTGCAAGGCACATTCCAGGCAGCGGTTGTGGGCAGCGATAACCGGGTCAGAATTCAGAACCTTCAGGTGGGCTCACAAGTAGGGTCGAACTGGATCGTCACGCAAGGGGTTTCGCCAAACGACCGCGTGGTGGTAGGGGGCTTGCAGTATGCTCGTCAGGGAGCAGCCGTTAATTCTGAAATGGTATCCACCCCTTCCTCAGAGCCGCACTGAGCCATGGCCAAGTTTTTCGTCCAACGTCCCATCGTAGCCATCGTCATCGCCATCATCACCGTGCTTGCCGGCTTGGTGGTGATCCGGGGCCTGCCCGAGGCGCAATTTCCGGACATCGTTCCGCCCCAGGTGATCGTTTCTACCACCTATCCCGGAGCTGACGCGCTAACCGTCGAGCAGTCTGTCGCCACTCCGATCGAGCAGCAGATGAACGGCGTGGACAACATGCTCTACATGCAGTCCACCAACGGAAACGACAACACCATGTCGCTGACCGTGACCTTCGATGTCGATACCGACGTCAACACCGACCAGGTCAACGTGCAGAACCGTGTGGCGCAAGCCTCGGCCAGCCTGCCGCCCGACGTCAACCAGTTTGGCACCACCATTCGCAAATCGACCGGCTTGCCCTTGATCGCTTTCGGGTTGTACTCGCCCAATCGCACACACGACTCTCTGTTCCTGGCGAACTACGCGAACATCAACATCAACGACCAGCTCCTGCGCATCCCCGGCGCAGGCCAAGTGCTGTTGTTCGGCGCGACCGATTACTCCATGCGCGTCTGGTTCAAACCTCAGGTGCTGGCCAAGCTCGGGCTCACGGTCGCCGATCTGGTGGCGGCACTCAATCAGCAAAATACGGTCAATCCGGCCGGCCAGCTCTCCGGCAACCCAGCGCCGCCGGGAACGGCGATGACCTACACCGTCCGCACGCAAGGACGGCTGGTGACAGCCGAGCAGTTCGGCCAGATCGTGGTGCGCGCGAATCCGGACGGCTCGGTGGTCCGTCTTGAGGATATCGCGCGCATCGAACTTGGCGCCCTAAGCTACAACGAGACTTCACGCTTTGATGGACAACCGGCGTGTATCCTTGCGGTCTTTCTGACCCCCGGGGCTAACGCGGTCGCCGTGGCCGACGCCACTCGCAAAGCGATGGCCGATTTGCAGAAGCGCTTTCCGCCCGACCTGACCTACAGCGTCGGCCTCGATACTACTTTGCCGGTCACCGAGGGCATCCACGAAATCGTGGTCACCCTGCTGATCGCGATGACCCTTGTAATCCTGGTGGTGTACCTATTCCTCCAGAATTGGCGGGCGACGCTGATTCCCATGATCGCCGTGCCGGTTTCGCTCATTGGCACCTTCGCGTTTTTCCCGGCGCTGGGCTTCTCCATCAACACGCTTTCCCTGTTTGGTCTTGTTCTGGCCATCGGCCTGGTAGTCGACGACGCCATCGTCGTCGTGGAGGCGGTCGAGCATCATATTGAAGAAGGAATGACCCCGCGGGACGCGACGCTGCAAGCCATGCGCGAGGTTTCAGGCCCGGTTGTCGCCATCGCCCTGATTCTTGCGTCGGTGTTTGTTCCCATGGCGTTCATGAGCGGGATCCAGGGACGCCTCAACAAGCAGTTCGCGGTTACCGTTGCGGTATCCGTGCTTATTTCTGCCTTCAATGCATTGACGCTCTCGCCCGCACTCTCCGCCATGCTGCTTCGCCCGCGCAAACCTTCGCGCGGCCCCTTGAGCACCTTCTTCCGCGGCTTCAATTGGGGCTTCCAGAAGATACAAACCGGTTATGTGAGCGTCAGCCAGGGACTCATCCGTAAGGCCGTGGTGGGAATGGTGGTTCTGGCGTGCTTTATGGCCCTTGACGTTTCTGTGGGCAGGAAACTTCCCACGAGCTTTCTCCCGGATGAGGACTACGGCTTTCTGTTTTTGAACGCCCAGCTATCCCCTGCCGCTTCGATGGCGCGTACCGATGACGTCGCCCGTAAAATCCAAAACGTCCTGGCCAATACGCCGGGCGTGCAGCACTTTACGACCATTGTTGGATTCAGTCTCTTGTCCCGCGTCTCGACGACAAACAATTGCTTCTTCTTCATATCCCTCAAGCCCTGGGACCAGAGGCGCGCGGCCAACCTGGAGTCAAAAGCCATCCTGGCCAATATCAACCGGCAACTTGCCAAGCAGGTGCCCGAAGCGATGGCCTTTGCCTTCAATTCTCCTCCCATCCCCGGCCTTGGCAACGCTGGCGGTTTTTCGCTTTGGCTGCAGGACCGCTCCGGCGGCTCGGTGGAGGATCTTGACCAGAGCCTGCAGAAGTTCCTTCAGGCGGCCCGCAGGCGCCCTGAATTGACGGGCGTTAACTCGCAGTTCTCGGCGAGTTCGCCGCAGATTTTCGCCGCTGTGGATCGCGACAAGGCGCTCAAGCAGGGCGTTTCGCTGGGCGACGTATACCAGGTGCTGCAAACCTCGCTCGGTGGATTGTACGTGAACCAGTTCAACCGCTTCGGGCGACAATGGAAGGTCTTTCTGGAGGCGGAGGCCGAAGATCGTTCTTCCGCATCATCGATCGACCAATACTATGTGCGCGACCATGCCGGCACGATGGTGCCGCTCTCTACCCTGGTGTCCACCAAGCCGATCAATGGTCCCGACTACACCAACCGGTTCAACCTCTACCGCGCCGCGCAGATTATTGGTTCGGCTGCGCCGGGATACAGCTCCGGCCAAGCGCAAGCCGCTCTTGAAGAAGTGGCGCGCGAAACGCTTCCTGCCAGCATGGGTTACGATTGGGCCGACCTTTCCTACCAGGAGAACAAAGCTTCCGGAACGGCGGGTCCCATCTTTGCGCTCTCCTTGCTGGTCGTCTTCCTGATTCTGGCCGCGCTCTATGAAAGCTGGAGCCTGCCGTTTTCGGTGCTCCTCTCGGTGCCGATCGCTATCTTCGGAGCGTTTGTCGGGCTCTATCTGCGCCATTTCGATCTCGACGTCTACGCGCAGATCGGCCTAGTCATGCTGATCGGCCTTGCCGCGAAGAACGCCATTCTGATCGTTGAATTCGCGCGCGACGAAATGGCCAAGGGGCGAAACATCGTCGAGGCCGCCCTCGAAGGCGCCAAGTTGCGGCTGCGCCCCATCCTCATGACTTCGTTCGCTTTTATTTTAGGCTGCGTGCCGCTCGCCGTGGCCTCGGGTTCAGGCGCGGTCGGCCGCCAGATTCTTGGCACGGTCGTTGTCGCCGGCATGCTGGCCGCCACGCTATTGGCCGTCTTCGTCATTCCGGTCTTGTTTGTGCTGTTCGAGCGCATCGGGCTCAAGTTCCAGGAGGCCACGCCAGGGCACATCGACCTCACCAGCCTGCCCGCGCCGCACGATGCTGCCGAGAGGGGCGACGACTGATGAGGCGGATAGCGCCCGGGATAGCCCTCACCGTGCTCCTGCCGCTCGCACTAGCCGGGTGCGCCGTGGGACCCAACTACAAACGTCCGGCAGTGGCAACGTCGCCGACATATCGCGGTGCGCCCACCGCCACGCAAGACGCGACTACCTTCGGAGACGAGAAATGGTGGGACGTGTTCGAGGACCCGCAGCTTCAGTCCCTGATCCGCACTGCGCTCGAGCAGAACTACGACGTGCGCATCGCCGCCACGCGTATCCTGCAAGCGCAGGCGCAGCTGAGCGTCGTTCGGAGCAACGAGTTGCCCGGCGCCGCTGCAGCCGTATCAGGCACCGGCACCCGAGACGCGGAATCGAAGTTCTTTTCAGCCTACGATACCAGTGATAGCGAATTGGGCCTCGGCTTCCAGTGGAATCTCGACTTCTGGGGTAAATATCGCCGCGCCACGGAATCCGCCCGCGACCAGTTGCTGGCAAGCCAATGGGCGCGGCAAGCGGTAATTGACGCGCTGGTGGCGGATGTGGCCTCGGCGTATTTCACCTTGCGCGAACAAGATCTGCAAATCGAGATTTCCCGGCGCACACTTGCTTCCGACCGGGATTCGCTCCGGCTCACGCAGTTGCTGGTCGACCACGGCCGCACCTCGCTGCTCGATGTGCGCCAGGCGGAGCAGCTTGTCTTTAACGCCTCGGGCGCCATCCCCAGCATCGAGAAGCAAATCGCGCAGCAGGAAAACCTCATCAGCACGCTGCTGGGCGAAAATCCCGGCGGTATAACCCGCGGACTGGAACTTACGGCTCAGCCGCATTTGCCGGAAGTGCCTCCGGGTCTTCCCTCGTCGCTGCTCGAGCGCAGGCCCGATATTCGCGAGGCCGAAGCGCAGTTGATGTCGATGAACGCCCAGATCGGCGTGGCCAAAGCCGCGTATTTCCCCTCCATCAGCCTCACGGGTATCGGCGGCGTGGAGAGCATTGCGCTCACCAGGCTATTCACCGGGCCGGCGGGTATGTGGTCCTTTGC
Source organism: Candidatus Acidiferrales bacterium (assembly GCA_050015335.1). Taxonomy (GTDB): domain Bacteria; phylum Acidobacteriota; class Terriglobia; order Acidiferrales; family UBA7541; genus Palsa-295. The sequence continues at coordinate 8,705 of JBEKBP010000034.1, read as the reverse complement.
CGGACAGCTCACGCAGCCCCTCTACGCCGGCGGCAGCTTGAGAGGCGCCGTGCGGCTGGCACAGGCGCAACAGCAGCAAGCCGTGCTCACCTATCAGCAGACCATCCAGCAGGCGTTTCGCGAGGTTTCCGACGCGCTCATCGCCTACGCGAAGGACCAGGAATTTCGCAAACAGCAGGATTTGCTGACCCACTCCGCCGAAGATGCCGCCCGGCTCTCCGATCTGCGCTACAGGGGTGGGGCGTCCAGTTACCTCGAGGTTATCGACGCCGATACTCGCTATTACTCCGCTGAGCTGACGCTCGCCCAAGCCCAATTGAACGAGATGCTCGACTACGTCGAGCTCTACCGCGCCTTGGGCGGCGGATGGCAGCAGTAAGCGATCGTGTGGCATCACGGAGAATCCTCGTGGGTAGTGGCTTCTCCCTCTCTGTGTGTAAATGTAAGGAGTCAATGCGGCTTTAGCTGCTGAGGGACGAGTTCTAGCGGCACGTGCGTTTCGATAGCCTTCTCGGATTCTCGGATCACATATCCTGGCTTCCGGTTCTTCCAATTTTGTAGCCATGCCCGTGCAGGAGTTTCAACCCAGCGCTGCAGCGCCAGAGACGTGAGAACCAGTAGCGGCACAAATGCCGCAAACTGCCACAGCGCCACGACGTTCGCTTCTGTCGGCCCGGCGCGCAGCGACGTCGTAATTTCCTGCCAGTAATGCCACATCGGTGCTTGCAGAATGTAGACCACGTAGCTCGCCTCACCCAGCCTGCCCAGCAGCGGCCCTGCAACGGTTTTGGCGATCCCTCCCGATGAACGCGTGAAGCAAATGATGACGGCAACCAACAGGGGTGCAATTCCACCGGTTACAAAGACGTCAGCCCATTTGTGCGGCCACAGCAGAGCAAGCAAAATCAGCGCAACGAAACTGAGCGCCGAAAGCATGTTTGCCCTGCCCGCGGGGACCTTCTTCCAATCTGAAACCATCCGGCTCGCACATATGCCCATGACAAACAGGGGTGTCCACAGCAGCGGATTGTTGGTGATGTATCGGAGCCATACGGCATCGGTAATCCAATGTGCAACGTGCGCGGCGGCAAGCCCCGAAGGAATCAACCACGATAGGAGCAGCACGAAGATCGAGTTTCGACGGCGCAGTTTCACCAGCCGAAACCCGATCAACGGAAACATGAAATACATGAATGCTTCCACCGACAACGACCAGCCAGGCCCGTTCCATGCTTGCGCGAGCGGTGTCCACGACTGCAACATCAGGCAGGACAGAACCGCGCTCAGAACAAAGGTGTGGTGTCCTGCGGGTGCCGGAGAATTCAGGATGTATCTGTGGGCCGCAATGGGCAGGAACAGCAGAAAAGCCAGTAGATACGCCGGATACAAACGGGCGAATCGGGCCCAGTAAAAGGCGGACGCGGTTGGCGCACGCGCGCCGCCAGACAGGTGCCGGTGCGCCAGTACGAAACCCGAGAGAATAAAGAAGAACCCTACCGCGCCGGGCCCTTCGTTGATCAGGTTTCGTGTGGTGCCAGGAACGTGGCCATATGCGGCGACTCGAGGCGCGTAATGAAAAATCACCACGGCTAGCGCCGCCAGAAACCGCAACCCGTTGAGCGCCGTAAAAGTCTCGGCCTTCCGCATCACTCTCCTTGAAAAATCAGACACTACGGGGGTGCGTCGAGTGTTGAGCGGCGAAGTCAGGAAGTCACCGCATCATCGCCAAGCTATGATACCCGAAGGTCTTGCTCCTCCTGAAGAAATTGGCGTCATGGCCAGTTGTGGCTGCGTTGTTCTTCGGCGAGTCGTGCCGGTCAGCCGAAATTTAATCTTCCGCTTTGCTCGTTTCCGAAGACCGACGCAGAATGTATGTGATGGCCCAGATGTTCGATGTTTTGATTCTCGGTGCGGGCGCCGCTGGACTCATGTGCGCGGCCGAAGCCGGCAAGCGCGGTCGCCGGGTAGCGGTCATTGAGCGTGCCGATCGTCCCGGCAAGAAAATCCTCATCTCCGGTGGCGGACGCTGCAATTTCACCAACCTCTATTCCCAGGCCCATAACTTCATCTCGGCAAACCCGCACTTCGCAAAATCCGCGCTGGCCCGATACACGCCGTCCGACTTCGTCGCGCTGGTCGAAAAGCATGGCATCCCTTACCATGAGAAAACCTTGGGGCAACTCTTCTGCGATCGCTCGGCGAGCGAGATCACGGAAATGCTTGCATCCGAATGCCGTGTCGCCGGCGTGAAGACCTTCCTAAACAGCCGAATTCGTCAGGTGCGGCGCACAACAGAGTTCGTGGCGCACACCGACAAGGCCGAATTTCACGCGCCCGCGCTCGTAGTCGCCACCGGCGGACTCTCGATCCCCAAACTAGGCGCTACGGCATTGGGATACGATTTGGCGCGTCAATTCGGGCTCAAGATCCGGCAGACCCGACCCGCGCTCACGCCGCTATTGGTTGAACCAAGAGAACGAACCCAGTATTGCGACCTGGCGGGCGTGTCGGCGGAGGTAGTCGTCGCCACCGACCGCCACTGCTTCCGCGAACATATGCTGATCACTCACCGTGGCTTGAGCGGACCCGCGATCCTGCAAATTTCCTCCTATTGGAAGAAGAACCAGCCGATCCAAATTGACCTTGCGCCCGATCGCGATGTGGTCACGGCCATCCGCGGAGCCAAGGTCAGAAACATGGCTGCCGCCCGTTCGGTCTTCCAAGGGTTTCTTCCGAAGCGTTTCGCCGAGCGCTGGCTGGATTTGCACGCGCCTCCCGATTGGACCAACCAGTCCGTGGCGCAACTGGAGCGCCAGGTGCATCAGTGGACGCTCACTCCGGCAGCAACGGAAGGCTACGAAAAAGCCGAAGTAACCGCAGGCGGTGTGGACACCGACGAGTTATCCAGCAAAACAATGGAAAGCCGGAAAGTGCCGGGACTGTTTTTCGCAGGAGAAGTCATCGATGTTACCGGCCACCTGGGCGGCCATAACTTCCAATGGGCCTGGGCCTCGGGCGCCGCGGCAGGAAGGGCCTTGTGAACGGGAACCCAGTCCGCGCCTGGCTTTCGCAAGCCGCACACCCGCGAGTCAGCACCAGCAGCACGATCTGCTAGAAATTGGACAGAGTGCTCGGGGCGGGCCGAGATTGGAACTCCAGACCTCCTGCGCCCAAAGCAGGTGCAAAAAATCGATCTTGGTGTCGGTCTAACTTCTTTGCGGTCAGGCAGACGGCAGGCCCGCGCGGATTTGCGTGGTGGCCCGGTCTCGGCTTTGAGTGTCTTCGGGCAACGGTCGGGGCGATTGTGGTGGCTTCTTCTAGGCCGCCGCAGTTTAGCGACCCGTGCCGTGGGATCAGGTAACCCGGACCGGACGATGGTAGCCTCGGTTTCATGCAGCGACGGTTCCCACTCCCCCAACTGGCAACACAGTGTCTGCTGAGTGCACTGATGTGAATGCTCCGGCCACCGGGAATCCTTTGGCAAACTCCAGCGGCGCAGGCCGATTTCGAGGGACAATTCGCCTGGTGTCTTTCCGCAACCCGCACGAGCGAGATACTCGCCACCGTTGAATCTTCAGGTCGATATCGTTTCGGGGCCCTTGACGCGCGGGGCTGTGCGATTCGAGACAGTAATTAGCGTGCTGCCGAGTAAGAATTCGACTGTGTTTCTGCGGCCTAGGGCGCCGAATACAACGAGAGAGCCGCCACCTACTAACGGTAGGTGGAAGGAGGGTTGATTTTATGTCTCAGAGACTGACCAACGGTGCTCGAAGTGAAGAACCTCGCCTTCATCGGGCATTTTGCCAAAATCCCAGACGATGTGTGTTTAGAGTGGAATATTCGATCCGCTCGGCGCAAACGGCCGCGTATTGGTTGCTTGGGCTGAAACCGACGCCACCGCCCAAGGGCATAGACGATCCACGTGTGTTGCTGAAGGCTTTCCTGGCGCTGCACGACAAAGACGCCCGCGCGTAGGGAAATGGGCGCCGATGAGGATCGCGCGGAACTCGATTTCTCAAGCACGTTGTCAGCAGAGGCTGCAACGGCCGAACAAAACAAAATGCAACTGCGAAAGGACGGAGACGATGTTAATCAATGCGAAAGCACTGCTGGATTATAAATTGGATAGCCTCGATGGTGAGATAGGGAAGGTCAAGGAATTCTACTTCGACGACCGGCATTGGGCGATTCGCTACCTGGTTGCCGACACAGGCGACTGGCTGACGGGCAGGCAGGTGTTGATTTCTCCGCATGCGCTCCTGGCTGTCAATAAAGAAAATCAAGACATCGCCGTCGATTTAACCAAAAAGCAGATCGAGGACAGCCCGTCTTTGGGCAGTGACAGGCCCGTCTCGCGACAATTCGAGGAAGTCTTCTACAGGTATTACGCATTTCCAACCTACTGGAGTGGCCCCTACATGTGGGGACCTTCTCCTTCCATCGTGCGTGGCCGTAAAAATGGGAAAGAGCCCAACCTCACGGAGAAACCATGGGATCCCCATTTGCGCAGCACCCACGACGTCGATGGCCATCACATCCAGGCCATAGACGGCGAGATTGGCCACGTGGCGGACTTTATCATCGATGACCAAACCTGGGCGATTCGTTATTTAGTCATCGACACAAAGAACTGGTGGCCCGGTAAAGAAGTGCTGGTTTCACCGCGATGGATTGAGCGTGTCAGTTGGAGCGAGTCGAAGGTCTTCGTCAACCTTTCCCGTGAAATTATTAAGCAGGCGCCCGAATACACCCAGGACTCTCTGCTCACGCGGGAATATGAGGCGGGGTTGCATCGACATTACGACCGCCCCGGATACTGGGTCGATGAACCGGTGGTCAGGAAGCATTTCCCGGCGGCAACTGGGCGCTGATGCCGACCGTCGCGCGACTGCGTCACGTGGCGCGAACGAAGCAGGGAACTTGATAGAGCCGCGTCGCAACACCGGTTCAGTACACTGAGAGGAAACTTGCGCAATCCTTCCACGGCGACCAACGAGCGCTGTGCTTGCAAACCTGAGCATAAGGGAACCTACGCCGTGCAAAGCACCGGCGCTACGTCACCGGGATAATTTCCCCCGGCAATCCTTCGGCGAGAAGGCCTGTACGGAGGCAGCTTATTGCAGGGGATTGGCGGTCTTCGGTGCACCCTCTGCCATCCTACGGTCATACTCCGCCCGCGTGAGTGCGAGCAGGGTTGTTGAGCCGCCGGGCCCGGGCTGTTCGTCGATGAGAATCGCGGCGTGAGGGGTTATCCACGTTTCACGGTGCGCGACATACTCCACACCATAGGCATCCTTCACCGGCCTGATGTTCTCACTGGTGGGCGAACCGTAGGCTTGTTTGACGCCCGCGAAAATTTCCTCGAAGCGCTGACCGCGATAGTTAAACTCTGCGCTCGGGGCGGAAAAGACCAGCTCAACCTTCACGAGGTGGCCGCCGTCGAACGTGAATGTGTCCGTCCGCATCTCGGAAGGTTCGCCGCCCGTTTTGTATTCGCTGCGCCTGCCGCTCATCGCTTGGTGGCGTTCGTCACCAAACTCACTACAGTACTGTTTCAGCTGGCGTCTGCTGGATTTATTAACGCTTTTGAAATCTCCGGCGATGCATGCGCCAAGCAGCTCCTTTTCGTGGCCCTCGGCAAAGAACTGCTCGGCAGTTTCTCCCAGCTCATGGCCGCCCTTCACCTTCACCGGCTGCTCCTGGGCCAGCACGCCGCCTGGGAGCAAGAGCACCACAAAGGTGAGCGGCCCGATGATTTTCTTCATCGTCCTCGTCTTCCTCTATCGATTATAGCTCCGACGCTTTTTGCAGGCTCTCCTCTTCCAATCCAATCGGCTCATCCGGAGGCAGCCCGAGACGACCCAACCCATGTGGTGCGCCTGAATCAGGCGGCGTAAATAAATAAAGATGGCATCGCTCAATGTCGCCCAACCACAGCTCGACTTGATTCGAGCCACGAAGAGCAGGTCGGAGTAAAGTGCAGGTGAACCTGGGGATGCGCCGTCAGGAAATCGGTGACGGGTCTGCTCTTGTGAGCCGAGAGGTTGTCAGCGACCACAGAGATTTCTTTGCCACGAGGCTCATCGATTGCAAGGTCTGTATGGCACGTGGCGAACTCGGCCACCCAGTGTGCCGCGCAGCCGGTTTGCCCGGCACTTCGCCGGTCTTGGTGTGGAAGGCGGCATACAGCGACAAGGTGCTTGAGTGTGCTGATATTGCACCTCGCATGGTGACTCACGTGGAGCGTTTTGGCAGTTCCGATCATCATCCTTTACAGCGATACAAATGGCATTTTTCGCGGCAATGTTTGCCGCTCGGGAATACCAAAGTCTGAAACAGGATTTGCTGTCTCCGGTTTGTAGGGTTAAATGTCAGGCCTGATGGCGATTCACTACAGCGCGCCATAGGATTAAGGATGCAGGACGCGGAGGCTGGAATCCATCGTGCAGAGATCGGGGTGACCGGATCGCACGACACGGGTCGGTCTTTGACTGCGGCGGTGCGGTGTAGAATGACCCACCACAATCGCCGTAATCGGCCCCCGACACTGGCAAATGGATGTGCGGCATGACTCCGCGATGGGAGCCGTATGAGTCGCGAGGCTTACGTATGGTTCTAAGGGAGACCCGGGATGAGACTCCCCGAGGCTGCACACCCATCCAAGCAACATTTGTTGGGGGAAACTTGGAAACCGCTTATCTTGCTGGGCCTCCTGCTTGGTGGCTTGGTGGCAAATTTATTGTATCCATGGGAGCAGAAGCGTACCATGCACTGGGCATACCACCCGACCAATCCCCCCAAGGAGAGCAAAACAAATGAAGCGGAAGATGTTAACCATGCTCGCGACTGTGACTGCATTTGCGGCTCTTGCGGTACCCATTGCTGTTTCGGCAGCCCCGTCCCCCAAGCCAAAGCCCGTGCCCGCCGCTACCCCGGCACCTGAACCTCATCCTGAGATTCGTGAGGCGCTTGCTTCCCTGCGACGCGCGCGGATGCACCTGCAGGAAGCCGCGCATGACTTCGGCGGCCACCGAGCCGAGGCATTACGGGCGACGGATGATGCGATCCGACAACTGGAAATATGCTTGAAATTTGATAGGTAGTTCGGAGGGAGGTCGGGCGTGCCCGATAGCGGTTGTGCTGGCGACGCCCGATTCACTTCCTCCCCCACTCCGTTCTTCATTTACCGGATTGGTGAGTTGCTGTCGTTGCCCCTGCATGGCCTGACGGTGAGTTCTCAACTCACGTACTCAGACAAGTAAAGCATTGCAGTAAATGGACAGTTTGCCGACCTACCACGAAGCTTAGATTTGTATCAAATTAGCGTGCTTGCCGACCAACCGCTTTGGGCGCGGTGGGAGGAAGCCAGAAAATGGAGGGATTCTTACATGCGAAGGTTGCTGAGGGCTCGTTATCTCGTATTCTTCGTTTCACTCTTCGCCATACCCGTCGCATCGCATGCGCAGATTGGCGTGGGTGTGGCGATCACCGTGGCGCCGCCGGCCCTGCCGGTGTATGAGCAGCCGCCATGCCCCACCGAAGGATTTCTTTGGACGCCCGGCTACTGGGCCTACGGCCCCCGGGGCTACTTCTGGACTCCGGGATTGTGGCTTGCGCCTCCCCATCCGGGTCTGCTGTGGACGCCCGGCTACTGGGGATTCGCGGGTGGCGCCTATGGTTGGCATGCTGGCTATTGGGGTCCTCACGTCGGCTTCTACGGCGGAATTAATTACGGCTTTGGCTACGGCGGCGTCGGCTTCTGGGGTGGACGCTGGGAAGGCGGCCACTTCCTTTACAACACGGCTGCGTGGCACGTGGGCGTCGGCTTCCACGGCGTATACGAGGATCGCAGTTTTATTCGCGCCGGGGCGTACAACCACGCCAGCTTCAATGGCGAGGGCGGCATCCGCGCCTTTCCGAACGCCGGGGAACGTGCCGCGATGAACGAGCGGCATTTCGGGCAGACGCCCGGTCAGATCTCACATCAAAATTACGCCCGTGTCGACCGCAGCAATTATGCGGCGGTTAACCATGGGACTCCGGCCCATCCGGAAGGGATGGGCGTGAACGCCCGCCAGGATCGCCAGCAGAATCGCATCAATCAGGGAGTCCATTCCGGGCAGCTCACGCCGGGTGAAACTGCGCACATCGAACGCAACGAAACCGCCATCCACAACGAGGCGCGCAGCGATCGCGCGGCGAATGGCGGCCATCTCACGGGCGCGGAGCACAACCAGATCGAGCATCAGCAGAATAGAGAGAGCCGCCAGATTTACCGCGACAAGCACAACGCCAAAACCGATGCGCACCCCGATGGAGGAAGGAAATAGCTCCCGCATGCGGACAACCAGAAAGCTATGGACCGAGTGTCAGATAGCCATGGTTGGCGCCGCACAACCACTCTGCTTATTGGCGTGAGGAACCGAAAGGCGTCAGGAAGAGGCAAACCACAGCGTGGGGCGTTACCAGGCTGGGCGGCAAACGGCACGTAGAGCCCTGGAGTCGGAGCAAAGAACCGGGAGACAAGGCGTATCTTGCGATTCTACACCGCTTTTCGGACGGATTCAGGTGTAGCGTTTTAGGGGGGCGCACGACTTTAAAGGGAGAAGGGGATAATATCCTTTTTGGGTGGCCAGTTCCTGGCGTATTATATACGCCAGGAAAAGGAGGATCCCCCCTATGCCCCAGTCCCTTTCTGATTTAGA
>JBEKBP010000033.1:0-54693 GCA_050015335.1 Candidatus Acidiferrales bacterium | reverse complement strand
GATGAAATCCGAAGCCAAACTGGTTACACTCTGAGCTCATAAGGCTGTTGCTCCTCCTTGGCAGAATTTCTTCCTGAACAAAAGAGTTATGCCATGAAGCGACAGCCTTTTTCTATTTATTGCGAGAAATTCCTGCTAGCTGTTTCTCTCGCAAGTGTCACCCACCAGGGTCAACTTCGTAACCGTCACGTGACCGTACCCTCCATGCCCTTTTATCTCGCCCTTCATGTTTACCTTCGTTCCGTGCACCGCCGGATCGAAGACGACACCTGTGATGGTAACGGTATGGCCAATCTGTCCATCGAGTTTCACGCTGTTGCCCGTCAGTTCCCAGATGCTCCCGTCATCGGAAGCCAACACATATTCGTCATCACCCTTCTGAAGGCAACCCGTAAGTGTGTGGGTGCTATTGTGAATCGTTGGCTTCGTCGTCGCGCTGTCTTGTGCCGAAGCGAATCCCATCGAACCCATCGCCAGGATTACCGCAAAAGCCCCAGCGCCAATATTGATATTCATCATTAATCTCCGAATGTTATTTAGCTCAAATGCCACTTCGTCAGTTTTGCGTCAGCTGCAGCTCGCTCTTTCTTCAATCCTTCTTCGGCAATAAGCCAGTATTCCGAAGTGGAATACACCTCGCCGTCCTTCAGATAAAGGTCATAAGCTCTTTTTTCTATTTCGTCCTGGGTCGCAAAGCGGCTCTCCCGGCACCAATCGTTTGATCCAAGATTGTCTCCTCACCGAGTTGCAAGGTATTGCCACTTGCGATTAACTGACTTTAGTTGGTGAATTTGATCCAGTCCGGCATTGAGGAAATAGCGCCCATCTGGGATCAGGTGATGATGGGCGGACTGCACGCTACATTTCGTGGCGCATGTGTGATGAGGTGTCAAGCTCCTCCCTGGCTCTCGATCAAGAATAGGAAAATGGATTTCGTAACTCACCTGATATTCGATGCCGGTCGCCAGTGTAGGCACTAACCGTCCGAGACCCTTCAGTTTTTCAAGCTCCATGTTTTTCCCCTCCGTCGAGTCAAGCTTCGATGATCTCTGATTCGATGTTGCGTAGAACCTGCCCGATCCCGACGGCAGCCACTTTGCACCACCGGCCTCGCGATGTATGTTCCATTAGGCACATTAATCCCAGTGTCTCGTGAAGCCACTTTTACAGAGAAAGACAATCTCGTTGAGATCTTCTAGGATCGGATGAAGTGTGCGCCGAAGAACATTGGACTGGTGAAGAGGCTTGCCCGACTTCGACTGGAATAAAAGGTCGAACTTGAGCGTTCTCGGGCGCTTATCCAGATACTCCTTCAGCATCGATGCAAGACCGGGATACAGATCAATCTCTCGATCTGCTTGCCGTCTTTGGCCACAGTGCCCATGCCATAAACGTACCAGCCCTTTTGCACTGCGTCGTAGTTCCAGCAGATTGTCGGGAGTTCAAATCTGTCGGGGCGCAGACTCATCACAGGAGAAGAATCGGCCTCCCGGTTTTGCGTTTAAATTCTCCGAACCAATCTTGCGATGACGGAGAGACTACCCCGATACCATTCAAATTCCTGCAGCCCTTGTTCGTAGACGCGAGCGTCGCGGCGACACACACCTTTTGGACCGGCACGGTTTTCAACGACTACCGATTGTGGGCACGGGATGCCCGGTGCAACGCACGCAGGAGGTTCTGGCGTGGCGGAAACGCCGTTCATGTAACCTTGATCCTGCCGCCATACGTCATTTAGATGACTTCCATTGGGGAGGAAATGATGCGAGGCATGGCTGGGTTGCTGGTAACATGCGCGGCTGCGGGGCTGCTTTCGGTCCAACAACCGACGGCCACCGTCGCGGGCACGAGGAAGGTCAACTTGAAGGATGGACTAACCTACGTCTGGGTTCCACCGGGGAAGTTTCAGATGGGTTGTTCTCCAGGCGACGCAGAGTGCGGCGACGACGAGAAGCCGACCCACGAGGTCACCATCACCAAGGGCTTTTGGCTGGGGCAGACGGCTGTCACCCAGCAGGCCTATGGGCGGGTGACAGGAAAGAACCCAGCCAGCCACAAGGGGCCTAATCTTCCCGTTGAGGAGGTGGATTGGGACGAAGCCCAAGCGTACTGCGCGGCGATCGGAGGGCGGCTGCCAACCGAAGCGGAGTATGAATATGCGGCGCGAGCCGGTTCCACCGTCGCGCGCTACGGCAACCTGGATGAGATTGCCTGGTATAAGGGAAACAGCGGAGGCGCATCCCACGAAGTGGGGCAGAAACTGGCAAATGCGTTCGGGTTGTACGATATGCTGGGGAACACGTGGCAATGGGTCGCGGACTGGTATGGGAAGTACACCTCCGACCCCCAGAGCGATCCATCCGGGCCCGCGAGCGGCAATCTCAAAGAGCCGAAAGGCGGTTCGTGGGGCACCGTTGCAAAGTCCTTGCGCGCGTCGCACCGTGACACTGTCGAGCCAAGCCACCGTGGCAATAAGCTGGGCATGCGCTGCGTCGGGAGCTGAGCTTCCCTTCAAATCCAACGCGGGCCCGGAGCGCGCGCGTCTGATGGTCTGGTCTTACTTCAACAACCTGTTACGCCGGACCGAAATCCAGCATCTTAGTTCCTGTTTTGTACAAAAATGTTGGCGGGGTTCAAGTCGCGACGCGTGAAGTTCCTGTCGAGCGCATCGCAAATCTGCATCTACAACTCACGTGCAACCAGCACCGGCTAGTTTCATCTGATAAGGAAAACCTGAATCGCTATTTTCAGGCCGGAACGGAGAGGGATGAACGGTATGGACGACAAGAAAACCGCGGTGCGTCAGGGACAGGATCTTGCTCGGAAGGCAGGCGAATTCGTAATCGGAAATGACCTTGGCGTTACGCGTATGGGCTTCGGTGCTATGCGAATCACGGGAAAGGGAATTTGGGGCGAGCCCGCCGATCGGTCCGCTTGCGTCCGGGTCTTGCGTCGTGCCGTCGAGCTGGGTATCAATTTCATTGATACAGCCGACTCCTATGGTCCCGGCGTGAGCGAAGAAATCATAGCCGAAGCTCTCCGCCCCTATCCGGCAAACCTTGTAATTGCCACCAAGTCCGGATTCGACAGGCCAGGTCCCGACAAATGGGTCGAAAACGGAAAGCCCGAACACCTAAGATCAGCCTGCGAGGGCAGCCTGCGCCGGTTGCGATTGGACCGGATCGATCTCTATCAGCTACATCGTATCGACCCAAAGGTTCCGGCCGAAGACCAGCTCGGCACCCTGAACGATTTGCAAGCGCAAGGAAAGATCAAGCACATAGGTTTGTCGGAAGTGAGCGTGAGGCAAATCAAGCACGCTCAAACAATCGCTTCGATCGTAAGCGTACAGAATCGATACAGCATTACGGATCGCGGGGCGGAAGACGTTCTGGAGTATTGCGAAAAGGAGAAGATGGCTTTCATTCCGTGGTTCCCTTTGGCGGCTGGCCAGCTGTCTGGCGGGAAGAGCCCTATCAGCCGCGCGGCGGCGCAATTGAAAGCCACGCCCTCGCAGGTTGCTTTGGCATGGTTGCTCGCGCGATCACCCGCCATACTTGCGATCCCAGGAACCTCCAGCGTCCTGCATCTTGAAGAAAACGTCGCCGCAGCTGGTTTGGAAATCGACGCGGACAGGATGCAACAACTCGTGAAGGCGGCGCGTGCTCGATAGGTGATGGCTGCTCGGTGATGAAAGGGTCCGCTGCTTATATACGCCGATGCTGCCCTTGGGGAGGAAGTATGCCGAAAGCACAGTTAATCCATCACGACTTCACGGGTTTGCGTCTCCAGATCGAATCCGAGCTTGCGTTTGAAGAGGCCCTTCGCCGGCTTCGCGAGAAAACCGGTCGTACGACGGTGGGCGAAATCGGGGTTGCCGCTGCCGCGGCTCCCTCGGTCGAGGAATTCCACAAAGACGTGACCAAACGCTTTGTAGGCCCCAGCGGCTTCATGATTTTCTCTGAGATGGATCACGGCGAATGGATTTCGCGGTACGGAATCCATCGCCGGGTGCTTCGCGTCATCCTGGGCAACCCTCTCATTGCGATTACCCTGATGCGCCACGACATCTCTGCCGGGCTGTTCGCGCCAGTCGAGATTCTTCTCGTCGAGAATGAGCCCGGCCTGGGATGCACTGTGCACTATGTACGCCCATCTACCCTAATGTTGATCGACGGCAACGCCGCGCTCGCGTCTGCCGCATCCGAACTCGATCGCAAACTCGACCTGCTGATGTCCGACGTAACGGGGCTCCGCGGTCACCTAACAAAACAAGGATGATCGGTAATACCCGCTCAATTCTTTCCGTTCACCGACTTCAGCAACCGGCTCGGGCAATCGGTGGCGCAGTCTTGCCTTCGTCGCGCCCAGATTTGCCACCTTGTGCTTGTTCACCGTCTTCCCACGATAGAGGCTCCCTTGATCGCGCTTCCCTCAGAAGTCGGTAAAGCCCGGGATGGCTGAGAGGTGACAATTGAGGGGGGGGGGTACTGTACGATTTGTGGTGGAACAGTTTGCCATGAAATAAGAGGCCCAAATGACCGCTGTGCCGAGAGCAACACTTGGGCATCGCAAGAATTCATGCCGACCAAGATGCGGATCCGGTATCGGAAGCGACCAGCGTGAGAGGTCGTCCCACGGCGTGGGGTGGGATGGAGTAGTCGTTGAGGTCAAAGCGGATGTAAATGGCTGGGCGGCTACCATTCCCGTGGACAGGCAAGTCGGAACGAGCCATACAAACTGTCGTCCGATGAGTGTGAGTAGTGCAGGTTCGCGCGGATGTCTTATGGTATCGGGACTCGTAGGCGCGATTTTCCCCAGACTTTGGACGAAACGCAGGCCATTCTAATTTTGTGCGCTTTGCGACGACGCGGCCGCGGCGAGCAGCTTGTCGATCCTCGCGTGCAGGTTCGCTGGATCAAAGATTGGCGGCGAGCAAGTGCGGTTAGTGCACACGAAGGCGGCCGGTGACTTCAGCGCGGGATACCGCACGTCCGGATTGGGAAGGCGGCCGGACGGTCCTTCGCGAGGGTCCCACCATTCGAGCCGCTTATAGCTCGAGGGATATTGCAGTGCCTGCTCGAAGAGCTGGCGTGATCTCGCGTCCGCGCGAGAGCCGACAATCGTCAGATGGAGCGGATCGCTGGAAAGTTCAGAGTCCGCCAGAAGGGGACTCGCCGCCGGAAGCCGGTACACGACGGGATCGGCGGCCACGTAGCGCATGGCGCGCTCGGCGATCTGCTTGTCCGCGGCATTGCCAGTGAAGTGGAACAGCAAGTTTGCGGCGCGTGCCACAGCCACATTTTCGTCGCGGTCGGGATGAGCCGTGTATGCGTGGTCGGTCGGTGATTTCGAACTGTCCAAACCCGCGCCGCTCGCATCCTTGAAATTGGCGTCGATGAAGTTCATCGACGCGACGGCCCGCGCCAGCCAATGGCGGTCCGCCGTAGCGCCGTAGAGCGCCAGAAACGCGCGCTCCATCGCAATCGTGTCGCCCAGGTACGGACCGTTCGAGCCATGGCCCATCTCGATGGCCCCGTGGCGGAATCCCCCGCCTGGCAACGCGCGCTGCAGCACCACCCAGTTCGCCGCCCGCTCGGCATCCTTCAACGCCGCTTCGTCTCCTGTCGCCGCGTACAGCGTCACCAGCGCGGTGATTGCCCAGCCATTTTCGCGAGCGTAGATGTGAGTGTCAATGCGCGGCACGCCCTGGGCTCGCCGATGCACATCATCCAGTGCAAAATAATCCGCGCTGTGGTGTCCGTCGATCAAATCGGCATCCTGGCTGGTGTAAAAAGCGCCGCCGGGCGAAATCAGGAACGTCTTCAGGTAGCGCCGGATTTCCTGCGCGGCGTACAGATACCTGGGATCCTTCCATTGTGCGTAGGCCAGCGAATACACCCGCAAATTCTCCGCCTGCATCTGCATGATCTTTTCAAAGTGCGGCGAATTCCAGTCTCCGCCCGTGGAGTATTGATAGACCCCACCCCACGCCGGATCGAGCAGGTGCAGTTGCTCGCCGAGCGTTTGCCGCGCGCGGTGCTCAGCCTGCGGATCGCCACCGCGGCGCGCGAGCGCCATCGAATACTCCACCGAATCCCAATCGAGATATTTCTGATCGAAGCCCCAGCTGCCGTGTTTCGTGTCGTAGCCGGAGCTGTAGTTCGCCTCGAGTCTCTTCCTCACCGGCGTGCCCAGCACGCCGCTCGCGGAGATCGTCAGCCGGGCGGTGGCCTGCACGGACGGCCCCGGCGAAGGATCATCAATGATCGCCTTTAGCATGGACGCCATCTCGTCCGGCGCAAGATACCCCTGCCGCTTGACGATCTCGTGGCCGTCACCGTCGAACACCACCGTCGCGGGCCAGCCGTAATCCTCATAGCGATTTGAAAGATCGGGGCGCGAATCCTGATCCACCTTCACCACGATATAGCGCGACTTAAGAAGCTTGATCACCGCCGGTTCGCTGTAGGTCGTGGCATCCATCACGTGGCACCAGTGGCACCAAACCGCATCCAGATCCAGCAGCACGAAACGGTTTTCGCGTTTCGCGTCGCTGAACACCTTGTCTGACCACGACTGCCAAGGCAGCTTACTTGCCGGCGCCGGGGCCTTTTGCGCGGAAGCCACGCCCGCAATCGCCAGAAGTGTCAGACACGCGCACATAGCTTTCCTCATCGCAGCCACCTATTCAGAGTACGCGTCCGGCCGCCTTTCAGATTGCCCGTGTTACCCTCCAACCCTCGCCGACAGAACTCCGGTTCGCGATTTCGCGCATTGCGAATGCACATCTGCTGTCTTCAAGAATTCGAGCGGCAATCTAACTGGCGAACAGGTTGTTTCCCTCAAGGGACTATGGGCTTACGCGCGTTCAATCGAACCTGAATTCATCCCTGTGCTTCGAAATGAATGGGGGGGGCCGAAGCGATCGTCGAAGGGCTCCGTAGAATTGACTTGTTCTCTGCATTCGACTGGCGCAGCCAAGGGGTGGGCTATCCGCCGCGACAGTCAGGGCAGATTCGCGACCGACCTTGCCTCGCCGGAAAGCTCGAGGATGACCATGCCCGTGTTGGCGCGGTCAACGCCGTAGATGTAGCCACGGTCGTCCACATCTACGTTGTTGGTTTGAATGGCGACTTTGCAGTGCTGTTCGGTGCCAGCGCCCGCGCAGCGCTTGTCGGTCTGATCGGTGACGGCCGGAATGTAGTACGCAATTTCCGTGGGATGAAACGGGTCGCGCACGTCGAGGGCGCGCACGCCGGCATTGAAGTGCGCGAGGAAGAGCACGCGCTTGTAATAGATGGGCGTCATATTCTCGTTGGAGGAGTGCGTGCCGAAGCGCCCGCCGCGCGCGCAGAAATTCTCGCCTGTCTCCGGGACAGTCCAAGTGGAAACGCCCACGGGGACTGTTTCGGTGGTGATGTCGAAAAATCGCACCATCTGCCGCGGCTGCTGGCATTCGTTGTCCAGCGCTTCGCCGACCACCGCGACGAAATCACGCACGTTCCCGCTCTTGTGATTCGCGAACTCGGGAAGCGTAACACCCAGGATGGGAAACGACGTGTGCGCTCCCACGTCCGGCGGGAGATTCACGCGCGCGATTTGCGGATACCTCAGGTTCGCGTCGGTCGGCTCCTGGGGGCCGTTCAAGAGCTTCTTGCGGTCGAGAATCTGCAGCACGCCGCTTTTGGTGGTTCCGTAAGCCACATACAGGCGGTTGCCCTGCGGTCCGGTGGAGATGGCGCCGTGCATGTCGCTTGGCACGGGCCCGGTCGCTCCGGGCTGCTGCCCCGGCAGACCGAAATTGCGGATGAACACCGGGTGCGCCGGATCGCTCAAGTCGTAAATCTGCATCATGCGCCGGGTGCGCCAGCCGGGCAGTCCGGAGACCAGATACGCGATGCCCGTGTCGCACTCCCACCAGTTCTTGTGCGTGTCGTTGAGCTTGCCCACAATCACGGTCATCCGCGTGGGCTTCGAAGGGTCGGTGACGTCCCAGATTTCATGCGCGGAATCGCCAAAGCTGCGCAGCAGGTAGAACTTGCTTTTGTCCGCGTGCGGCAGGTTCGTGCACACGCGCGCCATCTGCGCCCCACCCGATTCTCCCGTGGCCTTCGGATTCGCGGGTTCACCAGGAATGTGCGCGAGATACTCTGGCTGGCTTGGGTCGGTAACATCGACAATGGAAGTACCGTTTGGTTCCCGCCGTCCCGTCAGGGGATTCACGGCGTTTCCCCCATGGTGTCCCACGTAGGCGATGTAGCGGCCACCCTGCTTTTCGATGGTGGGCTGATAGGCGCTGCGGCCCTGCAGATCGTTTGAGCCGACCAGCTTCATGTTCTTCGCTTCGGGCTGCGTTTGGCCGTGTGCCGCGCCGACAGCGCATGTGATTGCGAGAACTAAAAGCGCCTGGAGCGCAACCGTCCCGGCGTGAATCGATGACATATGGAGAGATCCCTCGTCGCTTCGCACCGTGGGGATGACAGCGAAAGGCAAAGACATCTGCTCAACTCTTCCAATCCGGCGTGACGACATAGGCGCGCGTGATGTCTGCCACCGTTCGCGTCCCGCAATTACCCAGCGCGAGCTTGAGTTCACCCTGCAGAATTTCGAGCACGCGATCCACGCCCGCCTGGCCAAACGAGCCCAGCCCCCACAGCATGGGACGGCCGACTCCCACCGCTTTGGCTCCCAGAGCGAGCGCCTTGAAAACGTCGGTGCCGCGACGAAAGCCGCCATCGACAAACACGGGAATACGGCCGTTTACTTCCGCGACCACCTCCGGAAGCGCTTCGACGGTCGCGCGCAAGGTTTCCGTGGCGCGCCCGCCGTGGTTGGAAACAAGGATGCCGTCGATGCCGTGTTCGAGGCACAGCGCCGCGTCTTCGCGCGTGTCGATTCCCTTGATCATGAACTTCCCTTTCCAGAATTTCCGGATGCGGTCGACGTAGGCCCAATCCATGGAGGCGGTCACAACCTGGACGCCGGTCATGTCGATGCCGCGGTACATCGGACGCTCGTTTACGCTGATCTCCGGGCCATTCATTGTGTGGCAGGTGGCGCACGGATGCAGGTCTTTGGGGCGATTGCGCAAGTAGGTTTCGCTGTGACGCCCGGTGGTGGCGTCGACGGTGAGGGCGACCACGGTGCATCCTGACGCTTCCACGCGCTGCAGGATTTTTTCGCACGCGTCCCAGGCGCTCGGCGCATACAACTGATACCAGACTGGCCTGCCGAGGGCCTCGTTTACTTCTTCTACCGCCGTCGATGTGGATGTGGAGAGGAACTGAGGAGCGCCACGCGTCTTGGCTGCCCGCGCGACCGCCAATTCGCCGTCGGGATGGAGGGACCGCTGGCCGCCGGTGGGGCAGGTGAAGATCGGGCTGCTATAAGTGGTGCCGAAAAGATCGACGCGCAGGTCGACTTTGGTAGCGTCGCGCAAGCGACGCGGGCGCAGCTCGATGTGCTCGAACGCCTCGCGATTGGCGCGCAGCGTGCCGTCGTCATCGACGCCGCTCGCCGTGAAGGCCCAGTGGGCGGGCTGCACCTTGCGGTGCGCAGCCTCCTCGAAATCAAATACGTTCAGGGCTTCGGCAGGATTGGTGATTATATCGACAGCCTGCCCTGGCGCGCTCTGGGCGATGGCGCCCTCCCGAAAAAAGGCCGCCACGCCTCCAAGAGAAGCGACATACGGGCTCGCTGCCAGAAATTTCAGGAAGTCGCGTCGCGCAGTGCGTCTACTCATAATGGCGGGGAGTGTAGCGCGACGAGAAGTTTTGTCAAGGACGCCACGTGCGCCACGTGACAAAAGACGCGAGAACGGCTGTGCGCATGTGAGAGCTGTCAGCTGATTTGTTGCAGCGCGACCTTCACTCGCTCGGGGTTGAGCGGAACCTGCCGAATGCGGACTCCCGTCGCGTCGAAGACGGCATTCGCGATGGCGGGCGCAACGATCGTAATGGCAAGCTCGCCCGCTCCCGTGGCGTTTTCGGTGGGCCGGTTGATCATCGCGACTTGAATTGTAGGAATGCGAAAGCCCAGCGGATAGGTGCGGTAGCTTCCCCAATCGACGGACGTGATCTTGTGATCGTCCCACGTCACTTCCTCAAATAGCGCGCGGCTTACGCCCTGGAGCGTGCCGCCTTCTGTCTGATTCCTGAGTCCTTCGGGATTAGAGATCGGCCCGCAATCGACACATACGGAAACCCGCTTCACGCTGATGACGCCACTATTTTTGTCTATTTCCACTTCGGCCACCATGGCGGCGTATCCGTTTGTCCCTTCGTATGCAACGCAGGAGACGCCGCGGCCCGAGAAAACGCCGGCGCGTCCTCGCGCGCGTTGGGGAGACGGCCGGGCATCCCAGCTCGCGGCGCTTGCCGCTCCCTTCAGCACGTCTCTTAACCGCGGATGGCTGAGATGGCGCAAGCGAAAATCAACAGGATCGGCTTTCGCTTTCGCCGCAAGTTCATCCACAAAGGACTCATGCGCGAAGGTATTCTGAAAGCGCTCCGGTGAGCGTAGCGGGCCCGTCCAAAACGGCGACACCACATTGTGGACCAGCACCCTCTCGCCGCGAACGTTTCCCGTTCCCCGGCTTTGCCCCGCGATTACGCCGGCAAGGTACGACGGGATGCCGTTGCTGTTGTTGTTATAAACAGCCGGAGCGGGCGCAGGAGTCTGCGCCGCAAATGGCTCCGGCTGAAAGCCCGCTAAGAAGCCGGTGACCACATTGCCGGGCCGCTCCAGTCCCGGACGATTCCCCAGCACAGGTACCCAGGATTCGTGGTCCCAGGCGACAATGTTGCCCTGCGCGTCGAGCGCGGCGCGCTCATCCATCACGAACGCGTTGCCATAGTTCTCCCAGGCCATCTCATCCTGCCGCGTGAGTTGCACGCGTACTGGCTTGCCCACCGCCTGCGACATCAGCGCTGCATCGTAGGTCACCGGATCGGCACCATTGTTTCCGTAGCAGCCCGATCCGCGAGTGAAAATCACGCGCACATTCTCGGGCTTTAGCCCCAAGACCATGGCCGCCGTGTTGCGCATAAACCAGGCACCCTGCGTCGGCGACCACAGCGTCGCGCTGTCGCCCCGCACGTCGGCAACCGCGCAGGAACTTCCCATCGAGCCGTGCATTTGATACGGATGATGATAGATCGCCTTCACAACGGTAGTCGCTTCGGTGAACTTTTTGTCCAGATCCCCCGAGTCGACCAGCAACGTGTCGCGCGTAGGCTTCTGAGTCCGCAGGTGGTCGTAAAATGTCGCCTGAGCTGGCAGAGTCGGCCCAGGCGACCAGTTGATCCGCAAAATGTAGGCCGCCTGCACCGCTTGCCAAAGCTTTTCGGCAACGACGCCGACGAAGTTCCCCTTCACAACAATCTTCACAATTCCCGGCACGCTGCGAATCGAGTCTTCGTCCACACTCACAAGCGTTGCGCCGACACTGGGCGGCCGCACCACGCTTCCATACGACATGCCGGGCAGTCGCACGTTGTGGACGAATTGAAATCGCGCCGTCACCAAAGCGGGAATGTCGGGGCGCGGCACGGGCTTCCCGAGCACCGTCCATTCACCCGCCGGCTTGCGCTGGGCATTTTTATCCAGTGCCAGATTGAATTTTTGGCCGCCCAGCAATTCCTGGTAGCTGACCTTGCGAGACGAATCCGCTTTGACCTTCACCACACCGTCGGCAGCCGCGAGCTGCTCAGCGGGGGCCCCGAGCCGATCGGAAGCAAGCCGCAAAAGAGCCTCGCGCGCCGTGGCCGCCGCTTGCGCCAGATTGCTGTGATTGAAATTCGCCGGATGCGACTGGCTTCCGGACGTGTAACCCTGATCGGGCGTAAAGGCCGTGTCGCAAGCGATCAGCTTGACGCGCTCAAAAGACACGCACAGCTCTTCGGCCACCAACTGCGTCTGCGCCGTACCAATTCCCTGGCCAAGTTCCGCTTTTCCGGTATAGGCGATCACACCCCCATCGGCCGCGATGGCGATCCACGAATCGAGCTGATTGGGCCGGGGCCGGTAGGAAGAATCGCCCTGCGCGGATTGTGCGAACGCAGGACGAGCGCTCGCGCCGAAGCCGCCCGCACTGAAGCAAACAATGAGCGCCCCGGACTCCTTCAAGAAATTCCTGCGGGAAAGGCCGGACCGCCGCAGGGCGTCGCGCGCGCCCGGCGTCATCTCCCTCTCCGGATCGTCTTTGCGGAATGGCTCGTTCACGGCATCATTTCACGTGCGTAGCGCTTGATAGCCCGCAGCATCCGGACATGCGTAAAGCAGCGGCACAGAACGGTCGACATCGCCGATTCAATCTGCTCGTCGTTCGCCTTCGGATTCTTATCGAGAAAGGCCTTCGCCGTCATAATCACGGCATTGAGGCAAAACCCGCATTGCGCAGCCTGCTCGTCGATGAAAGCCTGTTGAAGCGAGTGCGGTTTCTCCGGCGTTCCGAGGGCTTCCAGGGTGGTGATTTCGCTTCCTCCCACCGATTCCACCAGCGTAACGCAGGAGCGAATCGCGCTGCCGTTCACAATCACCGTGCAGGCGCCACACTGTCCCAGGCCGCACCCAAACTTCGGCCCGTAGAGGCCCAGGTCGTCGATCAGCACGTAAAGAAGAGGAGTGTTCGGATCGAGATCGAGCCGATGGATGGCGCCATTCACCTTTAGCGTGATCGTTTTCGTCTCGTCGTTGGACGCAACTCGCATTTTCCCGGGTTCCCTAATCGGGCTGGACGCCCGCCTGTCTATCGGCTTGCCGCGCATATCAAGTCAAGCGCCGCCGCGCCGCCACTTTGCGTAACGCGCCAGTCATCTGAGCCGTCTACCTTCAAAGAATACGCCACGTAAGCCGTCAGAAACAGGCCTTCTTTCTGGCATTGATTCGTGCAGTACGCTATGATTCTTGGCGGTTTAACCGAAGCGATTCGCCGGGTAAAGCGGTCTTCCCGGCAGCTTTACGGCCCGGAGGAGTTTCTTATGAATTTGGCCCATGTGCATCTCTTACTGAATCATTTTCCCGTCATCGGCACCATGATCGGGATCGGCCTTTTCGCCGTTTCGCTCTTCGGCAAGAGCGAGGACTTGCAGCGCGCCAGTCTGGTGATTTTCCTGGGCATCGCTCTGCTGACGATTCCTACCTACCAGAGCGGCAACGCCGCCCAACACGCCATCAAGAATATCCCCGAAGTCTCGGCGGAATTGATGCAGGCCCACAACGATGCCGCACTGCTGGCGTTGCTGTTCATGGAGATCACCGGCGCCGTTTCGTGGTTTGGGCTGTGGCAATTCCGCCGCACCTCGCACATCGGTCGCGGCACCTTGGCCTTGGTCGCGCTTCTGTCGCTTGTGACGCTTGGCCTCATGTCCAACGCCGCCAACATCGGGGGCATGATCCGCCATCCGGAGATTCTGACCGGCCCGGTGGCCTCGCCTACCGCGCAGATATTCGCCCCCCATCTGGCCATCAGCGCGGACTTCGTGGGGCACCACGTGACCGGGATCAAGTGGGTCTGGCCCACGCTCCAGACTCTCCACTTTATGGGACTGTCGCTCCTGCTAGGCGTTGTGTTCCTGGTTGACCTTCGTGTGCTGGGCGTGATGAAAAGCGTGTCGTTCGCCACGGTGCACCGCCTGTTGCCGTGGGGCGTTTTGGGATTCGGCCTCAACCTTTTTACCGGGATGCTGTATTTCATCGCCGCTCCCGAACAATACATCGCCAACGTCACCTTTTACTGGAAGATCGTTTTGATGATGCTGGCGGGAGTCAACGCCATCTACTTCACCCTGTTTGACGAGCCATGGGCGGTGCAGGCCGGGGAAGAGGCGCCGATGAAACTCAAGTTGATCGCGGCGTCCGCGGTGGCCCTCTGGGTGGGAGTCATGTTCTGCGGCCTCATGTTGCCATTCATAGGAAACGCATTCTAGACCGGCGGGCACCGGGCGTGAATTGTACCGGGGCAAAGTCCGATTCGGGCGAGGTGAGAAATGAAGTTGGCGTTGGATGTCAGTTTCGTGATGCTCTGCGTGATCTCCGTGCTTGGATTGCTCGGCTACCTCATGGACAAAATCGTGGAGGGTGACTCGAGCAAGCATACTCACTCGAAGCCCCGGCCCTGATTGCTCCCCGCATCAAAAACTCGTTGTCCCCGGGGACATCGCGGACCTCCCCTTCCCAGGCTCTGGCGCGTTTCACTCGCGATACGGTATCATCTTGCGCCCTTTGTCGTCGCGGATTGCCGGGCGGTCGAGGGCGCGGGCAATGGCAGATAGCGTCATTTCGCGCATTTCTTTTCGAAATTCATGTTGAGGTGGCCTAGGACAAATGATGCATTTCCTACTTTGGCTTGAGCAGCTGCGTTTCTGCATCTGGATACGCGAGTCTGACTCCATTTGGGCCTTTCCGATGTTTTTGTTCATGCACACCCTCGGCATGTCGATGATCGCCGGGGTCAGTGCGGTGGTCGACATTGCCATTCTCGGTTTTTGGCCCAGCATCCCCGTCAAGCCGCTCGAGCGCCTCTACCCCGTGATGTGGGCGGGCTTCTGGATCAACGCAGTCACGGGCACCGTTTTGATGGTTGCCGACGCGAGCACGAAGCTCACCAACCCCGTCTTCTATATCAAAATGTGCTTCGTTTTTAGCGGAGTCGCGCTTCTCACCGTCATGCGGAAGAGGATCTTTGACTCAACCGAGTTGGCGCAAGGGTTGCTGCCGCGGAAAGCCAAGCGCCTCGCTTGGCTTTCGCTCGTCTGCTGGCTGGGAGCAATCACGGCGGGCCGGTTGCTCGCATACCTGGGACCAGTTTCCGGACTCACAGGCATCAGCAACCACTGAGCGAACGCGATCTCGGGGGGAAGGAGCGCGCCTTGCTCCTCCCCCGCTTCAATCCTCTACTTCCAAAGCGGTCACTTCCAGTTCCTTTCCCTGCACGATTTCGGGCGTGGGGGCGCCGCATACGGAGCAGGAGAACCACTGATTCGAATCGACCGGCCGCCGTGCGTCACAGGCGTAGCAGTAGATCACCAAGGGGACTTCTTCGACGATCAGTTGTGACCCCGCAAGACATGTGTCGGCACACGCCATTTCGTAGGAGGAAAGCAGCGCCTCCTTCACCACGCCGGAAAACGCGCCCAGCCGCAAGTATACGGCCGTCACCCGAGGGCGGCCCCGGCGTTCCGCCTCTTCCTGTGCGAATTCCACGATGCTCATGGCGATGGAAAGCTCGTGCATAATCGTTCCGGCGCCTTGAAGCCTCTCTGCTTCCTTAAACCAAGGTTCGGCCACCATCCACGGCAATGATTTGTCCAGTCACAAAATCCGCCGTCGCGAGATAGGCAACGGCATCCGCAATGTCGTCACCGGTACCGGTGCGATGGAGCGGGACGCGTCGAATATACTCCTGATCCGGCGGCTCTCCTGGAAATTGAATCGTGCCAGGAGCCACGCTGTTGACCAGAATTTCCGGCCCCAGCGCGCTCGCCAGGCAACGGGTCAGCATGATCACTCCCGCCTTCGAAACGCAGTAATGCGTGTAGCTCGGCCATGCCAGCAAACCTCCCAGCGACGAAAGGTTGATGATCTTCCCGCGCCCCTGGCGCCTCATGAGCGGCACCGCTGCCTGCGCGCACAGGAATTGCGACTTCAGGTTGGCATTGAGAATGTCGTCCCACTGTGCCTCGGTCAGGTCCTCGAATTTGGCGGCGAAAAATTTTCCGGCATTGTTCACAAGGATGTCGAGCCTCGCGAACTCCTTTTCGACCTTGGCGAACATCTTTTGCACGTCGTTGCGGAGCGAAACATCGGCATGGATGACTACCGCGCGGCGTCCCATTTTCTCGATTTCGCGGACCACCGAGTCTGCTTCCTCCCGCGACCCACGGTAATTCACCACCACGTCCGCCCCATCGCTCGCCAGACGCAGCGCGATACTTCGCCCAATCCGCTTGGCAGCCCCTGTTACGAGCGCAACCCTTCCGCCAAGCGCTTTGTCCGGCATCGGTGCCCTGGCCTCCCCTCCCACATTAACACCCATGGCCCTCCCAACGGCTTGCTGAAGTTTCACGAGGGTGCCCACGTGTTCCCGGCCCTCCGGCCCAACGGGCACATTGGCTGGGTCGAATGACGCGTGAAGAATTCTGGATTCTCGTCCGCGAGGTTCCTACGGTGATCCTGGAGCGGCTTAATGTTCTGTATACGAGCATGCCCGCCACCTGGCCAGGATTCATCCCGCGTAGTCGGTGCGGCTAGGCCTCATGCCGTCGAATTCGAAGGTCTTCACCAAACCTTATTTCCCGGCCTGCGAGGAAGGGGACGGCTCGTTGCTGAAGAAGGACCTAAATGAAGAAATGCAGCGCTTTGTCGCGCGATCGCCCAAATCTCGTCGAACGCCTCAAAAGACTGTCTGCCAGGGTTGGGGAGCAGAGTGCCGAACACGGCCAGTACAAAGGCTATTCCGCCTTCGTCATCTTTGGCCACCTTACACTGCATGACGTGCTCGCTACCCAACGGATCAAAGAATTGCTGCTGAAAAATGATTGGGAATAACCTTCCGGTTTGTGGAGGGGGCCTTTTTGAGTCAAAGACCACGACAACTGCACCCTTACAATTTAGCGGGCCCGTGCTAATGTGGCCTTCCTGAGCGCGAAAGGCGAGATGAACAAGGAGAACAACAACGTGAAAGTGTACTCGAGACCCTTCTCGCGGCTCGCGCACGCCACGACGGAGGATCAATGAAGCTCGATTTACTGGCAATTGCGCCGCATCCGGACGATGTGGAACTCACCTGCGGTGGCACGATGCTCAAAA
Source organism: Candidatus Acidiferrales bacterium (assembly GCA_050015335.1). Taxonomy (GTDB): domain Bacteria; phylum Acidobacteriota; class Terriglobia; order Acidiferrales; family UBA7541; genus Palsa-295. Next base: position 37,881 of record JBEKBP010000033.1, on the reverse strand, counting down.
TGGCACAGGCGGGCTATCGCACCGGAATCCTCGATCTCACCCAAGGGGAAACAGGAACCCGCGGCACTCCGGCAACGCGCCTGCGCGAGGCCGCCCGCGCCGCACGGATCCTGGGCGTTCAGGTGCGGAAGAATCTGGGCTTGCCGGACGCCCATCTGAGCGTCTGCGACGAGTATAAGCGAGCCATCGCGGAGGTGATCCGCGAGCTTGAGCCGCGTACCGTGATCCTCCCGTACTGGGAGGGCCGCCATCCCGATCATTACGCGGCCGCAATTCTCGGCTATGAAGCCTGCTTTATCGCGGGGTTAAAGAATTACGCGCTTAGCGGCGAGGCGTTTCGCCCGTTCAAGATTATTTACGCGGCCGCCTACGCCAACGTCAACCCCACGTTTGCTGTTGACATTACCCGGCAGTATGAACGCCGCAAGCGCGCCATCTTGTCCTATGAGTCGCAGTTCAAACCTCCCCAGAAGGAGACAAAGCCCAAGGTCATACTCCCGCTCGATGAACTCGAGGAACGCATGACCCTGACGGCCGGCTCTTACGGCCGTATGATCGGTGTGAAATATGCGGAGGGCTTCGTGGCCAAGGAGATACTGCAGGTCGACGACGTCGTCCACATGCCGGTCAGGTCGATGTGATCGGATGAGGTGAAATCTCAAAAACGCAGACTCTAGATCTAGAACTCGTCGGATTGCTGGGCAAAGCTAAAGCCTGGCAGGGTCTGTGTGGAGCCGGAGCGCGCCACCTTCACCCGCACCGGCGGTTCTGTCTCGGCACCGGCCCGCCGCAGCACAGCGTAGGTCGCCAGCGCCTCGCTGTAAACCTTAGTAATCAAAAAGGATTCGCCGCCCTCTTCGCGCTTCCACACCTGGCCCACCTGGATCTTTTTCACGGGCATAGATTGAATTTAGACAGATTCGGCGAGACCGTCAATACGGGCCCTGCTGCGCGATGCTCCGGAGCAACCCCGCAGATTATGGCAAGTCGGCCTGAAGCGGGAACGTTTCTCAAGTGTGGGAAACCGCCAGTCCCGCAAGATCTGAGGATAACTCTTTTACACCCGCTGTCATCCTACGCAATGATCTATGGACGCGCCCGTGTGAGGTGTATACTTGGGCGAGTTGTTCCGGAGGTGGCCGATGAAGAAGTCACCCTTCTTGACGCAATGGTTCGCGGTGCTGGTGGCTGTGTCGCTTGCGACGCTCCCGGGCATCGCCGCACCACAAGGCCAGACGTCTCCATCTTCGACATCCTCATCCCAATCCACATCCGCGGACCAGCCGGTGCCGCAGCAGGATAATCCCAACATCAAAGCAGGCAGCAAGGACGACGTGAATGCCATCGGCAACCGCAATGTTGGGAAGGGCTTGGACTTTTACTCGATCCAGCGCGAAATCGCGCTGGGCAAATCGCTCGCGCAGGAAGTCGAAAAGAGCGCGAAGTTCATCGACGACCCGGTCGTCAATGAATACGTGAACCGCGTCGGCCAGAACCTCGTGCGCAATTCGGACGCGCAAGTGCCCTTCACCATCAAGGTGATCGACTCTGACGTCGTGAACGCTTTCGCGCTTCCGGGTGGCTTCTTTTACGTGAACAGCGGGCTGATATTACACGCCGACGAGGAATCGGAACTGGCCGGCGTGATGGCCCATGAGATCGCGCACGTTTGCGCGCGTCACGGCACCAAACAAGCGACCAAGGGCGATATCGTCCAGCTTGCTTCGATTCCCGCGATGATTTTCATTCCGTACTCGTGGGCCGGATATGCCCTGTATCAGGGCATGAATTTCATGATCCCGGTGACGTTCCTGAAATTCTCCCGCGACGCCGAGCGCGAGGCTGATTATCTGGGCTTGCAGTACATGTACAAGGCCGGCTACGATCCCAATGCTTTCGTGGCGTTTTTCGAGAAGGTGCAGGCCGACGAGAAGAAGCAGCCCGGAACGATTCCCAAAGTTTTCTCAACCCATCCGCCAACTCCGGACCGCATCGAGGCGACTCAGAAGGAAATTGCGACCATCCTGCCCGCCCGGGATGAATACATCGTCACCACCTCGGAATTCGATAGCGTGAAGCACCGCCTGGAAATGATCGAGGGCAACCAGAAGGTCAAGAATACCAATCCGAACAAGCCCACGCTGCGCAAGAGGACCGATCAGAACAAGGGTGGCTCGACTACGACCGACGGGCAAGACCCCAACAGCACCGGCGCCTCGGCTCCCGCCGATACCAGTTCGGATGACGGAGATCGCCCAACGCTGAAGCGCCGCTCCGACGATCAACAGTAAGGGCGGGGTTAGATATCCGACGATTCAGGAGTGTGCGTGGACTTCAGCGACGCCCATACGCTTGAGGCCCTCTGCGTAATACTTACGGTAGAGAATATCCCACTCCTCGCTGCCTTCGAGGATTTCTTTTTTCTGCGACGCGATTTTCGCGCGCACGTCGGCATCCACCTGCTCTTCGAGCTTCAGCAAGGACGTGAGGATGTTCACGATTTCCAGGCGAATGGTGTCGCGGTCTTCGATGAAATCTACGTCATTGCTGGAAACGAGAAAATCGATGATGCGATGGGAAAGGCGAACCGTCTTTTCGCGGCTCAAGCGCATGTCAGCGGAGGATTAATTTCCTTTCGCGGGCCAGCTGGCCTTTCACTTTCTTATACATTTCCTGGTAGGAAACGCCGGTGCGCCGCATCTCGTCGGAATACTTGCTCAAGATCTCGCGAACTTCCTCGTTGATGCGGTCTTCGATGGTCACTTCTTCGGCCATCACCTGGCGCACCTGCTGCGTGAGGTTTTCGACGTTCTTTGTTTCGACCATCTTACCGGCCACAAGGCGTTTCACCACTTCCTTCGCCATGTACCCGACATAATCCCGAGAGAGAAGCATTCCGCAGGCTCCACAGTTCCAACGCGAACAATTTCAGTTTACTGGTTGCGCATTGAGAGTGTCAAGGCGAGCAAATCCATGGCTAATCCATGGCAAATTAACCGGCTCTCGCGCCTGGAGTTTCCAGATGTTGCACTAAGGAGCCGACGCCCGACCAGACGCAGGCGGGAGAGGCCGGAGCGACTCATTTCCGACGCTGGGATGTTCTCTGGTATTCTTGCTTGGCTCGATGCTTCGGTTACAAAACCTATAAAGAGGGGATTTGCCGATCGTGAATCCGACACTGTCCGAGCGTGCCACGAAAAGATCGTTTAATTTTAATGCGGGACCTGCAGCACTGCCCTTGCCTGTCCTCGAACGCATCCGCGAGGAACTGCTCGATTATGCCGGCACAGGGATGTCGGTCATCGAATTGAGCCACCGGTCTGCCGAGTTTGAGGCCGTCAACAACAACGCTGAGCAAGCTCTGCGGCGCGAGATGGCAATTCCCGAGGAGTATTCCGTTCTGTTTTTGCAAGGCGGCGGAAGCCTTCAATTCGCCATGGTGCCGATGAACTTCTGCACCGCCGAAAAACCGGTAGACATGCTCCATACCGGAGCGTGGACGGCGAAGGCGATCGAGGAGTTGAAGAAAATTGCTGCGCTGAATCTGGCCGCTTCCACGGAGGCGGATAGGTTCTCCCGCGTCCCGCGGCCAAACGAAATCAAGTTTTCGCCGGAAGCATCCTACGTGCACATGTGCACGAACAACACAATTGAAGGAACGCAATGGACCGAGATGCCACAAACGGGCGCGGTGCCGCTGGTGGCGGACATGTCCTCGGACATCCTTTCCCGGCCGCTCGATGTGAACAGGTTTGGACTGATTTTCGCGGGCGCGCAAAAAAACCTGGGGCCCTCGGGCGTTACGGTGGTCATCGCCCGGAAGGATTTGATCGAGCGCGGAAGCGACAAGATTCCGAAGATCCTGCAATACCGCACCCACGCCAAGGAAAAGTCGCTCTATAACACCCCTCCCACCTTTGCGGTGTACGTGCTCGGGCTGGTGGTTGACTGGGTCGCGCAGCAAGGAGGAGTCGCTGGCATCGAAAGGATGGGATCAGCAAAAGCCAAGCTGCTCTACGACACAATCGATGCCACCGGCTACTACAAGTGCCCGGTCGAGAAGGAATCCAGATCGAGGATGAACGTGGTATTCCGCGTAGCTGGCGGCGATGAGGCCGTCGAGAAGAGGTTTGCGAAGGAAGCCGAAACGGCCCGCCTGATCGGTATCAAGGGACACCGTTCTGTGGGCGGAATGCGCGCTTCGATCTACAATGCCGTTCCAACTGCCGCCGTGGAATCGCTCGTGAGCTTCATGCGCGAGTTCGAGCGCAGGAACGGATAGCGCCACAGTGGATTCGCGGGCTTCCCAATCAAAAGGCAGCGGCTGGTTTCTAGAGCCCTTCCTGAAGGGTTGGCGCGCCCGAGTTGCTTGGCGCAGATGGCTTCACCTCAAGCCGCTGCCGTGGCGTCAATGAGGTGGCGATGGCCGAACACGGGACCTGGGGAGGCAGGCGAGGCTGAAGAAAGAGGGCTTCATGTCTACGGCGGCAAGCCGGAAAAGTGTGTGATACAGAATCTTGCTCGACGTGGCTGGCAGCACGAAAATCACTGCGGAATCGATGCCACAAAAGTGTGGCAATCACACAACACCTTGCTTGACTTCTCTTGATGCCATAGATATCTTGGTTTTTGCATGAAACTGGCCCGCTCAAGCCCGTTTTCAGCCCCCAAGATTGGCCGGACGGCGGCGCGCAGGGCCAGCGGCGGAAGTCGAAACCTTTCCTCCGGGATTCGGGCCCCCAACACGAGCGCCCACGCTCCCTCAGAGCCGAAGATCCGACCCATTAGAAACTCGCTCACTGAGCCTCCGCTCGATGAATACTATGGCGCGCTGTTCGCTGCTTTCGGGCCGCAGCGCTGGTGGCCCGGAGAAACACCGTTTGAGGTGATTGTTGGCGCGATCCTCACCCAGAATACCTCCTGGACGAACGCAGAGCGCGCCATAGCGAACCTGCGAGCCTCCAAGCTTTTATCTCCTGCCGCGATCGCGCGGGCGCCCCTCAACAGGCTGGAAGAGCTGGTTCGCTCGTCCGGTTATTTTCGGCAGAAGGCACTCAAGCTGAAGGCCTTCTGTGATTTCTTGCGGGTCGAATACGGGGGCTCGCTGAAGAGCATGTTTGCAGCCCCCACGGCTGCATTGCGGGAGCAGCTTCTCGATGTTTTCGGCATCGGCCCGGAGACAGCTGACTCGATTCTGCTCTATGCGGGGCGCCATGGCATATTTGTGGTCGACGCCTATACCAAGCGCATGCTGGCGCGGCATGGCTGGATTGATGAGAACGCCCCCTATGAGAGAATCCGTTCTATGGTGGAGCGCCAATTTCCAGGGGACGTCCAGCGATTCAACGAATTTCACGCGCTGATCGTGAACATGGGGAAACAGTTCTGCAGGGCTCGGCAACCCCTGTGCGCAGAGTGCCCGCTAGGGCGGCACCTCGAGGAGGGCCGCTAGCGTGAAGCAGTCGGACTGGAAGCGGCAGGCGCGGCTGACGGTGGCGGGCGTGCTGGTAGTGCTGCTCGCGGCGGCTGTATTCACGCTAGGCTCGCTGCGAATTCCGCTCCATCCCGAGGAAGAGAATTCCTTCCTGATTCTGTTCGCTCTCTCGACGTTCATTGCCGCGGCTTTTCTGGTCTTTACTCTGATCCTGAGCCGCAGCCTGCTCCGGCTTTGGGCGGAGCGGCGCAGCGGTCAGTTGGGTTCGCGCTTCAAGGTAAAGATGGTAATGGGAGCCATGGGTATCTCGCTGCTGCCGGTGGTCTTTCTCTTCTTTTTCAGCTATGCGCTGGTGAACAGGACCCTGAATCTATGGTTTCCGCGCCCGCTGGAAATCGCAAACGAGCAGAGCCAGAAGCTCGTCGGGGATCTTTCGAAGCGCGAATTCGAACGCATGCGCGTCTACGCGTCCGCAGAAGCCGACAAACTCAGCGGACGCCACACGGGGGGTGATCTGCAGTTCCTGCCCGGCAGCGATCCCCCCATCTACTGGATCGTGACTCCCACCGGGAAAATTGAATTTATCAACGGCGCTTCGTTAGCCGGAGCGCCAGCGGGGGCCAATTCGTCTGACACCGATCCGAAGTTTGTGCAAACCCTGGTGGGCGGGGCTGAAATATGGCAGTCATCGCAAGACTACTACCTGGGGGCAAGCGCCCCCTATGACGGCGGGCGGGTGGTGATTGCGCGGCGCCTGCCGACCGACTTCATGCAGCGGTACCACGACATTGAGGTGCAAACGGCTACCTACGCGCGCCAGAAACAGAATCTGAGGGCGTATAAGCGGGAAATCGTTCTGGCGCTCCTGCTGATCACCCTGCTACTGCTATTTACGACTACGTGGGTGGCACTGTTCCTTTCCAAGCAGGTCACGGTGCCCATTCAAGCGCTGGCCGAGGCGACTCGCGAAATATCCCATGGGAATTTCGACTACCGGATCGAGGTGCAGGCGCAGGACGAACTGGGCACGCTGGTGCGCTCGTTTAACCGCATGACTGTGCAGCTGGGAGAGGGCCGGCGGCAAATCAACGAATTTACGCAAAGCCTCGAGCAAGCCATCGAAGAGCGCGAGCGGCGGCGCAAACTGATGGAAGCAATCCTTGAAAACATTCCCACGGGCGTTGTTTCGTTGAACGCTTCGGGCGAAATTGCGCGGGTGAACTCCGCCGTGGTGACGATCCTGGGCGAGTACGCGCGGGAGGCGCACAGCCTTCAGGATCTGCTGGGCGACGATGCTGCCAGGGCCGTGCTCCATTTGATGAGGCGCTCGCTGCGCATGGGCGCGGCATCGCGCGAAATCGAAATTGCCACCGGTGGGCGGCTGGTGCGCACGGCGGTGACGGTGAGTGCGCTGGGGCCGCGACGCTCCAATCCAGGCTTCGTGGTGGTGATCGACGATTTGACCGACCTTCTGCGTGCGCAGAAAGCCAGCGCCTGGCAGGAAGTGGCGCAGCGAATCGCGCATGAGATCAAGAACCCCCTGACGCCGATTCAGCTTTCGGCTCAGAGGCTGCTGCGGCGACTCGAGCGCACCGCCTCTGAGAACCCGGAGGCAGCACGCACCGAGTTCGAAAAACTGGCCGCCGAGTGCGCCACCCTGATCGAGCGCGAAGTGCAGACGCTCAAATCGCTGGTGGACCAATTCTCTCAATTCGCGCGCTTCCCTGCCGCCCGGCTGGCTCCGGCGGATTTGAATTCGATCGTGGAAAGCGCACTTGCGCTTTTTCACGGGCGCCTCGACGGGATTCGCGTGAAGACGGACCTGGCAGCGGCGTTGCCGCCGGTGAAAGCCGATCCGGAGTTGCTGCGGCGCGTGCTGGCCAATCTGATCGACAACGCGGCCGAAGCGATGGAAAACTCGACGGTTCGCCAGTTGCACGTGGCGACGCGAGCCGAGAGCGACGGCGACGCTGTGGAGATTGAGATTTCCGACAGCGGCCACGGGATTTCCCCCGAAGACAAACTCAAACTTTTCCTGCCGCATTTCTCAACCAAAGAGCGCGGGACAGGATTGGGGCTGGCCATCGCGAGCCGGATCATCGCCGAACACAATGGGACGATTCGAGCAGAGGATAATTTGCCGGTTGGCGCGCGCTTCCTGCTGCGCTTTCCGACCTCGGCCGAAGAGGTACCGTCGGTCGCCGCGGTGTCCGCGGACCCGGTGGCACCTGGATCCCGTGAACCGCTCAAATAGAGAGCGCGACTGGAACATGCAAGCGTCGATCCTCATCGTAGATGACGAAGAAGGCATCCGCGAGTCGCTGGGAGCGCTGCTGCGCGACGAAGGCTACGATGTCGAGTCGGTTGCCTCGGGGGAAGAATGCCTCGCCAGACTCGACCGCCGGCATTTCGACCTGGTTCTGCTGGACGTGTGGCTGAAGGAGATCGACGGGCTCGAAACACTCGCCCGAATTCAATCGCGCGAGGCCGCGCCGATCGTCGTAATGATTTCGGGGCACGGAAATATCGAGACGGCCGTACGCGCGACAAAGCTGGGTGCGTTTGACTTCGTCGAAAAACCGCTTTCGCTAGGCAAGCTCATCCTCGTGGTTCGGAACGCCCTCGAATACGTGCGGCTGGAAGCGGAAAACCAGCGGCTGCGCGCAGAACTCGAAGAGAGCCACGAAATTCTTGGCAGCAGCATTCCGATGAAGGCGCTGCGCCAACAAATCGCCCTGACGGCGCCAACAAACGGCCGAGTGCTCATTTACGGAGAGAGCGGAACGGGCAAGGAACTTGTGGCGCGCGCCCTGCACGGGAGCAGCGCGCGGCACTCCATGCCCTTTGTGGAAGTGAACTGTGCCGCCATCCCGGAAGAGCTGATCGAATCGGAACTGTTCGGCCATCACAAGGGGAGCTTCACCGGCGCGAGCGAAGACAAAACGGGAAAGTTTCAGAAGGCCGACGGCGGGACGCTGTTTCTCGACGAAATCGGCGATATGAGCATGAAGACGCAGTCCAAGGTGCTGCGCGTGCTGGAGGAGCAGCGCGTGGAGCCGCTGGGATCGAATCAGCCGGTGAACGTGGATGTGCGCGTTCTCGCTGCCACGAACAAAAAACTCGAAGATGAAATTGCGCGCAATGCGTTTCGCGAGGATTTGTTCTACCGGCTGAACGTGATTCCTTTCTACGTTCCGTCCTTGCGCGAACGCACCGAGGACATTCCGATTCTCGCAGGACATTTTCTGGAAACGTTCTGCTCGGAGTATGGAAAGAAGCCGAAGGAGTTCAGCGGGTCGGCCATGGATGTCTTGCTTTCCTACCCGTGGCCAGGAAACGTGCGCGAGCTCAAGAACCTGGTAGAGCGGCTCGTGATCATGTGCCCGTCGATTAAGATCGAGCCGCATCATTTGCCTCCCGAGGTGTTCCGCGGCGCGTCCAAGAGCCCACAAAAACCTTATGAGAGCCTGCAGGAGGCGCGGTCGGCCTACGAGCGGGAGTTCGTGCTACGAAAGCTCGAAGAGAATCGCTGGAACATGACCAAGGCCGCGGAAGCGCTGGGGCTCGAGCGCAGCCATCTGTACCGCAAAATGCGCTCGCTGGGGATCGCGCCGTCAAAGGCGCAATAACGGCTCACGGGAAGTAGTCCCACCGGCCAGGACGCGGGACGCTTCGCTGGCGGTTTGTTGGAGCTGGCTCCCTGTGCATTTCAATCCCTTGATTTGTTTTCAAGGTCGGTTGATCGCTTCGGTGCAGAGTTGCATGAAGCATGGGGTACCTTTCTCTGTCTTGGCGCAGCACCAATCCGACCGTCCAGCATTGCGAGATTCACTGTTGGGCTTTGCTGAGTTGCTCAAGCTGACGGTGCCAATCGAGCTGGCGGACGATTCCGGCGTTCTGGCGCCAGTGGGGCTGGACCTTTACGAAGAGCTCGAGAAAAATGCGGGCGCCGAGGATGGAAGCGAGTTCCTTGCGGGCTTCGGTGCCGATTTTCTTCATCGTGGCGCCGCCCTTGCCGATGAGAATCCCCTTTTGGCCTTCGCGCTCGACGTATAGCGTGGCGCGAATGCGGATCAAATCCTTCCCCTCCTCGAAATGATCGAGCAGTACGGCGATCGCATACGGGACCTCGGCGCGCGTGGTAAGAATGGCTTTTTCGCGAATGATTTCCGCCGCGAGGAAGCGCTCCGGCTGGTCGGTGAACTGGTCGTCGGGGAAATAGGGAGGGGCCTCGGGCAGACGGTCGATCCAGGCCTCCACCAGCTCCGGACATCCTTCGCCCGTGAGCGCGGAAATGGGGAACACCTCGGCGAAGTCGAATTCCTGGCGGTAATGATCGATCAAGGGAAGAAGCTGGGGCTTCTTCACGCAGTCCACTTTGTTCAGCAGGAGAAACACCGGGCCGTGAAAGCGCTTGATCCAGCCAATGGAGAACCTGTCGCCGCGGCCGATGGCGGCCGAAGCGTCCACGATCAACGAGAGGACGTCGACGCCTTCCAGGGCGTGCTGCAGCTCGTCCATCATCTGGCGGCTCAGGACGTTCTGTGCTTTGTGGATGCCGGGTGTATCGATGAGGACGATTTGCGCGTCGTTGCGATGCAGGATTCCCTGGATGCGATTGCGCGTGGTTTGCGGCTTGGGTGAAACGATGGCGACTTTGCGGCCGACCAGCTTGTTGACCAGGGTCGATTTGCCCGCGTTGGGGAGGCCTACTATGACGACGAATCCGGATTTAAAAGGCACCTTCGAATTGTACGTCAGATGCGGATTGGCGAGGGTAAAGAACGCGGGAGTTTACAAGGGCGTTTGCGGAGCTTGCGCACTTTGGGTTGGCGGCTGCTGGTCGGCAGGCAGACCTGCCGCGACGAGATCGCGGACTCGGGTGAGCAACTCGCCGCGCCGGGAGATGGAATACTGCGAGGCATTCACGGCGGGGCCGAAACGGATGAGAACTTCACCAGGGCGGATCGCCCAATCTCCCTTGCGCAGCAGCTTCTGAGCGCCGCGGATGGACACCGGAACGATGGGAACACCGGCCTGAATCGCCATCACGAAAGCACCCTTCTTGAAAGGAAGCAGACGGCCGTCCGGGCTGCGCGTGCCCTCCGGATAGACCGCGAACGAGAGGCCCTGCTTGAGGTAGCGTACGGTGGTTTTGATGCTGTTCAAAGCCCCTTCGCGCGACGCACGGTCCACCGATACGAATCTGGCGAGAAGCATTCCGTAGCCGAGAATAGGAATGCGATAGAGCTCCTTCTTTAACGCAACCGACACCCGTCGAGGGATGCACGGGACGAATGCGAGCGGGTCGATATAGGAGACGTGATTGGCCGCGAAGATGCACGGCCCCGGCGGAATGTTTCCGAGCCCTTCCGTGCGAACGCGCACACCGGCGATGCGAAGCCCGATTTTCACCGCATTCATCGACGACCAGTACATCAGGTCCTGCGTGCCGGTGAGGAGACTCCAAAGGATCAGCCAGGGCAGAAAGACAAGAATGGCGAGTCCCCACCATAGCAGGACGATCAGGGTCCGAATCATGCGAACGATGTGGGAGCTAACATTGGAATGACAGCGTGCTCATTCACCGGTTGTGCCACGAAGCAGCCCGTCGCGGATGCGGCGCTGCCGCTCCGATGGATGCGGCATTTCGGCAATGGAATACTGGCGATCCTGGCGCGAGCCTACCATAAATGAGACTTCGGATTCCTGGTCTTCGCGGCGGACGCGAAGAGTTAGCAAATCGCCAGGGGAATGCCCGCGCAGCCACGCGGCAAGATCCTGCGGCGAGGATTTGCCGCGTGACGGAAGAATGACGTCCCCGTTGCGAAGCCCTGACGATTCGGCCGAGCTTCCAGCCTCCAGGCCCGAAACAGTTACGTCTTCACCCGGCACGGATTCTGGCCAGAAACCCAAGTCGGCAGTCTGGGTGGTGTCCCGCTTCAGTTGCAACCCCGCGAGGCCCAGAAAATCGTCATAGGGAATTGCGTCCGTACCAGCCACGAAGCGGCGGAAAAAATCGTTGTATGGCTTGCCGACCAATTCTTCAACGTCCGCCTCAATACCCTTGCTTTCGTCGTAAAACTTTCCTGCTTTCGCGTATTCGCTGTTCATCTGGCGCATGACATCATCGAGAGACTTGCGGTTGCCGGTTGCATCTCGAATCGAGAGATCGAGAAGCAGGCCGACCAACTGCCCCTTGTTGTAGTACGAGATGCTGCGATCGGGGGCGTTGTAATCCTCATATTTTTCAAGCCACGCGTCGAGACTGGATTCTTCGACGCTTTGCCACTGGCGCGCGGGGCGCGATTCCAACTCGCCAATTTGCATGGCGAGATCATCGTAGAACTGGCTCTTGGTCCACAGGCCTGACCGTTCCAGCGCATACGCCGCGTAGGTGCTGGTGACGCCCTCGGCAAACCACAGCGCGCGCGTCTTCTGCTCTTTGGTGTAATCGACTGGCTCAAGGGCCTGCGGGCGAATGCGCTTGACGTTCCAGGCGTGGAAGAATTCGTGAGCGGCTATCGCTGCCGCACTTTCCACCGACGCTGCCGCAATGGCGGTCGAATTCTCGTGTTCCATGCCACCGCCGCCGACATCCGAGTAGGCGCCGATATGGAAGAAGAAGGTGTACTCCTGGAACGGCGGGCCGCCCATAAGTCTCAGCTCGTAGGACGTAATTCGCTTCAGGTCCTCTTCGAGGCGGCCTTTCTCCCATGCAGCACTGTCGACGACCACGCGGAAGCGCGCGCCCTGATCGTCGAAATCGAAATCCGAGAATTTGCCTGCTTCGACCGGCGCGTCCACGAGAGCATCGTAGCTTTCAGCTCTAAAGGATGCCGCGTCATGCCCGGTGGGGAGTTCGGAAATAACTTTCCAGCCACGCGGAAGATCGTTGAACGTGATTTCGGTGTCCTCGCCCCGGCGGTCGGGAACATACATGAGTATTTCGGCAAAGTTGACGAAGGCGTGGTGGCCGTTGAGCTGCGAGTTGAATGGGCCAGCATCGTCCCACTCAATCGCATAACGCACCAGCACGCGGGAATCATCGTTGGGTCGGGCAGGGCGGGCCGGCGGGGCGATTTCCCAGGTCTGCTTGTCGATGGGAGTCAAATCTACCGGCAGAGCGCTTCGGTCAGCTGAATCCGAAATGGCGGCTTTCGGGCTACGGATGCGAACGCTGAAATCGCGCACCTGATAGAGAGCATTCCAGACCGGCATGGCCACCTGCACGGCATTCTCTGCGTTTGGAATCTCCATCTCGACTTGAAAAATGTGTTCGTCGCTACGGGCCAGCGAGACGCGGTACTTGATGGTGGCTGAAGCGGGACGCGCGACGAACAACGAAAGAAGGGCCAGCACAAACAGCGGCGTGCGGTGCCTTGGAATGCCGCCTCGTGTCACCCACGGGCTCCTGCAAGACACTTCAGCTTTTCAAGTAGCTTGAAGCACAGGCCGTCAAAGCTTCCGTTGGACATCACCATGACCAGATCACCCGGGTTCGCGTTCTCAGCAAGATGATCCGCAATTGCGGCGGCCGCAGGGAACGCCTTCGCCACGCGGCCGTGTGCGCGCAAAGACTCGGCGAGGGATTCGGGCGAGAAACGGTCTTGATCGGAAAGCAGTTGTGCTCGATTCACCGGGCCGATCAGCACGCCGTCGGCTATGGCGAGAGCTTCGGGCAATGCATCCTGAAAAACCTTCCGGCGCATCGTGTTCGAGCGCGGCTCGATGGCCGCCCAGATTCTACGGCCGGGCCAGCGCGTGCGAGCAGCTTCCAGCGTCAGGCGGATCGCGGTGGGATGATGCGCGAAATCCTCCACGACGAGAACACCGCCCACTTCGCCCTTGATTTCCATCCGGCGCCGCACGCTCTGAAAACCGGCCAACGCGCGCTCGATGGCCTCGCGTTCCACGCCGCGGCCGTATGCCAGGGCAATAGCGGCCAGGGCGTCGAGAACATTATGTCGACCGGCAAGCGGCATGCGGATGCGCGTGACTTCACGGCCGCGATAGGCCACGCGAAATTCGGTGGCGTTGTCCTGCCAGAGGAGATCACCGGCGTACCAATCGCACTCAGGGGTCAGACCAAACGTTTCCACCGGGCAGAACGCCTTGGCGACCGCCGCTTTCAACGTGGGGCTTTCTCCCCAGGCGACAATGCGGCCGCGGCGCGGGACCAAATTCACGAGGCGCCTGAATTGAAGCTCGATGGAAGCCAGGTCGGGATAGATATCCGCATGGTCGTACTCGAGCGAAGTGAGGATGAGCTCATCCGGGTGGTAGTGGAGAAATTTCGGCCCCTTGTCGAAGAAAGCCGAATCGTACTCGTCCCCTTCGACGATGAACTCTTCACCACCCCCTAGCCCATAGCTGCGGTCTGCGAAGTTGGGGGCCACGCCCCCAATCAGAAAATCGGGACGGCGCCCGGCAACGTGGAAGATCCAGGCAAGCATGGCCGTCGTGGTCGTCTTACCGTGCGTGCCGGCGACAACAACCGACGTGTGGCCGGGAATGAAAAAGTCCTCGATCAACTGCGGCATCGAACAGTAAGGGATTTTCTGGTCGAGGATGTATTCCACCTCGGGATTGCCTCGGGAATTGGCGTTACCGATAACGGCAAGATCGGGCGCCGGTTTCAGATTTTCTTCGCGGAAGCCTTCGTTCCACTTAATCCCCAAAGAGTTGAGAAGAGTGGAGGCGGGCGGGTAGACGTTTACGTCCGTGCCGGTGACGCGAAAGCCGCGCTCCTTCAGCATGCCCGCGACCGGAGCCATGGCGGACCCTGCGATCCCCAACAGGTGAATGTGTTCGGTTCTAGCCGTACGAGTTGCGATAACCGATCTCCCTTCCAATGAGCCGTTGGCCAAGCCTGCTCGTGCTCCGATCATACAGGATACCGGACAGCATCATGCCGTGCAGGCGGGCTCGAGAACCTCGAGTTGTGTCCGGTTGACCGCCGCTCCCGCCGCTCCCTGGACCGTGAGATGCGCGCGAACCCCCAGAGGCAACGTGATCATCGGCCGTTCGGTGTGGCCGACCGGGGCTCCCCACACCACCGGAACACCGAGCGGGGCGAGGATTCGGTGCGCCACGTCTTTGACCGATTCTGTGTCCGCGGGCGCTTCGCATTCGGGAAAATCGCCCAGAATAATTCCCGCAACGCTTCTGAATTTTCCGGCCTGCTTCAAATGCATCAAGGCGCGGTCCACCTGATACGGTTTCATGCCGCGGTCTTCCAGCACTAGGATGGCGCCATGGGTGTCAAGCTCCCAGGGCGTGCCGAGCGTCGTCTCCACAAGCGTCAGACACCCTCCGAGGAGAATGCCTTCCACAGAACCGCCAATCAACGGTTGGCCCTTTAGATCGAGACGCCAGCCATTTTTCGTTTCCGTCAGCGAACGGAGCAGACTGTCGCGGTCATAGCCTTTCGGTGCTCCCGCGCCGTGGGCGATGCTCGATGCGACCATCGGGCCGTGCAGCGTGATCCAGCCGAATTTCTGCCACAAACAAATTTGTAGAGACGTAATGTCGCTGTGGCCCAGCAGAATCTTGGGCGAGGCGAGCGCGACGCTCAAGCCATCCAGGAGATAATTGGCGCCATAGCCGCCTCGCGAGCAAAAGATGGCGCGTGATCCGTTTTCCGCAAGAGCCTCCTTAAGAGCAGAAACTCTCAAAGCCGCCGGCCCGGCGAAAAAACCTCCTCGCGCGAGCACGCTCGGAGGATCGAGCTTCAGAACGTAGCCTAGGCGTTTCAGTTCCCCACAGCCCTTCTCGAGCAAGGTCCCATCCACGGGGCTCGCGAGCGAAAGAATGCGGATGGCGTCTCCGGGTCGTAGTGCGGGTGGCTTGAGAGGCTGCGGCATGTACCACAATCGAGGATAAGAAATTTAACCAGACTAGTCCAGATGAGGAAACCATCACGGAGGCAAACAGATACGGGCGAACAAAAAAGGCAGGGGACGGCCCCAAACCGAAGACTCGCGCAAAGGGCAGCCCGAAGGAACCACCGCGCGCCAGCCATCGGGTCGTGGCTAAGCTAGAAGCCACGACCCCCAAGGATTCGCCTGCTGCGCTGCCACGCAAACGCGGACTCTGTAAGCCTAAAACGGAGTAGCCGTAAGCAGAACGTCTCCCTGGAGGCTCAACGGGAGGCCCGCGGCGCCAGCCGATGTGGAAAAGAACAGGAAGCTGCCGTCGGAGGTGAGCGGCACCGGAGACGCGTTCACCGTCAACGGCGAGGAGCCAGAAACCGGGCTGGAAGCGGTGATCGGATATGACGCCGGGTTGCAGGTTTCCGCGGCTCCCGCGCAGGTATCGTAGACGTAGAGCGAACCTGAGGTAACTGCTGCCGCACCGTCGGTCGTGCCGGAGGGATTTGCAACAAAGCTGACATAACGCCCGTTGGAACTCAGGTGCGGAGCTGCTGCATTCTCGATAAGCAGCGTTGTGGAAGGAACGCAACCTGCGACGATGCCCAAACAGGTGTCCCGGAGGAACACGTTCGGCGTGGCACCTGAATCCGAGGATTGGAACGCGATAAATCGCGCGTCCCCGCTGATCGAAGGCCCTTGATTGAGTCCCCTTAGAGGTGATCGGTCCGCCGAGATCGAAATGGGCACGGTGGATGTGACGCACGATGTTGAATCACTCACACCGAGGCATGTGTCGACAAGCAAGAGCTGCGAAGCGGTCTGATTTGCGGCGCCCGCGGTCGCGGCATTCGAGACTTCCAAAACAACATAGCGGCCGTCGGGAGAAATGACTGGATCACTGAACCGTTGCGGTGACGGCTCGTTGCTGATATCGGCAGATGCCGAATATGTGTGCGGTACGCAAGCGGCCGTGCTGGCCTGGCCAGCACATGTGTCGCGCACATAGACAGCGTTCCCCGCAACAGCAAAACCCGCGACCAGGCTACTAGCCGCCGAGACGAATGCGACAAAGCGGCCATCGGAGCTGAGCGAAGGAGAGCTGCTGGCTAGGGCCGCCGAATCTCCGTTCGCAGCTATCGACACAAGCTCTGTATGCGGCACGCAACCCGACGGAGCCTCGGTGCCAACGCAAAGATCGCGCACGTAGACATTCGATGGCAAAGGAGGCGGGCCTGAAACGCTCGTAACCAGGTTGGTCGCGCTCGACGCAAACGCAACAAATCGGCCATCCCCGCTGATGGCAACCTCGTTCTCGGCTGCCACACTCGGCGCGCTACCGTCGGGAGCAAGATCGACGGCGGTCGTTTGAGGCATACAACCCGCAGCACCGAGGCAGGTATCGCGCACGAAGATGCTCCCCGACGCTCCTTGGGCTACCAGGTCTGTCGAAGTCGAATAGAACGCAACAAATCGGCCATCGGAGCTGACCGCCGGACCACTGCTCGCCCCGTTTGCCGGCCCACCCCCGGCGCTGGCGGAAACAACCTGCGGGAACTGCGCGCCAGCCGCCAGGCTCGCCTTCAAGCGAACCGCAGCGCCTGTCCCTACAGTGAAGGGGAGCGATCCAGAAACCCCGCCTGCGGGGGCCGGATTGGACACCGACACGCCGATGGTCGCATTGGCGGCGACATCGGCGGCGGTCATCATCACCCTCAATTGCGTGGAGCTTACAAGGGTCGTCGCACGCAAGTTGCCGTTGAATGCAACAGATGAGCTTGAAACGAAATTCGTCCCGTTCACGATCAGAAGGCCCCCCGACGGCAGCACTCCCACCGGGGTGCTCGATGGAGAGAGCGAAGTAATGGTCGGCTGCGGATTCTGCGGCGAGGTAATGGTAAAGTTCACGGCAACCGAAGGGCCGCCGCCCGGTGCGGGAGTCACAACCACAACCTGCGCCGTGCCGGGACTGGCAATGTCTTGCGCGGTCACAGAGATGGAAAGCTGCGTCGAAGAAGTGTTGTAGGTGGTGGTGCGCGCGGTATTGTTCCAGTAGACCACCGACGTGGAGATGAAACCGTTGCCGGCGACATTCAAGGTAAATCCCGGCCCTCCCGCAACGGCACTGGAAGGAAAAAGACTCGTAATCGAGGGGGTATCGTTGTATGGCGGGTTTTCACTTCCGCAACCCGATAGCAACACCAACAGACCCACTATCGACGCCAGCGCTGCCGAGCGCAAACGAATCAATACCATCCTCCCGCGAACTTTTTGGGGATCCCGAGGCCGCTCGCTATCCGCGGCCGAGAAGGAACGAGGGGAAATGCACCTAACACCGTCGCCAAATCCCACTGCAAAGTGATAGCACCCCGCTGCATTGCACGTCAACTCGGATTCGATAGAAGCCCAAGGGGTTGGCTGCATCGGTCGAGGGAAACCGGCTGCTCCAGGGATGGCTTTTCTCTGGGTGCGAGGCCGAAGCTGGCGCAATACCGCAGACACGCGGTCACAACGGAGTGATGGGGGCCACCGGGTGGGCTTCAAGCCGTGCTTGGAGCCGGCCGAGACGCGTCATCAGGTCTCGTTCCTGCGGCACGGTTATCTCGGCCTCAAATTCCACCAAAAGGCCCTGGTCGGTGTTAAATAGTTGTCATCGCCGCGCATTGAGGACGATCGGGCCGACGATCGTGTGAACCTAGGGCAGCGGATTCCCCTCCGGGGGGCCCGTAATCCTGAATTTCATCACCCGGGTGTGCAGACCGAGGCGGTCTTCCATATTGCCAGCGATGACCAGGGAGCCTAACAGCAAGAGCATGGTGAAAATACCGCTAACGTAGAGGCCGGCACCGATGGTCATGCCGATGCTCGCCACCAGGAAATCGTCGCGGCACTCGTGATTCCGATGATGGTGCCGCGCTCGCGAATCATCATGCCCGCCCCCAGACACCCGATGCCCGGAATGATCTGGGCTGCGATTCGCGTGTGGTCCCCGCCCGCATTGCCAGCCATTTCGTAGGCCACAATCGTGAAGAGGGCGGCCCCCAAGACAGATCAGCCTGTCGGTCCGAATGCCGACCGGCTGGCGGCTGAGATCGCGCTCAAGACCGACGAACCCGCCCAGGACGGAGGCCAGAAGCCACCGCCCCCGGCGACAGCGGCGTTCAGATCATGCAGCATAACGGCTCTCGGCCATTGTTCGGGCGGATTCTACTACGGGCAGCACAAACGCGACAGCTCAACGCAATCGCTGCTCAGGATCAGAGTCTGAACGCCAGAGCCTGAACATCAAAGTTTGAAGGAAGTCAGGCGTGAGAAACGGTGCGCGCGGGCAGTAATCTCGCTGCGTTTGACCTTTGTGAGCCGCTTTACGCCGAAACTCTCGACGGCGAAGCTGCCCATCACGGAGCCGTAAACCATCGCACGGCGCAAGGTCTGCTCGTTCACCTTGCCGGCCCCGGCGAGCCAGCCCATGAATCCGCCGGCAAAACTGTCGCCCGCGCCGGTTGGGTCGTGAACTTCTTCGAGGGGAAAACCCGGGACCGAAAACATGAATTTATCGTGGACCATGAGCGCACCGTGCTCGCCGCGCTTGATCACCAGCGTGCGCGGGCCCATTTTGAATACCCGCTTGGCGGCGCGCAAAAGATTGTGCTCGCCGGTGAGCTGGCGCGTCTCATCGTCGTTGATCATCAGGATTTGCGTATGCTTCAGGGTTTCGCGCAGCTCGGCGGGCGTGCCCTCGATCCAGTAATTCATCGTGTCGAGCCCGACGACTTTCGGCTTGCCCTTCACCTGCTTGAGGACGGAACGCTGCAGCGTTGGGTCAATATTGCCAAGGAAAATGCTCGACGAATCAAGATAGGAATCCGGAAGCTTCGGCTTGAAATCGGCGAATACGTTCAGCTCAGTGGCAAGCGTGGTGCGCTCGTTCATGTTCTGGCTGTACCGCCCGGCCCAGAAAAAGCTCTTCCCTTCGGCGTGCTCCACGCCGGACAGGTCGATCTTGCGGCCCTGGAAGACGGCCCTTTCCTTGTCGGTGAAATCCTCGCCCACGATGGCAACAACGCGCACCGGCGTGAACTGGCTCGCGGCAAGCGCAAAGTAGCTGGCCGCCCCGCCCAGCGTGCGGTCCACCTTGCCAAAAGGTGTTTCAATCGCATCAAACGCCATCGAACCGACAACCAAAAGTGACATGAGTCTCTCATCCTCCAGATCCATAAAATGTTCGATAAAATGCTCCGAAAATCCTCAGGGAATGTACTTGCCGATGATCGGCGCGAG
This sequence comes from Candidatus Acidiferrales bacterium, assembly GCA_050015335.1. Classification (GTDB taxonomy): domain Bacteria; phylum Acidobacteriota; class Terriglobia; order Acidiferrales; family UBA7541; genus Palsa-295. Next base: position 18,294 of record JBEKBP010000033.1, on the reverse strand, counting down.
CCGCTTTTTCGCGGCCGGAGAAATAGCCTTGCGATCTGTCAGGATAGCGTGCGCGAGGGCCTTGCCGCACTTGCAATTGTGCTCGGCGTTTCCTGATTGGCGAATCACCTGGTGTATGGCCTGCTGCACGTTTTCCGTGTTGCGATGCAGGTTGGAGAGAATCTCTTCGAGGGTCACCGAACCGTGCTGCGGGTGCCAGCAATCATAGTCGGTGATCATCGCGAAGCTGGCGTAGCACATTTCGGCTTCGCGGGCGAGCTTGGCCTCGGTGAGATTGGTCATGCCGATGATATCGAAACGGAGCTGGCGGTAGGTGTGCGATTCAGCCAGTGTGGAGAATTGAGGGCCTTCCATGCACACGTAAGTGCCGCCGCGATGGGCCTTGACGCCGACCCGGTCGCACGCCTCGGCAAGATGTGACGACAGCTCCGCGCAGGTCGGCTTGTCGAAGCCCACGTGGGCGACAACACCCCCGCCGAAGAACGTGGAGATGCGCCCGTGCGTGCGGTCAAAAAACTGATCGGGGATCAGAAAGTCGAGCGGCGGAAGGTCTTCGCGGAGCGAGCCTACGGCGCTCACTGAAATAATCCGCTGGGCCCCCAGCATCTTCATCGCGCACACATTGGCTCGATAGTTGATTTCACTGGGGGAAATAACGTGTCCGCGGCCGTGGCGAGCGAGGAAGGCGACGCGCTGGCCCTCCAGTGTCCCGATGACGATTGCATCGGACGGATCGCCGAACGGAGTCTTCACGCGGACCTCGCGGGTCTCCGTCAGTCCTTTCATGTGATACAAACCGCTGCCGCCAAAGATCCCAATCTTGACCTGCTCTTTTCTGCTCTTTTTCTTGTTATTGGATGCGGCCTTCGCCATTCTCAATCCACCTTTGCGGGTTCGGCTTCCCATCGGCCTTCGCGCTCGCGGAGATAAGCTGCCGGCACCTTTGCATCGTGCGCGAACAGGGCCAGCCATCCTTCGCGGAGGACTTCGGGAATCCACTTTATTTTGTTTTTCAGCGTCGTCATGGGGTAGAGATCGTAACCCATAATCCAGGGAAGCGGTAGGTGCGCCGTCGTCGGCACCAGGTCCGCGAACAAAAACGCGGTCTTCCCGCCGCCCGTGAGTTTGACGCATTGCATGTTGGCCGTGTGGCCGGGGACGCAGATCACCTCGACTCCGGGAACCACGGTTTGGTCGCCTTCGAGCAGCGACAACTTTCCGGCCTCCGCAATCGGCGCATAGTTTTCGTTGAAATAGCTGGCCCGGTCGCGTTCGGTCGGTTTCCCGGCGTGATCGAACTCGCCCTTCTGCACGATGTATTGCGCGTTGGGGAACGCGGGAACCACCTTATCTTCTTCGACCCGCGTGTTGCCGCCGCAATGGTCGAAATGCAGGTGCGTGTCGATGACGATGTCGATATCTCCTGGCGCGAGACCGTAGTCACGCAAACGTTCGACAAGACGAGGCCCGTCGAGGCCATAAATGTCACGCAGCTTCGCGTTGAGCTTGTCGCCCGCACCCGTTTCCACCAGAATCCTTTTGCCCGCCGCGAAGATTAACAGGCAATTCATCGAGAGCGTGATGCGGTTACGCGCGTCGGCCGGCATTTTCTTTTCCCACAAGGGCTTCGGGATCACGCCGAACATGGCCCCCCCGTCGAGTAAAACGTGGCCGTCGGACAAAACGTGGAATTCCAGGTTGCCGAGCTTCAAGAATTCGCTCCCGCTTGATCGAGTTTGTCTGCCATCCCTGAATCCGCGATCATTTCGGTCACGGCGGAGTAGGGATCCTTCCTGCGCCCCGCGACTTCTGTCGCCAGCGCTTCCAATTGCGCTTCGTCGATGTGGCGGCCCACCCGCTCGAGCAGGCTTGCCTGGAGCAATCGCAGGAGCCATTGCTTCCAATAGGACAGTTCACGGGCGCGCCGGCGCTCGGGCCTGTCGAAATACTCTCGGAAGAGGGCGATCTGTTGCGCGAACTCTTCGATGCCCTTTCCTTCGGTGGCCACGGTGCGCACGATGGGAGGCTTCCAACCGTCACGCTCCGGCGCGATTTGAAGAATCGCCGTCAGCTGCTGCTCAAAGCGCTGCGCGCCCTCCCGGTCGAACTTATTGAGGACCAAAATGTCGCCGATCTCCATGAGGCCCGCTTTGAGGTTCTGGATATCGTCGCCCATGCCGGGCGTGAGCACGACTACGGTGCAGTCGGCGAAACGAACCACTTCGATCTCGCCTTGTCCCACGCCGACTGTTTCGAGCAGGATCATCTGCTTGCCAGCCGCATCCAGCAGCAACGCAGCGTCGCCGGCGGCTTGAGCGAGGCCTCCCAGGAATCCGCGGGTGGCCATCGAGCGGATGAAAATGCCGCAATCAGCTGCGTGTCCTTGCATGCGGATGCGGTCGCCCAGAATCGCGCCGCCCGTGAAGGGACTCGACGGATCGACGGCGATGATGCCGACTGTTTTCCGTTCGATGCGATACTGGGACGCAAGACGGTCTACCAGCGTGCTCTTCCCTGTTCCGGGAGCACCCGTAATCCCAATACGATAGGCGCGGCCGGTGTAAGGAAAAATCTCGCGAAGAAGCTCCTCGGCTTCTGGCGCGTGATTTTCGATGGCCGAAACGGCGCGCGAAAGGGCCCGGACCTCGCCCGAGCGAATTTGGCCGGCCCAATTTTCGATCGAGGCCGGCACCTAGGGCTTCCCGAGAAGCTGCCGAGCGATGACGAGGCGCTGAATTTCGCTGGTGCCTTCGCCAATGGTACACAGCTTCACGTCGCGATAATATTTTTCCGCGGGATAATCTTTGATGAAGCCGTAGCCTCCGTGTATTTGGACGGCTTCATTCGCGACGCGTACCGCGACCTCGCCCGCGTAGAGCTTGGCCATGCTGGACTCGCGAGTGAAGCGAACGGAGTGATCTCCCGAAGCCCTGGCGCGATCGGCAAGCCAAGCGGCCTGATATGTGAGCAGGCGCACGGCCTCGATTTCGGTAGCCATGTCGGCCAACTTGAACTGGATCGCCTCAAACTCGGAGATTCGCTTCCCAAATTGCTTTCGCTGCTGCGCGTAGCGCAGCGCGCTTTCGTAGGCGCCCTGCGCCATTCCCAAGGCGAGAGACGCAATGGAAATGCGTCCGCCATCCAGAATCTGGAGGCTGTTGACGAAGCCTTCGCCTTCTTTGCCGAGCAGATTTTCCGCGGGCACGCGGCAATCCGTGAACACGACCTCGCTCGTGTCGCTCGCCCGCAAGCCGAGCTTGTTTTCCTTCTTACCGGGGCGGAAGCCGGGCGTTCCCTTCTCAACAATGAAAGCCGAAATCCCGTGGTGCTTTTTGCCAGGATCCGTCACAGCCATGGCGACGCAAACATCGGCGTAATGCCCGTTCGTCGTGAACGTCTTTGCCCCGTTGATCAACCACTCGTTGCCATCCTTCTTGGCCGTCGTGCGGGTGCCACCTGCGTCGGACCCGGCTTCTGGCTCCGTGAGAGACCAGCAGCCCAGCTTCTGGCCCTGCGCCAAAGGGACAACATATCTCTTTTTCTGCTCTTCGGTGCCGAACTTGAAAATATGATTCGTGCAGAGGGAATTGTGAGCCGCTACGATGATGCCGATCGACCCGTCCACGCGCGAAAGTTCCTCGATGATGAGGGCATATTCCTGATATCCCATTCCCGCGCCGCCGTATGGCTCGGGAAAGATCACGCCCAACAGGCCGAGATCGGCAAGTTGGGGAATCAGCTCCGACGGAAAAGTAGAGGCTTCATCCCATTCCATCACATGCGGGGTGATCTCGATTTCGGCGAACTTGCGGACGGTGCTGCGAAGCTGCTGCTGCTCGTCGGTCAGGGAAAATTCCACAAAACCTCACAGGAACACATGCGCTATCTGGGCAGCCTTTCATTTATACCATAGCGATTCACCGCACAAAGGCGACGTGCCCGGGAAGGGACGATAGCAACAGCATTTGAGAGGAGGCTGAACCGTCTCAGGAAACGACCGAGGCGACGCCCGCACGCATGCCTACGGCACGAAGCACCAAGTCCGCCAGAGCGCGAATCAGCAGCGGCGAGTCGTTGAGGGCCGGCATCATGTGGAAGTCCGTGACGCCCAGCGCTTCTGCATGCTCCCGCGCTTCGATATTGATCTCGTGAAGGGTCTCGATGTGCTCGGTCAGAAAGGAAATCGGGATCACCAGCATGCGCCGGATGCCGTCCTGCGCCATTTTTTCGATGGTGCCGGTAAGAGACGGCTGGAGCCACTTCTGCGGCCCTACTTTGCTCTGATAACAGAGGACGTAAGGATTCTCCCAAGCGCCCATCTCGCACACCATGCGCACCGTTTGCTGAATGTGCAGGGGATAGGGGTCGCCCTTTTCGACCAGCGACACGGGGAGGCCGTGGGCGCTGAAGACAAGCGTTACTTCTTCGGGGTTGGGAAGCTGATTCAAAACGCCATTGATGCGTTCGACGATTCCGCCGATATAGTCCGGATGATCGAAGAAATGCTCGATGACGTGCACGGGAACCTGGGCCTTATAGAGGCGTTTCCATTCCTTCAGACTGCTGCCGGTGGTGGCAAAGGAATAATGCGGGTAGAGCGGAAGCAGGACAAGCTCATCGTAAGGGGCGCTTTCGAGGATAGCGATGGCTTCCTGAGTACCAGGATTCCAGTAGCGCATCGCCACAATCGTACGGGCAGAGACGTGGCCACGCAAGGCAACCTCCACCGCCTTTGCCTGTCGCTCAGTAAGACGGCGGATCGGCGAGCCCCCGCCGATTTCGGCGTAATGCTGGCGCACCTTTTTCGAGCGCGTGCTGGAAATCAGCTTGGCGAGTGGCTTGCGCGCCAAAAATGACCCGGGGAAATTAATAATGTCAGGATCGCAAAACAGGTTATAGAGGAAAGGTTCGACCGCGGCTTGGGAATCAGGGCCGCCCAGCTGGAAAAGCACCACCGCAAACTTTTTAGCGTCCGGCATAATTGCGTTCCGCCTCCAAGAATCGCGCTTCTGAGGCCGTAAGTAAAGTCGAAAAAATTGTCCGGAAGGAGGCGTCAAAAGTACCGCGCGACGACAGTCTCCGGGCGGGGAAGTCTACCCTTCCCTGAGCTGGTTTTTCAACCGTTCGATGTCGTCGCGAAGCTGGCTGAGTCGGCGCGCCACGGACAATTCATATCCCAGAAACACAGCCCAGACGGCCATCCAGGCAGCAAACAAGAACTGAAAATTTTTCATGCGTGCCCCCCCGTAGGAACGAAGCGTGGATCGGTGACGCGGTTTTCAACCTCCAGCCGCAGCTCGTCGTACTCGTGGCGCAGCTTCTCCAGGCGGTACCGGTCAATGAGGACCGGAATCATCACCGCGAACATGGAAATCACGCACAGCAGCAGGACTTTGCTCATTGTCGGATCGACTCCGGACCCTTGCTCCCCGAAAAACACCGGTTGTGGGTGCTGCGTCCGCCAAAGGCGGTTCGACATATATACGAGCGGCACATCGAGAAACGCGAAGATGCCAAAAATGGCGGAGAGCGAAGCCCGCTTTTGCGGGTCTTCGAGCAAGCCGCGGAGCAGCAAATAGGAGATATAAAGCAGCCATAGGATGAACGTCGTCGTCAGCCGCGCGTCCCAGGTCCACCAGATACCCCACACGGGACGGGCCCAAAGGGGCCCGGTGATCAGGCCGATCGAACAGCACGCCACCCCTACTTCGGCGGCGGCCACCCCCAGGCAGTCCCACTGGAGGCGGCGCGTGGTGAGGTAGAGAATGTTGGAAGCAAAGACAACCGCAAAGGCCGTGAAAGACGTGATCCAAGACGGAACGTGAAAATAGAAGATGCGCTGGACTTCGTGCATCGTGGACTCATCGGGGGCAATGAAAAGCGCAGCGTAGCCAGCGGAGAAAACCAGGGCCGCCACGAAGAGTGTCGATATTATTCGGAACCTCATGTCGGGCCCTTCTTTCATTCCTCCACCAGAAAATTGCATAGAAGCCAGGAGGCGCTAAAGAACACAATATCAAATCCAGCGAGAAATGCGACCCAAGTGCGGTCCAACGCCGGCTGCTCCGCGAACAGTCCTGCCGTGGCTTCCACCGCGGCGATGAGCAGCGGCGCCAAGATTGGAAGCAACAGGAGAGGCAGAAGGAGCTCGCGCATCCTGGCGTGTGCCGAAATGGCGGAAAAAACCGTCCCCGTGGTAACCAAACCCAACGTGCCCAACATCAGCACCAGGGTGAGGCGGCCGGCAATGCCCGCAAGAGAGAGGTTATAAAATACGGCGAACACCGGCACCAGAACCAACTCCGTGAGCGACATAAAAACGAAGTTGGAAAGCAGTTTCCCCAGCAGGATCGCGAAGGGAGTGATCGGCGCCATGCGAAGCGCGTCCAGAGTCTCGTTATTTTGCTCGCGTGCGAATGAGGGGTGAAGCATTAGCGAGCCGGCGAAAAGGAAGGCGATCCACAGCAGGCCGGGGCCGTAGCGGCGCGATTCGGCCGCCGTCGGCTCGAACACGTAGCTGAAGAAAGTTATAACCACCAGCGAGAACACGACCGTTGCCGTGAGAATCTCGCGCGATCGGAACTCCAGGCGGAGTTCCTTGGCGAGCAGGATCGCAGCGGCGCGGGTCGTGCTCATCAGGCCTCCGCACGCAGCGCCGCGAGCAGGGGGCGAGGATCGCAACCCGGGCCGCTGTCGTGCTCAATACGCCCGCCTCGCAGCGAAACAGCCCGGGTTGCTAAGTCCAGGGATTCATTGCGGGCATGAGTGCTCATTAGCACCGTGCAACCGTCGGCACGAAGGCGCGCGAGCGTCGCGCCAAACCATTCGATTCCCTGCCGGTCGAGGCCTGCCGCAGGTTCGTCGAGCAACAGTAAGCGCGGTTCATGCAGCAGGGCGCGAGCAATCGCCGCCCTCTGGCGCATACCGCGCGAGAACGTCCGCACCAAGCTGCCGGAGCGCGATGCCAGGCCACAGGCCGACAGCGCATTCGCAACGCGGTCGGACAGGCCGTCAAGGTCGTAGAGCCGTCCAAACAGGGCGAGATTTTCGGCGGCGGTCAATTCGTCGTAGAGAAGCGAGCTGTGCCCTACCATGCCGATCAGTCGTTTATTCGATTCGAGCTTGGCTTCGGGCTGGGGCGTTTTCGGCTCGGCGACATCCGCGGAGAAGGAAACCGAGCCGCTCGTGGGTGTCATGAGAAGCGCAGCGATGCGAAGCAGCGTGGTTTTCCCTGCCCCATTGTGTCCCAACAGCGCCACAAATTCGCCAGGCACAATATCCAACGACACTGCTCGCAAAGCGATCAGCGACCCAAATCGCTTCTCGACCTTGTCGAACCGTATGCCACATTGTCGAGGTGTGACGGAAGCTGCGGTCGTTCCCGAAGCGGACAAGGGGCTACTAGCCTTTTACCAAATCGCGAAGGTGTTTCTGGATGCGGGCGTGTTCACGCTCGTAATCTCCTTCACCGATGGTACCGGCCTGGCGGCGCAATTCGAGGCGAAACAAAGTTTCCTTCAATTCGTCCAGGCTCCCCTGCACTTTGCCGTTGAGCTCGATTGCGGCGTCTGCCGCCTTGGAACGGGAACGCTTCTGCCGGGGGCCAGTCGCTTCCGCGCATTCGCTGCCGGTGTCGCCGGCTATCTCCGAACGCCGCCAAAGGAAAGCCAGCCCAAGAGCGAAGATCGCGGCAAAACCACCGGCAATGGTCCATTTGAGACTATCGAGCCGCGCGGGAAGCGTGGTTGCGGTTGCTGCCAGGGGTTCGGCGCCGGATTCGGCGCGCGAGTTCACCGATGGGTCCTGCGACCGATCGCCTTCCCCAGCCCCTTGCGGAGGCGGCGGTGGCGCGGTTCCGGAGACAGAAATCGTGAACGGCGTGTTGGCCGCTACCGACGGACGCATGTACACGTTTAATCCCTGCTCCTGACCGGCGGGGCTCAAACCATCGCCGGAAACTTGTACGGTCGGCGGCACAAATATCCCGAGGCGGTCGGCCGCATAGGGCGAAACGAAGGTGAGCTTCGTTTGATTGTTGGCGTAAGGAATCTTGTACGACATGCGCACTCCGCTGTCGCCCGGGCGGAACGGAAATGCAATCGCTTCCCTGTTCTTGCCCTTATCGATCGGTGTCTGGATCACTGGCATTCCGGCGGAACTCACGGCCGAGACCTGGCTCATCGCCGCACCCGCAGGCAGCGAATAAACAAAGGAGCCGTCGGCCTTGTAATAGGCGAGGGGAGGCTGCGTCTTGTTCGAGATGCTGTATTCCTCGCCAACATCCAGATCCGGTCCGTCCGGCTGCAGAATGATGGCATGCGCCGTGACGCTGACAGCGCTGGGTTTTTCCGTGGGCTCAAACACTTCCACATCGGCCGAGGATTTGCCGGGCGGGACGGGCTCGTGATACGTCACGCCGCGATAGATTGCACGGAGCAGCATTGGCGCGGCGCCCAACCCTGGATTATCGAACCTGTAGCGCCCGTCGGAATCGGTCTTGGTGTTCGCCACCGGCTGCATGCCGCCCTGCAACTGGATGAGGATCATCTCCACATTCGCCGCAGGCTTGCCCGTAGTTCCGTTGCGTACGGTACCCGTGACGGTTCCGGCAGAAGCACTGGCTGCCCACCCTAGGACCGCGCATAGCGTCGCCGCAATGAGCCAGCGTGACCTCGAATTGAAATCGCGGAATGTCATGAATTCCGTACCCGTTCGGCGGCCGCCTGGCGCGTCGCCGGAGTCGGAGTACTCCCCGTGAGAGTGTCCATATCGGCGAGGACGCGAGCCGCTTCGATTTCAAGAGACTGCTTGATTTCTTGGTAATCCTTTTCTGAATACTTCCCCGCGCGAAATTCAAAGCGCAGGTCGCGCAGATTGTCGTAAATGGCGTCGCGGCGCTCCAAGAGCTGGTCGAGTTTCGTACGGTGAGGCGCGTAATCGGAGGAATCAAGGTGCACGTTGAAGACAAACAGCAGCGTGCCCACGGCCAGTAGCACGCAAGCCGCGCCGATGTAGACTCCCAGGCTAAGCATCGGACTCATCACGGGAGTCCTCGTCCGCCTCATGCTGCGCCCGAGCCAGCAGTTCGGGCGAAATATCCGGTCCGGAGGCGGGCGCCAGATGCGCTCGAATCCTCCAACGGCGCACCACCTGCCAGACCAGGAACATCGCCACAATCGGCACCACGATCGGAACAATCCAGGCGGCCCAATTGAAGCCCTTTGTCGGCGGCTCAGCAAGCACCGTCGGACCATACTCCTGCACGAAGGCCTGGAGGATCAAATCGTCTGAATCGTTGCGCGCCACGAGCTGGTCCAGTTCTTGGAGCATTTTGTGCGAATACTGGCAGCCGACGTGGTTGCAGGCAATCAGAATTTGATTGCATCCGCACACGCACATCAATTTTTCACCGAGAGCCTTGGCGCGAGGAGTTGATTGCCCGTTGGCGCACGCCGCGACGAAAAGTGCGGCCACAACAACAGGGAGCAACATTCTAACGGCAAACGCAAGCGAGCGCCGTGTAGAAAAACAACGGCCCTCAATCATCATGCGATTCCACTCGCCGCACAACGGCAGGCGAGGTTGCCGCCACTGCGTTACCCCAGGATTTTTCCTGGACCGCCTTCAGCAGGATTGCCGCGCGGCGATTGGGCAACATCGCCAGGCCCGTCCCAAGGACCACCACCACGCCGCCAAACCAGATCCATTTCACGAGCGGATTGAGATAGGCATGGATCACCGGCTTGCCGGTATCAGGGTTTTGCCCCGCATAGACCACGTACAAATCATGCAGGGCGGAGCTTTGCACCGCCACCATCGTCTCAGTCACCTGGCTCGCCAGGTAAAGACGGCGCTGAGGGTAGAGCATCATCACCGAATGCCCGTCGCGAAAAACTTCGAGTGTAGCCCGCTCGGACTGGTAATTGTCGTTGGCCACCTGGTCAAAATTCTGGCAAAGAATCGTATACGGGCCGATGGCGAGAGACTGTCCCGGCGACATGTCCATCTGGATGTCTTTGTTAAACGCAGAGCCCGCAATACCGATGAATACGAGCACCATCCCAAAGTGCACCACGTAGCCGCCGTACCGCCGGGTGTTGCGCATTGTCAGATCGCCGATGGCGGTCAAGATGTTGGTGTGCTCACGCGTGGCAATCACGCGCGCCCCGCGATAAAACTCAGAAAAAATCGTGAGGGTCACGAACACAGAAAGGACCAGGCAAATGAGCGCGTAGATCTCCCGGAAGCCAAAAGTGAACCCGATACCGCCCGCGACGACGCCGCCCGCCAAAGGCCACGCAAAGTTGCGCCGCAGGGCGTCAAACGAGGTCTTGCGCCACGCGAGCAGCGGACCGACGCCGGTGAGAAGCAGCAGGAAAAGCGCAATGGGCACATTCACCTTGTTGAAGAACGGCGGCCCTACGCTGATCTTGCTCCGCGTGAACCACTCAGAAAGCACCGGGAAAAGCGTGCCCCACAGAACGGCAAAGCAGGCCGCCAACAGCACGAGATTGTTGAACAGGAAACTCGATTCGCGGGAGACCAGCGAATCCAGCTGGTTGTCGCTGCGAAGATAATCCCTGTTCATCCAGTATGCCCAGAAGCAAACGATGAAAATGATCGCCAGGAAACAGACAAACCACGTGCCGATGCCCGATTGTGCGAACGCATGCACCGAGCTGATCACTCCCGAACGCGTGAGCAGCGTTCCCAAAATCGAAAGCATAAAGGTAGTGAAGACCAGCCACACGTTCCACACCTTCATCATGCCGCGCTTTTCCTGCATCATCACCGAATGGAGGAAGGCCGTGCCCGTAATCCACGGCAGCAATGACGCGTTTTCGACCGGATCCCAGGACCAGTAGCCGCCCCACCCGAGCACCGCGTAGGCCCAGTGGGCGCCCAGCAGGATTCCAACGCTTTGGAAGCACCAGGCCACCATGGTCCAGCGCCGCGTGATGTGGATCCATTTCTCGCCGGGGTAGCGCCCCAGTAGCGCCGCCAGCGCAAAAGCGAACGGGATCGTGAAACCGGTGTAGCCGAGATAGAGCATCGGCGGATGAATCACCATCTCCGGGTATTGCAGCAGCGGATTCAAGCCACTGCCTTCGGCCACCCTCGCGAGGTGGAACACGCCGTTCGAATTGGCGCTCGCCAGAACGCTGAAGGGGGTCGCAACAAAATTGTTCAGCGTGAGAAAGAACGTCTGGACGCCCGCAAGCACCACTCCTACATAGGGCATCAGTTCCGGATGTTTCTTGCGGTTCAGGAAGAGGGCGGAGAAAGCATAGATGGAAAGCAGCCAGCTCCAGAACAGCAGCGATCCTTCCTGTCCGGACCAGAGCGCCGCAAATTTGTAAAAGAGCGGCAAGGCGCGGTTGCTATGCTCTGCAACATACGCCATCGTGAAATTATCGGTGAAGAAAAAATATTCGAGAGCGGCTACCGCCAGCGTAACCAATCCGAAGACGGCCATGCCTGCGTTGCGCGCACTTTTGGTCAGGACGGCTCGGCGGGTAGCGATTCCAACGATCCCGCCGACCAAAGCGTATACGGCGGCCAACAGCGCGAGCAGAAGTGCAAATGAACCGAAAATATCCACCGATTACCTCCGCCGCCTTATCGATCCCTCTGACGCACCATCAACTCTTGTTCGCAATGCCGGAGCCGCCGGCACCGTTCATCGTTTGCCCTGGCTGAGTCCCAGCCGGGGAACCTGTGGGGCTCGCTTGATACTTAGACGCGCATTTCGCCTGCACCTGCTCGGCAACGAAGCTGCCATCGGGCTTGATCTGGCCTTCTACGAGGGCCTGAGCGCCATCCTTGAACGTATCGGGCAGAGGATCGCGGCCGATGTAGCTGACTGGAAGAGTCTTACCCTGCTCTTCGAGCACAAAATCTACGCGGTCCTCGCGGTGCGAAATCGAACCCGCGCGGACATTGCCCGACACGCGTATGCGCTGATGAAGCGACGCCCCTTGCAAGGCAGGCAGCTCGGAGATTGTGTGGTAGTACGTCTTACTCTGCGTGAAACCGACGTAGGCAAGCATGCACAGCGTGGCCACAATCATGCCGGAGCCGACCAAAAACTTGGTGCGTACCTTCATACCGATACTCCTGTTGTTGCGATAACCTCAGACAACCGGTGATTTTAGCATAAACCGTTGACGCCCGCTGAAGTGTGTACTGCATTCACTTCCACGCAGATAGCGCCGCTCCGGAAGTCCAAACACGCCAATGGGAGAGCCTTTCATGGCACTTCTGCAAGCCTTCTGCGGAGCACGGACGGATCCGGCAACGGCTTCCCCTCATCAAGGAGTAGGCGGTCGCCCCAGCCGGCCTCTTGAAGGACCGGAATAAGCCCTTGCAGGGACTGAGACAAAAGGGCCACACGTTTAGGACGATAGGAGGAGTGCAGCCGTTTCAGCAGCGTGGGAGCCGTCCGTTTGATCGCAGCCGCAAAATCCGCGCTTCCCGGGACCGGGCATTCCACCAAATACGCAAGGAACAACCCGCGGCGCTGGAAGCCGTCCAGGGCGGCACCCTCTTCCATTCCACTGCCGGGAAGTGTGTCGGAGGAACTCGCGAGTTCATCGAAATAGCTCCGCCATCGAGCCGACCGGATCGACCGGTCTTTCGCAACCCGATAAAAATAATCTTCGGGACGCGCGGGAGGCGCGGCATCCAGGATCAGGATCTGGATGTGAACGGGCCGAAACCGCGTCGCGAGCTCCAGCCGTTCGATTCTCTCCCGGATGTGCCGGTCATCTGCAAAAGGGACAACCACGCCACAACCATCGCAAGCGATCAAAGTCCTTCCCCTTCGTGAGAGACCGACAGCTCCCAAACCTATGCTCCATCCATGCGGGCCACGACAATCGTCATGTCATCGGATTGCTCGCTCGTGCCGGCCCAGCTCCCCACTGCGGCAAGCAGGGATTGCAGCAGCTGATCGGCCGGCAGATCCAAATGCAGAAGGAGCTCTTCCTCCAAGTGCTTCAGGCCGAACTCTTCCCCATAAGCGTTTACCGCCTCGGTGACTCCATCGCTGAACGAAACCAGAATCGTACCCGGTGAAACAGGAAGCGTGACTTGAGTGAACGTGGCATTTTCAAACAGGCCTATGACAGTACCACCTTGTTCGAGGTGCTGCACGCGTCCGTCGGTGACCCAAAAAGGCGCCAGGTGACCCGCGTTCGTATAGGTCAAGGTCTGTGTTTCCGAATCATAGGTCGCGTAGAAGAACGTCGCGTAGCGGTCGTCCGAGGTGTTCTTGAACAGATAGTCGTTCAGCTCCGAAACGAGCTTGGAGGTGTCACCGTTCCCATCGAGCGTGGCCCGGCTGCGCAGCGCCGCTTGCAGGCTGGCCATCAGCAGCGCCGCGAAAATGCCCTTCCCGCTGATATCAGCCACCGCGATGCCAACGCTCGTGGGGCCAAGCCGTATGAAGTCGTAGTAGTCCCCGCTGACAACCCGCGCGGGCCGGCATACCGCTGCGAGGCCCAGACCCGGCAACACTGGCAGCGATTTCGGGAAAAGCTGCTGCTGCACCTCGCTGGCGATTGCGATCTCGTGCTCCAGACGCTGGCGCAGCCTTTGCTCATCGATCAGGCGGGCGATGGAATCGGTCATGTTATTGAAAGATTCCCCCAGGGCGCCCAGCTGGTCATGCGTGCGCACGCGGACCCGATGAGTGAAATCTCCGCGCGCGACGTGCAGGGTCGCCCCATACAGGTCCCCCACCGAGCGCGTGATCGTACGCGTGAGGAACGCGCCTATAATCAGCGCGGCGACTTCGAGAATCAGGAATACCGCGGCACATGCAATCGCGATGATCAGAAGGATAGGGCCCACGGCGCCCACCGCGGAAAATAAGTCCTTGTTGAGCGCGGAAGGACGCAGCGTGAAGGTGGTCAGCACCGGCACCACCACCGAGCGCCTGGGAGGCTGCTGCGCCGGATCGGTATCGATTCGATAGGCTTGGAGCGTGGCAGCTCCACTCACAGGGATATCGAACCAGTAGGCCGCCGGCGGCAATCTGCGGTCGTTGCTGACAATCTGCTCGCCCACCACATACGAACGGCCATTCACGTCAAACTTTATCCCTTTGGAATCGGAGTCCGCGGGCTCCATCAGCGTAAATCGGATCGGACCTAATTCCGACACGAGACTATCCAGCAAGGCGGGTGTCATGTGAGCGCTCACAAGCACGACGAATGGTCCCGCGGGACTCTGCTGTTTCTGTTCTGCCGCAAAGGAGAGCTGTCCGCGCAGCTCGGTCAATCCCGCAAATCGGTCTCCGCTAGCCAGATCCACAACCCGGTCGCTGTGCAGGGAAACGCGCAGGCCCGGCCACTGCGCCGAAACCGTGGCGATCAGATTCGCCACGCGAGGCCGGGACAGCAGCCCGGGGTCTGTGGGAGACCCTCCCGCCTGCACTTCTTGCGTGACCGCAATCGCGATCTCCCCGGCATCGGCCGCGATGATGCCGATGCGGTCCTGCAAGCCGTCCTGCAGCAGGTGAGCGCCAATCTGGGGATAGAGCAGGTACATGCCAATGCCCATCATGGTCAACAGCAGCATGACGGGCACTACGGCGATGAAAATATAGGCGACGATGAGCCGGTTTCGCAGCCGCCACAACAGTTTGTTGCGCACCCACCAAAACAAGCGAACGCAGAGATATAAACCCGCCGCCAGGGCCATGAAGCCGAGAAAACCCGAGAAGGGAAAAACATGGGGCACCCGGATTCCCGGGAACATTACGTAGGCCGAGAGAAAAGCTAGGGCGGTGCGATCGAGTTTTGAGGTTCGCCGCAGGGCGACCGAGACACGCCGTAGAGAGAGTTGCGTCACGAAATCATCGGAACTCGCCGGTACGTCAACCGCGGAAATGCGGCGGCTACAATGCGGACCGGTCGTTCCTTCCTACCCGGCTATGGTGGCGGCTGTAGGTGAAATAGATCACCATGCCGATGAAGAGCCAAATGATCAGCCGCGCCCAATTAATCCACCCGAGCTTATACATCATATATCCGTTGAAGAGAATTCCCATCACCGGCACGAAGGGCACCCACGGCGTGCGGAAGGGGCGTGGCTGGTCCGGGTTCGTCTTGCGGAGCACCATCACCGCGACGCAGACAATCACGAAAGCAAGGAGCGTTCCGATGTTGACCATCTTTCCGATGTCATCGATCGGGGTAACGCTGCCAACAATTGCCGCCAGCAGGCCCACCAGAATCGTGTTCTTGTAAGGCGTGCGAAATCGGGGGTGAATGGCCGCGAAGAACTTTCGCGGCAGAAGACCATCGTTGGCCATGGAATAGAGCACACGGGTCTGCCCTAGAAGCATCACGAGCATTACGCTCGTCAGGCCGGCCAGCGCACCCGCCGTGATGAGATAGGACGCTTTGGTAAGGCCGCGATCAAGAAATGCCACCGCCAGTGGTGCTTCGATGTTGATCGATGTCCAGGGCACCATTCCGGTTAAGACTCCTGCTACGAGAATGTAGAGGATCGTGCAAACCAGCAGCGACGCGATAATTCCGATGGGCAGGTCGCGCTGTGGATTCTTGGCTTCCTGAGCGGTCGTGGAAACCGCGTCGAATCCGATGTAAGCGAAAAATATGTAGGCCGCCCCGGCGCCGACTCCCGAAAGGCCCATTGGCGCGAAGGTATGCCAATCGTGTCCCCAATTGGCCGTGTTTACGTAGCGTATTCCCAGCAAAATCACAAACAACACCACCGCTACCTTAACGATCACGATCGCGGAATTGAACGTCGCGCTCTCCTGGATCCCAATGACCAGGATCGCGGTGATCACCAGCGCGATACAAAAAGCGGGAAGGTTGAAGCCAACCTCCACGCCGAAAAGATGCGGCGCATTCACCAGATCGTGCGCCCGGCGAAGCAGTTCGGGTGATTGCGCGCGGACGACTTCGCCCACCCGGGCTAGAAACGTCTGCGATCCTTCCGTTAATCCGGGAGCCAAGGAGTGCACCATCTGCCTAGCGACGACGTTTTCCGCCTCGCGCAGGGCCGTCCAGTGGTCATACGCCAGCCAGAACGGCATTCGAAGATGAAGAATGTTCAGAAACTCGATGAAGTGGTTGGACCAGCCCGAAGACACAGTGCTCGCGCCCATCGCGTATTCCAGGGTCAAGTCCCAGCCGATGATCCACGCGAAAATCTCTCCGAGCGCGGCATAGGCATAGGTGTAAGCGCTGCCTGCGAGCGGGATCAAAGCCGCGAATTCCGCGTAGCAGAGACCCGCGAAAGCGCATCCCAACCCAGACAGAACGAAGGACATCATGAGAGCCGGGCCCGCGTAGTGCGCGCCGAGCCCCGAAAGCACGAAAATCCCCGCGCCAATAATTGCGCCGATGCCCAGAGCCGTCAGCGATCCCGGCCCGAGGCTCCTCTTGAGCGAATGCTCTCCAGAGTCCTGAGCCTCATGCAGGAGCCAGTCCATCGGCTTCTTCGCCAACAAGGGATTCCCCATTCGCGCCCTCTCCCAAGCAGAAAATCACAGCAAGTTTTTATGCTACGAAGCTGCGCTTTGGCCGCTGAATCTCTGCACCCATTTCCAGAGGCCGTAGGCAGGTATACCCAGCAGAACAATCATCAGGCCCGGCCAGGTGAACTGGGGTTTGTACCTCAGCAATTGAACCTCGAAAAAAATCGCCAGCACGATGTAGAGCACCGGTAGAACGGGATAACCCAGGGCGCGATACGGTCGATTCATCTCCGGGCGATTCCAGCGCAGCGCAAACAGTCCGACAAGCGTGAGGATATAGAAAATCAGCACGGCAAAAATCAGAAAATCCAGCAACTGGCCATAGGTGCCGGAAAGACAAAGAACGGCAGCCCAAACGCATTGCACGATCAAGGCGGTACCCGGCGCGTGATGCCGGTTTACACTCCCCGCCGACTGAAAGAAGAGGCGATCCTTCGCCATGGCGTAATAAATTCGCGCGCCCGCAAGAATCAAGCCGTTATTGCACCCAAAGGTGGAAACCAGGATCGCTACGGCCATCAAAGCCGCTCCTGCAGGTCCCAGAATGGCCGCCAGAACCGCCGTTGCCACGCGGCCGTCTGCGGCAAATTCGATTCCGCGCGCGAGGGGCGTGGCGGCGTTCGGATCACCGGAAACCGGGAGCACCCGCATGTATGCAAGGTTGGCAAGCAGATAGAGCGTGATCACAAGACCTGTTCCGAGGATTAGCGAAAGCGGCAGGTCGCGGCTGGGATTCTTCACCTCACCGGCGGTAAATGTGATGTTGTTCCAGGCATCCATGGAAAAAAGAGAACCCACCATGGCCACGCCGATCAGGGTGAGCGTGCCGACCATCCATGTAGCGTGGTCGGGCGGGTACGGATGCATCGTGGACAGAGCGGCATTGCGCCAAAAGTGAGTGAAATTCGCGGTGCGGGCAGCCGAGGTGGAAAAACAGAACCCGAGAATGACGAGTGCTGCCAGAGAGAACGCCTTCGCAACGGTGAATACGTTCTGGATGATCTTCCCGAATCCCAAGCCTTGTGTGTTCACCCAGGTGAGAAAGACGATGGATACAATGGCGAGAAGGTTCTGACGGTTGAGTCCGACGTTGTAAGGCCCGAGCGCCCCAAACCAGAGCTGCCACGGCCCCCACGTGCCCACCTTCCATATCCAGGCCGATGCGGAAAACCATGGGGCGATAACCGCCGTGAATTTGGCGAACGCGATCGCGACGGCTGCGATCGTCGCCGTCTGAATCACGAGCAGCATGGTCCAGCCGTAGAGAAACCCCCAGATGGGGCCGAGCGATTCGCGCAAGTAGACGTATTGCCCACCGGCAGCGGGCATTGCCGCGGCGAGTTCCCCATAGCTGAGCGCGCCAATCGCCGTCATGAGACCAGCCGCGGCCCATACAATCAGGAGAAGGCAGGGGCTCTGTACCTGATGGGCGATGTCGGCCGAGACGATGAAAATGCCGGAGCCGATCATGGACCCGGCAACGAGCATCGTCGAGTCGAACAGACCGAGGCTCTTGACGAGCCCCGGATGAGAGGTGGGGGACGCGACTCCAATCGTCTGAGCCTGCTGCGCCATCGCTGTTTGCGCCCTCAGGAGCGCATCTTGATCGCGCGCTCTGCTATAGCCAGATATTCGCCGGCGCGTTTCTGTGGATCTTTGGCCACGGCTAGATCCCGAATCACAGCCACCGAGTCGGCTCCCGCCGCATAGACTTCTGCCGCGGACTCGATTGTGATGCCGCCAATGGCAACCAGAGGCTTGTGCGTCAACCGGCGCGC
>JBEKBP010000032.1:0-55512 GCA_050015335.1 Candidatus Acidiferrales bacterium | reverse complement strand
GAATCGCGGGCGCGGACCTGACCACCGCCAATGAGCCTGGCAAACCGCTTGCGGTGGACATTGTGGAGAGTCCGCTGACCGGAGTGCCCGGCCGTCTGACGGTTCCCAAGCTCAGCATCACCATCTACGAATCGCCAATCCGATAGGGGATGGGGCCTTCAGGCTCGAAATTCGTTGACCGGGTGTCGCTGCACCGAGTGGCGATCCCTCGTAGCGACAAGCTGCTCGGCCACCACGCGAGACGCAGCGTAACTCCTGGTCCATAGGGGAATTGGGCAACTCAAGCGGTTAGCGCCGGGCCTCGCCGCTGGGCCTTTGCGGCGTAGAGCCGTTCATCAGCTCTTTTGATAATTGTCTCCGGCGTGTCGTTGATTTGGTATTGCGCGACGCCTCGCGAGAAAGTCACCTGAACCTTTTGCCCATCCAGATTCAACTCGATCGAATCGAGACGCGACAAAATGGTTTGCACCTTGTCCGGCGGACATTCTGGGAGAATCACTAGGAATTCATCTCCCCCGTTGCGGATCGGCACATCGCAAGCGCGGATGGCCCTTTGCAATCGCCGGGAAAACCCTTTCAGTGCCAGGTCACCGGCAGCGTGACCATATTGATCGTTGATCTCCTTGAAGCGGTCGAAATCGACCGCCAGCACCTGCAACGGATCGCCCGACTTCTCGGCCCGTTCGATCTCTTCGCGCAAACGCGTCTCACCGAACCGCCGGTTGTACAAACCGGTGAGGGGATCGAGTATCGACATTTCGTAGAACCGTTCGGCTCGCGCGCTATGCTTTGTGGCAGCGTCCATCTGTTCGACCAGGCGATTTCGAAACTCTTTGAGGCGGCGCTGACGGCGCAGCGTATAGATGCTCACTCCAGCCATCAGGCCCATCAACCCGCGAACCAACCAGCTTACGTTCCCCTCGTTCAAAGGGCTCAGCCCAGGCAGGGGCCACGGAAGAGAAAGCAGGACCATCGCTCCCAATAGCAGAAACAGCATGAGCAGGCCGCTCCACAGGAACCACGACGTGCTCCGATCCAGAACCTCGAGGCTCTGCCGAAATGCCTGGCGACTGGCTGTTTCCGTTTTGCGTCGCTCCGCCGATGTCATTTCCGTTGGCTACCGTCGCGGCGACTGCCCGGCGCGCCCGCGATTCCTGCGGGTAAGGGATACCTCGTGTTCAAAACTCGGATCGTTCCGGTATTCACGCCCGACCTTCCGTCACTTTTTCTCGCGTCTTTCGATCTCTGATTTCGTCGTCGCTCAGGTGTGCAGCACTGCGAACTGTGGCAATGACCGACAGGATGAGCGGCAGATCTCTATGGTCTCGCAATAATTCGTTGCGCACCATGGGACTTTCGTTCGCCTGACCCAAAAAGTAATCAGATTGCGACGCTGGCCGCGCACGCCGGAAACGGTGAAATCAAAGGGGAATGAAAAACGGGGAGACGATCCAGTCGCAGGACAGCCTTTGGCTGCTCCGTTAGAAGAACGAGAAATGCCGAGGGTTGTTTGATTATTGGCGGGCAGTTGCGTCCGGCTGTCAGTTGCACGCACTGTGGAACGATGCGATGGTAGTCAGGCGCAGGCTTCCCGTACTCCTGCGGCTAGGTCCGGGTGTGGCCAGGTCCGGGTGTTAACCCAATCCGGAATGTGGGTTATAGTGTTTGGCCGACGGCGGGATCAAAACAGCTATGAGGATCAAGGGGCGGGTGGTTGTTGTTACCGGGGCCTCTCGCGGAATCGGGCAATCCGTTGCGCGGGCAGTAGCCCTAGCAGGTGGGCGTGCGGCCTTGCTCGCGCGTTCGCAGGAGGTCGTGCAGGTTGCGGCCGAGATAGTGGCCGCTGGCGGCCAAGCGCGGGGATATTGCGTCGATCTCACCGATCCGGCCGCCCTGGAGGGAGTTGCCCGTCAGATTGTAAGCGACCTTGGGGCCCCCGACATCGTTGTCAACAATGCCGGTGCTGGCCGATGGCTCTATGTCGAAGAAACGCCACCTGAAGAGGCAGCGGCAATGATGGCCTCTCCCTACCTGGCCGCCTTCTATGTGACCCGCATATTCTTGCCGTTGCTGCTCGAACGCCGGGAAGGTCTCATCGTCAACGTCAACTCGCCGGTCGCGTGGCTGCCATGGCCCGGCGCCGCCGGTTACATGGCTGCGCGCTGGGCTATGCGCGGTTTTAGTGCGGCGCTTCGAGCAGACCTGCACGGAACTGGAATCAAAGTCCTAGAGTTAGTGCCCGGAAAAGTAAGCAGCACCTACTTTGAGCACAACCCCCATTCCGAGGAGCGCCTCCCTCGCATTACCAGATGGATACCCACACTCACACCCGATGAGGTTGCAACGGCCCTGGTCGACGGTATCGAGCGAAACCGCCGCAGGATGGTGATCCCGCTCATGCTAAAACTCGTTTTTGTTGTCCACGCCGTGGCGCCTGGCCTGGTCGACTGGATGATGAGGACCACCGGATGGCGTCGAGGCCCCGACTGATCGGGCCCAGCAAGAGGCGGCACATGTCCTTGACAACGATGATTCGCTTGGGCGGGCTGGCATCGATTGTAGGTGGCTGTTGTCTGGCTGCGTTCGTGTTGGTTCATCCCTGGGATCAGTTGCTCGGTGCGGCGATCGCCCAGACGGTCAGGTGGCAAACCGCACACGCCTTGCACTTCGTGGGGGCCATGTTTGCCCTCCTGGGGCTGTTAGGCATTTTTGCACGGCAGCGCGAACAGCTTGGCTCTTTTGGACTCCTCGGTTTCATCCTCAGCTTCATCGGCAACGCCATGTTTCTGGGAACCGGAATGATCACAGCCTTCATCTGGCCGATGCTCGCCGTGCACGCACCCGCCACGGTCGAGCCAGGGGGTGCGATATTCGGCTGGCCCCATAGTGTGCTTGCTTTCGCCCTGACCGCCGTGGTGCTGAGCACGGGCTATGTTCTGTTCGGCGTGGCCATGGTGCGCGTTGGAGCGTTTCCGCGCCTGAGTATCTTCATGCTGGTTACGGGAGCGATCCTGGGGATGCTGCCTCCCCGTCCGATGGGTGTGCTGCCTTGGGGGGGCCTGGTATTTGGCGGGGTATTGTATGGTGCGGCGTTGGTCTGGATCGGTTCGATCCTATGGGCGGAGAACTCCTGAGCCATTCGCAAGAGTTCCCAGCCATTTTTTTCTCAACCTCGAGTGCGAAGCGATGGCAGGCTTGCAAAGAGCAGCAAAACGACGCTAGCAAGTCCGAATCCGCCGAACCATATCCAAGCCGAGGGTGTCTGGAAGTTGAATAGCTGCCGATGGATTCGGGAGGCGGACAAAACACCAACAACGAACACGAGTGTACCGATAACGACGATGCGGACCTCACTCCAGGCCCGCTGCCTTGCGGCGTACAGACTTCCAATTCCATAGGACAGAAATGGCGCTCCGTAGATGTGCGCGATCGCGACAGGGATCTTCCACGGCCACACGGTTGTCATGAAGCGCGGCGCGAAAAGCAGCGGCAGTGCTACGACTAGGGCGGCCGCCCCTTGGAGGTGGAGGTAGGAGCGGAGTGCGCCCGCCAGCCCCGGTCCGTTGGGGTGATCATTCTCGCCACGCTGGCACCAGCTAATCCACAGCGCGACCAGCGGGTAACAGATATAGGCCACGAACCAGAACCAAACCTGTCTTCGCGTCCAATCGAAGGCCGCCAGATGAAACAGGGAGACAATCCCCAGCATTCCGGTCCACACCGCCAGTATGACCGTGACGACGCGGATCTCGTGCCACTGCCGGCTCAACATCGCGAGAAGCATAAAAACGGTCCCCGAAAGATACATGGCGCCCAGAAACCGCGCGTGGAGAGGGGGCACCGTGAACGGGAGGGCCCGCACCACCTGCATGGGGCGAAAAAGGCCCCAGTACGCGACCCAACCGGCAAAAGACAACACGAATCCGAACAGTATCCGTTGACAGGGGCCGATGTCGGGGCCCAGTTGCGGGCCGAGCCGAAACGTCAGAACGGAGACAGCCAACAGAACGACAGTGCTTAACTCGATCAACGGGCGTTGGAACCTCATTGACCAGAAAAACACCGCGAGCGTCGCGGCCAAAGATACGATGACCAGTGTCAACCACAACGACCCAGGCTTCCGCAACCACAGTCCCACAAGCGTGATCACCGTAAGCAGCGCGAGCACCGCAGACATCGTTTGGAGTCCAGGGACCCATCGAGTGGAATTATAGGCACGGCACCATGCGAAAATAGCCGTCATGGCCGGGATGAGCAGAGCAATCAATACATCCATGGGTCCAAAGCGCAGTGACGCCGACGAACTCGCGAACTTCACAGAGGCCTCACAGCAGGGGATTCTCCATGGAACCACCGCGCATCGCAACGCTAAACTTCGATTCATGGCCGGCTCAGTCGGGCGGACCGCCCGACCACCAAAGAATCTGGGCTTCCATGGCTTCTTGCGAGTCGAAACGACTGCGGTCGTAGCATCCCAGCGGCAAGACCGCGGTCGCAATCGCACAACGGTTGCAGTGCGTGCACGGGCGCTCCGGACCGTTCGTGCCGTTGCGAAAAACATTCAGAAGGTCCGGATTGGCCAGAAGCGGGCGTGCCATTGCGATCAAATCGCACTGTCCTGACTCTATCGCGGCATCGATCTCGGTCCTGGTGTCGAACCCCCCGTTGGCAATAACTGGAAGACCGGTCGCCTCCTTGAAAGAGCGAGCGTAGTCGAGGTTAACGGCCGGACGATAAGCCCATCCCCTACCAAAGATCGCCGTCAGGACCGCTCGAGGTAGTCCGTTGAGGAGCATGGCCCGTATGCTCGCCTTTGTGCTCAGGTGCCGGGTTGCATTGGCATAGAGACGGTACTCATCGACGGGCCATGCCCCGGGGCTTTCCCCCGGGTTAATGAAGCCAAATCCACTGGTGATGTGCAGGTAATCCACGCCCAACTTTGCCAACTCTCGGCCGTAGCCCAGTGTCTCGGTAAGAGTATTGCCCATGAGATAGTGTTGGAGGGGAAAAACTACGGGCAGCCTTAGGTTGATCGGTAGGTAGTTGCGATCAACGGCCGACAGGCGCACTCCAAGAAGATAATCTGGTCCGACAGCTTTGCGGGTGGCTTCGATTACTTCGCGGAGCAGCCGGAAGCGCTTCTCGGTGGACCCACCATAGGCATCTGTTCGGCGATTCGTGCCAGGATTCAGGAATTGATGGATGAGATAACCTTTGTGTGCGGCAATTTCAACGCCGTCGCACCCCGCTTCGCGAGCTCGCCGCGCGCCCGCCGCGAAGTTTGAAACAGCCCTTTCGATCTCTTCCAGGGTCATCGCGACAGTGCGATTGGTATATCCGAAGACCAGATCAAACATCGCCGACGCGGTCTTGGCATCTTCGGGTTTTGCGAGAATGCTCATCTGGGCGTGGTAGCCCCCATCGCCGATCTGCATAATGTAGCGGCAGTCGTGAGCCTGCACCGCGCGTACACCGCTCTGAATCGGACCGATGAAGCGATCCTCGGAAATCTTAGGGTATTGCAATGGTGCCCAACGACGATTGTCGACCGAGATGGTGGCTGAAATAATCGCTGCGACACCACGCTCGGCGAATCGAGTATCGAATCGCTGCCAGGCCGGGCTTACCGCACCTCCGTAATAACTCGTCTTGCCGCCCATCGAAGAGCGCAGAATGCGGTTTTTCAACTCGATCGTCTTGAGTCTGAAAGGCTCGAATAGCATTCGATCCTCAGGCCAGCCCGCTAGCGCATCTCTCGGGTGTGTTCCCAGGCACAGCGCTGCGGAGTAGGCGCCGGATCACCACGTTAGCACAAACGAACTGGGGAGTCCTGCGGGAGTGCGTCGTGAACCAGAGTGGCTATTCCTTTCGCAACGTCTCTGTTTTCTCAGCAATGCATTTCGGCAAGCGCATTGCGCCTAACCGATTAGCTATCAAGATCGACCGATTCACCCAAAAATCATGCTAAGACGGAGATACGCATGGGAAATTATACAAAGCCTATGCTGAAGGAACTTGGCCTGCTGCGCGAGGTCACCCAATTCAGCATGCGCAAGACCGACTAGCCTCCTCGATCTGTCTAACAAACGCAGTTCGACACACAGGCGGCCACCGCGAGATGGCCGCTCGCAAGCCGCTTACCGCACACCCCCGGGGCACCGACCATCCGTTGCTACCGGACCTCGGGCTATGCTTGGGGGGGCATTGGTTCAATGTGACCGGTAGGGCATGGAAGGGGCAACCTGGCCCCTTCCCGTTCGATCATCGCCCAAAGCAACGCTGCGCACTGGAAATACGAGTGAGGTGGGCAGGCCCGATGTGATCCGTACAGACTCACTAACGGTTCTGGGTGAGTCCGCATCGTCTACTTTAAGCTGTAAGATCACATCATTGGTTAAGGGCGTGTACATGATTGTTGCGCCGCTCAAGTCGGAAGAATCCAGATCCAGGACTTTGCGAAAGGCACCGTCGGTGATCGACAAATGTCCTTTGGTCGCGTTCAAGATGACTGGAGCGTCTGGATTCCAACTGAATCGCCAATCCTTGCCGACATGCTCGAGTTTGAGCCCCATATGAGACTCAATCTGCGGTTTAGAACGATCTGCTATAAAGTTCCTGCTGCGCAATAGCGAGAAGATGATGATGAGAAAGACCACGAGAGCCAGAGATGCAGCCAACCAATGCCGATGGCGCGAGCCTAATGTCCTCTCCCTCCACTCCTGTGGCGCCCTTGGCTGTTCATGGGTTGTTGGTTTGTCCTGAGACCTAATTGCTGACCGCTTGCAGGAAGGTTCCCCGCTCTCCACGGGAATTGAATTCCACTCCCGTGCGACGGTGCCATCCCGCAGAGCGCCCTCTAACGGTGTGCCCGTCATTCCGAGATTGGGGACGGCCAAGTAGGAAGATAAAATTGAATCGTGGCCTGGGCTTGTCTCGAATTCCGAAACGCGGATCCCGCGCGCCAATTCGCTCTCAGCGGAACCTTCGTCGATCTGCTCTGGCTTTTCCTGGTATTCGCGTAAGCGGGATTCCGAAGATATCCATGCTCTTATTTGTTGTCGTGCTTGGTCAGATAGGCGCACAAACTCCAAACCCGCCACCTTCTTTGATTCGCTCATCCAGGCGATGCGCCCGCTTGTTTCGATGCAGTTTCTGCATTCTGAAAGTTGAAAACGCATTTCTGGCAGCTGATCTTCAATCAAGGCCCCCACGGCTTGCACAGCTAACCCGCCCTCGCTGATGTTGAGGACCATGCCTCCGTTGTCTTCACCCAATTCTATGTAGGTGAGCAGGGCCTGATGCCGCGAACGAATACGGCGATCAGCCGTTGGCGGCGAGTTTCCGGAATGGGATGACGGGGTAGCCATGGTGTTCGCTGCTTCGCAAGTCTGCGAGAAGCTAGTTCCAGCCGATCGCCTGGTTCATGATGACAATCGACGATAGCGTAGCGGTCCCGGTAGTGTTCCTTGGGGTGGAATAATCGACTAAATATCAGACTGCCGGGACGTCGTCACCTTTTATCTGTGACTGCTCCGATGGGCAGCCCAGGACGACTCGCCACACAGTCACGCCCTAAAAACTTAGGCCATTTGGATTAACATACTTCGCCAACGTTCGCGCTTTACGCCGGCGAAGGTAGCAAACCTTGGGATGCCGCAGCGCCCCGTAACCACGAGGCGCCCTTTGCGAAACGCAGCGCCAGCTCGGGTCCCTTACGCATATCCGCCAACAATCACACTGCCTGGTGTTCAGATCCAGCCCCGCAGGTAATAGTCGATAATTTTGGCCGTTTCCTCGACCAGATCAAAGAATGCTTCCCACCGGCCGAGCGGGCCGTGAGCGCGCTTCCCGACGTCGGGAAAAGGTCGCGGCAGAACATCCACCCCAACCTTCCTGAAGGCCCGGTATGCCCGGTACATGTGAAAGTCACTGGTCAGCAGAACCTTCCGTCCGGGCATTTGATTGAGGATCGTTTTGGAGAACAGGGCATTCTCCCGGGTTGATTGAGATTTAATATCAAGTCGGATCGCCTCCCGGGGAATCCCTTGTTCGACCAAAAAATCACGCATGGACTCGGCGGCGGAACTGGCTGTCCCTCCCCCACCACTTAGAACGATCGCTTTGAACCCGCCTTCTTTCCAGGCTCGGGCTGCATAGACCGCCCGCCAATAGGAACTCACGCCGATCGTTCCATCCTCCAGGACAGAACCTCCGAGGACGATCAAGACTTCGCCTTTCGGATCGTTCCAAGGGCCCGCCAAGAGGCTGGACCACCAAATATCCAACCGGGTGAAAGTTACAAGTAGCAGGAACACACCGAGTCCCGCCAGGATCGTTTGGACCGACCCCCATGCGCGATGCAGGGAATGGCGGCTGATGCGTTTCGGTTGACTGTTTTCAGGCACGACGTTTCAAATCCCCCGGTGCCACCCGGTTAACGAGTCTCGGTTCGCTCCGACCTCGCGAGGCGGAAGCAACGGGTTTGCCTGTATCTCCGCGGGGCGCCGCAAAAGCTAAAATACGCGACCGAGAAAGCGCCTCCTGCGGCAAATCCATCCTAGGACCACCAAACCAGAGCCAAACAGCAACAGGCTCGAGCCCTCGGGGGCGATCGTCGCACACGAGTCCGAACCGGGACAATCGAAGCCGCTCGCGGGTAAAATCGGCGTGCTCGTCAGTGCCGAAACTGGAAATAAATCGACATATTGCGAACCAGGCGTGTCGAAAATCCCAATTTCATTGGGCAGATAAGCCGAAGACATTGTCGTGGCAGTGAAATCGCCGGGCGCATACGGGCCCGGTATGACAATGTCGACCGATCCGGGTATGACCGTCGTGACCCCGTTATTGGTCACAAAAGTGCCGCTGGCTGTGTCGCCGTTGGTGAACACTGCGTCTACGGTCCAGGTGATGTCGGCCGACGCGCGCGTGGCGAATCCTGAAAGAAGCAACGCAACGGCTAACAGCTTCACGATCGTCTTCATCGCTCAACTCCTTGTGCGCCGGTCAAACCGGCGAGGTGTATTGAATGCAAAAGTCACACGATAGAAGTGGTGGATGAGCGACCCACATCGGCTCCGAGTCATGCGGAGCCGCTCGCGAGAGCGGCGTCCAAGCGTTGACAGGAGAACGTGCGGGCCGGGCATTGAGCCGCATGCGCGCCCTAGAAGCAGTAGGAAGTCGGAGTAGGGATCACGATTGCTCATGACCCCCTCCACGGAGCCGGACGATCGAGCCCAATTCGTTCACGGGCGGACCAACTGAGGCTCTGCTTGGGATGGATGGCTCGGCAGCTTCGAGCAAGCACACCATGTCGGGTACCCCGAGGGAGCTGCGATCGCATCCGCGTACAAGCTCAAAATGTCAGTTTGAGAAGGCCGGCGCCGTCGGTATTTATGCCCCCGCTGCCCCGCACAATGCCTACCGAGTTGCCGTTGCCAGAAGGCTCGTTGCTGATGATGTAGGAAGCCTTGGCCGCCAGCCCGGCCACTAGCAGGGTTCGTACGCCCGCAGGGATGGGTAGACTGGTTCCCGCGAACGCCCCGTCACCGCTCACCGGGAAGTAGACCGCCGCACTTCCAAACGCCGCGCCCTCAAAGGCCGTGCCGCCTAGGCTTTGCACGTGAACCGACGGAACCATCGGTGTCGCTCGATCCGCGGCTTGCAGCACATGTAGGAAACGCACGTCGGTCGGCCGTGTGGGATCTTCCACGGTGAGGATGTATTGGCTCGGCTCCAGTTCAGCGATCGGCTTCAGGTTACCAGCGGCATAGATCGCAGTGAGGGATGGATTGCTGGGTTGAAGCGTTTGAATGAATAACCGTTGCCCGCTTGCAAGGGTTTCGGTAGCTACCTTGCCTCGGATGTCGGGGTTCGTTATCAGGCTCAGGTTGAAGCGTTTGAACAGGCCTTTGTCGCGCGAGGTGGCGCGGTCGTAGACGACGATAGTGTCATTCATAAGCCACACGATGGACCGAGTGGCTTGTGTGATGTCGACCGCGCTGTCGTTGGCGTTGGCATCCGGGCGATTGTAGAGGTTGGTGAGTGCGCTGGTTGCATACACATAGCCAGGTCCTACGCTGCTTACAGTCAGTGGGTCGCCCGCGTTTGTGCCCTCCATCCACTGGCTACCGTTGTTCCATTCCCCGTGCTCGAACCACTGGAGATCCGAGGGTGCGCCTCCCGAACACGCGCAGTGGTTCTGCAGCGCCAGGGTGTTGTGATATACCGTTGTCATACCCAGACCATTATTGTCGTAGTTGCTCATTTCCTTGGTTAGCCATTCACCCTTGCGGTAGAGCTCGAACTGCCCGCCATCACCCAACTGATGGTTGATGGAGATCCAACTTGCGCGGTAATCAAACATCGTATTACTCGAGCTCCAATCGCTGTGCGCCACGATCCGCCCGGCCGGAGGATCGTAGAAAGCGGTTGAAAAGTTGGCTCGCGGGTCGGAGGTGGGGGGGGCTGCGGGGTCAAGAAGCAGGTAATAAAGGATGGATTCGGTATAGCTCCAGGGTGAGGTAATTCTTGACATCAGCGCGCTCGGGCCGCCCTGCGTGGCATTGACAGCAAACCAACGAGCCGCATTGACGTGGCTTGCTTGTCCCGTTTGTTGTTCAAGGAGCGCGAGAAGGGCGAACGATTGCATGGCATCAGGCGTAATCCAAAGCCGCAGCAGGTCGCCGTAGCTGCTGGGCTGAAACACGGGCCCCAGCCACGGCTCGGCCGAGGAGGTCTTCGCCGTGGGCGTCAGCGAGGAGAGGTATCCGACGACGTAGCGGTCCCATACCGGGGCGCCAATCAAACGGATTTGCGGACCCGAGTAAGCAAGGTTGTCGAAGCCGGAAGTCCGAAGCGCTAGCAGCTGCCCGAGCAAGAAGCCGAAAGACTCGCCATAGAGCATTCCCTCGGGCGGCAGGCCGCCGCTGGCCAACCCAAATCCGTCACCATTCCGCGGTAGGCCGTAACCGCGGGCGACCTCAGAGGCGTCGCCGAACATAGCAAATTCCTGGTAGAGCCAGGCGCCCGTTGCATTTGCGATGTAACTACGCAAGGTATTGCCGAACTGAAAAGGCGGGGCGCCGCTGGTGACCGGCGGGTCGTCGTCCGGGTCAATGCTGAGCGCCATCATAGTGAGTAGACGGGAGTGTCCCAGGTAGTAGTTGTTGGCCGCCATGCGGTAGGGCCGATCATTGGGAAGCAGCTTCCGATCATTGGTTACGCCCACCGGCGAGGGATGGTCCCCGCCAGTCGTACTGGCATTCAAACAATCCGCGGCCCACTCGAGAAAAACGCTGCGGATGACCCGCTTATCGGCGGCAGTGAGGATTGCGTTTCCATTCGCGTCATTCGCGGCATAAATCCAGTCCACGATCAGGGGCCACTGCTCGCCGTGTCCGTTAGCCCGGTTGTAGGTGGCGAAGGCGGGGTCACGAAACGGTGCTCCCGATAGGTGGCCTCGAGCGGCCTGGTGCATGGCATACATCAGTAGGTTGCGAGCATATTGAGCGTATCTGATGCGGGCACCGGGGTCGGGATCGATGAGCGAGTTAAATGCAAAGATCAGACCGTATTGCTCGGTCAATTCTCCAGAATAACCTTGCGTGTCCCCAGGGTCCGGGTAGTGCGGGTTAGGCTCACCACCGGGAAAGAATGCGGTGTTGTAGGTTGCTACCGCCTGCTGCAACACGGGCAGGAGGCCTTGCCGATAGGTCGGATTGGAACTTGTGGCCCAGCTTTGCAGTCGCGGCACATCGTTCCGGGTGATCCACAGGCGTGGATGGCTGCTGACCGGATACGGGACCGATTCCGGTGGGTTGTCTCGGTTCATAGAACCATGCGTGAATCCCGCGAGCGTTCTCCGGCCACCCACCGCGGCGGTCACGGCATAGCCCTTCAGGCAGAGCAGAAGAGCACAAAGGGCGAATGGGCCAAGGGCCAGCAGCCGACTGCACATCCGAGTCATACCTGTAGATGGACTTGGGATCATGAAGCGCCTCGATGAGTTACGTCGATGGGTTCCGCGAAAGGCTTACGCGAAGCGAACGCGAGATCATGGGTGAGCGGCAGGACGTCTATAGAGACGCATATAACTCTGGTACATGGCGTCGGGAGTGAAATTCTCCTCATAGCAGCGAGACGCCGTCTGCCCGATCTGGGGAAGCTCGTGGCTGCGGAGTGCGGCCTCGCAGAATGCCTTGGCCATGGCTTCAGGATCAGACGGCCGGACTGGCATAACCCCTCCTGACAGGCGCGCTATTTCCCCCATTCCACCAACGTCGGTGACAACCGCCGGCAGCCCAACCGACATCGCTTCGAGCAAGGACATCGGCAAACCCTCGCTGGTGGATGACATCACAAACAGGTCGGCCGACGCCAGGAATGATGAAACATCGCCCTGTTCTCCGAAGAATGTAACGCCATCGGTAAGTGCGAGGACGTCCCGCAGAGCTCGAAGATCGGGTCCGAGCGGCCCATCGCCGACGATCCAGAGGTGCAGACCGGGAATCTTCGTCCGCGCGATCGCGACGGCGCGGAGCATCGTGGCCTGATCCTTTTCTACCACCAAACGCCCGACATGCAGCAGCGTGAAACCAGGTTTGGGTCGCGGAACAGCCGCCACATTGGCCGGAGAAGCTCCATTGTAGACATGAACGATCTTGTCGCGAGCAGCCAGGGGAGCTCCCAACAAATTGGTTCTCGTGCTCTGGGAGACTCCAACAACCCAATCGCAAAAGCGTGAAGCGACCGCGAACCTCAGCTCAGACTTTAGTTGATAAGGCGGCTTGACCAGGCCGTGCCGGGTCGCCACAATCGTTTTGACCCCGGCGAGACGTGCCGGCAAGGCCCCCAGCACGGCCGCGGTCGTGTTATGACAATGCACGACGTCGGGCGTGGAAAGCTTAAACGCGCGGTATAGGCTGCGCATTAGACCAAGAGCTGACCGAGCGTGGTGGAGAACGACATCAAAACCTTCGTCTCGTAGTTCCTCTCCGACCCTGCCAATCAAGAAGAGGCAGTGCACCGAAACGACCTGATGCCTGGAACGCTGTTGCCGGCACAGCATCGCCGTGAGCTTCTCCGATCCACCCACGACCAAGCTGTCGTTCACGTGGGCGATTCGGAGTGCAGCTGTCGGCCTAAGCATCGCTAGTACCATCTCCAAACTTCCACAACGGTTGATCGGGTACCAGAAAATTGACGAGGCGCTCGTACCAGATTCGGACCGGAACGGGCACAAGAGCGGAAAGAGTCAGCAGGCGTCGACGATCATCTTTCTCGAGCATCTTAAGCGCCCGGCCCATGACTAAAAACACGACCAAACCGGTCGGAACAGCGACAGCCAGCTTCACAAAGGCCCCCAAGGGCGTGTTTACGACTGCAAGCACGGCCACGGCCATCGCCAATGTTGCCGCCAGGAGCCTCAGCAGAGCCGATCCATTGATCTGAACCGGATAGCGAGTCAGAACGCGCGACCAAATGATTGTCGCGGCAAGTGTTTGAGCAATCCCGTTCGCCCACGCCGCGCCGATCGCGCCATACCTGGGAATCAATAGGATATCAGCGGCCATGTTGATGGCTGCTGCGACCGAACCAAACTTCAAGACGAATCCAACATCGTCGGCCGAGTACAGCAACGTTTGGGCCGGAGTCAGGACCGCCGTGGGAAGACCCAGAAGGGCGACCACGACAAAGACCGGAATAGCCGGGAGGTATTGGGACCCGTACACAACCCTTATAAAGGGACCGCTGACACAAGCGACCCCGACGATGATCGGAAGTGCCCCCAACAAAAGGTACATGAAAGCATGCGACGTGATCTTAAACAGGCTGGCCTTGTCACGACCGCTCTCGGCCATCTGCGTGGCGGCCAGCGAGTTCGCAAACGCCTGAGCTGGCAGCATGAGCCGGTCAATTAAGCTGAAGCAGACGGAGAAGAAGGCCAGCTGGCGGATATCGGACTGCAGCAATTTAAGAAACAGGACGTCCGAGCGGTCCCAAACTACGATCTGAACCAGCATCAGCCCAGCGCTGCGCCCGGAGAAGGCAAACATCTTCTTGCGGATGTCTTCGGGGACCGGGACGTCCGCCACCGACTCCATGGACTTCAACACCGGAACGATTTTAACAACCAGTTCGGCGCAGCAGGACAGGAACGTGCCCGCTGCGATGCCCACAAGGTCCCACCGGAGCAGGAGACTAAGCGTAACGGCGATCACGTAGATGGCAGCTCTCACAAACGCGCCCCGCGCGTTGAAGACCGATTTCTCTGCGGCCGTGTTCACCTGGGAGGGGATGAAGGTAACCATATTGGGAATGATAGCTAACGCCAACAGGGCCGAACAGACACGATACGCAGGGTCAATGACCGTGAAAACGGCGACCATGCCGAGCGCCGCCAAACACGATGACAAAACTGTCTGAGCGCGCAGGTTGTAGAAGAAAACGGCGCGCGCAAGCTCGGGTTGCCCCCTGCCCAGGAACTGTCCGTAGTACTTGAAAGTTGTAAGAGGAAGGCCGAGCGAGCCGATCGAGCACGTGACGCTGCCCAGCCACAGAATCAGATTAAAGTAACCAAGCCGCACCGGCCCAATCACTCGGGCAATGAACACGGTCGTCAGGGCCGTGGCCGCGAGCATAATCACGACTTCCAAACCCATGAATAGGAAGTTGCGCCCGATT
The DNA here is from genome assembly GCA_050015335.1 of Candidatus Acidiferrales bacterium. Classification (GTDB taxonomy): domain Bacteria; phylum Acidobacteriota; class Terriglobia; order Acidiferrales; family UBA7541; genus Palsa-295. The sequence continues at coordinate 40,827 of JBEKBP010000032.1, read as the reverse complement.
ATCTTCGTATTACTGCGCGCGGGCAGGTTCGACATGACGGTTGGCATATCGGTGGGCAAGACATGTCTCAACTGACGAAAAACGGACTTCTGCAGGGCCGTAGGCAAGCAGCCGATGCCGTTGAGACTTTCTTCCGGCCTGGAATGGTTCTACAGCGATTGTGGGTGCAAGGACCTAACGAAGTCTCACGACGACATAGATAAAGAGAATACCCGCCGCCTCGGTTGCCATCGTAAAAAGGATCCAACGACGGTGATCCTGTGTTCTGTCATCGGATCGGTGGATCGCGATCGTAGCAGTGGCCAGGCCCAGAACTAGAAACGTGGTGGTGCTGTAGCTGCGGGACAAGAACCAACTGGTCGCTATGAGCGAGATCAGTCCTAAATACACGGCCATGACCCAGTGGGTTGGCAACAACGATCGCCTCCGGCCCCCTGGCGCCGGCGGTGTTTGACTCTCGTCGTCGCTCGTTTCCTCCGCCGTGTGTGGGTGCACGATGCTGCCCAGTTCTAGGGCCGTTGTAACCAGCAGCGCCACCCAGATCGTGCTCCCTACCAGTCCGAGCTCGGCCAGACACAGCACCAGGGAATTATGTGCCGTGAGGTAATTGTTGTGCTCGGAAAAGGCGCCATATCCGACTCCGAACACGGGAGCGCTCTTAAACATTTGTAGCCCACTGGACCAAGCCTCGAGGCGGTCCTCACCGTCGTTGATAGAGATACCGCGGCCTCCAGAGAAGTTCAGCGCTAACATTGCAACGACGATTGCACCGGCCAGAATGATCGACAAGGTTGTTGACAATTTGTTGCGGAGCGCCATCAGTGTCAGGACCGCTAGTCCCACGATCGCACCGCGAGAATGGGTCAGATAGATAGCCCAGAGAAGCACGGCAGACGTTGCCAGCGCCAGTGCCAATTGGGTTTTCAGTTGGTGGCGCCGCCAGAAGATAAACGCGAGCGGCATGGCGACAATCAGTATCTGAGCAAGGTCATTCGGATCATTGAGGACACCCATGCCGCGAATTTGAAGGAACTGACTCACAAATTCATCGTGAACAAAGACGCCTCGCTCCTGTATGAAAGTCGTTCCGAGAAACCCTGCGTAGTATCCACACATGGCCTCGACCGCAACGAACAGGCATGACGAAACAATCGCTCCCATAAGAATTCTTAGCCTGCGAATGGTGGTAACGTTCGCGACGATGAAGAAAAATAAAGATACGGCCGGCAAAAACGCCAACCAACTCTGAACAGCTCCTCCCAACCAACCATTGGTCGCGCGCGACACGGCGATTGCCATCGTGAACCCGACCAGTAGAAACGTTTGCGTGGAAGACCACAGATTTCTGTGGCCCAACAATTCGGGCAGGGAAACGACAACAATGACGGTGGTAAGAGCCACCATAGGACGGTACTCACCTGCCCATGGCCCCAGCTGGGTCGGTGAAATAATGGTTAGGACAACATACAGGATGGTCAGTGCGAATCCCATGGCTAACTCACCACGTTATGCGCGGTTTCCGGCCTGTGCCCGTCGTCCAACGCTTTCTGGATACTGCATGGTTGGGCCGTGGCCTTGGGCACAACCAGCTTCTTGGTCGCTGTTGCGTCCAATTCCTCTCGCATCGCTGCGAACGATCTTCGAAGGCCTTCCGCGGTCGGCACGATTGGTTGCCACCCGATGGACCGAAGCTTCGAGTTGTCGAACCGATTCCCCCCCCAAAGTGTCGCGACCCTATATGGGGTAAGCACTGCCGGCAACTGACCTTTGGAATAGGTGTGATACCGGACCAGCATGCGGGACAGAAGGCGCATACCGAAATAGGGAACTGACAGGGAGCGAATCTGTGTGACTTGCTTCTGGTAGGCGCGCAGGTACTCGCGACACGTCGGGAGGTCGTCGTCATGTACGTTGTATACCTGACCGGAGGCTTGCTGGTGAGTTCCGGCAACAATCACGGCTTCCGCGCAGTTGTCGACGTAGGTCAATGGAAGGATATTGCGGCCACCGATATGAAAGTGCCGCTGGCCGATCGTCAGGCCCACGCGATCTGAGAAATGGCCCCCGCCCGGGCCATAGATGACGCCGGGACGCAAGACTACGAGTTGGAATCCAGTGCGCCGCTGGTATTCCCAGAAAAGGCTTTCTTGGTGCAATTTGGCGCGCGAGTACGGGTCGCGCCACTGCGGATGTGGCTCGATCGGGGTGTCCTCGCGCACCAGGGCGCCCTGACACAGTCCGGCTACCCCGTAAACCCCCATGGAACTTACCAGAACAATACGCAAGGGGTCGCGACCGGCAACGGCGTCCAAGAGATTTCTGGACGCGATCACCGAATCCAGAAACAGATCGGCAGCATCACCCCTCAGGCCGGCGGCAAGGTGAAAAATAAGTCCTACCCGATCGGCCGCCCGGGCCGCATCATCCTTGTACTTAAGGTTCGCGACGCAATACTCAAGGATGGCCTGCGGATATTGTCGCCGCAACAGGTCGAGTTTCGAGCTCTTCGTCCGACGTCGCAGATTGCAGCGAATGTCAGTGTAACCGCGGGCGAGAAGGCGCTCCACAACGGCCGTTCCCAGGAAGCCTCCGGCACCGGTGACCAGCACCTTCATGCCAGGATCCCCGGGTACATCTGCGCAACAATTTGGTCCATGAGTTCCGACACGCGCAATATCTCCGCGTAGGAGATAGGAACGGGAGTGTCTTCCAGTATGCTGTGATAAAAGGCCGACAACAATCGGCTCAATCCCGCGAAAAAGTGAAAGCGCGACGCGGCAAACTCGCAAACATTGTGACTTGCTGCCCGAAACAGCCGCCCGCTCGACTGGAAGGGCGGCAACAGACGGCCCAGTGAGGTAGGGACCGTTTGCGATGGCTCGACCAGCATCGTGCGGAGCCTATAGTCGGCGCAAACGGAATTGCGGGTGCCATAGACACGAAGAAAGTGCCCAATGGGACGCGCGTGAGAGCAGAAGGTCAAGTATGCCGAGACCCGACCGGCCAGGATCATCACCCGAAGTTCATCGAGAATGTCATTGGTGTCGTCATAGTCGCCACGCGGCCGCCGCCGGTAAGCGCGAGCGAGAACTTCGGGAGCTTCATCGGGAAGGAATGGAACGACCTTGTTGATGACATGGTCGATCACATTGTGAAATAGCTGACCGGGCAGGTGATGGACCCAGTGACGATCGTCAGCGAGAAGAGCCTGACAAAATCTGTCCGACAGATCATATCCGTAATAGCTCTCAAGATGGACGGGCTCGCCAAGTTCACCGCTCGCAACAAAGTCCCTGAGCGCCAAGCCCGGCGCCTCAAAGTTGTTCCAGTAGTTAATCGTTAGCTTTCGCCCGGCCCTCTGAACGCACTCGATCAGACGCCGGCCATCCTCGGCATTGAGTGCCAAGGGCTTCTCCAGAAATACGTGGCAACCAGCCTTGGCCGACTTCTGTGTCAGTGCCAGGTGAGAGTGTGGCGGTGTGGCGATGTGAATGACATCGATCCGTTGCTCGGCGAGCATGCGATCGAAATCGGAATACCAGCGGGGGATGGCGTACCGCATGGCGAGTTCCTTGGCGAGCAGCGGCTCAAGGTCGCAGACCGCTACCACACGCGCGCAGTCGAGCTTTCGAATTTCGTCGGCGTGACCATCAGCGATCTTTCCACAGCCAACGATGCCAATGTCGAGCATCCGATCCTTTCACGCTTTCATGCCGGTCCTTCCGGTCGAGAGATTCCCCCGCCGGAGGTCGACTAAACGGGAATCGTGGCCTCGCGAGAGGATGTCCCGACACTTGACGCCGGAGCCGGTATCGCGATGCCGTACAGCGAGCCTATTCCGTAAACGACATGGGTAAGGCCGAAGACCAAAGGGGCCAATAGGAAGTAGCGCGGGTCCCGTTCCCTGCGAACCAGAGCCATCGTGCTTATGACACTTCCTACGGTATACGCACCCAAAATCCCCCCCAGGGAGACCTCACCGGCTCGCGTGAACCAAGCGGTTCCGATCGAGAGAGCCAGGGCCGCTACAAAGATCACAGGGGCAAAGTTCCTTGGAGAAAGCAGCGACCTCCCGACAAGTTTTCCGGCATGGAAAGGCCAGAACCCCATCCGAAAAGTCCAGCGGCAATATTCGAAGAAATTGCTGCGGGCATAGTACGTACAGCTGATTTCCGGAGCCAGCAGGATCCTTCCGCCCGCGCCGCGCAGACGCTGATTGAATTCCCGATCTTCTCCGACCCGCAAGGCCTCATGATAGAGGCCGACTTTTTCAAATACTTCTCGGCGATAGCATCCACCCCAGACCGAATCAACCCAGGCGGGTCCCGAACCACCGCGATGATAGGAGGCCGCACCAGCTCCAAATCGGTGAGACGACACGTAGGCGATCAGTCTTCCGATGACAGTGTTGTGTCTTGGCTCGGTAGAACGCACTCCGCCAACATTGTCGGCTTCTGGGTAGCTCTCGGCGTAGGCAACGCACTTTGAAACGTAATTTCTGGGGTACCGAGCGTGCGCCCCGGCGATCATCACCAGGTCGCCCTTCGCAACCCGGATGCCCTCATTGGCGGCCGTGGCGGGGATCTTTTTCGGATTGTCTACCAGCTTGATGAACGGATACTTTTCCAAATAGGACCGAACGATGGCCCGGGTTCCGTCCTGACTCATCCCGTCTGAGACCAGCACCTCCAGACGGTCTTTGGGATAGTCGTTGGCCACGAAAGAGTCCAAACACTCTGCGATGAAGTCTTGCTCGTTGCGACAAAGCACGATGATCGAGATCGAGGGTAGGTGTTTCATATTCGTAGGTGAACATCCACAAGACCCATCGGTCGAATGGACGGAGATGACATGCAACTCGGTGGTCGCTATGGGGAGAGGTGTGATCGAACCACAACGATGCGCGATTGAAAAAATAAGAATGACGTTGTTTGGCTATCCCACGTTTGACCGAAGGGCGCACTCTGCCGGTGCCACTATGTCAGAGCCGTATTCAGGAGGTAGCAGCCCGACCTTGATGTAGCGTTCCGATTCAAGCCGGACAAAATCCAGCGCTGACACCCAACGATCGTTCCAGTCCGATCTCTGTTCGATCAATTTCCAGAAAATCCGCTCGATCTCCCGGGGCAATTGGCCGGCTCCAAAAGCGGTCGGGTGCCACAGCAGAGAGATGCCTCCCGGTCCGTACTGCCTGCTGTTAGAAAGTACGCGCGCGACGCGATCGAACCAGTCTGCTGGCGGGGTTCCTGCAGAGACCAGCCCTATCTCCATAACCGCCAATGGTATCTCGAGGAAAGTCGATGCCTTCTCCGATGCGAAGTTATAGGGAGGGAAGGCGAAGCACGCACCGGCACGGAAGCCGCTGTGGTCCCACCCAACAGACGTATCGTAGAGTGCCCCGGATTGCTCCACGGCCGGAATCAGACGGTCCAGTGTGAAGCGCAACCAATGCTGCCTGTTCCCGCGGGGTCTGAACCCCTCGGCGCGCAGCTGCTTGAATTCGGCGGTTAACCCGCCTGGCTCATCGAGGCTGTTATAGGAGCCGTGGAGCGCAACCTCCATTCCTTGGCGCTCGATGGTGTGCATCAATTCCCTTACAGTGGGGTCATCGATTCGATAATTGGCGTCGCGCCGGTGCCGCTGTCGCGCAATTAAAAAATAAGTGGCGCCTACGCCTTTCGATACCTCACCCCGAAGCAACTGGGGTGATTGATCGAGGGGATTGGGTCCTCCCATGGCCATCGAGAGGGCCTTGCCGGCCTGCACCGCTGCCGACGCCGCTGAGTTAAAAACGAGCAGGGAAATCAGCGAATACTTCGCCAGACGATAGAGACTGCGGAAGTAGCCCGCCGGCAGGATGTCGACATCATGCGTGTTGACCACAAGGTGAGACGTGCCTGCCATCTGAGATCTTCTGCCCGTCGGGTAGCCGGGGAGGTGCTGGCACAGCGCTTCCTCGAGAAACCGCATCGCCACCGCGGCGTACGGCACGCTAAGGTCGAGGCGATTGCGTCCGATGTAGCTGTCACGGAAATCAATCCGGCCTTGGGCGTCGCGTCCCACAATGCTGTACTCATCGGCGCACGACACCCATTCGAAAATCTCTGCGAGCCAGTCGGGTTCGGCGCCTGCGATTGGGCTGTAGAAGAGAACCGTACTTCTCGCGTTTCGTTCAAACTGCTTCGGCGGAGGAGCCGGCTCGCGAATGGAACGCGGCCGATAGAGATTGCCCAGCTCCAGTGTGGGCTGTGAACAACTCTGCCGGGAGCTGGGACCGTAGACGATCCGCATGTCTGCCGAGCCAGCCTGCCTGGTCGCAACTTTCTCATGTCGGTAGATCGCACAAAAGAGTGCAAAGGCATATTCCAGCCGAACCCGCTGCAGGTGTCCCTGCTCTGGCGAGAATTCTAGATGGATACGCACGCCGACGCCTTTGTCGTGGTCACCGGATCCTGTCGCAGCCGAACCGCCTGAATTGCCTGATACATCTGCCAGGCTGAAACGAAATATACGGCGCACCGGCGGCGGCGCGCCGCGGCGACGAGCAGATTAAACGCTGATTCGAGTTCTCCGCGCAGCAAGACGGCAGAATTTTTCTCTTGGGCCCCGTGCGTATAGAGTTTAATGAACGCGTTTGCTCCAATACGCGGCGCCAAATCGACCCAGCGGCTGGCGCGATAGGGTGTCACTCGGTTATCGCCGGCTATCTCGCCGGTTTCCATACGAGGTAGGAAGCGGTCCCTCCACCGAATTCCGAGCGGCCCGGGTATCATCAAGAGATCACCTTCGATATCACCGCCGACGCAGACAGCCGCGCCCTGGTCATAGGACTTCGGGCGATGGGGATCACCTTTGCAGTAGTAGATGGTGTTGACCATACGGGCCTGGGTTGAGGAATGACCGGATGGCATGGTGAAGTCCGCATAGCAACCGAGATCGCGCAGGATTCGAATTTCGTCTTTCAGACCGCAGCAACGGCCATCGGACCGCGAATTGTCCAGTGCCCAGCTCCCGTGAATGAAGCCAAAGCTCAAAACGCCATCGAGCTCGCGCAGCAGACCATGTTCGCGATGCAATACCTTGCAGAACGCGGTGATGCGGTCGATAAAGTCCTGACGGCCTTCGCCGTCGTGGTGCAGGTGTACTTCCACATCCGCGATTCCATGCCGCGCCATCTGTGCAAGGGGGAGGACGAGCTGCGGATGGTATTGCTCTTCCGGAAAGAAAAAGGTGTACCTCGGAGGATTTCCTGACGAATCGGGCAAACATCTGGCCGCGACTTTCGGCCACGCCGAACGCCACAATTGGACGCGTGACAGCGCGGTCTGGAAATCAACTCCCCCCCACCTGGGTTCGTAATGGTCTGCCAAAGTAACCCAGATGTTCTCGATCCGAGGCTGGGGACGCAAGATCTGCTTCAACCGCTGCCGGAGGTAGCCCGGCCCCCAGATGTGTGAACTGCGCAGCAGTTGTGAGGGCCTGGAAAATGCTTCTAATTTGGCTGGTTCGAGCGCGCCGATGGTGCCTTTTGCAGGTTCGTCTGCACCGGTGTTGGCGCCAGGGCTGGTGCGGGAACGTCGCGCGTCCAGAATGACCCGAGCGTACTCGGCGGCAAGACGTGGCCTTTCGTATCGCCGAATCGCTTCCCCCTCTCGCTTGTGGGGACACCTGCCGCCGCGGGTTTGGATTTCTGCCAACAGCCGCTGGATCGCCGGGATGTCGCCGGGATCCGCGCACCACCCGGCGCCGGTCTGGGCCATCACGCGCGCCACCTCCGAGTCCGGATAGCAGAGTGCGAGAATCGGCTTGCCCGTCACCAGATACTCGAAGAGCTTTCCCGGGATGTTGATGCGGTCCGACCAGGGCAGAAGCAAGACGTCGGTCTCTTCCATATACGCAAGAGCTTCCCTTTGAGGAACGAAATCGACGAGGCGGACCGAACTGCTGCGATTTTCAAAGATGCTTCGGTCAACTTCTTCGGCAATGCGGCCCACAAACCGTGTCTCGAAGCTCGACCGGACGCCGGGCAGCCCATCGAGGGCATCCAGGTAGGATTTGGGAGAGCATGGTTTGTATACCGTACCGGTATAGGTGACCACGAGCCGGTCTGTTGCGTGCGGACGCGCGCAGAATTTCGAAAACGCCGCCGGGTCATACCCGTTGGGGATCAGAACGAACTTGTGGCGTGGCTGGTCGGGGTACCGGGAGCGTGTCTTATCAAGAGCAGCAGCCGTAACGGCGACGAGTCGGTCGCAAGACTCTATCGTAGTTCGCTCGATTTGGGCGCAACGCGCGATGACCTGCTCGTCCCCTCGGAACACGAATTCCTTAACGAAATACTCAAGCCACTCATCCCGGACATCGGCGATCGTGCACAGGTGGGGGAAACACCGTTTGAGGCCGTTGGCAACCAAAAAGGCCGAGAAAGGTGGTGCGGTTACCAGCACTGTTTGAATTTTTTCCTTGCGGATCAGTTGGGAAGCACGGCGAATCGCAAACGGATACCACATCACCTGGGGATCTGGGCAAAAGAGCTGTTTGATTCTACGCGTGAAAATCGATTTACCTCTGGCCCCGACGCCACTGTCCAGGGAGTTGAGCCGCGACCAGACCGCCTTCCGCAGGCCGAAGGAGGGTTCAAAGGTCCAGGTGCGATGTACTTCCACCTGGGCGGGAATCTCGTTTACCAGTCCGGCATCCACCGCAGATACCGAGGAGCGCGCCGTGAGTACAAATACCTTGAAGCCATTTTGGGGTAAGTACCGCGCAAGACTCAGCGCACGTTGGACGTGCATTCCGCCTGCCGGCGGAAAATAGCAGCTAATGAGTAGGACCTTTTCCTGTTCCATAGGACCGAACCCGCCATTGTCGAAAGCGTTGTAGCAGAGAGGGACAAAGCATGTGGCTGTGGGCTAGCTCGCTTCGGCCACGCGATCGCAGATGTATTGACCGACAGCCTCCGGTGCGAGGTTGCAGTCAAAATACCGGAGATTGTTTTCTCGGATTTGCCGCAGTTTTTCTTGGTCCGACAGGAATACTCGGAGCAGGCCGGGGATAGCCTCGTACTGTCGCTCGCTCGCGACCCAGCCATCCGGCCCTGGGGTAGCTCCCAAACTCAGGAAGTGTTCACCCTCCTGCAGGGAAACGGGCCATTTCGACTTCGGCGGCTGATCCAGCACCGGACAGGTTCCCATCGCAACCAGATCGGTCATGCGCCACGGAGTACAGGAGTGCATGCCAAGCCGGATGATGTTCAATCTTGAATCGGCCGAAATCCTCCAGAGTTCGCTCAACTTGATGGGCGACCGGCGGCAGGGAATTCCCTGGCGCTCAAGTCGCCGAGCGATTTTTGACACATCGCCGGCGACCAGGTAAGCCATAAGGAATTTGCGGCAATCACATTTGGCAACGGCCTCCAGCAGACGGAGGTTATGTTCAATGCCCGAAACCTCATCTGCCCCGCCCCAGACGCGGACGACAAAGCATAGGTCGTAGGATGGCTCCACATTTCGAAGGGCCCTCAACCGGTGCAGGTGACCTAACAGAAGAGGATTGCCATTGTACAAAGACAGCACTTTGCGAGGATAGTCCCGCATCGTCCAGAAATTCGTTTTGAAATAAATGTCGCTCCAGTCGAGCAGTTGGGTGCTTACGAAATCCCCGGCATCGTGAGCGTCGATGCACACCTTTGTGCGACGGCCGTCGGCCATGCGAAAAACATATTGTCCCACGAGAGGATGAAAGAAACACGCAGGGGGCGCCTGTTGGCCGCCCATGGCGGAAGCGAGGTGGTCAATCGGACGTTCGACAAATGGCTGAAACCCTCCGAGCCATCGCCCGAGCCTGAAGGAATGGCGCACCCTGCGAAGCGATCGGAGCAGACGCGGGAATCTCGATAACGAGTAATCGTTAAAGACCGCCTGGATTTGCTTCAGGGCGGCGCGGATTCCGTGGTGGTAGTAAGCCTGATAGAGGTCATAGCGATAATCGTAAGGCTGTAGGGGCGCATCAACCGCTGCGAACTGACAAAAAGGGTGCAGCGATAGCTGATTTTCGTGGGTCATGGGAAAGGTCTGGAGCCAGGGTTGGTCAGTTGGTCTGCGGATTCCTGCGCCGCATCGGGTCTAGGCGATGGAACAGGTCTTCATGCTCCGACCAGGTGCGGTCGATCCGGAATCGTTGGGCCACCATCGTCCGACCACGGGCGCCGATCTGCGCCAAGTCCGTGGAGCGGGCCATTGCAATCATTTGCAGCGCCAGCCCATTTACGTCACCAGGTTCTGCAAATCTCGCATTGCAGCCTTCCATCGCTGCTTCATGAATCCCCCCCGCTCGCGTCGACACGATCGGCAAGCCCGCGGCCATGGCTTCTAGAATGACGATGGGAAGGCCCTCGTTGAGAGAGGCCATTGCAAAAATGTCCAGTCCTTGCAAAAAGTCAGGCATGCCCCGGAGAGCACCGTGGAGAATGACCTTATCGCTCAAGCCTAGTTTGTCAATAAACGCTCGAATTCGAGAATAGAGCGGCCCGTCTCCGGCCACGTGCAGCTCCGCATGAGGCAACGACCTTGCGGCTCGGGCAAACGCGGCCAGCAGAGTGAAATGATCTTTTACCGGCACCATTCGGGACGCTGTGCCGAAACGGATGCGGGGATGGGCCGAGCCGGGCCGAGCCGGACAACACTCAAATCGGTCAAGAGGCGCGCCGTTCAATATGACGTGAGTCTTGTGGGCGGGAACGCCTCGATGCTCGACGAAGAACTGCCGGGTTGTTTCCGAGATGAAAACAACCGCATCGGTCCAGCGCAGGGTTGCCCGATAAATCATGTCGGCCTTCTTGTCCGGCGATTCCGGCGTGATGGCATATCCTGTGTTTTGTTCCCGGATTTGCATCTCCGCACGGTGTCGCGTATTGACGATCACCGGTACCCCTGCCAGTCTCCCGGCGACGACACCGTAGTGGTGCACCAGGTGGTTGTGGGTGTGGAGCACGTCCGGCCGATCCCTCTTTAGCGCTTCCATGATCGTGCGAACGGTCCCGGGCGATGGACCCCTTGACTTATGAAATGCCCGCACACGAATTTCCGAGGCTTCCGCTTCCTTGACGAAATAGCCTGGATGGGTCAGGCAATAGATCAGGGGAGTGTGTCCGGCGTCTTTTTGGCAGCGTGCCAACTCCACGGCCAGCCTCTCGACGCCGCCAAGTTCCAGATTGTTCACCAACTGAACGATTTTCACGGATTCTCCCGGCGAGACCTTTGCTTTGCCCGATGTCCTTGGAGCTGCAGCGCGCCGCCTGGTGCTGGCTAGTACATCACGTAAATAGCGTCCGACAATTCCTTGCTCATCGCGGTTCTGACCGGATATTTGAGGGCTTCTTCGACGAGTCCAACCAACACGGGTGTGAGCGTCGTCGCCGCTGCGGGTCCAAACCATCGACTCGTTAGATCTCGCACAAATGCTCGCGGGGCTGGTTTGTTCTCAAGCAGGGCGGGAGGGAACTCAAACAACCGCGCCCGCTCGCTCCGTTCATCGGCCGCGACCCACGTGCTCAAGCCATCGGGCAGGGAACGGTGGATGAGGGTCTGGTTCTCGCGGCGTATTTTCTCTGCGACGGGCCAGAAACCCTTATGGAACCATCTGCGGATCGATTTAAGAAATGCTTCGGGATGATCTTCACCGGAGTCATCGGCGTCTTGCTCTTCGAGACCTTCGGCCCGGAATGCCTCCGAGGGAGGTTGCTCGGACCGGGCGAGCACGAAGTTGCCAAGGGCCAGAACGTCCATCTCGGTTCGCGCGAAGCAGCGGTATGCATCCTGTGGTGTGCAGACGATCGGCTCTCCCCGTACATTGAAGGATGTGTTGACGAGAACAGCGCAACCAGTTTTGTTGCGGAAGGCTTCAATCACATCGTAGAATTCCGGGTGATTTTCTCTCCGAACCGTTTGAACCCGAGCGGAATAATCCACGTGCGTTACCGCCGGTATGTCGCTTCTGACTTGCCGGACGACGGGCAATAGATCGTCGTCTTCGCGGGCAGCAGGATCCGGTGCAGGTATACACCGCGCTTGCTTCACCGGAGCGACGAGCAACATATGCGGGCTCTCGCAGTCCAACTCGAAATAGTCTGAAGCGGCTTCCGCCAGAACCGCGGGAGCGAAAGGCCGGAACGATTCTCGGTACTTGACGCGGAGGTTCAGATCGGTCTGCATCTTCGCGTTGCGCGGATCGCCCAGAATCGAGCGGGCGCCCAGCGACCGCGGGCCATATTCCAGTCTGCCGGAGAAATGCCCCACGACCTTTCCCTCCTCCAGGCAATTGGCTAAGAACGCGGAGCGCTCGCTACCCGCCATATACCGGTAGGGATAGCCAAAGGTCTCCAGATAGGATCGGATCTCATCATCGCCGAATGCAGGCCCGAGATAAGAGCCACCTTGCACAGACGGGCCCGTGGAACAGATCTTGCGCGGTTGGCCCCAATAGGTATGGTAGACATCCAGCGCTGCGCCTACCGCGCCGCCGGAATCGCCGGCCGCAGGTTGAATCCAGATATCTTCGAAGGGGCCCTCCCGCAAGAGCCGCCCGTTTGCGACGCAGTTTAGGGCTACTCCACCGGCAAGGCAGAGCTTCTTTTCGCCCGTCAACTTCTTGGCGGTCCTGGCCATTCGCAACAGAACTTCCTCGGTCACCACCTGGATCGAGCGCGCCAGGTCCATTTCGCGCCTCGTGATACGGGATTCCGGCTGTCTTCTCGGGCCACCAAACAGTGCGGCGAACGCTTCATTGGTCATCTCCTGTCCGTCGAGAAAGCCGAAATAGGAGAGGTCCAATTGCAGGGACCCATCTTCGTTCAGGCCTAACAACTTGTTCAGGATCGTATCGACGTAACGCGGGCGGCCGTAGGGTGCCAGGCCCATCATTTTGTATTCTCCCGAATTCACCTTGAAACCGGTGAAATGGGTGAACGCCGAATACAGCAAGCCCAAGGAATGCGGGAATCGCATCTCCTTGAGTACCTTGAGATCGCTGCCTTGGCCGGCGGCGATGGACGCAGTGGCCCATTCTCCGACGCCGTCAACGGTTAGTACGGCAGCTTGCTTGAAAGGTGACGCAAAGAAAGCACTGGCGGCGTGCGAGCGGTGGTGGGCTCCCTGCAGTATGAGTCCGTCGTAATGCATGTCGTGTCGAATGAAGTGGGGAGTGCGCAATATCGTTCGCAGCCAGGACGGCATTACCTGCGTCCACATTTTCAGCGCGCGGGAACCATCGACGGCCATCATCGAATGGCAGATCCGTTCAAACGTGAGGGCGGCATTGTCGTAGTAGACGACGGCCGAAAGATCGCTTGCATCCATCCCAGCTTCTTCGAGGCAGTAGTTGATGGCTTGATTGGGGAAGCGGCGGTCGTTTTTGACGCGCGTGAACCGCTCCTCCTCTGTGGCTGCCACGATCTGGCCGTCGCGGATGATGCTCGCCGCTGAATTGTGATAGAAGCAGGAAATTCCCAGTACGGTAGTCGCTGTGTCGCGGCGCGGGCCAACCACCGAACAGGGCTTTTGTGGCTGGGACGGTGACACCGCGGGTTCCGGCAGCAGGCCACGCTTTCGAATAAATGTGGCCAGCTCCTGGGAGACCAGTTTGTGAGCAAGGGGCGTGAAGTGCGATCCTATTTCATAGTGCAGGAGTTTTCGGGTGTGCCAGGGAAGGCGACAGAGCGGCGTGCTCACGTCGGCCACGTGAACGCCCGCTGCGGGAGCGTCCAGGGAGGCGAATAGCTTCTGGTAAATTGGTTCAACTCCACGAAAATAGAATTCCTTGGTAGGAATTGGAACGATCACAACCGGCGTGGCGTTGGCTTTGGTTATGAATTCCTGGAGGATGGCTTTCATCAGTTTCCATCCCGCCGTGTCAGGCGAGGTGATGTCGACATAGGGCTGAATCTCGAACAAGCGGTGCAGCTTGCTGACGATTTGTGATCCACTGTCTTCCAGCCAGCGGGAGTGGCGAATCTTGCCAAGGGCGGGAACCTGCTGATAGAACCTCACCGCCTCCCGATACCAGCGGCCTTCTTGCTTGCCTTTCGCGACGAAGCAGTCACCTGCTCGGCTCGGTCTGGCGAGGGGAACTGGCACTTGCCGGAGTTCCAGATTTCCATCGACGATTTCGAAATAGGGCTTGGGAACAAGAAGCGGGCTTCCTGTGACCCGGTCGATGGTTGGCCGATGGGCGACCTGGATGCGGTGAAAACTGTCGATCTGCACGCAAAACATCAGTAGGTCTGCTTCGACCGAACTCGCGAACTTTTCGTATACGAGCAGGTGCTGATCGGCTCCGCTGCCTGGAACACCGTAGTTCTGGACCTCTGCGCCGAGCAAGGCCCCCAGCCGGTCTGAGTAACGATCTTCGTTGCAGACGTCATCGCCCGCGGTGTAGGAATCACCAAACATCAGGATGCGAGGCCTGCTTCCGCGCTTGGCTTGGAAATCGAAATTCGAACGGAAGCCATTCGCATTCGTAACAACCGTGTAGCCACCCGCCTCTCCGGGAATACGAGCCTTTTGGTTAGGCACGAAGATGTGCCCAACGAAGGGGTCATGCCGGATGAGCATGCGGTGCGTACGTTCGGTAAGGAGGAACATTTGCAAGAGCCCTACGAGGCCCAATCAGAGGCGGTTCTTGGCCTGCTCTCCGGCTGCTCCTTCGCGCGTGGAGGGAACCAAGGCTACCCTTGGGCTCCTCAGGAAACGTGCGATTTCATCACCGGCCACCTGATGTCCCACCGGTGAAGGATGAACCGGATCGATGCTGATGGATTGGTTGCGCAAGAAGAGTTGTCCGCGATCCGCTTTCCGCATTGCCGGCAGCAGATCGAGGACCGGTACGCGGATGTCAGCCCCCATCTGCCCGATCCAGCGCTGGGGCTGTCCATTGAGCGCTTCAGGACCTAAGTAGAGATGTAGAAGCCTTTCATACATCTGTAGGGATTGCTGTGACAGCTGGGGCTCCACCGGGAAAACCACGATTCCCAACCGCTGCCCATGCGCTCGGGTGAAAGCCTCTATCCGCCGGAGGTATTGATTTACCCGCTGGCGAGCTTTTTCCTGTTCGGGGGACGGTGGCTCAATGGCTAAAAACCCAAATCCCTCGTTGTCTTTGAGATGCAGAACATTGAACCGATAGAGGAGCGACTTGGTAGGCACGTACATCGCGTTGTAGAGGTAGGAGTGCTGTAGCAGATATCCATTCGCAGATCGAAACGCGCTTTTCTGGGCCTGGCCCTCGACCGGTTCTGGATCGAGTAAAGGATCGATGTCGTTGAGCGCCATGCAGACCAAAATGAGATCGGGCTGCAAGGCGGGGGCCTGATGCTCGATGAAGTGCGTGTAGTACTCCAACCCGGTTGCCGGGACGCCCGCGTTTATGACTTCATATCGCATACCCGCCGGAGCTGATGCGTTCAAGTCCCGCTCCAACACCTGTAAGAACGTATCCTCGGCTCGCACACCATAGCCAAAAGTAATTGAATCGCCCACGCCGATAATGCGAAACACGCCGGGGGGCTTGGCGATGGAGGTATCGCGCCCACGTAACCCCAGATTGTTGATGACTACCGGAGCGCCCACATAGGACTCTTGGTGGGAACCGGGCCGGAAGCTCCATGCGGATTTACGAAATGTATGGTCATCGAACGAGGTAAGCTGTCGATGGCCGAAACGAGCCACACATTCGCCCACCGCCAAGGCCGCGATGAGTCCGAACAGCACCAGGGCCACATTGGGCAGCCAGGTATGGCTCTTTGAGGGCCGAGTTGTTATGGAAACCTGCGCGGTGTTTGCATTCATCATGGTCAGTCCTTTTCCAGTGAAGAAGCGTAATGATTGGCCAGCGCTTTCTGCTGCCGGTGTTTCCGGAGAAAGCAATTGCCAATGGCAAGTACATCGATCTCGGTGCCCATGAAGCATCGGAAGGCATCTTCCGGCGTTCCAACGATCGGTTCACCGCGGACATTGAAGCTCGTGTTCACCAAGGCGGGGCAGCCCGTGCTCTGTTTAAAGGCCCTGAGTAACTGGGCGTACCGCGGATTTGTATCGCCGTGTACCGTTTGAACGCGCGCCGAATAATCAACGTGCGTCACCGCCGGGATTGTGGAACGCGGAACGTTGAGCTTATCGATTCCGAATAGGTTTTGCTGTTCCGGTGTCATCTCCAGCTGCCTGCATTTGGCAACGGGCGCGACCAGCAGCATGTAGGGACTATCCACGTCGAGATCGAACCAATCCGAGAGATCTTCGCGAAGGATCGATGGCGCAAAGGGACGAAAGGACTCGCGATATTTGACTTTGAGGTTCAATACCGATTGCATGCACTGAGAACGAGCGTCTGCCAGAATCGATCGTCCTCCCAAAGCTCGCGGACCAAACTCCATCCGGCCCTGAAACCAACCGAGGGCCTGCCCGGATTCCAAAGCCTTCACGCACTCGGCAATCAAACACTCATCGCCCAGGACTTCAAAGGTGGCTCCCGCCGCCCCGAGACGGCGCTCGATCTCCGTCTGCGAGAAGTCCGGGCCTAGGAATGCGCCATTCATGGAGTCCCGGGTTCCATGGAGGTCCCGATCGCGTTTAAAATGAAGGTGATAGGCGGCCAGTGCTGCGCCTAAAGCGCCTCCTGCATCTCCCGAAGCTGGCTGGACCCAGATCTGATCAAAGTGCCCGTCACGCAGCACCTTGCCGTTGGCGACGCAGTTCAGGGCACATCCTCCAGCAAGACAAAGGTTGCGCAGCCCGGTCTCCCGGGCAATGAAGCGGGTCATGCGCAACACGACCTCTTCGAGAACCACCTGGATCGAGGCGGCGAGGTCCATGTGTAGTTGGATTAATAAATCAGTTGGCTTGCGGGTGGGGCAGCCGAATAGCTCCTCAAACGCGCCGTTTGTCATGGTCAAGCCAGTGCAAAAGTCGAAGTACGACAGGTTCAGCCGAAAGGAGCCGTCGGGTTTAAGGTCGAGCAGCTTATCGAAGATGACCTGCGCGAATTTGGGCTCTCCGTAGGGAGCTAGGCCCATCAACTTGTATTCCCCGGAATTTACCCTGAAGCCGGTGTAGTAGGTGAACGCCGAATAAAGCAGGCCCAGGGAATGGGGGAAATGCAGCTCCTTGACGACCTGCAGGTTCTTGCCTCTGCCAATGGCAATCGAGGTCGTAGCCCATTCCCCGACGCCATCCATTGTCAGGACGGCCGCCTCCTCAAACGGAGAAGGGTAGAAGGCACTGGCTGCATGACTCTGATGGTGTTCGGAGAAGAGTATTTTGCTGTCCCAATCCGTTTGGGAACGGAGCTTGTTGAGTTCGCGTTTCAGCGTGGAACGCTGGAAAAGCTTCTCGCGAATCCACAGCGGCATCGCCATCGTAAACGACGCGCGCCCTCTTGGAGCAAATGCGAAATATGTTTCGAGCAACCGTTCGAATTTGATGAACGGTTTCTCGTAAAAAACCACGTAATCAGGGCCCTGGCCGTCCCTTTCGCACACTTCCAGACAAAACGCCGCGGCCTTCCGAGGAAAGCTAGAATCGTGCTTTTTTCGGCTAAAACGCTCCTCCTGCGCCGCGGCGACGATCCTTCCGTCACAGACCAGGGCGGCCGCGCTGTCGTGGTAGAAGGCCGAGATTCCGAGGATTCGCATGAAGGGACGTCTAGAAGAGCGTGTAGATGAAAGGTGCAATGGCAGAGATCTGGCCGAGGATCAAAAGACCACCCAAGGCCAAAAGCACGACGAACATCGGAAGGAGCCAGAATTTCTTTCGGGCACGCATAAAATTCCAAATCTCATTCACAAACGACATGGTTCACTCTCCTGCTGGAGGGTCGCTAAAGTTGATTCCCATACGCGTCGACTAAAACTGATTGTTCATGCTGGTGGAGGCTCGGGCATTAGGTGGTTCGCGCCCAATCCAGTAGGTGGACGCCGCTCCATCAAGCCGCAGGTGAAGAGGGTCCTTCCGTCTGATGCGGTTCCACAAACCCACCGGAACAAAGCATCCATAGAAGACAAGGCCCATCACAATCGGGTTTATGACACGATGCAGTCGCAATGCGATCTTTGCCCAGAGGAGATTGGGGATATGCAAAGCCTTCGGAAAAGACAAAGAAATCCCGAAAAGCAGGCCGGCTGCCACCAGCGCCCATATTCGAACCCCGCCTGCGTGACGAAGCGGTGCTACCCCATCCAGTGATAGGAAGACTGCCCACACCAAGCCAAACGTCCGGTCTGAGGACACAGTCACTTCTGGTTTCAGGTCAAGATTCTCGTGGATCGTCGAGCTGGGCACGATTGTGATTCCCCCGGTGGCGGCTCCGCGACGCAGAGCAACTAGCGCAGATCCGCTGGAGCACCCGCCGAGCCAACATTGCCAGAAAGCAAACGGCCGGCCGTTGCGGCACAGGCACAAAGATCCATGACCGGTGGCTATGATCGAAACGGCGGCCTTGAAAGAAGATAGTCCGTCAATGCCCTGCTGACGATTCGAGCGCCCTCTGCGCTAAAGTGCTGATCGTCGTAGAACGCGAAGCGACTCTTGGGAACTTGTGCGGCGAGATCGAAGCATTCCAAACCGTCTTGCTTGCACACACCGAGCAACTCGCGATTGAACCGATCCATTCCTGCCGCCAAGTCTCCCGCCGGCGCGTATCCCTTCGGGCCGTCCCACCTCCCGACATAACCCCACCACAGCATCCGCTGTTCTTCGGCACTCAGATCGTTCCGCCAAATCGTTGGCTGAGTCAGAAAGAGACAACGCAGTTGGAGCACCCGACATTGCCGTGCCAAACGCGATACACGATCACGATAACCTGCCAGGCCGTTCTCCAAGCGGGGAATCGGAATCCTCCTCGCATCGGCCCGCCTTTGGCGCAGTTTGGAAAGGTCCATCCATTTCTGCTGGGCGCTATCGGACCGTAACTTTGCCGCAATCACGGTCCCAGCTTTCCTGCCTATACGAAATACTGCCAAGTGCTTATATAACGGAAAGCGGTACTCCCATGTCCCGCCGGCTAGCAAGGATTGCCGGACCAATTCGGCCTGGTGCTCGAGGTGAGATTGCAGTGGCTCGCCACTAAACGCCATCGCCGGTTCGAGATCGTTCACACCGATCAGAAAGACAACCATATTCACTTTCTGGAACACGGGAAGGGTTTCGAGAAGTACCAAGTGGTCGGCGGTAGTGTGTCCGCTCACGCCTGCGTTCCCGATCCACACCTTCTCGTTGTTCCCTGCGGCGTTGAGCTCCTCCATTACCAAGTGCGGCCACTCCTCTGAATCATCCAGGGCCGCGCATTCGGTCGTGCTTCCCCCGACGGTAATGATCTTATAGACATAGGAAGTCGTCGGGAACGAAGGGCCGCGCAACCCGACTTCATCCACGGTAAACGTCTTCCGGCCCGCGATGCCAGGCGTCTGTTGAGAGTCCGCATCGTAGACAACCCGGGTTCCTGGAGGGCGCAGAGACGGCAAGCGGGGCGCCCGGGGAAGAACCAAGCGGGCTCCGCCCTCCAACAGCAGAACGCAAAAGAACAACATATAGAGAGAGGTCAGTGGCCCGCTCGCGCGCCGCAAGAACCGTTCCCGGTCGCGCGAGCAGACCAGCATGGTCAGGCCCACCGACAGCCACAGCACCGATCCAGTCAGCACGATCGTGTCGCTTTCCAGTAGACCGAAATGAACGTAACCCAGGATACGCGCCGCCAATACATCCACGATCAGCAAAAGCGGCAGAGACAGCTGTGCCCAGTAGAGTATGCACACGACTCGTATCGTCCTAGACGCGTGCGGTGTTGCGCTTAGACCGCTTGGTTTTGTCATAGGTTGTGTGGAGCCGGCGACAATCCGAGCCGCTGTATTTTGCGACCGACCAACCCGCTACGGTTGGTTACAAGAAGTCGTCGATGGTCGGCGTGATGACAAGTTCAGGAATGTGCGCGTGAGCAGGCAGATCAGACAGCAGCCTAGAGTCGCGGCAATTTCCTGCGGCTGCAAGATTCTCTGACGTCGGCTCTCATCAACCAAACCGCCGGGACGCGCAGCCCGCGCTTCGAGAAACTCCCGATCAACGGCTCGTGCGCAGCAGGCCCGATCTCGGCGCAGGTACGCTCCCGTTTCTCGCGGTCGCGGGCTACCAACGACAAGGCAAAGCCCATCTCTGAGCTCGTCGGGGTCCGATGCCGGGGCCGGGCAGGCGTGTGAATCCTCGTCGTTTCCCCCAATATTGAATTTCTGATCGCAAAGCACGCGCAGCTCGGCGAATCCCACCCAATCGAGTCCCGAGTCCGATCTGTTCTTCTCAGATTTCGGCGAACACATCGTTTACGATCATCTTCGGCGATGCACCAATGAGATCGTCTCGCATCGATTCACTCTGCCTTGCAAGGCGCGAGCCATCGACTAGAACTGAAAATAAATGAACTGCGTAGTGCGGTCGTCAAA
Source organism: Candidatus Acidiferrales bacterium (assembly GCA_050015335.1). Classification (GTDB taxonomy): domain Bacteria; phylum Acidobacteriota; class Terriglobia; order Acidiferrales; family UBA7541; genus Palsa-295. The sequence goes on along the minus strand of JBEKBP010000032.1, from coordinate 20,348 downwards.
AATAACGAACAGCAACAGCCCGAAGGCATAGAGTGCGGGACGGACAAGGTGGGTATTTGCTAGGGCCAGTTGCGCGTTTCGCTGGGTCAGCCCATCCAGCTTATCAATCCAATCCTTGAGAAATGGTTCCAGGGCGCAAACTGCGCACACCAGCAGCGTAACCAAGTAAGAATCGAGTGAAAAACTTATGCGGGGATTGAAACCGAAGAACATCGACCGCAGCATGGCCGCGGCCTGCTGAACGGTAGCTGCGCGAAACGGCACCCAAGCAGCGATTACTGCGACCAGCGTGGCGACCCGCCACAGCGCGAGAGCAAGCCGTGACGGGCCTGCGGCCGGCAGCAATCCCTGGCGCAGTTTTTCCCAGATCCGGTAGGCCGTCAAATAGCAGCCGTGCATCAATCCAAAAACAATGAATCCCCAGCCAACTCCGTGCCACAGGCCTACAACGCCCATGATTCCCAAAAGACTTACATAGAGCGGCAGCGGAGCGCCTTGAAAGCGCAAGTTGATCGGAAAGAACAGGTAGTCACGAATCCAGCGGGACAGCGTGATGTGCCAGCGCTGCCAAAAATCGGACGGATTCGAGGCCCAATAGGGGAAACGGAAGTTTTCAGGCAGGGTGAGCCCGATCATGCTCGCGGCCCCGATGGCCATGTTGGAATAGGCCGCAAAATCAAAATAGATTTGCAGGCCGAAGGCCACGGCGAGAAACCAATTGTCCAGCGGCGTGTTAGCCATGCTGTCTTGCACGGAGAAGCCTTCGGCGACGAAACGTCCGAGAGGATCAGCCAGGACGTTCTTCTGTACCAGGCCCCAGACAAGCCGGTCCATACCTGCGATCAACATGGGAATCGCAAACTTCTTCTCAAAACGAAACTGGGGCTTCAATTCATTAAAGCGGACAATGGGGCCCGCGATCAGGTGCGGCCAGAACATGACGAACAGATACAGGTCCGAGAAGCGCACGGGTTGCACGCGCTTCTGCCTCACATCGATCAGATAGCTGACGGCCTCAAGCGTGTAGAAGGAAATGCCGAGCGGTACGACAACCTGAAACATCGTCCGGCCGGGAGCCAGGCGGAATCCTTTTGCCAGTGCACCCAGCGCCGCACCGATTGCTCCCTGGTATCGGAAAACGATCAGGAAGGCCAGGGCATAGGTCAGCGCCGCAACATACCAGTCGCTTTTGCCAGAAGCTGAAACCGACTGCGCCATGAAGAAGACGCCTATACAAAGGACAACCGGCACCACGACGAACGTGGGACTCCATGTGGCATAGAAACCGATACTGACAGCGAGCACGTACCAGCGGCGAGCACATACCGGCAGAGCCCAGAAGACGGCGACCGTTAGAAGCAACATCCCCAGGTAAGAGTAGGAATTAAATTGCATCGGGCTAGTTTTTCTCGGCCGAGTTCATGGCCGCAATGACCTGCCGGGCCATTAATCGGTGGCCGGTGCGCCCCAGGTGCAAGGGGTCGGGGCTGTTGAGCAGATGTCCCCAGTATTTGGCGTCGATGCTTTGCTCAAAGTCGAACAGCTGGAGGCGGTATTTCTCCGCGATGTCGGCAACAAAACTTCGATAGGACTGCTGGTCTTCCACCGTGCGATAGAGGGAAACGTGTGGATTCACGGGCGCGTGAAACAGAACGAGTCGGATTTTATTTGCGGTGCACAGCGCCGCAATCGAATCGACGGCGGAGCGGGAGGCCATCAACCGGGAGCCGCTGATGGATCGGGCCGTGCTCGGTTTCAGCTGCAGAAAATAGAGTCGACCGCGATAGAGAACGTTTTCAAAAGATTCCTTCAAATCTGCCCTGTGCTGCTCGGGCGATATTCTGTCCAGCCAGCTTCTCACGCGCGTTTCGATTTCATATCCCGGGGTATGCGGAAGGCTCCATACCGGGCTAGGTCCGGAATTCCCTGGCAATCCCCGCCCTGACGCTGCGTTCACGAAGTGCCTGTCATAGCGCCCCATGGCGTCTATATAGGCCGCGGCGTAGAACGCACCCGAGTCCGCGAGCGTTTCTATGCGAGTTCGAAATGTCTGCCGGCGCAGCATGGGCAGCATACTGTCGCGAATACCACCGCTCCAGAAGGCCTGGTAATTCATCTGCACCACAACCGTCTGGGGCCGCAGGTCCGGATCGTCCAGCATGTAGCTGAGTTCCCAGAGCACCTCGGGATAGCTCATGTCGCTTGACGATAGGCGATAGAGACGTTTGTTGGGATCCGCACGTCCAAGATCATCCACCACCAAATCCACATAGGTCTTTTCCGGCGTGCTGACGGGCCATTCGCCCGGTGCCAGGCTGATGGCGTGCATCTGCGAATTGCCGAAGAAAACCACGCGCCTGACCCCGCTGCAATCATGCCAATAGTCCTTGAGCACGCCTAGGCTGCCGACGGGGTCATCGCCACGGGTAACCTCTTGCGTTCGCGGATCACGGTAGAGGTTGGTGACCTGCGTCCATTTCGGCGCAGCGCCAAACAATCGGTCCAGGGCGTCGCAAATGGGGTCAAATGGGTTGAGGTGCACCAGCGCCGCCAGCAGCGCCAGGGTGCTTGCCAAAACAGCTACTGCAGAAAACAGCCGCCGCATGGCTACCGCGCCTGTCTTTCCAGCGCCTCGACGATCAGGTCCACATTGTCGAAGTCGTCAGGCTGGAGGTTCGCAGGCGGTATCACCACCCTGAGTTTCTGTTCCAGTCGTGTGATCAGCTTCACAACCGACAGCGAGTCGATCAGGCCCGACGACACGATGGGCTCAGAGTCCTCGACGCGATATCCTACTATCTCGGCGACGGTGTCGCGGACAACGGCACGCACGGCATGGGTGTCCATCATCGATCCGCTCCCACAACCGCAACCCGGGACTGTGGCTTTTGTGCCCGCTCCCTTAGGTAGCGCTCGCGTGTTTCCCTCCGGGAGATTTTCCCTGCCGTGCTCTTTAGGATCCAGCGCTCGGGCACCACCCAGACGCGCTCGGGCGCAATGCCGACGGCAGTCAATAGAATCCCTGCAATTTCTTTTTCCAGCACCGCGGCGCGGTCGGTATCGTAGGCGCCTTTCATCTCGGCAACCACGATCAAGCTCTCGGTGTCGTAAGCATTGGCGATCCCGAATGCCACCGTCCGGCCCGCATATACCCCGGGAACCGCGCTGACAATGTCTTCCACGTCTTCGGGGAAAATATTCTGCCCGCCAGCAATCACGATGTCCCTCAAGCGTCCGATGACGTAGAGCTCGCCATCGGCCAGGAAGCCATAGTCGCCCGTGGCATACCATCGGTCGCGTGTGAACGTATTCGTGGTAAAACCTTGCGATCCCCAATAGCCGGAAAATAGCGATTCGGTTGCCAGCTGAATTTCTCCCGGCTCCCGTTCCGCGCAAGCCTGTCCTTGCGGCGTGACGATCCGGACCTGCACGCCGCCGATAGGCCGGCCGCTTGAGACGAAGACTTCATCGGCCAGTGCGAAGGCAGGCGAAGCGGGGTCTTCTGCTTTCCGCAGCGCCGTGCGCGGAATCGTGCTCGGCTTCCGCCCGAGCTGAGTTTGGGTGGCCGCAAAGACGTTTTCCGCCATGGCGTAGGACGCCTGCACCTGTTGAGGGTTGACGCCCCAATCGGCAAAGGCCGCGGCAAATTCCCGGATCGAACGCAATCGGACCGGCTCCGAGCAGTCGATGTAAGCCCTTACGTGGGCGAGCGAATAGGGTCCGGCCATGCGATGCCGCTGGGCCGCTAGATAGGAAAAAGCAAAGTTCGGCAGCCAACAGAATGTCCCGCGGTGGCGTTCGAGTGATCGAAACAGCAGTCCCGCATCTAGGAGCCAGTCTTGGGCGGCCAATTGGACCGATGACGCGGCGTGCCACAGCGGCAGCCACAGGCACGCGATCAGGCCCATGTCGTGATAGAGCGGCAGCCACGACACCACGACGTCTGCCGAGGAGAAGCGCAGGGATTCGCGGAGGCTCCCTAATTGACTCGTCAGGATGGGAGCCGTGATGACAACGCTCTTCTGCAAGCCCGTCGTGCCCCCCGAGAATTGCAGAAACAACGCCTCGCCCGGATCTTGAAACGGCGTGTGCGCGGCGGGTGGGCCGTCTTCCCCGCAAAGTCGCAAAGACATCGAAACCACTTCTTCCTGGGCCTTGGCATCCTCTATGCCGCACGCGACGACGGGGTAGGGAAGCCGTGAACCAAGACCGGACGCAAGACGAGGCGTCGTGATGAGTTCTTCCGCAGGGAGATGGCGCAACTGGTGTAGCAAGTTGCGCTGATATTTCTCGGGGTTCACGCGGCGGGTGGGCCAGGGCAGAATCGCTGGAATGCGTTTTGTAAGAACCAGCCCTACGTGTAACAGGAAGAGTTCCACCGAGTGTGGTAGCAGCAGGAGGACGACGCGCCCGGCTGGCGCCGTCGCGAGGCTGGCCAGGCGCAGGCTCTCGCGGAGGATATCGCCACCCGTGAGTTCCACCGAACGGTCACCCGCTACAAGGATGCGCAGCAGCACCTCGGAGCTGTGCTGCTGCAGGCGTGCCCTCAATTCGCGGCGGAATGGGTCAGCTTTCATGCTGGGTGCCCGCACCTTACTTTGCGCCCCGTCCCAACAGGATGACTTTGAGAGTCTGAACAAAGATCAGCACATCGAGACCAATGGCCATGTTCTTGATGTAGAAGAGGTCATAGCGGAGTTTCTCTCTAGCGTCTTCGACCGAATTTCCGTACTTATATCGAATCTGGGCCCAACCCGTGATCCCTGGGCGAACCGCGTGCCGCAGGTGGTAGTGCGGGATCGCTTCACTGAGCGACTCCACAAATTCCGGCCGTTCGGGCCGCGGTCCCACCAGGTGCATGTCGCCCCGTAAGACATTCCACAGTTGTGGGATCTCGTCCATACGGCATTTCCGGAGGAACCGGCCGACCGAGGTGATCCGCGGATCGTCGTCATCGGCCCAGGTCGGGCCTGAATCTGCCTCGGCGTCGGCGCACATCGTCCGGAATTTGAAACACTCAAAGACCACACCCTTGCGCCCCACGCGCTTCTGTCGATACAAAACGGGACCAAACGAAGTCAACTTGATCGCTAACACAACCAAGGGAACTAAGGGAATGCAGAGCAGGAGGCCGGTAACCGAAATGACGATCGACGAAAACCGCTTATAAAAAAGCAGGAAGCGCGAAACATGAAACCCGGGTGAGAAAAGAAGCCAACCCAGACGAATGGATTCAATCGGCACTTTTCCAGTGATGGCCTCGTAAACGTCGGTTCCGTCTTGAACCGTGACGCCGCTACTCTTGAGCGAAAGTAACACCTCGACAGGAAGCTTTCCTCGGCGCTCGCCCATGGCGATCACGATTCGCTTCACCTGAAAGGATTGCACCGCGCGGACCAGGTCGTCTCCAGAAACCGTCACCACGGGTTCTTCCGAACAAGCCCTGCGTTCGCAGGCAGGGGGACTACTTCCGTTCTCGCTTCCCAACACATGGCCGACAACATGCACTCCCAACTCTGGACGAGACCCAAATTCACAGAGCAGGGGTTCTGATAAGGGGCCGTCTCCAAAAACCAGGGTCCGCACGGCAAATTCCGGGAGCATATTCAGTTTTAAGAATAAGTGCCGCCAGAGAAACAGTGCAATCGCCATCAGGATGAAACCAACGACAAAAATACCGCGGCCTAGTGCAACCGAGGGATAGACGTAGTAGAGCAACGCAAGGCAAATGCAAACGGTGCCAAGGACTTGGATCATCCGCGTGAGGACCTCAATCGGGTTGCTCAGGACCGAGGAGTCGTATAGGTCGAAGTAATACATACACGTCATAAAAGCCGCGGATATGACAACAATCTTTAAGATTCCGTTCTCATAGGCGAGCATGAGCGTGGCATTGGTTGTCCCCAAGCGCACAACCGTTGCGAGCAGAAACGCGATCGTCACCAAGCAGGCATCGGACATGCCGAGCAAGATGGTGCGGGACGGAAAATGGGCGTTCAGGAAGCGAATCAAGAGTGCTCTCTACATTACTTCTGCCAAAATCGTTTCTTCTTTTCAGGGCTGTAGTAAGAGTATTTATAGTTGGCCTGATCGCTTGCGCAAGCCTCGTTCAAAACCACACCAATCAGGTTCGCATTGTCCAGGTTCTCTAAACCCGTTTTGAGGACACTTACGGGGGTGATACCTTCTCGAACCACAAGGAGCGTGCCATCTACGAGCCGCGACCACAAATTCACATCGACGATCGGCAGCATGGGGGTCGAATCCACCACCACCCAATCGAAACGAGACGCAATGGAAGCAAAGGCCTCCCCAAAGCGTGCCGACTGCAAAATATCGGACGGCTTTTCTTGAGGCCGACCGGCGCAGAGAAAACACAACGGCAGGTCATTTAACCGATAGAGGAAGGGTGTAAGATCGGTTCCGGTCTCCGACCACCATTGACTGAGCCCATGGCTCGCCTCTAACCCCAGCAAGGGTGCAAGCGACGGCCTGTGTAAATCCCCCTCCAACAGCAGTACCTTGGCCTGTTTGTGGGTTGCCAGAGTGACCGCCAGATTCGCGGTGATCAAGCTCTTGCCTTCGCTCACCACGCTGCTTGTGACTTGGAGAGATTTTAGTTCCTGCTGAACACGCAGATTTTCCAAGCGCAAGACGAGCGCGCGAAATTTCTCAGCCCCGATACTGGTAGGAGCGGAGAAAGCCACCAGTCGTGATTCTGGAGAGGCATGTATCCGGGCCGCTTGGACCCTATCCATCTCGAACTGCCCTTCCATCACACTGTTCAGTATCTCCACCGGATGAGCGAGCTCGGGCACAAGGTCACCGGCCGGGCGATTGCCTGACTCCAGTCTTCGCAGGGCTTCGTATAATCGGCTCATTCCGCCTTCACTCCGGAGGCAAACGCGTTCGCGTAGCTCGGCCCCCCGCGGTTACCGTTTCTTTCTTCGACCATTTCGAGCAGCGTTCGCAAAGCATTTTGTCGGCGATCGGAGCCGTTCCCATTCGCAAGGGGCGCGGTGGTGACCAAGTCCAAACGAAAACCCGCCGCAACCTCGGCGACCGTTTCGGGCGAAATCTGTGTGGCTTGTCTGCTGAAGGCCGAAACAAGTGAGTTCTCACAGAGAGTATTCGCCAAGCGCGGAATACCCTGGGAATACTGGTGGACGACGCGGATTGCTTCTTCCGGGAATATAGCTGCGGCACGCGCAGTGGCTCCGGCCAGTTCCAGCCGCCGATGAACGTAACCTCGTAACTCGTCCAATCCCAAGGGTTCCAGCCGGCACCGCAAACCGATTCGCTGCTTGAGTTGTCGCAGCTGCGGCGAATCCAGTTTGTCCTCGAGCTCAGGCTGACCTGCTAAGACGATCTGCAGGAGTTTATGCTGAGAGGTCTCCAGGTTGGTGAGCAGCCGGATTTCTTCGAGGAGTTCCCAACCAAGGAGTTGCGCTTCGTCCACGACGAGCGCCGTCGTGCCACCCTGACGAGAGCGCGCCAACAGATAGTTGTTCAAGCGAGACAACATTTCGCTTTTTGTGCGTCCCGCCAAGGGGATGTGTAAGTCGGTCAAGACATGGGCCAGGAAATCGAGCACCGACAGATTGGGATTGTACACAAAGGCCGAGGGAATGTGATTCCGGCTCAGAGCTTCGAGCAAGAACCGTACCACGAGTGTCTTTCCGGTTCCCACCTCACCGCTGACTACCACGAAACCTTTTCGCTTGTAGACGCCGTATGTCAGGTTCGCCAGCGCCTCGTTGTGGCGCGGCGTTGGGCAAAAGAAATAGGGATCCGGGCTGATCTCGAAAGGATTCCGTGACAATCCGAAAAACTTCTTGTACATGGTCCCCTCAACCCCGATACATCGCGTATAGATGTCCGGCCACTATCAAAAGGACCATGGCAACCGTTACCGCGATTTTCAAGAGGCGGACCACGGCCCCACGCTGGTCCTCTCGCGGCGTGCTCAAATGGGGAAGGGCCACCAAGATGCGCGCAGGAACAATTCCTTGCAGGGTGTCTGCCCGCCATACGCGCACGCGCGTCTTCTCCAGAAGAACAGTAAATGCTATTCCGAGAACGAGTCCCAGAAACAGACCGGCGACACTCAGCTTGACGTGGTTGGGAGAGGACGGCTTGTTCGGCAAGCTGGGCGGATCGAGGATACTGAATTGCTCACCCTGCTGGCGTTGTTCCAGGTTTGTGGCCAACTGCGACTGCATTTGTTTCTGCAGAAGTGAGTTGTAATTGGACATGGACTCGTCGTATCCGCGGGAGATATCGGCCAATTCCTGTTCCGTCTCTGGAGTCATATTGAGCCGAGCCTGATAGTCTGAAATCTGCGACTCGATTTCCTTCTCTCCCTTCTGGTAATTGGAGATCTCAAGCTCATTCGCCTTCAGTTGACTCTGGACCTGCATCATGGAAGGCGTCGTGGTCGCGTGGGTAGTGGTCGCTTCGGCGTAGCCGGCAGCTTCGGGTTTGTGATCCGCTTTCTGATGGGATGATATTTCCTCTTCGACCTGCTTCCTGAGTTTTTCCGTCTTAGATATTTTGTCCTGAAGCGCGATGACGTCGGGATATCTGTCGGTATACTTCAAGCGAGCCTCGGCCAGACGCGAGCGAAGATCCATTAACTCACGATCCAGCGCTTCGGGTGGCGTTGCCGTCGCGCCGTCGCGATCAAGACTGGACTGCTGCGAGTCATATTGCTCGATGAGCGAGGCCAAATACAGCTTCTGCTGTTTGGCGCTATCCAAGTCCCGCTGCGCGGTCTGCAACTGGGTCTGCAAGCCCGAAAGGATCTGAACATTGGTCTGCATTTGGCTGGGCAGGTCGCCGAAGTGACTGGTTTTAAAGAACCGCACCTTGGCTTCCTGTTCTTCCAGCTTGGCTTTTGCGGCTGCCAGTTCGCTGTTCAAGAAACCTGTCGTGGTCTCCGACTGTTGTTGCTGAGCCTTCAGGTTCTCATCGATAAAAAGCGAGGTGAGCTCGCTATTGACCTGCTGCGCGAGCTCGGGTGATCCGGCAGAGTATTGAATCTTGAATGATGTGAGTTCGGCGCGGCCTGGTGATCGCACGAGATCAATCTTGATATCCTTGCGCATTAAATCAATCGGGTCTTGTAGCGGCGCCAATCCAGCAAGTCTGCGATGCTCTGCATAAAGATGGAAGCGATCAATCGTCCTTTGCAGGCGTGTCCGGCTGAGGATTTGCTGCGTCATGCTTTGTAAGCGGTCCTGGAGGTCGACGGTTACGTTGGACGCGACATAGCTCTCGGTTATTTTCTGCTGTTGCACCAGAATCAGCGCTTCGGACTGATACGTGGGCGGCAAGAACCAGCTCGTTGCCCATACGACCAACCAACAGAAGAATACCGGAAGCATGATCCACCAGTAGCGACGCCGCACAATAGCGCCGTAGTCTGCCATCGTTGGTCTTCCGGCTTGTCGTTTGACAGGCATTTCGTGTACCCCCACTCTGGCGATCGAACGGGTAATAGCCCTCGCAGCAGAGGCATCAATTGGATTGCGCGATTGCTTGTCGAGCTTGTTGCGCATCATCGCTGCCAAGCTTCATCCGCAAGGCAGCCTCGATCTGAACCTTGCCTTGGGCCTTGTCTCCGGTGGCTAGCAGAGCCAGGCCGAAATGGTAGTGATATTCGGCGGAGTCAGGGCACTCCCGGACGCATTGTTCGAACAGCGGAGTAGCACCGGCATAATCGCCCCTTTTGTACAAGATCCAGCCCAGAGTATCGCTGACCGACGGTGTGTCGGGCATTCGGGACTTCGCCCTCCGGGCCATCGTTAGGGCGACGTCAAGACTCCTACCCTGCTGGGCATCCAACCAGGCCAGGTTGGCGTCGGCGACGGCGAAGTTGGGGTCCATTTCCAGGGCCTGGTGGTAATACTTCTCAGCATCCGGAAGGTCGTTGTTGGCCAGATAGCGGTTTCCCAAGAGCGTGGCCAGTGGCGCTGACTTCGGTTTCAGGTCAAGTGCCTTTTGATAGGAAGCGATTGCCAGATCGTTCTGCCCTTGCGCCTCGGCAACCCTGCTCAACTGCATGTAAGCTTCTAGACTCTTGGGATCGAGCTGGATGGCTCGTTCAAATTCCGCTTGGGCCGAACCATAGTTCTTCAGCTGGTAGTTCACTACACCGAAAACGATGTGGCCATTCTCATCGTTCGGATTCCTGGTTACATACAGCTGGAGGCGGAGAAGTGCTTGCTGCGTCTGATTTCGAGCCGTCAGGAAACCTGCCAATTGTTCGAGGGCCTTTGTGTTATGTGGATCAAGCTCCAGGGCTGACTCGAATTCCCTCTGAGCCTCGGGCCATTTCTTTTCCCCAGAATAGATTTGCCCCAGGCTCAGACGGACCATCGCATCGTGGGGCGCCAATTGTTTGGCAATGAGGTTCTGTTCTTCCGCCTGTGCCAGTTGGCCCTGTCGCGCGAGGGCCCCAGCCAGAAGTTGGCGACTGTCTGGGTCGGTAGGGAACCTCTCTATCAGCTCCTGGGCATAGGTCTGGGCACTCCATTCATCGCCTTGCGCCAGGCAGAGTCGGACCAGCGCCTGCAGCGCGACGGGAAAGCCGGGAGACACTTTCAGAGCATCCTGCAGCGCTGTGTTGGCTTGTCCCCGCTCACCGTTTTGCCAATAAGCCATCGCCAGGAAATAGTGGGCTTGCGGAGAGTCAGCGGCATCGGCGACGGCCCTCTGAAGCTCCCTGATCGCGTCGGTGACTCTCCCCTGAGCCATGAGCAAGCGACCATGATCGAGGCGAACGGTGACATCTTCCGGCGCATCTTGGGTTAACTCGCGATCTAGGTCGGCGGCCAGCTGTGTTTGATTGGTTGTGAGATAGAGATCCTGCATCCGCTGTTGGATGGCAAGATTCTTGGGAGAGGCCGAAAGGCCTCGGCGATACTCGGCCAACGCACGATCGGTCTCCTTGCGTTGGAAGTAGAAGTCGCCGATCGCCGTGGCTGCGTCGACCGAGCCGGGGAGCTGTTTCCGCAGTGTGTCGAGAACTTTTTCGGCCCCGTCCTTGTCGCCTTCGGCCGCGAGCAGGGAGGCCGACTCGATATAGAGCGCAGTGCCTGAGGGATTGTTGGCAATGCCGTTATTTAAGACCTGCTGCGCTTGGGCGTCCTGGCGCTCGAGTCGATAGAAGTCAGCCAAATCGGCATAGGCCTGTAGGGCCCTTGGATCAACGGCCACCGCCTTCTTAAAATGCCCTTCGGCTTCGTTTGAGCGGTTCAGACTGATTTCGGCGAGTGCCAGCGCCACGTAGGCGCTGGAATTGTTCGGCCATAGCTCGGTAACCTTTCTGAGCGCGGTAATCGCTTGGTCCGCCTTTCGCTTCCCCATCATCGACGCGCCGAGAAGTTGATAGGCGGCAGCGCTTTGCGAATTCTGCTTCAGTATGAAGTTTGCCTCTTCTTCCGACTGATCGAACTGGCGCGCAGCAAGATAGAGGCGCCCCCGATCTAATCGGGCGTCCAGCCGGCTGGGATCGAGCTCGATCGCTTTTTCAAGCGAGGCGTACGCCATCTTCCAATCATGCTGAGCGAGGGTAGCCTGGGCGAGTTCGTAATAGGCATCCACGAACCTTGGGTCCAGCCTCAGCGTGTTGCGAAACTCAATCGCCGCGTCTCCATATTGCCCCTTGGTCATGTAGTCCTGGCCGGCCGCGAGGTATCTCAGTTTGGCGCGCTCGGGATCGTGCGAGCATGAACTCATCATCCAGCCGACAGAGATTAGAAACATCGCGACGCCGGCCTGCTTACTGGCAGGTTTCATGATTCATCTCCACGCGAGCATCGATGACTTATTTTGGTATCAATACGGTCGAAGCGCGGGAACAGAGGCTCTGTAAAGCTCACCAGACGGGCGCGCACTTGTAGTCCTGCATCGTTGATCGAGGTCATCAAGTGAACCAAAGACCATCGGTGCGATTGCGCGAGATCGAACCGGCGATCATCCAGAACTTGCCTGGATGCTCGGTTGCGATCACCCCACCACGGCCCTGGCACCAGTCGAAATCGAAAACAAGCCGGGACATCGCTACAAAGCTCCGCCCTGTGACTCACAAGAGCCGATCAATGTCTGAATGTCTGACAGACCAGCTCTGGTCTTAAATCCGATCCCCTCTGCCACAGGAGGCCGCAGCTAATGGGTGAATCCTGGAATCGCAAAGCCCGCACTGATCACCGCAAAGCCTTCCCGCGCGTGGGGCTCTCTCGGGCATTCGACACGAATCACCTGTGCCTCACTCACGATCGTGACCGAGCGTCCTGCACTCTGTGGTCGCGGAAGAAGGACCTCCAATTTCACGGGAACGTCGACCGGAGGACCACTCGGCGCGTGGATGAAAGCCCCGTTCACGCTGATGTCTCGCGTGACTCCCTCGCCTTGCAGGAACCCACCGTCTGTCTTTTCCCACCGGAAGACAACCGAAGCGACCAACCGGTAGCGAGTGTTGCTTCTCTTTTCCATGTATTCGAGGGGTCTGCCCGCGCCGATGCAACCGGGCTGCCCTGCTCCGGCAATCCCTGGCATGCCGCACGACCATACGGGCCGTCATTTTTTTTAACAAGAAGTAAACAATCATTTCGGAAGCAGAACATTCGCCTGCGCGATATCGCGCCGTGATCCTAGCAGGACGGGTGCGTTCTGCCTGTTGGATCGGCATCGCGCGGTTGTTGTCCCCAGGGACAAACGTCATCGGAAACGTCAGCGGTCGCGGTCAGTTCTAGAAGTACTAGCTTCCGGGGATTTATCAATGATTCATGATCAGTCCACTTGACTGTGCGACGTTAACAGCCCACAATTGCCCTCTTTTCGATCGCATTTCTAGTGATGAAGCGCGAAGTTTTTTGAACGCCATTGTTTGTGCCAACTTCAAGAGCAGGAAGTGAAATGGGCAGCAGTCCCCATCGAATGACTCCGCCGGCAAAAGAAAAGACGCGCGTTTTTGTTGCCGAATCGACGCGCATGGCGGGGCAAATGATCGAAGCGGCTTTGTATAAGCACCGCCGCGAGTTCCAGGTTCGCGCGGTCACCAGCGAGTCCGCGGACGTATTTCGAGAATTGGAAAAGAACCAGCCCCACGTTGCTATTTTGAGTGCGGAACTCCGAGATGGCTCGTTAACGGGCTTTCGGGTTCTTCGTCAATTGCGAGACTCCCAAATGAAGACGGCCGCGATCATGCTTTTGAACTCGACCGACCGTGATCTGGTGGTCGATGCGTTTCGTTTTGGAGCCAGGGGAGTTTTCACGCGGATGCATTCGATCGAAGCCCTTCCAAAATGCATCAGCGCGGTACGCAAGGGACAGGTGTGGGTGAATAATGACCAGATCGAATTTCTGCTGGAACTCATCATGCGCCTCAGACCGCAGCAAACCGTAAAGCCGGGGGGCATGGCGCTGTTGACCAAGCGCGAACAGGAAGTGGTCCGCCACGTCGCCGAAGGTATGAGGAACGAAGAGATTTCTCAGGTGCTTCATGTGACCGAGCACACGGTCCGGAACTACCTCTGCCGTATTTTTGATAAGCTCGGCCTCTCCAGCCGGGTGGAGTTGGTCCTCTACGCCCTCAGCCGGTAAGGATCGCGATCGCCGCCGATCTGCTGGTTTTCCCCAGGACTGCTTGCGGAAGCGACTCAAGGAGCCCCCAAACCTGGTCGGATCTGCGGAGCCTTCGGCTTCCGCAGCAGGAGCATGGCAGCGCGTCAGCCTTGGCTTGCCCGCGCGGAACAGGGAGCCGCCTTCGGCGGGCTCATGCAGCCGATGGAACAGGTTCCCGTCATCGGGGGGCAGCCGACAAACAGACGGACCAAGCGTTTATATCAGGGAGCCGGGACTCTTCGCGTAGCGGTCGACGATGGCGTCTGCGGTGCGCAGGGTTAGGGCCAGAATTGTGGGCGTTGGATTGGCAGCGCCTTGCTGCGGGAAGGCGGATGCTCCCAGCACGAAGAGATTGGAATATTGCCAGTGCTGGGAGTACGGGTTGAGCACGCCCGTCTCTGGCGAAGGCGACATGATTGTGCCGCCTTGCACGTGCGTAGACTGGTAGCGCGTTGCGTCATAGCGGCCGTAACCCGGGAACGAAATGATTTCCTTGCCACCCATGGCTTCTGCCAATTCGACTGCCTTGGGAGCGGCGAATTCCGCCATTTTTCGTTCGTTGTCATTCCAGTCGAGGGTGAGACAAAGCAACGGATCGCCGAGATGATCTTTGTAGTTTGGATCCAGGCCCATGAAGTTGGATTGGTAGGCGATGTGTTCCCCGGCAAACGTTACGGTTCCGGTCCGGTCGTAACGGTCGATGGCGGCCTTCTTCCACTCCGAGCCCCAGTGGGATTTCACCGTGCGCGGGACGACCCCAAAACTGGCAATGGGCTGTGCTCCGGTCGACGTTGCGTAGAAAATACCTCCCCGCAGGAACGGTCGTTGCGAGTGATCGAAAACATCGCCATCAAAATCGCTCATGCGCACGCCCACGCCGCCTGCGCCCATGAAGCGATTGAGGGGTTTGTCAAAGAAAGCCTGCACGCCGAACTGGATCTGATGGGATAGATTCTTGCCGAGCGTGCCTTGGCCTGTGGCCGGATCGTAGGGCCGACCGAGGTGGGACAGTAACAACAGACGCGTGTTGTTGAAAGTCCAGGTGGCCACAAAGACCAGATCGGCGGGCTGAAACACTTCTTCGCCCGAAGCATCGATGTAGGAGACGCCGCGAACCTTGGGGTTCGTCTTTTCGGAATCCGCAAGGATGCGACGGACGGTCGCCTCGGTGCGTATGGTCACGCGTTTCTGCTTGGCCAGGATCGGAAGAAGCGTGTTCGACGGCTGTGATTTTGCCGCGATCATACAACCGTAATGGTCGCAAAAGCCGCAATAGAAGCATCCGGGGCGAGAGACACCGTCGGGGTTTTCATAAGCCCTGCTATTGACCGCACAGGCATTCGGGTAGGGGTGATAGCCCAGGGAGCGAGCGGCATCGCCGAACAGGGCAGGTAAGGAAGCAATCTTCAACGGGGGCATCGGATAGTCGGTGCTGCGCGGACCCTCGAAGACATTGCCGCCCTCGATTTTCTTCCCGTTGAGATTGCCCGCTTGGCCCGAAACACCGATCAGTTGCTCGGCTTTCGCATAGTAGGGCTCAATTTCGTTCCAGGTGACGCCCCAGTCCTGAATGGAGTGATTTTCCGGGAGCTTTCTCGCGCCGTATCGTTCAATTGTTTTTGTGCGGAGCTCGAACAGATCCGGCGTATAGCGAGGAAAGAGCGCGCCCCAGTGCTCTCCGGCCCCACCGATACCAGTGCCGGGCAAGAAGGATCCCAGCTGGCGGACCGGAATCGCGCGATCACGGGGCGTGTGGCGGAGAGTAACGGTCTCCTTCGAGTAGTCCTGCATGAGGCGGGAGCGGGTGACATAGTCAAGCTCGTCCATTCCGGCGGCGTAGTCCGCCGCGCCGGCCGAGTGCGGTTCGCCGCGTTCGAGAACTACAACCGAAAGGGAGGTGCGCGCACCCAGTTCCTTAGCCATGAGCAGGCCCGCCCAGCCACCGCCAATAATCACGGCGTCCACAGCGCGCAGGGTCTTCATGATGCCGGGTCTTCATCCTCGCTCGGATGAAATCTCCGACCGGGCAGTATTTGGCGCAAGCTGATGGGCGGGGGGCGGAAGGCCTCGCCGAAGTGTTTGTCGACATCGGCCGCCCAGCTCATTTGCGGGCCTGGAAATCCGATTAGTTGCCAGCCCACCATGTCGAGGTTTCCGCCATGGATGGGATCGCAGAACATCCCTTCGATGGTATTGAGGCGGAGAAGGACGAAAAAACGAGTATTTTCAATTTCTTTCAGCTTCTCATCCTGAGCCGAAGGCGAGAGACGATCAAAACCGGTCAGATCCTTCAGCGCCGTGCGATAGATTTCCCGGGGGGCAGCTCTTCCCTGGTAGCCGAATTCGGCAGCGGCGTCCTGCTCGAAGGGAGGCTCGATGTAGCGGTGCCTGTCGCGGCCCCAGGGACCTGCCAGCTGGCGGTCGATGTAGATGACAACCCCCGCTTCGGTTGCCCCGGGACCGGATTCATCGCTCGGGAAAATTCTGGAGGCGGCAGCTTCCACAATCAGTGCTTCGGACTGCGTGAAAAAGCGAAGTGGGATCTCAAGGGTTTGGTCCCGAGACTTGGTCTGGGAGGAAACCCGCGTCAGCTGGCCGTTTAGAGAATAGACCAGTACGCCACCCATGCTGGTCGCTGAAACCACTAAGAAGTCGCGGCGTCGCATAGGGCGGGAGTATAGAACAAGCTCCAGCAGGCCACAATGCCCACATTGCCCACGATGCCCACAAGTCCTGGGGGCGGATGGATGCGTCCAAACCCTGCCCGCATCCGTCCGAGCCTGACCGGAAGGCTGGAAACCGGAGCTCGACGGAACCCCTGGTTCAGGTAATATGCAAATGGAATACATAAACGCGTTGAAGTCGGGACGGTCGGAAATCAACAGGAGGTTGCAGTGTATCTTTCGCGTGGGTTGATTGGTGGGGCCGTCCTGATGGGCGCCGTCGTCGTGGCCGCCAGTATGGCCGCGGTCGCCGACGAGGGTATGTGGACCTTTGATAATCCTCCCGTGAAGCTGTTGCAGCAAAACTACGGGTTTGTCCCCACGCAGGGGTGGTTGGACCATGTGCGACTGTCGAGCGTGCGGTTGAACGACGGGGGATCGGGGTCGTTTGTCTCGCCGGATGGGTTGTTGCTGACCAATCACCACGTGGCCCGGGGCCAGTTGCAGAAGAACTCGACGCCGGAGCACGACTACATTGCCAACGGCTTTTACGCCGCGACGAAGGATCAGGAGATGAAGTCGCCGGACCTTGAAGTCAATGTGCTGGTTTCGATGGAGAATGTGACCGCGCGAGTGCAGGCCGCGGGGACGCCGGCGATGACGAGCGAGGCTGCACTGAAGGCGCGGCAGGCCGTGAGTGCGGCAATCGAGAGCGAGAGTCTGAAGGCCACGGGTCTGCGCTCGGACGTGATTTCGCTCTACCAGGGCGGGGAATACTGGCTCTATCGCTATAAGAAGTACACCGACGTGCGGATCGTCTTTGCACCCGAGGAGCAAGCGGCGTTTTTCGGCGGCGACCCGGATAACTTCACCTATCCGCGCTACGACCTGGATATGGCGCTTTTCCGGGTGTATGAGAACGGCAAGCCGGTCCATACGGTCAACTACCTGAAGTGGAATCCAAAAGGGCCGGCGGAGAACGAACTGGTATTTGTGTCGGGGAATCCGGGCTCGACGCAGCGTGATGACACCGTGGCGCAACTGACGCTTGAGCGCGACGTCATCGAACCCAACCTGTTGAAGCTGTTGCATCACCGCATCGGCGTGCTGCGAGAGTATGGGGCCCAAGGAACCGAGCAGGCCCGCGAGTCGGAGACCCAGATCTTTTTCCTCGAAAATTCAAGGAAGGCCTTCGAGGGTCGGCTCCAGGGGCTACTTGATCCCGGTGTGTTCGGAAAGAAGCGGAGCGAGGAGACAGAATTTCGGGACAAGGTCGCCGCCCATCCCCAATGGCAGAAGGAGTATGGCGGTGCGTGGGCGCAGATAGAAGAGGCTACGCAGAAGTATGGCGCATTCTACAAGGAGGATCTGTTCCGGCGGACCGACAGTCCCTTGTTCGCCACGGCGCTCTCGCTGGTGCAGTATGCAGCGGAGGTGGCCAAACCAGACGGCGAGCGTTTGGCGGGCTACCACGATTCCCAGATGGAATCGCTCAAGTACAGCCTGCTGTCTCCGGCGCCCGTGTATGCAAATATGGAGACCGCGCGCATGGCCGGCAGCCTGCAACAGGCGCTCGCTGAACTGGGTCCAAACGATCCGTGGGTCGAGACGGCGCTCGATGGAAAAACTCCTGCCGAGGCCGCCCATTCCTACATTGGCGGTAGCAAGCTGGCGGACCCAGGGGTGCGCCGGCAGTTGCTCGAGGGTGGAGAGTCGGCCATTGCGGCATCGACTGATCCACTGATCGCGCTGGCGAAACGGTTGGACCCGCTGCAGCGCGCCATGGTGAAGCGGATGGACGAAGAAGTGAAGAGCGTGGATACCTCCGCCGGGGAACGGCTCGGCAAGGCGCGCTTCCTGGTCTACGGGAAGGACGCCTACCCGGATGCGACCTTCACGCTGCGGCTTTCCTACGGGACGGCGAGCGGCTATCCCATGAACGGGACCAAAGCCCCCTACAAGACGACCTACTACGGGCTCTATGATCGCTCGGCCGGCTTCGACGGTCAGCCGCCCTTCAATCTGCCGCAGCGCTACCTGGACGGACGGACGAAGCTCAATCTGGCGACGCCGCTTGATTTCGTGGCAACTGTCGATATCATCGGCGGGAACTCCGGCTCACCGGTCTTCGACCGCAATGGGGAACTAGTGGGGCTGATCTTTGATGGCAACATCGAGTCACTCGCGGGAGACTTTGTCTACGACGGGACGCTCAATCGCGGAGTGGCCGTCGACAGCGCTGCGATGCTCGAGGCGTTGCGCAAGCTGTATGGTGCGGGCAAGCTGGCCGACGAGCTGGAAGGGAAGTAGGCCCCGCGGGGGCGATCGCATTTTTGACGGGCTCAACCTCTCGGTCCCGGTGGAGTTGGTGTTACGCCCTCAGCCCACAAAGATGAGAATCGAGATATGCGCCGATTTTCAGGTTTCCTTCCCTTCATTATTATTTCTTCCGGTTGGGCCTGTTCTGGGCCTTCCGCGCTTGGCTGATTCTCTCAACAGAGACATGGGTCTAGCCATGCCGGGGATGGCCCTACGGATTCCGAGATTTCCTATCTTGCGTCCACTGAATGGGCGTATGCTCCCGGGAACAGTCAAATCGCCTTTCCTGAGAGGCAAACTATGAATCGATTGTCTTCTCGCTATTGCATGCTGGTATTGCTCAGTCTCTTGGTGGTCTGGCCGGCGGCGGGACAGAAGTCCGGAACGTCAGGGTCGTCCGGATCCGGATCATCGGGGGCAGGGTCGACCACGCCACCTCCTACCGCAGGCACAGCTCCCGGCTCAGCGGGACAACAGCCTGGTAGTCAGAGTCAGCCGCAATTTCAGAGTCCTGTCTTTGTCAGCGGACGAATCCTGATGGACAACGGCCAGCCTGTCCCGGAGCCCGTTTCTGTCGCGCTGGGGTGCGGGATGCGGCCATTGCAGGTGATCCACTCTGATTTGAAGGGATATTTCGAGTTCACATTGGGAGCGGGCACTCCAAGTAATATGGACATGAGCGCGAGCAACGATAGTCCCGTGTCCATGGCCAATAACGGCATGTCATCCCCCAACGGCCAGGCTAGCCCATGGGGCGATTCCCAAAACATGTTGACCGGTTGTGAGGTGCGAGTCAGTGTTTCCGGCTACATGCCGCTGACCAGGACCATCACCGATCGTGCCGACATAGGTGGAATTAATATGGGGACTCTGCAACTCACGCGCATTGCCGGAGTAACGGGATCTTCCATCAGCGTTACATCCTTGCTCGTGCCCAATGGCGCGCGCAAGGAATTTGAAAAGGGCGAAAAAGACGCCCGTAGCAACCACCTTGATTCGGCGACACAGCACATGGAGAAAGCCACCGCCCAATATGACAAATATGCGGCTGCCTGGAACGAATTGGGGAATCTCTATGCCGCCGCCAAGCAGAACGAGAAATCGCAACAGGCTTTTGAAAAGGCAATCGCGGCTGACCCCCATTATATTCCTCCCTATCTGGGCCTGGCTCAACTCGAACTGCAGGATCAGAAGTTTGAGCTGGCTGTCGAAACTGCGGGAAAAGCCCTGGAACTGGACCACAGCCTGGGTGATGCTGATTTCATCCAGGCCGTGGGGAATTTCAGATTGAATCGTATGGATGCCGCCGAGAAAAGCGCACAGATGGCCGAAAAGGGCCCCCACCAGAACATGTCGGATTTACACGCTTTGCATGCGTCAATCCTTTTGCAGAAGCAGGACTATTCGAATGCGGCAGCTCAGATGCGAGCCTACCTCAAAGAATTCCCTCAAGGACGATTCGCCAACCAGATGAAGAAGGAGTTGCAAGAGATTGAGCAGTCTGCGGCGAACGCTAGCAAGCCCGAGCAGGCGCAGCTACCGATTGCCCCGTAGCGGCCGTCCCGGAAAGATGGGGAAGCTTGCTCAGCTGCCGCTAGGTCTTATGTTTCTATTGCTGATGACATAACGAGTCGGCCTCGCAACGGTCCGAGTAAACTGTACGGTGTCTAACCTACAGCTAGCTCGGATCGAAGGAGGCCGAGATGCGAATTATAGGCGTTGACTTACATACTCGAC
>JBEKBP010000031.1:0-56960 GCA_050015335.1 Candidatus Acidiferrales bacterium | reverse complement strand
GGTCACATCGGTAAACGAATCCGGACTTGTTTGGCTCTGGTAGTCGATCTTAATGCATCCGATTATCACCGGTTGATATTGCCGTACCCAATAGCCGTTGGCACTGGTGGGATAGGTCGTGCCCGTCGCGGCCGAAAGCGGCAAAGGATAAACGTTGGCTCCTGTCAGCCACGCCGGCGGGGCCTTGTAGGGAGGCGCGGCTGTCATCGTCGGGTCTGCGGAGTTTGCAGATATATAAGGCAGAGGATTGGCACTGCCGGGGCTGATGTCGCTGTCCGAGCAGGTTCCCGAAGGGCCGTAATCGGCAAGCAGAATTCGCATGCTCGCAAGACTGTAGTAGCGCAGCCCAAGTTTGGCAGGAGCGGAATTCTGTTCGCCCGACACAGGCATGCGGATCAGGTCAATCGCCTGGCCCCCCAGGCTTGAGGTTACGATGCTCAGGTTCAGTGGAGTGACGCCGGTCTCTTTCACTCCGATGTTTCCGCCATACGTGCCGCTTGCCAGAGCGCTAAAGTTCGTGTTGTAGGTGTAGGTGCTATTGGCCTCGGCCGCCGCTAGCGTCTGGACGTCCCAGCTCGTTCCGCTAATGCTCTGGGGCGGGGTTTGCGTATCAAGGTTTACATACGAAGATCCATTGGAGATATCCACGGCGCCTGACCAGCCGCTACTGGAAGCCATCCCGTTCATAACCGTACTTGTAACGATCTCCTTTGCCGTCGTCACCTTGCTGGGAAGTTCGAGCCAATCGCCGCTGCCCGCGGCCAGCCACAGATTCCCGTTTGTATGAACGCGGCCCCCAAAGATGAAGTCGTCGCCGGCGTGGAAGCCCAAATCCACGTTGGAGAAGATCCCGAACTGGAACACAGGAATGTCGGATGTCTGCACGATCCTCTGCAGCTTCACTTCGCCGGACGAAATCGTGTCTTCTGCCGTCACAGTCAGCGTGTAGTTGGTCACCAGGGCATTTAGACCTGCATACGGGCTGGGCGCTAGAACTGTTCCCGTCGTAGCCGTCGGGTTTCCGGGCTGACCCGGATAGCTGATCGCGTAGGTCGATTGCCCCTGCGAATTCACATAGCTGACCCCCGGAATTGTCGGCGCCGACCCGACAATCGTCGTTACGTTCGACGCAGTCAAAGAGCCGTACTCGGTGAAAATGTTGCCGAGGTCGGCAGTCATCTTCTCCATGCCGGCTTCGGCTCCGTAAAAGGCCACTTCACGGTTGGCGTTGTTTCCGCCCAATCGCTGATCGGTCATCACCATCCAGGCCATCCCGGCAATAATCGCCGATATCAGAAACAAGACCATCAAGGCGGTGATGAGGGCGACGCCGTTTTCCCGTTTCGTGCTCACGACGATCTCTCCTTTACAAATCCCAGACTAAGTCCTGCCACTTTGAGCAATCTCAGGGGACGGGAGGCACGCCGGCGCTCGTGGAAAATGGCGCTTGGAACGCCAGGGCGCGCAGGCAGACCTGGGTGGTCAGATTATTGCGAAAGAATTGCGCCGAACTTGCCGGGTTGTAGGTCGTCTCCGACCTGGCCGCGAGAAAAACGTTGACCGCGCGAATCTGTGTCGGCGTATCCGGGGATAGGGGTGCTGGCGCATCACCGGGCCCGTTGGTTCCGTAGGAAGCCAGGGGAGCCTGCGGGCTCACGATGTCATAGGTGAAACCCAGATCTTCCACGGCGTCGGCTACAGGCTGCGACGCGGTCGCAACCGGGTAGTTTACCTGCCGGACCAGTTGCGGGCTCTGCGGATTGGTGGTGGCGTCCACGTAATAGGTAATCATGTAGACTCGCTCGATGGTCGGGGTGGGAAGCGTGCCGTTTGGCACCAGCGGGGTTCCGCTCAAGTTCTGCATTCCGACCACGGTGCCATTTGTGAAGCCTGTGCCGTTCAAGCCGGCCGGATCGCCTGCGGCAAAGGTAAACGTCTGAGTCGCGTTGCTCACGCCGGTCACGTATTCGAGGGCGGTTCCGTTTGCGTTTGTGAACATAATCAGGTCCCCGACCACGAACTGCGAGGGCCCGCCGGTTGGAAACGTGAAACAGTTCGGATCGATTTTTACCGAGCTCCCGTTGGCCGCGAAGGTTCCATTGCACGTCTGGGACCCGGTGGCAACCACCGGAAAGCTATTCAGATAGTGGGCGTTGGCATCAAGCGTTGACGTATCGGCGTAGAGAACGTTGATGATATCGGTGTTGACACCCGTTAGCAGTGCCCCGGTCGTCGGATTCATCGTCGTCGCCGCCTGGCCAATCTGCGACCCCGGAGATACCAGGGGCAGTGTTGTCCATGTGGTCGGGAACGCCGTCATTGTCGCCGCCGTCGTCCCTGTGCCGGGGCGCTTCAGGTCGGAGGCCCCGCCATTGGTGGGAATGGGTATCCCTGCCTGCGGGAGCCCCGCGCCGGCCTGCGCCAGGTCGCGAACCATGAAGTTCATGCCCGCGCGCAGGTTCTCCTGCGTGTTCGCCAGCAGACCAATGCCTTGCGTCACGTGCTCGGCCTGTACCAGCGCGGTGATCGCAGCACCGGCCACCGTCAGCAGAATTGCCAACGAAACCATCAGTTCCAGCAACGAAAATCCGTTTCCTCGCTTCATACGGGCTCGCCTCTTAAGTCCTAAAATGCGGAGATTTCGCTATTCAATGTATAGCTGCGGTTGAAGCGCCCGGTTTGGTAGTTCACGGTCACCTGAATTTGCTCGACGAACGTCTCGCCAGAAACCGGCGTGATCGTGATCGTTCGCGTGAAATTCGACAACGGCAGCTTGATATCGTCGGCAGTGCCTAGTTTCATGTCCGGGCCCGGCTGAAGGATGTAGTCTGCTGCGGAACCTGAGTCCGCCGCCGTTCCCACAAGTCCGTCCGGGCCGGCCTGAAGAAGGGGCTGCGCCCCAACAAGAAAGATTCCGTTCGGAGCGTTTTGGATCGCAGACCACTGCAGGGAACCCGTATACTTCGCCGTGAAGATCGCCTCCATCGCTTCTTGCGCTTTTTGCTGAGCGATGAAGTCGTCTTGCGAACCCTGCATGTATACCAGGCTATTTCCTAACATCATCGCAAGTGCCAGAACTCCGACCACTAGTACGACCATGGCGATCATCGTCTCCATCAGGGTAAATCCGCCCTCGCGGTACCCCTGCTTGCGCGCCCTTCTTGAGCTCCCGTTCATTGTTGGCTCCATGCGCTGCCGTTGTATTTCCATTGCCTGACGCGACCGGTGCTGCCCAGGATCGTCACCGCCCGGTATGTCGTCGGCTGGTTGGTAACTCCAAGGAATAGCGAACCATTCATTGCGGTATAGGTTGCGTCGACCAGCTCGCCATCGCTTTGAAAAAGTATCGAAGTCGGCCCTCCGGAAGTATTCTCGATGCAGATCGCTGCGCAATTGCCATCATGATCGGGGGTGTCTGGAGTCGTGTTGTTCAGATAGAACGTCGTCGGCCCAGGGATTGCGACGGTAAAAAGGATAGGATTGGTCCCGCCGAAACCGCCGAGATCATTCCTCTGTGTGGCCGTAATCGTGGAAGGACTTCCTGTGGTGAACGTCAGCTGAACGTATCGGCGGTTGGTGATCGAGTACTGTCTTGCCTGCCGCATCGTGTCCATGGTCTCGCGCATGGCCGCGTCATTTTGCGCGTCCTTGAGGGCGGGTTGGAACGCGAGCACGGCCATAACCGTGATGCTGATCGCGATGGCAACGACGATCATGAGCTCGATCGCCGAGAAGCCCCGTTCGGTCCGGCGGGAGCGCGCCGCTGTCTTCATCCGACTTCGCTTATTCACGTTCAGACCCTCGGAAGACAGGGTGGTTGATGACGCCCGTCTCGCTGCTATGAGTGCATCTGGCAGGCCAGCCCTGCGGAATGCTAAGTCACTGTAAATGAGCGTGTTATTAGAATATGAAAGCGACTAGTACATCCGTGGCGTGTTCGGCGGGGTAGAAATGTTACCGATATGAACACGCAGTACAGGATTTCTTGTAGGTCGAAAGACGATTAACCGCGTGCGCGGGAGGTCTTTTGCAGCTCGGCTAGGACGCGGTCGAGCTGCTTGACGAGGTCGCGAGGCCCTTTGCGGCGCAGGATTTTGGCAACCTCGCGGTAATACCAGAGCGTTCCTTTTTTCCCGCCCTTGAAACGATCCCACAGCGAGTCGCGGTGTTTCCGGAAGTCGGCAAGGATTTCGCTCGCGTTGTAGAGTTTGTCGGCCGCCGACACAAGCAGAACCGAGCTATCCGCGCTGCGCAGATGGCGGAGATAGCTTTGCTTGCGTTCAAGCCACGGCGGCTTCGGCTCGGTATCGGCGTCAGTACATCCCTCGACGATGTGAGCCACGCGCGCCCCGAACTTTCGGCGAATCTCGGTCAGGCGAGGCTTCCCGCCCTGATCCTCCACGGCATCGTGCAGGAGCGCGGCAATCGCTTCGTCTTCATCGCCGCCGTGCGTCAGCACCGTGGAAGTCACGCCCAAAAGATGGGCGACATAGGGCCGTGTGGTTCCTTTGCGGAATTGGGCGGCGTGCAGACGCGCCGCATAAGCCAGCGCAAGCCGGAAGCGCTTGCCCGGCAGTCGAGTGCCGCGAGGGGTCGCAGGAGCCAAGGCCCGGGTTTACTCGCGGCTCCGGAGCTTTGACAGCAGGCGCAGAATCTCGAAATAAAGCCAGATCAGCGTGACCATCAGGCCGAACGCGCCGTACCACTCCATGTACTTCGGAGCCCCGGCACGCGCCCCGCTTTCGATGAAATCAAAATCGAGCACCAGGTTGAGCGCCGCGATGATCACCACAAATACGCTGAATCCGATTCCCACCGCTCCGCTGCCGTTGACGGCGGAGAAGTGCACGCCAAAGAAGCCCAGGACCATCTCCATCAAGTAAAACAGGGCGATTCCCCCCGTCGCGGCGCAGATACCGAGCCGGAGCTTGTCGGTGACTCGAATCAAGCCCGAGCGATACGCCAGCAGCAGCGCCACCATGGTGCCGAAGGTCAGGCTTACCGCCTCAATCGCGATCCCCGGAAAGCGCACCTCGAGCATCGCGGAAACGCTGCCCAGCACCAGCCCCTCGAGCAGGGCGTAGATCGGCGCGGTCACAGGCGCCCACGTCTTGTTGAAAATAGTGGCGACGGCAAAAATCAGCCCGCCGATCACGCCCACGAGCGCCAGCGGCGCGACCGCCTGCGGCGAACGCGCATGCAAAAAAAAGATGTTCCAGGTCCAGGCGGCCGTGGCAACGGCGCAAACAAGAAGGATGGCGGTCTTGTTGACCGTTCCTTGCACCGTCATCGCTTCGCCAAGCGCGGCCCCCG
The DNA here is from genome assembly GCA_050015335.1 of Candidatus Acidiferrales bacterium. Classification (GTDB taxonomy): domain Bacteria; phylum Acidobacteriota; class Terriglobia; order Acidiferrales; family UBA7541; genus Palsa-295. The sequence goes on along the minus strand of JBEKBP010000031.1, from coordinate 51,647 downwards.
CGCCGCGGAACACCTGTTGATTCAGAGCGGGGTTGGAAGTTCTCATGAGTTGCGGCACCTAGACTCTCCTGTGTATCTCACTATCTTAAGTTCGATAGCACCATCGGTGCAAATCCGCCCGGGCGGTGGGGCGGTGGCGTAGTGGCACCGGCGCTCCTGCCGGTGCGCCGTTCGATAAGGCTTTATCCCCGCACCGAAAAGCCGTAGCATCGCATCGAATGGCGCAAGAGGTGCTGCCGACGATGGAACAGGAAAGACTCCCCGCGGAGTTCGAAGTCCCGGAATGGCTCGAACAGATCGAGGGCTTGCTTGAATCCCTGAACGAAGGCGTGATCATCACCGATGATTGCCACAGGATTCTGTTTGTCAACTCCTGCTTCGAGGAAATAATCGGGCAGCCTGCAGTCGAGCTGATCGGGCGTTCCAGCTCACATTTCTACACTCCGGACGAATACGCATTCGTCATGAAACAAGCTGAGCGGGGCGCCGCTACGGGCCGCAATCGCTTCGAATTCGTCCTCCCGCTCAAAGACGGGAGCCGCATGCCCGTGATTGTCAGTGCGCGCCGGCTCGAAGATCCCGACGGACGCGAATTCGCCATCGTCACCTTCACAGACATCTCCGATCAGAAAAGCGCCGAGGCGCAGCTGCGCGACGCCAACGCTCGCCTCGAACTACGCCAGAAAGAAATGGACGAAGATCTGGCCCTCGCCGCCCGCGTGCAGCAGAGCCTGGCCCCCAAATCGATCGTGTGGGGCGGCTTGCGCGTCGATACCTACTACCATCCGGTACAAACAATCGGCGGCGATTTTGGGCTCGTAAGCCCCCTCGACGACGAGCACTTGAATCTGCTGGTCTGCGACGTTTCCGGGCACGGCATCGGCTCGGCGCTCATCGCCAATCGCATCTACACCGAAACCGCGACTCAATTGCGCCATGGCGCGCCGCTCGGGGACATGCTCTACCAGCTGAACCGCTTCGTGATGCAGAGCATCGGCAGCTCGGTCTTCTTTTTCACGCTGGCGGCGGCGCGCATTGAGCGCAACGGCCGCCGCATGGTTTTTGCCGGCGCGGGCCACCCGCCGGGAATGATCGTCTCGCCGGGCCAGGAGCCGCGCCTTCTTGAATCGCGCAGCATGGTGCTGGGCGCGTTATCGGAAGCCGTAGATATTCACGGAACCCTCACTGCGCATCTTGAGCCAGGCGACCGCGTGGTCCTCTACACCGACGGCATCACCGATGTTTTCGACGCGCAAGGCGAAATGCTGGGAGTCCCCGGCGTGCAGAAATTCGTACGCGAAACCTCCCTGCTGCCGTTCCACGAGATGAAACAGGGCATCCTCGACCGCGTCGCGGAGTGGCGCGAAGGCCCCCCGGTAGACGACGTCTCGCTCGTCCTGGTCGAGGTCCTCTGACAAGGTCCTCCGGGACCGGAGCTTCCGCTCCGACATATCCTAGGTCCTGCCCCTGAGCAGACATTCTGACTTTCTCCGCTCATTGTTCCGCCGCTCCATGTCGCGAGCCTAGGCAGACTCGATAACGACGCGAACCGCGGGTTTCTTTCCCACCCGAAGCGTGGAATTCCCCGGCGAAACAACTTGCGCGGGATTCGTGATGCGCGCTCCATCCCACTCCACGGCTCCCTGCTTGATAAGCCGTTCCGCTTCCGCCCGGGAGTCTGCCATTCCCACCGCGGTGATCGTTGCGGTGAGTTTCATATTTCCTGGCGACGTCACACGAAACGTCTTCATCTCCGAAGGCGACTGCCGTTTGCTGTAAACCAGATCGAATTCATCCGCGGCTTTGCTGGCGGCGTCCCCGCCGTGAAATCCCGCAACGATCGTATGCGCCAGTTGCACCTTGGCCTTCTTGGGGTGGAGCACGCCGGTGCGGACTTCTTCGCGCAGCCGCACAACGACGGGCTCGGTGAAATCGGTTAGCAATTCGTAGTAGGACCACATCAGTTCATCGGAAATCGACATGATCTTGCCGAACATTTCGCTGGGCGTTTCGGTAATCCCGATGTAATTGCCCAGGCTCTTCGACATTTTTCGCGTGCCGTCGAGCCCCACCAGAATCGGCATCGTCAGCGCGACTTCCGACCGCTCCGCATACTCGCGCTGGATGTCGCGGTGCACGAGCAGATTGAATTTCTGCTCGGTGGCGCCGATTTCCACGTCTGATTGCAGCGCTACCGCGTCGTAGGCCGTCAGCAGCGGATATAGCAGTTCGTGCACGGAGATCGGCTGATTGTTCGCCAGGCGCGAACGAAAGTCCTCGCGTTCGAGCAGGCGCGCCAATCGATAGTGCCCGCAAAGCCGCACCGTGTCGTAGGTGGTCATCTTTCCGAGCCATTCGCTGTTGTAGCGGACTTCTGTCCTGTCGCGGTCGAGAATCTTGTAGACCTGCTGCAGATACGTCTTCGCGTTGGCATCCACCTGCTCGCGCGTGAGCGGAGGGCGCGTCTCCGACTGGCCCGTGGGATCGCCGATCAGGGCCGAGAAATCGCCGATCAGGAAAATCGCCGTGTGTCCCATGTCCTGAAAGTGTTTCAGCTTGCGCAGCACCACCGTGTGCCCCAGATGAATATCGGGTGCCGTGGGATCCACACCTAGATAGACACGCAGCGGCGTCGCGGTCGCGATGGACCGCTCGATCTTCGCCTTCAGCTCCTCCTCGCGGATGATCTCGGCGACGCCTTTCGCAAGATAGGAGAACTGCTCCTGCACTGGTTTGAATTGAGCGGCCGACAATTTAATCCTTCTCCGGACTAATCAGCACGCGGCGTCCCTCGATGCGATACCGCCCTGCCAGAACGATGCGCACCGCTTCTGAATAAATCCGGTGCTCTTCGCGCAGGACGCGCGCCGAAAGCGTGGCCTCGGTGTCAGCGTCCTGAATCGGCACGACCGCTTGCAGAATAATCGGCCCCGCATCAAGATTTTCGTCCACGAAATGCACGGTGCAGCCGGTAAATTTCGAACCGTGTTCGAGCGCCTGCCGCTGCGACTCAAGCCCCGGAAACGCGGGAAGCAGCGAAGGATGAATATTCAGGATGCGCCCCGGAAACGCCGCCACAAAATAAGCGGAAAGCAATCGCATATATCCCGCCAGGCAGACGAGATCGACGTTTTTCTCTTGCAGCGCCGCGACGACGAGCTTGTCGTAGGCCTCACGCTCGAGCCCCTTCGACGGGATCACGCACGTTTCCAGGCCGCGTGCACGGGCCTTCTCGATGCCCTGTGCGCCTTCGCGGTTGCTGACGACCAGCGCGATCTCCGCATGCGGGATGCGGCCGGCCGCGATGCTATCAGCTAACGCTTCGAAATTGGAGCCGCGGCCGGAAAGCAGCACGGCGATGCGCTTTTTCATGTCCGAAAAAATTAGCACAGTTCTGCGAGAGGGCAAAATGCCGAGGCAGCCAAAGCAGCCAGACGCGGCTGAATTCTTCCCGACGCCTTACTTTAGCAGCGCACTCCCGGGAAAGGCAGCTAGACCGGCAGCGTTCCAGAGTATGCGACACGAGGCTTGCCCCTCGCAGCGCTCTCAATCCGCCCGATTAGGTAGAACTTCTCGCGGCGCCGCTTCAGTTCCGCTTCCACGCGGGAGATGTTTTTCGCGGGAACAACCAGAATCATCCCCACGCCAAGGTTGAAGGTCTGCAGCAGCTCTTCGCGGTCGATCCGACCCACCTGAGCCAGGTACTTGAAGATCGGCAGAACGGGCCATGACCCGAGCTCCACCACCGCCTGCACATTTCGCGGAATCGCGCGCGGCAAGTTGCCGGTAATGCCGCCGCCAGTGATGTGCGCCATCGAGGTCACCCAGCCACGATCCAGAATATTTTTCAGCAGCGGCCAGTAAGCACGATGCGGCTTCAGCAGTTCGGCGCCGATCTTGTTGCTCACCTCCGCCACGTAGGTGTCGGGCTCAAGCTTCGCCACTCCAAACACGAGCTTGCGCGCCAGGGAGTATCCGTTGGTGTGCAGTCCGCTGGAAGGCAGCGCCAGCAACGCATCCCCAGACCGCACGTACCGCGGATCGAGCTGCTTTTTCTTCTCGACCGCCCCTACGATGAATCCGGCTAGATCATATTCCCCCGGCCGGTAGAATTCGGGCATCTCTGCCGTTTCTCCTCCGATGAGCGAGCAGCCCGCCTTCTTCGCCGCGCGGCTCATTCCTTCGATCACCTGCTCGACGACGGCAGCATCCAGCTTTCCCATCGCCAGGTAATCGAGAAAAAAAAGCGGCTCCGCTCCCTGGGTAAGAATGTCGTTGACGCAATGATTCAAAATATCCGCGCCCACGGTGGAATGAACGCCGGTTGCGAAAGCGATTTTCAGCTTGGTGCCGACGCCATCCGCGCTGGCCACCAGAATCGGTTCGCGCCAGCGCTTCCGGTCTAGCTGGAACAGCGCTCCGAACCCGCCGATGGGCGCGAGAACGCCGCGGCGAAACGTCTTTCCGGCCATCGCGGCGATGCGCCGCTTGGCTTCGTCTGCAACGGAGATATTGACGCCGGCGTCGGCGTAGCGCATGAACGAGGCTCTTTTTCCGGAGGGGCTGGTCTGCCAGGCAATCCTAGAATATATGAAACAGGCGCCGCCAGCGCACTTCCTGCGGGTGAATCAGCGCCGCGAGGTACGTCCCGAATCGTTCGCCGATGTGCCCCGGCTCCCACACTTCCTCGGGTGCATTGATCGACATGTAAATCACCAGCGGCGTGCCGATGATATTCTGGCGGGGAACGAAGCCCCAAAAGCGGCCGTCGTAGGAATTGTCACGATTGTCTCCCATCATAAAGTACTGGCCGGGAGGCACCACCAGCTCTCCGTTTACGACGTGCGAGGATACTTCTGCGCCCCATTGTGGCCGCATTCGGCCGCGCCACTCGAGATCGTCGGCCGCTGGCGGGAAATTCTCTCCGGGAACATCCACGCCACCCAGTTCGCGGAGCGCATAGGGCTCGTTGAGCGCCACTCCGTTTACATATACCTGGCCGGCGATGATCTTGATACGATCGCCCGGCACACCGATGCATCGCTTGATAAAGTCGGGATAGCCTTCCTCCGGCAGGGGAGCGCGGAAGACAATAATCTGCTGGCGCTTTGGATCGCGCCACAAGGGCACGTGGATCGAAGTGAACGGAATCCCCGCGTCGTAGCCGATGCGGCTCACAATCAAGTGATCGCCGATCAGCACCGTATTTTCCATCGAACCGCTGGGAATCACCCGCGCCTGCACCAGTGTGCCTTCGATAAAAAGGAAGGCCAGGATCACCCAGACCCACGAGATCACTTCACGCTTGATGCGCTCGCTGGCGGTATCGTGATGTTCCGAATTGTTGGGCGGTGCTACGGCGTCTTCCACGTCAGCCTTCACGATGAGCCTCCACTTCGAGTTGCACCAGTTCGGTCGGATAGCTGCCGGTGTAGCACGACGTGCAAAATTTTCCTAGCGTATCTTCCACGGCGGCGCGCAGCGATCCAAGCGAAAGATACCCCAGCGAATCCGCGCCGAGAAACTCGCGGATTTCTTCCACCGAGTGGCACGCCGCAATCAGCTCGTCCCTGCGCGGAGTGTCCACGCCGTAATAACAAGGAGAAATTGTCGGCGGGCAGCTGATGCGCATGTGAACTTCGGTGGCCCCCGCGTCCCGCACCAGGCGCACGATCTTGCGGCTGGTGGTGCCCCGCACGATGGAATCGTCGACCAAAATCACGCGCCTTCCCTCGATCATTCGCCGCACCGGGTTGAGCTTGAGCTTCACGCCAAAGTCGCGAATCGCCTGTTCGGGCTCGATAAATGTGCGCCCCACGTAGTGGTTGCGAATCAACGCCATTCGAAAAGGAATGCCCGATTCCGCTGCGTATCCTACCGCCGCCGGCACCCCGGAATCCGGAACCGGCGTGACGATATCTGCCTCCACAGGAGTTTCCTTGGCCAGCAACCGCCCCAACTGCTCCCGGCTCTGATTCACCGGGCGCCCAAACACCACGCTGTCCGGCCGCGAAAAATAAACGTGCTCGAAGACGCACTGCTGGTTCTGCTTTTCCGGCGCGAAGCGAATCGATTCGATCCCACCCCGCGAAATCCGCACCATCTCGCCCGGCTCCACTTCGCGGACATACTCGGCGTCGATCAAATCGAACGCGCACGTTTCCGAGGCCACAGCCCAGGCACCATCGAGCCGCCCGAGAGCCAGCGGCCGGAATCCGCGCGGATCCCGTATGGCATACATCTCATCGCGGCCAAGCAACAGCAGGGAGTAGGCGCCTTCCACTTGGCTGAGCGCATCGGCGATCGCGCCCGAAAGATTTCGCGCCGAACTTCGCGCGATCAAATGGACGATAACCTCGGTATCGCTGGTCGTCTGAAAAATGGAACCGCGGTGCTCAAGCCGGCGGCGTATTTCCAGCGCGTTGGTCAGATTCCCGTTGTGCCCCAGCGCAATCTTCCCCTTGTTGCAGTCGATCACCACCGGTTGGGCGTTGACAACCGTGTTGTCCCCTGCCGTGGAATACCTCGTATGCCCGATCGCCATCGCGCCCGGCAGGCTCGAAAGCACCGCCGGCGTGAAGATTTCCTGCACCAGACCCAGGTTTTTATGGAAATGAATGTCGGCGCCGTCGCTCGAAGCGATCCCCGCCGACTCCTGCCCGCGATGCTGCAACGCGTACAGGCCGAGATAGGTAAGCTTCGACGCTTCCGGGTGGCCAAAAATCCCGAACACCCCGCACTGATCGTGAAAGTGGTCGTCGTCGAGTGTGTGAATTTTGGGAATCATGCATTCTGGAGGGCGGCCGCTAGCGATCCGCTCCACGCTTGCTGGAACCAATCCACAGTCCCTTGGATCACCTTGCCCCCGTTGTATTGGATGCGAAATTCGCCGCGAGTGACAGTACCGATCTGTTCCCAGCCAACGTCATATTGTGCTGCAATTTGACTCACGCGGGCAAGCAATTCCGGGGCACAGGAGACGATCGCCCTGGCGCCGCCTTCGCCGAAAAGAACGATCTCAGCAGGCAGTTGGCTCACCGTGGCTGAAGAGACCCCGTCGGGGGCCCTTTGCGCACTGTTTGAAGCCAAGCCAACTTGTGCGGAAAGCCCGTCGCTCGTGAAACAGCACTCCGCCAGCGTGACGCCGATCCCCCCATCGCTCAGGTCATGAGCCGAACAGATGGCCTTTTGGCTGGCAAGATTCACGAGGCAGTCGATGAGCTTCTTTTCAGCCGATAAGCTGATTGCGGGAGGCGCGCCCGCGACGACACCGTGGATCGTCTCCGCATACTCGGAAGACGAGAATTCCGTCTGAAGCGCCCTGGCCGCAGCAGGCGATTGGTTCGCGTCCAAAAGAAGGATTGCATCGCCTTCGTTGCGAAAGCCGGCGCCGAGCGCGCAGTCGGCATCTTCCAGCAGGCCCAGCACGCCGAGAATCGGCGTCGGATAAATCGGCTTGCCAAGAGTTTCATTGTAAAAACTCACGTTGCCGCCAGTGATTGGCGTATCGAGCGCGCGGCAAGCTTCGGCGATGCCGTCGATAGCCTCGCTGAACTGCCACATCACGTCCGACTTCTCGGGATTGCCAAAGTTCAGGCAATTGGTCGCCGCAATCGGGCGCGCCCCGGAACAAGCCACATTGCGCGCCGCCTCCGCCACCGCATGCATCGCACCCATTTTCGGCGATAGGTAACACCAGCGTCCGTTTCCATCGGTGGAGAGCGCGAGGGCGCGCTTGGTTCCCTTCAAGCGCAAGACGGCCGCATCTCCCGCCCCGGGACCCACCCGCGTATTGGTTCGCACCATCGAATCATATTGCTCGGTGATCCACTGCTTCGACGCGATATTGGGCGAAGCCAGCAGCCGCCTGAAATTTTCCGTAAGATCAGCGCCGTCTGGCGCAAATCGCGTGAACACCGCGGAGGTTTGCGGCGGTTTCGTTGGAGCCGCCATCGGCCGCTGGTAGACGGGGCCCTGCTCGGCAATCGCGTGCGCCGGAATGTCCGCCGCGATGATGCCATGATGCAGCACGCGGAGCTGGCCGTCATCGGTGACGCGCCCCACTTCCACCGCGTCGAGTCCCCACTTGTGAAACACGTCGAATACCTCGCGCTCGCGTCCGCGCTCGGCAACCAGCAGCATGCGCTCCTGCGATTCGCTGAGCAGGATGTCGTAAGGCGTCATTCCGGTTTCGCGCTGCGGCACGCGCGCAAGATCAATTTCGATTCCCACGCCCCCGCGCGAAGCCATTTCGCAGCTCGAACTTGTCAGGCCTGCCGCACCCATGTCCTGAATGGCTACCACCGCGCCGGTGCGCATGGCCTCCAGGCACGCCTCCAGCAGCAGCTTTTCCAGGAAGGGGTCGCCCACCTGAACATTGGGCCGCTTCTGCTGCGATTCCTCGCTAAATTCCGCCGAAGCAAGCAGAGACGCGCCGTGAATTCCGTCGCGGCCCGTTTTCGCACCGACATAAATCACGGGGTTGCCCACACCGCTCGCGCGTGCAAAGAACAGTTCATCGCGCCGGGCGATCCCGAGGGCGAGCGCATTGACCAGCGGATTATTCGAATAGCATGGTGCGAAGGCGACCTCACCTCCCACCGTGGGAACACCGAAGCAATTACCGTAGAAGCCGATGCCGCGGGTCACGCCGTCGAGAATGCGCCGGTTTCGCGCGACTTCTTCATCACTCGAGCCTGCTCCCGCAGTGATCGGCCCGAAGCGCAGCGAATCGAGAACCGCAATCGGCCGCGCGCCCATCGTGAAGATGTCGCGCAGGATTCCCCCCACGCCGGTCGCCGCGCCCTGAAACGGTTCGACGAAGCTGGGGTGGTTGTGCGACTCGATTTTGAAGACGGCGACAAGTCGGTCGCCGATGTCGACGACGCCCGCGTTTTCCCCCGGCCCCTGCACCACATGCGTGCCGCGCGTAGGCAACCGCTTCAGATGCACTCGGCTCGATTTATACGAGCAGTGTTCGCTCCACATCACGCTGAACACGCCAAGCTCGGTGATGTTCGGATCGCGTCCGAGAATTTTCTGCGTACGCCCGTACTCGTCGGGTGTCAGGCCGTGTTCGGCGGCGATTTGAGGTGTGACTTTAATTTCCGTGTCGATCGATGCCATGCAATCCTCATCCGCCGTGCCGCTATGCGGAGATGGTAGCTTGTCGCGAAAGGCTTGCGACCAGGGACCGAAAAATGACCAATCCGTCCTCCGAGCCGAGCGACGATTCCACGGCCCGTTCCGGATGCGGCATCAGGCCCAGCACGTTGCGCTCGCGATTGCAAATGCCCGCAATCGCCGCCAGCGAGCCGTTGGGATTCGCCGCAGCATCCCCGGGGCCGGCCGTGCGACCGTCTGGCGTGACGTAGCGAAAAATCACCTGCTTGTTGCGTTCGAGTTCTGCCAGAGCCTCCCGGTCGCAGAAATAATTCCCTTCCATATGCGCGATGGGAATTTCCAGCACTTGCCCCGGCCGCGCGGCGCAGGTAAACGGCGTGTCGGCGCTCTCCACGCGAATATGCACCTGGCGGCACAGGAAGCGCAGCCCCTTGTTGCGCATCATCGCGCCTGGCAACAGCCCCGCTTCGAGCAGAATCTGAAAGCCGTTGCAGACGCCCAGCACCAGCCCACCGGACCGCGCAAAGCGCTCCACCGCGCGCATCACCGGCGAAAAGCGGGCAATCGCTCCCGTCCGCAGGTAGTCGCCGAATGCAAATCCCCCGGGAAGAATGATCGCGTCAAACCCAGAAACCTGCTCGGACTGGTGCCAGATGAATTCCACCGGCTGCCCCACCACCGATTCCACCGCGTGGTACGCGTCGTCGTCGCAATTGGACCCGGGAAATTGCACCACTCCAAATTTCATCGTCAGAATTTCTCCCGCGCGCATTTTAGCACGGGACAGGGTACAAACTACGGGGTCCCGACTCGCAAGACTCAGGTAGGCCATTGGTGGGGAAGAAATGCTACGCGCTAGCGTCTCTTGGATCGCTTGGAACCAGAGGATTTCGCACGCGCGCGCGGCTTCGGCTTGCGCCCTGCGGATTGGTGAGTAGCCGACGACGATTTCGACTTCCCTGCCCGCAGCATCTGTTTACGGCGAGCCGCCGCCCAGCCCGGCTTGTTCGCTTGTCGGCCACGCGCAATGCCAAGCGCGTCGGCCGGAACGTTCTCGGTGATCACCGACCCCGCCGCTACATAAGCGCCGTCACCGATGCGCACCGGCGCCACCAACGCCGTATCGCTACCGATGAACACGCGGTCGCCGATCGTGGTCGGGTACTTCGCGACGCCGTCGTAATTGCAGGTGATCGTCCCCGCGCCGACGTTGGTGTCGCGCCCGATCGAAGCATCCCCCAGATAGCTCAAGTGCGGAGCCTTCGACCCTTCGCCAAGCACGGTCTTCTTCATTTCGACAAAGCTTCCCACGCGCGCCCCCGCCCGAATGTCGTTGCCCGGACGCAACCGCGAAAATGGCCCAATCTGCGCCTTGGCGCCAACGCGGCTTGAATCGATCACCGAGTGCGCCGCAATCAAGGCATCGTCACCGACGCGAACACTCTGCAGAACGCTACCGGTGCGAATCGTGCAACGCGCCCCGATGCGCGTGTTACCCAGAAGCTGCACCCCCGGCTCGATCACCGTGTCGGGTCCGGCCTTCACGCCAGGATCGATCACGACGGTCTCCGGCAGATAGATTGTCACGCCCGATTCCATCAACGCGGCGGCATTGCGCGCCCGAAAAATCCGGTCGACGTCCGCCAGATGCGCGCGCGTATTGCAGCCCAGAATTTCCCTTGCGTCGGTTGCAATCTCGGCGAGCACGCGTTGGTTGCGCTCGCGGAGCATGGCAATCGCATCGGTAAGATACAACTCGCGGTGCGCATTCTCAGGACGCAGAGCGTTCAGGCACGGCCAAAGCTTCGCGAGCGTAAAGCAGTAAATGCTGGAATTCACCTCGCGGATGGCGCGCTGCTCAAGTGTCGCGCTCTTTTCCTCCACGACGGCAAGGACGCGGCCTTCGGTATCACGGACGATGCGTCCGTAGTCGGTGGGATCGTCGATTTCCGCCGTGAGAATCGTCGCGGCAGCTTCACCCCGCCGGTGGGTTTCGAGCAGAACCTTCAGCGTTTCCGTGCGCAACAGGGGAGCGTCACCGGGAAGCACGATTGCGAACTTCGCGCGGCTTCGAATCGCGCGGCGAGCCACTTGCAGGGCATGCCCGGTTCCGCGCTGCGGCTCTTGCAGCACCGTTTGCGCCCCGAGGGCCTCCACGGCCGCGCCCACCTCCTGCGCCTGATGCCCCACGATGGCGATGAGCTGCGCAGCCTTCAGCGGCAGGCAGGCGCGCACCACGTGCTCGATCAGCGGAAGCCCTCCCGCGCGATGCAGCACTTTGGCAAATTCGGAACGCATGCGCGTTCCCTTTCCCGCGGCAAGGATAACGATGGCAGTGTCGGCGGCAGTCATGGCGCTCGATATTGTCCCTTCCACCGCAAGCTTTGGCAATGGAAAGGCGAACGTCGCTTTCCCGTTCGTGCTCGAAAAGTATCAACGATTACGGCGTGGCCGAGGCGGGCATCGAAAGAGGTGTTGTAAACGCAGTTTCGGGCACCGGGGCATCGGTGGTTTCTTCCCACAGCGTATGATCCTCAAGAAGCCTCGTAACCAGCTGCGTGTGGAGAGAATGGCCCGCCCGATGGGCCACCAGACGCGCCTGTAGCGGGCACCCCACCAGCGCCAGGTCTCCGATCAGATCGAGGGCCTTGTGGCGGCCATATTCGTCCGGAAAGCGCAGCGGTCCGTTCAGCAGCGCCGTATCGTCGAGCACCAGCGCGTTGGCAAGCGACCCACCGCGAATAAGCCCCATTCCCTGAAGCTCGGCGAAATCCTTCACGAAGCCGAACGTCCGCGCGGGAGCCAGATCGCGGCTGAAGGATTCCCGGTCCACCACCATCTCCACTTCCTGGGGGCCGATTGCCGGGTGGTCATAGTCGACAAAGCAACTCACGCGAAATTCGCTTGCCGGGTAGATACCGATCCGGCGCTCGCCATCGGTGAACTCGAGAGGTTTCACGACCCGGATGTAGTGGCGCCGCCGGCGCAGTTGCCGCGTTCCGGCTTGCTCTAGCAAATCGACGAACGGTTTGGAGGAACCATCAAGGATCGGTAATTCGAGGGCATCCAGCTCCACGTAGATATTGTCGACACCACAGGAGTAGAGGGCGGCCAGCAGGTGCTCGGTCGTCGAGAGCAGAACCCCCTGCTTCATCAGGCTGGTCGCGTAGCTGACTCGCGCGACATTCCGAACGTGGGCTTCAATCTCGAAATTATCCAAGTCAACGCGGCGGAATACGATCCCGGTGTCTGCAGGGGCAGGGACAAGACGCAGCTTGCAGTGGACAGCCGTGTGAAGGCCGACGCCTTCGATCGAGGCCGGCTGCTTGATGGTTTTTTGATAAGGCATTCGCTTCAACAGTGTAATTGCATTCGGCGTGCCGGGAATAGGGCTAATTTTATATATATTATTTTCAGTTGTTTATGGGCATATCTCCAGTAAGTTCGGAATGGTGTGTGGTAAAAATACAACAATGAACCATCGCCTGACGTGGTTGCATTTCAACACGCTCGGATTCCTGAGTGTTTCAAAACGACGCCGTCGCACTAAGCAATGGGGCCCGCTCCTTGCTCGAATTCTAGAAATTCACACTGTGGGCCGGGTACGACAGGGTTTGCCAGTGCGGACCGCTCGCACAGTGCTCGATAGCCACTATCGGCGGACGATCTTCCGCCTGTAGCTCTTGATCGCTGCTTTCGCTGCTTTTCGCTGCTTTTTTTCGCTGCTTTGGCGAGGGTTGTTTCAGTGGTTTGGACCGCGTAGAATAAGTGACGAGTTTACCGAATGGCCTCTCCGTTCAACATTTTGCCCGATGGTGGCAGCACGCTGCCTCCGAGGGCGCATCCACGACCCTCGTGGCTGCGCGTGCGCTACTTCGGGGGCCCGAATTACCAGGATCTGAAGCGCATTATGCGCACCCTCGACCTGCACACGGTCTGCGAGAGCGCGCGCTGCCCCAACATGGGCGAGTGCTGGGAGCATCGCACCGCTACTTTCATGATTCTGGGAAACATCTGCACTAGGGCGTGCGGGTTTTGCGCGGTGCCGAGCGGCAAGCCGCTTGGTCGGCCGGAAGAAGACGAACCCGAGCGCGTCGGCGAAGCGGTGGCGCGCATGGGATTGCGCTACGCCGTCGTCACCTCGGTGAACCGCGACGACCAGCCCGATGGCGGCGCCGCGATTTTCGCCCGCACGATTTTCGAGATTCGCCGCCGCGTGCCCGGATGCAAGGTCGAAGTCCTGATCCCCGATTTTCGCGGCGACTGGCGGGCGCTTGAAACCGTGATGTCGGCGAGCCCCGACGTGCTCAACCACAACATGGAAACGGTGCCGCGCCTCTACCGCAAGGTGCGCAAGGGCGCCGTCTACGAGCGGTCGCTCGAGCTGCTTCGCCGTGCCGGGGGCCTCCTCCCCGGGGTTTCCACCAAGACCGGCATGATGCTCGGCCTCGGTGAAACGCGCGACGAGGTGCTGCAGGCGATGGAAGAAATCGCCGCGCAGGGCACCCACATTCTCACGCTGGGCCAGTACATGCAGCCCACCCGGGAGCACCTGCCCATCGAGCGCTACGTCCACCCGGATGAGTTTGCCGAATTCAAGCGCCTGGGCGAACAGATGAGTTTCAAACACGTCGAAGCCGGCCCGCTGGTGCGTTCCTCCTATCACGCCTTCGAACAAGAAGAAGCCGCCCGCTCGTAATCTTTGGATTTGGTCCCTGAATTTCCGCCGCAAACTGCTGCTTTTTCCGGCGCGCGAGCGGCTTGAAATAGTGTCGAGTCACACGGCCTTGCTTTGGTCACTTTTCCGCCGCTTTTTCCACCGCCTTTTTCAGTGCTCCCGGAAGGCCCCGTGGCATAACCGGGGAAAAATGGAAGCGATCCCCGCTCGCGTGGTGGTTTGCCGCTAATTCGGGGATGCCAGGAAGGTACGAGTCATTTCGTGGAAGCGGGCGGCGCAGGCGGGATCGGGAACCGGCGATGACAGCGCGGCGTGAAAATATTCGGCGGCCTTGGCCTTGCGGCCGAGTTCGGCGTCCAGGTTCCCGATCAATAGAAGGAACTGCGGGTTATGCGGATAGCGCACCGCCAGGGGCTCGACGGCGGTAAGCGCCTCCTCATATCTCAGGTCGTACTGGCGGATGAGGCTCGCGAGAATGAACCGCGCGTCGACGGCCATGAGAGCGCCCTGGCGCCCGCCCAGTTCCATCTGCCGGATTCCCTGCTCTTTGTCGCCGCCGGGGATACCCATGAAAATGCGCAGCAGTTTCACGATCGGCGAAAGCGTCTCCACGTAGTAGTTATAGACGCCCAGCACGGCGGTGGCGTCGGCCTGCTGCGGGTCAAGCTGCAGCGCGCGCAGCATTTCCGCGCGTCCCTTCACCGACGCGCGCGCCACGTTGCGATTTTCCCCGCGCAAGCCGTAGACGCGAGCCCGCAGCGCATAGCCAAGCCCCGCGTAGACGTGCAACTCAGCCGTATCGGATTTGGCGAGAAGCGCTTCGGCGGCTGAAATCTCCTTGCCGGCGACGGCGAGGTAGGCGTCATCTCCCGGCTCTTTGCCGCGCTTCCACGCGTCCAGCATTCCGTACCGGATTTCGCAGGAAATGCAGAATCGCTTCCACCATAAGGCTTCGGCTTCTAGCAGGTAGCCCAGCGGGTGATCGGGCTGGTCCTTCTGCAGGCGGCGTGCAATCGGAATCGCGGCATCGGGATCACCGCCATACATCAGGTCCATTGCCTGGCGGGCTTCCGGGGGAACAGGGATGCTGCCGGCGCAAGTGGCAAAGGGAAGGAATAACACGAGAACTAGAAGCGCGGCGGCCGGAGATGCGATCGCACAGGAACCGGAGAACTTCATTTCATTTCACTCTCTTCAGCCAGCCGGCCAGCCACGAGGCGCTAACGTACATCACGAAGCATTCCAGCGCAAAGGGCAGGAAGCCGAGATATCCGGGCGCGGGCATCTCGAAAATTTTCCACCGCTGAGCGACGGGGAATATGTAGTGCCACTTCGCCGCCGCCCAGTTGTTCCAGAACTCCCAAAGCCAGCCGCAAATCCAACCCGCCAGAGAAAATCCGTACACGCGCCGCCGGAATCCCTCCGACAGGTCCCCCAGAAAGGAAGGCAGCATCAGCCGTTTGTTCAAGGGATCGAGCAGGAGGATAAATCCAATCCACACCGGCAAGAACAAATAGGAGCCGAGACGCTGCGGAACAATCAGGGGCAGAATCAGGCAGGCGGCCCCCATGCCCATCACCGCGTTTTCAGACGAAGGCGAAAGCTTCCAGGGCGTTGCCGGCAGCGGGGGAAGAATCGCCTGTACCAGGTCGGAGGTCTCAAAAATGGCCGGCGTGATCGTCGCAAACGACCATGCATAGCCGAGCAGCGCCCCGGTCCATCCGGCCGGCACGCCCGAGTACACCCAATTGTGCAACCGCAGGTTATACGCCTCGAAGACAAGCCACAGCGGAATCGAAAGCAGCGCCATCCGAGCCACCGTAACGGGTGCGTCGTTCAGCCGCGAACGATTGGTGAGCGCGAGCACGGCGCCGTCGGCGATCAGGATGTAAGCACTCCAGGCAATCGGTGTGAAAAACGTCGCCACCGGCTCGACGCCGTGAAACATCAGCCATTCCGCGCCCGCGAGTGCCGCCATGCCCAGCCAGCCATGCGCGGGGAACCCCCGTCGCCTGCGCGTCGTAAAGAACCCGAACACGAGCGCGGTGACCGTAGCCAGCGTAATCGCGATCCCAATGGCAACCATGCCCCGATCTTACAGGCGCCAATGTTGCGCGTGGAAGGGAAAGCTCTCAGCGGGGTGTAAATGCAAACCGCATCCGACACTGGGCATGAACGCTCCTGCTTTTCAGGGGTTCGGAGCTTCCGCTCCGACATGAATCCGGCGCGACGGCGCATTGCTCCCGTTGTGCTCTTCCCGCGAGCCTTTTGGCTATCGAGCAGTTCGCTCAGTGACGGGAACGGCTG
Organism: Candidatus Acidiferrales bacterium; assembly: GCA_050015335.1. GTDB lineage: Bacteria > Acidobacteriota > Terriglobia > Acidiferrales > UBA7541 > Palsa-295. Next base: position 35,539 of record JBEKBP010000031.1, on the reverse strand, counting down.
CTTGCGTGCCCTCGGTGACGCCGCATTCTTGATAAAGAGGCTTGGATGTAGCCATTTTCAAAAGGCCATCGATCTCCCGTCGCTCCGCGCTCGTTGAGCGCATGTGAATTGATCTTGCGGCCGACAAAACACCACAGCAAAGAGCTGAACGCGACACAGGCTCCCTATTGCATCTGCGACGTTGCGCCGTTCAAGGAGGCCCAGAAGGACCAGATGGCAGCGCAATCTCTCCGCCATCTTCTGTGAGGCTCCGCTTTCCAGGCGGCGCCCAGGCGCGAATGTAGCCTTCCCTTCGGGCGCAGATTGCATGCCGGAGCATCGCATCGCTGCGAATGTTTCATCCCACACAAATCCAGATGTTCGATGGGGCGAAACGACACAAGGGGTTTTGCGGTTACAGGCGCGAGCGCGTGGCGCGGACGTAATCCCGCAGTGCTGAAACGTTCGGCCCATACGCACCTACGCGGCCTGCGTCGACCGGCAAGCCCAACATCTCGGCTTGTTCGATGCTCAGGCCGGCATCGTCCAGTTCAGCCAGGCTATACCCTTCGGCGGGAGTGAGGCGGTTGGGCCGGGATCTGTGTACCGGGCGGGGCGGCCGGTTCATCTGCCCACGCTTTCTTACGATATGGAAGAAATCATCCCAATCTCGCCGGTTCCACATGAGGTCCTCCATATTCAATGCGTTGGATGCAACGCAAGCGCTTTGGGTAGCATAAATGTTTCGCGCTACCTGTGAATCCCTGGGCCGTGGCAAATTCTAACCCCCGTACTAGTAGAAAGTCGCCTCCCAATACTGTATGTATCCTTAGAGTTATCGCACCTTACGCACGAGCCCCGCCGCAGGTCATAGCCCGTTCCGCTTCAATCGAGACGCTCGCCCTGCCGCCATCCAAGTAATCTGGCACCCCTGCTATACTCTATCGCCGTTACGGAATCATTGAATCGAAGATAAAATTCCATGAGCATCCCTGTCATCGTCGTGCATTATCACGAATTGTGGCTGAAGGGCCGCAACAGGCGGTTCTTTCTCGGGAAGCTTTTCACCGCGCTGCGCCAATCACTCCAGGGAATTGCTGTCCAGAGAATCGACCAGCCGGGAGACCGCTTTCTTATCCGACTGCGGGAGGGAGCGTCGCTTGCCGAAGCGATGGCTCGCGTGGACCGCGTACTAGGAGTGGCCTACTACGCGGTCGCCCGGCCCGTGGAGCGCAGTATGGAGGCCGTGTGCCGCGCTGCGTGGGAGGAAATTGAGCCGCTGCGTTTCAGCACTTTCGCCGTGCGCGTCAAGCGCAGCGATAAGACCTTCCCTCACGGCACCATGGAGATGGAAGCGGCGATTGGAGGCTTCCTGCTCGGTCAGCTAAACGCCGCGGGCCGCACGGCGCGGGTGCAATTGAACGATCCCGAACTCACTTGCCACGTCGAGGTTACCCCAGGCCCCCTGCTTGTGTACGCGCGAAAGATCCCTGGGCCCGGTGGATTACCCGCCAATACGGCGGGGCGCATGGCCTGCTTGCTGTCGGGAGGCTACGATTCGGCGGTCGCCGCCTACCAGATGATGAAGCGCGGCGCGCATCTGAGCTTCATTCATTTTTATGCGACAGGGGCCCGACCGGGAGAATCATCGCTGCACGTCGCGAGCGCCCTCACCAAGCAGCTGGTGCGGTATCAATTTCACGCCAAGCTCTATCGAGTGCCCTTCGAGGAGATTCAGCGCGAGATCGTCCGCTACGCCCCGGAAGACTATCGCGTGCTGCTCTATCGCCGGACGATGCTGCGCGTCAGCCAGGTGCTGGCGGGACGCGACCGAGCGCTGGCGCTGCTCACCGGGGACAGCCTGGGGCAGGTGGCGTCACAAACGCTCAGGAATCTGGTCGCCGTCGATGCCGTCGCGCGCATGCCCGTTTTTCGGCCCCTGATCGGCACCGACAAAATTGAAATCCTGGCCACCGCGCGACAGATCGGCACCTACGACATTTCCTCGGAACCGTTTCACGATTGCTGCCCCGTCTTTCTGCCGCGAACGCCCGCGCTCTACGCACGGCCCGAGGAGCTCGATGAGGCGGAAGCCAAACTCAACGTCGCGGAACTCATCCGGCAGGGGTTGCGAGGGACTACCATCGAGAGGTTTGTTTTCACAGGGGCCGCCGTGCAAGTAAGCGACCCTACACAGCTGCTGCCCGCCGACAAAGGGCACAAGGCCTTTGCGTGAAGCCGCGCCGCAGGGTGAGAGCTCCTGCCCTACGACCGACTCTTGCAAGCCCACGCTAAATTGAAAGGAAATTCCCTAGCGGTCTCGACCGTACCCGCCACCACCGCCGCGTCCTCCGCGCCCGCCGCGTCCGCCACCACCGCCACCGCCATGGCCGCCGCGTCCGCCACCGGCGCCTCCGCCTTCGCGTTGTGGGCGCGCCTCATTTACAACGAGCGCTCGTCCGAGAAAATCCTTGCCGTTCAGGGCTGCGATCGCTTTTTCCGCCTCCGCATCGTTACCTATTTCGGCGAAACCGAATCCCCGCGGCTGCCCGGTGAAGCGGTCGCGAAGCAGCGTGAGTGAGTCCGGGGTAACCCCGATTTCTGAAAACAGGCCTTGCACCTGATCTTCTGTAGCCTTGAACGACAAATTGCCCACGTAGAGTTTCTTCACTGTCGTGCTCCTTGTGCCCCCGGTGAAACGCAGGGCCTCGCGAGGCTGAAGAAGCAGGATCTCGGCCGCTAGCCGCCGGCAAGGGCCGGCTCTCCGGTCTGAAGCGAGCGCTCCAGCAACTCAAGCAGCATCTTGCTGCAAAGGGACCTCGGCCGTCAACCGCGGGAGATCGGAGCATCGGCCGGGGGAACGTTGTACAGGCTGGAGCTGCGCGGCCTGTCTGGAAATTGAAAATGGGGGCCCTGCTTACGACGCGCCCAAATTCACGTACGGTAGCTGGCGTTGATGTGGATGTATTCCTTGGTCAAGTCGCACGTCCACAGGCGGGCCTTGCCCTCACCCGAATGCAGATCGACCACGATCGGCACGAATTTCTCGAGCATCTTTTCGTGGGTGACGATCTCATCGAAGGGGTATTCGCGGCCTCGGCGGCAGACTTCGATGCCCGCAAGCCAAATATCGGCGCGCTCGAAGTCGAATTTCACGCCGGAACGGCCCGCCGCGGCGAGAATGCGCCCCCAATTGGGGTCGGCGCCGGCTACCGCCGTCTTTACCAGCGGTGAATTCGCAATCGTGCGCGCCACCTGATCCGCAGCGCGATCCGACGGAGCGCCGCGCACTTCAATCTCAATCACCCGCTGCGCGCCCTCTCCATCGGCAACGATCGCGAGAGCCAGCGATTTGCACACGGCGTGGAGCGCTTCGAAGAACGTTTCATAGTTGGCGCCGCCGGTGATCGAGCGAACGCCGGATTGGCCGTTGGCCAAAAGGACGACGGTATCGTTGGTCGAGGTGTCGCCATCGACGGTGATCGAATTAAAGGTGGAGGCGACTGCGGCGCGCAGCGCGCGCGAAAGCACTGATGCGGGAGTTGCCGCATCGGTCGCAATAAAACCGAACATGGTCGCCATATTCGGGTGGATCATGCCGGAGCCCTTGGCGCAGGCGGCGATGCGCACCTGTTTCCCTCCGATGCGAATCTTTTCGGCGGCCCACTTGGGAACCGTATCGGTGGTCATGATCGAGCGGGCAAACTGCTCGAACGCCGCGACATCGCTTTTGCGCGAGCGGACCAGCTCCGGGACCGAAACGAGGATCTTGTCCACCTGGAGCGGCGCCCCGATCACGCCCGTCGAACACACGAGCAGCTGAGAAGGGTCGACGCGGCCCAATTCCTGAGCCAGCCTGGTGGCGGTGGCGGCCGAGGCGGCATAGCCCTCCGGTCCCGAGCAGCAGTTCGCATTGCCTGAATTCACGATGATGCCGCGAATTTTCTGGCGGGATTTTTGCATGTGCGCGCGGCACAGCACGACGGGTGCGGCGGCCACTTGATTGGTGGTGAACACGGCGGCAGCCGACGCGGGCACGTCGCTTAAGAGCAACCCGAGATCGAGCTTTGCTTTTTTCAGCCCGCAGTGCATGCCGGCGAAAGTGAATCCGCGGGGCAGGTCTGCGGCGGTGAGCGGTAGGTTCACAGAGTCTCCTCAAGTTTCGCCAGCCGCGCCCTGAAATCCTCCAGAGAGGCGCGCACCGCACTCGGAGCGGTACCGCCGGGAACCGAACGGCGCGCCAGAGCCGCGTCCACGGTGAGAAAGGCGCCAAGGTCCCGGCCAAACACGGGCGAAAACTCCTGCAAGCGCTCAAGCGGCATCTCCCGGATGGACTTGCCTTCGCGATCCGCCGCGCGCAGGAGCTTTCCGACGATTTCGTGCGCTTCGCGAAACGGAATGCCGCTGGCGACCAGGTAGTCGGCGACCTCGGTTGCGACCAGTGCAGGGTCTTGCGCCACTTCGCAAAGGTGCGCTTCACGGAACCGCGTGGCGGCAAGAGTCGCCGCGGCAATTTGCACCATGGAGAGCGCCTGGTCGTGGGCCGCGAACAGCGCTTCCTTGTCTTCCTGCAGATCGCGCTGGTAGCTCGACGGCAGGGCCTTGGTCGTGGTGAACAGCGCAACGAGGGCGCCGTAAATGCGGCCCGTCTTGCCGCGAATCAGCTCCCATGCATCCGGATTCTTCTTTTGCGGCATCAGGCTGCTGCCGGTGGAATATTCGTCGGGCAGATCGAGAAAGCCGAACTCCGGCGAAGCGAAAAGGATCATGTCTTCGGAGAGGCGCGATAGATGCATCGCCAGGGCGGAAAGCGCGAAGAGATATTCGAGGGCGAAATCGCGATCGCTGACCGCGTCCAGACTGTTCGGCGTGATGCGGCTGAATCCGAGATCCTTCGCGAGGACCGTACGGTCGATGGGGAACGCCGCACCCGCCAGCGCGCCCGAGCCGAGCGGGCAGGAATCGGCGCGGTCGGCTGCGCCTGCAAACCTCTGGGCGTCACGCTGGTACGCTTCGCCATGGGCGAGAAGCCAGTGCGAGAGCAACAGCGGCTGGGCGTGCTGCATGTGCGTGGTTCCGGCCATGGGCACGTGAAGATTCTTCTGCGCCTGCGCGGCAAATGTGCGGCAGAGCTGCGCGATTGCCCCGCGCATCTGGCGGGCGGCGGCTTGCACGTACATGCGGAATTCGGTCGCGACCATTTCGTTGCGGCTCCGGCCGGTGTGCAGCTTGGCCCCGAGCGGGCCGAGCTTTTCGATCAGCGCCGTTTCAGCGAAGTGGTGGACGTCTTCGGCTGTCGAGCGATCGAGCCACGCGGAATCTTTTCCTGCGCGGAGCTCGATTTCGTCGAGAGCCGTGACGATTCGCTGGCACTCGTCGGGTGTGAGAATCCCCGCCGCGGCGATCGCGCGCGCCCAGGCGCGGTCGAGCGCGAGTTCCTGCGGCAGCATCCTGCGGTCGAAGTGCCAGGAACGCTCGAACTCGTAAAAAGAGGCGTCCGGGCCGCGCTCGAAGCGGCCGCCCCACATTTTCTGGCCGCCGGGATCATTCATTTTACCTGGGCCTCGACCGGAACGGTGATGGGGAGCGCGAAGAGGTTGATGAATCCTTCGGCGTCTTTGGGGTTGTAGCCGGTCATCGTGAAGCTGGCAAGACCGGCGCGGTAGAGCGAATAAGGCGATTTTCGCGAAGCGACGGTCACGTTGCCCCTGCGTAGCGTCAAGCCGACCGAGCCGGTGACGCGCTTCTGCGAACGGGCGAAGAATCCGTCCAGGGCTTCCCGTAGGGGCGTGAACCACATGCCGTAATAGACCATTTCAGCGTAGCGCAGCGAGAGAATCTGCTGGTAGTGGGCGGTCTCGCGGTCGAGCGCGAGTGATTCAAGCTCGCGGTGCGCGGTCACAAGCAGCGTGCCGCCGGGTGTTTCGTACGCCCCGCGCGATTTGATCCCGACCAGACGGTTCTCGACCAACTCGATGCGGCCCACGCCGTTTGCTGCGGCGATTTCGTTGAGTTCTTCGATCAGAGCGATCGGCGCGAGCTCCCTTCGGTTCACGGAGACAGGAACCCCTTCCTCAAAACCGATCTCGACGGTGGTGAATTTGTCGGGCGCGCTTTCGGGGGCCACGACCCACTGCCACATGGCTTCTTCGGGTGCGCTCGCGGGGTCTTCCAGTATGCCGCCCTCATGGCTGAGGTGCCAGATGTTGCGGTCGCGACTGTAGATGTTTTTCTTGGTCTGATCGACGGGAACGTTGTGCGCCTGCGCGTAGGCGATGGCTTCCTCGCGCGACGCGATATTCCATTCGCGCCAGGGAGCGATAATGTTCAGCTCGGGACCGAGCGCCTTGGCGGCCAGCTCGAAGCGAACCTGGTCGTTGCCCTTTCCGGTGCAACCATGGGCGAGAGCGTCGGCGCCCATTTTCTTGGCAATCTCCACCTGGCGCTTGGCGAGAATCGGACGCGCAAATGATGTGCCGAGAAGATATTTATGCTCATAGACCGCTCCGGCGCGGAGCGTGGGCCAAACATATTGGGTGATGAATTCCTCGCGCAGGTCTTCGATATGCGCCGAACTTGCGCCGGTGGCCAAGGCCTTCTGGCGCGCCGCCTCGAGATCCTCCTTCTGGCCGAGGTCGCCAATCATGGCGATGACTTCGCAGCCGCCGTAATTCTCCTTCAGCCACGGAATAATGATGGAGGTGTCCAGTCCTCCGGAATATGCAAGCACAACTTTCTTCGCCAATTCGTTCTCCTTAGGAGTAAGTGAGCAGGGTGTGCAGAACCGCCTTCTGAACGTGAAGGCGATTTTCCGCCTGATCGTACACGACGGAGCGATCGGAGTCGATGACTCCTTCGCTCACTTCGAGGCCGCGATGCGCCGGAAGGCAGTGCATGAATAGGGCCTCGGGCGCGGCCTGCGAGAAGAGCTTTTCGTTCACCTGGTACCCCGCGAAATCAGCGGCGCGCTTGGCTGATTCGTCTTCCTGGCCCATGCTGGCCCACACGTCCGTGTAGACGGCCTGTACGCCGGCGACGGCCTCCTCGGGTGAGCGCAGAATTTCAATCTTGCCGCGGGTCTCGCGTGCCACGCGCTTTGCCTCGGCGACGATCGCCGCACTGGGCTCATATCCCGCGGGCGTCGCCACGCGCACGTGCGCTCCCACGCGCGCTCCGACGGTGAGCAGCGAGTGGCACATGTTGTTGCCGTCCCCGATGTAGGCGAGCTTCAATCCGCGCAAATTGCCAAAGCGCTCTTCCAAAGTGAAGAAATCGGCCAGCGCCTGGCAGGGATGATATTTGTCCGACAGCGCGTTGATCACAGGGATGTTGGCGTTCCGGGCGAACTCCTCGAGCGATTCCTGCGCGAACACGCGCGCCACGATGCCATGCACCCAGCGCTCGAGGTTCTTCGCGATGTCCCGAACGCATTCACGCTCGCCCAGATGCGTGAGGGTGTGGTCGAGGAACACCGCCGTGCCGCCGAGGCTCGCCACGCCGACCTCGAAGGTGACGCGCGTGCGCAGCGACGGCTTCTCGAAAATCAGCGCGAGGAATTTACCGGAAAGCGCCGTGCGATATCGCTCCGGACCGGCCTTGATGTCCACTGCGAGCTGGAAGAATTCACGCAGTTGCACGGGGTTCCACTCGGTTCCGGTGAGCAAATCATTGGACAAAGATAGCGATGTGCTAAATGCGTTCATGTGGATTTACCTCGCGGCAACTGCGGCGAGAGGCTCTTGCCGAGCCGCCGCATGGGGAGAATGCGCGGCCGAATTTGCCCGGGCCGCGGATTTCTGCGCCGTCGCCAGAACCGCCTCGAACGTGCGGAGAAATTCCGCAACGTCCTTGCGGCCAATGATGAAGGGCGGCAGCAGGCGCAGAATGTGGTCGTGCGTGCAATTGATGAGCAGGCTTCGGCGAAGCGCCTCCCGTACCAAAGGCGCGCCTTCGGTGGAAAGATCGATCCCGAGGATCAGTCCTTCGCCGCGAACCTCGCGTATGAAATCAAAACGCGTGGCCAGCCGTTCGATGCCCGCGCGGAGTTCGGCGCCGCGGTCGCGCACGTTGGCGAGCAGGCCGTCTTCTTCCACGGTGTTCAGAAACTCCAGGGCCGCCGCGCAGGCGAGCGGTCCGCCGCCGAACGTCGAGCCGTGCATTCCCGGCGAAAACGCCGAGGCAAATTGTTCGTTGGCGATGCATGCGCCCAGCGGCAAGCCACCGGCGAGGGGCTTGGCTATGGTGACGATGTCGGGAAGCGCGCTTTCGCCGAATTTCTGGTAGGCGAAATATCGCCCGGTGCGTCCCAGACCCGACTGAATTTCATCGGCGATCAGCGCGGCTCCATACTGCGTGGCCAGCGCGCGGGCGCGCTGCCAGAAAGCCTCGCCAATGGGGAAAATTCCGCCCTCGCCTTGAATGGGCTCGATCACAATGGCACAAACCGATTCATCAAACTTGCTTTCAAGGTCCGCCACGTCATTCACATGGACGAATTCGACGCCAGGAACCAGCGGCTCAAACGGCTCCCGATACTTGGCCGTGTGCGTGATCGAGAGCGCGCCGAAGGTGCGGCCGTGAAAAGAATTATCGAGAGCGAGAATGCGCGTCTGGGGAGCGCCGCCGGGCGCGGCGGTCTTTGCGTGCGCGTGAGCTCGCGCGAGCTTGAGTGCGCCTTCCATGGCTTCCGAACCGCTGTTGCTGAAGAAAACGCGGTCCAGGCCCGACCACCCGGCGAGTTTTCGCGCGAGCGGTCCCTGGTACCGATTGTGGAACAGATTCGAGATATGCGTGGCGCGCCCCGCTTCGCGGCGGATCACGCGAACCATACGAGGATGCGCATAGCCCAGCGCGTTGACGGCAATACCCGCCAGAAAATCGAGATAGGCGCGCCCCTGCGAATCGTAGAGACGGCAGCCTCGGCCATGGGTAAAGACGACCGGGGGGCGGCGGTAGGTGTTCATCAGGTAGCGCGTACCGTCGGCGATGATTTTCGCAGGCGACGTGCGCGGCGCGGCGCGATGCTTCTGGGAGGCCATTTTCAGTCCGCGGCTCCGTGAGCGGCTCGTGCCTTGCCCCGAACGCGAATAGCAGGAAACACGCGAGTGCCGGGGCAACGGGACGATCCGTTGACGGCGTTCAACAGCGCGCGGCGCTGCGTGCCTCCGACGATGCGCACCTCGGAAACACCTCCGGCCAGCGCGCGCTTGGCGGCTTCCAGCTTCAGAATCATTCCGCCGGAAACCTTGTGCTGGCGGATCAGGTCTTCCACGTCGGTGCCCTTGACGGCGCGCAGGACCTTGTCACCATCGAGCACGCCCGCCACGTCGGTGAGGAAAATCAGGCGGTCGGCCTCGATAAACTCAGCCGCAGCGGCGGCCATGTGATCGGCATTGATGTTGTAGAGCTCGCCGTCGGCTCCAAGACCCATGCAGGAGCCGACCGGGACCAGCCCCGCGCGCCACAGCGAATTGAGAAATTCCACATTGACCTCGGTGAGGTAGCCGACAAAGCCCAGGCCGCCTTCGCGTTCGTCGACCTGCATCGGCTCCGCGAGGAAGCACGCGGCGTCACTCGCGCCGATGCCCACGGCGGGCTGGCCGGCGAGCGAGATGGCTCCCGCGAGCTTCTTGTTGAGCAGTCCCGCAAACACCATGATGGCGGCGTCGCGGGTTTCACGGTCGGTGACGCGCAGGCCGTTCTTAAAGCGGCTGGCGATTCCCATGCGCGCCAGCGTCGCCGTGAAAATCTTCCCGCCGCCATGGATCACGAGAACCTCATGTCCGGCGCGCGCAACCTCGGCGATCTGGCGGGCCATCGCCTGCACGTCTTCTTCTTTTTCTAGGAGCGCTCCTGCAATCTTCACCACTAGTCTCATAGCAACCCCGCCGTTTCGGGATACCCGCGCATCCCGTTCAGATTTTGCACCGCTTGTCCCGCCGCGCCTTTGCCGAGATTGTCCAGGCACGACACTACGATCAAACGCTCGCCGGTTGTATCGAGCGCGAAGCCGATATCGCAGAAGTTCGTGTGCGCCACATACTGCAGCTCCGGCAAGCTTCCGCCGGGCATCACGCGGACCATCGGCCGCCCGGAGTAAAACTTGCGAAACAACGCCTCCACTTCATCCGCCTGACGCGAGCCATTCAGCCAGACGTAGAGCGTCGAGAGAATTCCGCGGTCGACCGGCAGCAGATGCGTTGTAAAAACGAAATCCCGCTGCCGCAGTCCCAGGTGATCGGACACTTCCGGCGTGTGGCGATGTTTGAACAGGTTGTAGGCGCGGAAGTTTTCGTTTACCTCGACAAAGTGCGTCTCGCGCTTGGGCTCCTTGCCCGCTCCGGTCACGCCGGACTTGCAGTCGGCCACGATCCCGTGCGTTCTTTCGATCCAACCCGCCTCGACGAGCGGCTTCAGGCCCAGGATCACCGAGGTCGGGTAGCAGCCGGGATTGGCGACGATGCGCGCCCGGGGAAGTGCCGCTTCATAGATCTCGGGCAGTCCGTAGACGGCTTCGGCCAAAGTGGCGGCATCGGGCGCCGGGAGCTTATACCAATTCGCGAACGTCTCCGGGTTGCGGAAGCGGTATGCGCCGCTCAGATCGACGATGCGCAGCGCGGGATTGGCTTGCAGCAACTCCGGAACGAGCGCGAGCGAAACCTCATGCGGCGTCGAAAGAAAGACTACCTCCGCGCCGCTGCCTGCGACCGCTTCCACCGAAAGCGGCTGGCAGGGCGCTTCACCCCAGCCACGCAGCTGCGGGTAAAGCTCGGTCAGGCAACGCACGTTGGCGCGGCTGTCGCGGAGGAAAAATGTCGGGGTGCTGACGTTCGGGTGCCGCAGCAGGAGCTGGGCCAGCTCATACCCCGCGTAGCCCGTTGCTCCGACGACGGCGACCCTTGCAGGGGCGTTCATCGAAGCATCTCCTCCAGGCGCTTCTGGATTGTTTTACAGGCGCTGCGCGAGGTCGTAATCAGCAGGACGGTATCGTCTCCCGCGAGGGTTCCGGCGACTTCTTTCCAGTGCTCGGCGTCCACGGCTGCTGCCAGCGGCTGCGCGCCGCTGGGGGGCGTCTTGAGCACCAGCATGTTCTGCGCGGGGCGAATGTCGAGCAAGAATTCCTTGAGCGCGCGCGCCAAGGCTGGCAGCGGCGAGGTTTCTTCGGCGACCGCGGAAAGCGGGCGATAGCCCTTGACTGTTTTCACCAGGCGCAGCTCGCGCAGGTCGCGGGAAAGCGTCGCCTGCGTCACGCGCACGCCCAGGTGGCCGAGCTGGCGGCGCAATTGGTCCTGGCTCGCGACCGGCTGGCCCGCGAGTAGCTTCAGAATTTGTCCTTGGCGAAATCGTTTGTGAATGGCCATGTTACCGTTATGCTTGAATATGCAATGTCTTGCATAATCATACAGACAGGCAGACAGGTGTCAAGTGTTTCTATGGCATTTATGGCATTTGACACTCCTTAGAGAGCCCGACCTGCTTCCAGTAGGCGCGGTGGCCGGCCGGAACTGTGTTTCCCGGAGTGCCGTTCCCATCGACCGGCTCGCCAGATGATCCCGAACCGCTGCACCCTATCGCCGGCACTGCCGCCGTGGCAACAGCGACTGCTTGATCGAACTCTTGCGCCTGCAAGACCGCCGCGCCCGCCAACTCCCAGGTGATCCATGCCAATCGTCTCTTCCTGTTTCGCATGCAGAGCCTGCAGCACCACCATCTTTGGTAAACCCGAATTGCGGCGCAGAGCTGCCGCCGCAGCATCTAAACCGCTCGTTTTCTTGTTTCCCACGAAATTCGCTTTCACCGCTAGTCCGCCCCGCGCCCTCTCGTGTATCCTGAACGGCCATGAGCAAACGACCCAAACCAATCGTGTTGACCGTCCTCGACGGCTGGGGCTACCGCGCCGAAACCAAGGGGAACGCCATCGCCCTGGCCCGCAAACCCCATTACGAACGCCTGCTGAAGGATTTCCCCAACACGCTGATTCAGACCTCGGGCCCCTACGTCGGCCTGCCCGAGGGACAAATGGGCAACAGCGAAGTGGGGCATCTCAATATCGGCGCCGGACGCATCGTTCAGATGGACATCACGCGCGTGGACCAGTTGATCGCCAGCGGAGATTTCTTTCGCCAGCCGCTTCTGCTCGAAGCGATGGAGCGCGCCCGCGGCCGCCAATTGCACCTGATCGGCCTGCTGAGCGACGGCGGCGTGCATTCGCACATCGAGCACCTGTTCCAATTGCTGCGCATGGCGCGCGAGAACAGGGTCAAAAACGTTCTCCTACACTGCTTCATGGACGGGCGCGACACGCCCCCCAACAGCGGCGTCGACTTCCTCCGACAGCTCGAACAGAAGATGCGCGAGTATGGCGTCGGGCAGATCGCCAGCGTGAGCGGCCGCTATTACGCGATGGACCGCGACAATCGCTGGGAGCGGATCGAGCTGGCCTATCGCGCGATGGTACACGGCGACACCGAGGCGCGATTCACCGATCCCATCGCCGCGGTGCGAGCCAGCTACGAAAAAGGCATCACCGACGAATTCATCGTGCCGGCCACGATCACCACCCCGGCCGCTCCGAGCGCCCCCGCCGCACCCCGCGGCCTGATCCGCAGCGATGACGCCGTGGTCTTCTTTAATTTCCGCGCCGACCGCGCGCGGCAGATCACCAAAGCGCTGGCCGAGCCTGCCTTTGACAAGTTTGCCGATCCGTCGCGCCCGCAGAATCTTGTCTACGTGGCCATGACGCAGTACGAGAAAACCTGGCCCTGGCTGCGCTACCTCCTGGCCCCCGAAAAGCTCGAGCACATCCTAGCCAATGTATTTGCGGAGCGGGATTACAAGAACCTGCGCGTGGCGGAAACCGAGAAGTACGCGCACGTCACTTACTTTTTCAACGGCGGCGTCGAGAAACCATTCCCCGGCGAGGAACGCACCCTGGTGCCGTCGCCCAAAGTGCCTACCTACGACCTCAAACCTGAAATGTCGGCTGCTGCAATCGCCGACACCGTGATCCACGCCATTGAGAAGGGCGACTTCGACGCGATCATCATGAACTTTGCCAACGCAGACATGGTAGGGCATTCCGGACAGCTCGAAGCCACCATCAAAGCCGTCGAAACGGTGGACGCATGCCTTGGCAGGATCTTCCAATGCCTCCGCCCGCGCGGCGGCGCATGGATCATCACGGCCGATCACGGCAATGCCGAGACCATGATCGACCCTGTCACCGGCGGCGCGCACACCTACCACACCACGAATCCGGTTCCTTTCATCCTGGTTACCGAGGACGGGCAAATGCAACTGAAGCCCGGTGGCTCACTCCGCGACATCTCGCCCACGCTGCTCGGCGTTCTCGGCCTGCCCGAACCCGGTGAAATGACGGGCCGCGATTTGCGCGTGACTACAACCTGACATGGCCGGGCACGCGCTCAGAAATCCCGCGGAAACAAAGCTCCTGGTCTGCGTGAACAATCCCCCTCCGGTGTGGAATCCCCCGGCGGATGCCGCACAGCGCATCGGCGCCCGATTCCCTCAGCTGCGCGTCACGCACCTGCCTGACTTCGAGGGCCTCGAGCGCGAACTCGTGGACACCAATATTTTCATGACCGTCTCGCTCACCGCGGCCCAATTGGCGCTTGCACCGAACCTCCAGTGGATCCAGGCGGTAACGGCCGGCGTCGCGCAATTCATGTATCCGGAGTTGCGCCAGAGGGGTGTGGTCCTCACCAACGCGAGCAGCGTGCACTGCGTGCCCATCGCGCAGCACATCCTGGGCATGATCGTCGGATTGGCCAGGCGATTTCCCGATAGCCTGCGCTACCAGCATCAGGCTTGCTGGGCGATGAAGGAATTATTGACCGCTCCGGTCAAGCCGCGGGAATTGCGGGGGCAGGTGTTGCTGTTCATCGGCTTCGGCGCCATCGGGCGGGAAGCCGCCAGGCTCGTGAGGCCGCTGGAAATGCGCGTCTGGGCGGTGACGCATTCCGGCCGTTCCGATTCCGATATGGCCGAACGCGTTTTGCAGACATCCCTTCTCCGCGAAGCGCTGCCGCACGCCGATTTCGTGGTCGTCGCGGCGCCGGCCACGCCGGAAACGCGCAACATGCTGGGCGAGCGCGAGTTCGCGCTGATGAAGCCCTCGGCGTACCTGATTAATGTCGCCCGCGGAACGCTGCTCGACGAGCCTGCACTGATTTCGGCGCTGGAGCGGAATGTCATCGCAGGCGCTGCCCTGGATGTCACCGCGACCGAACCTTTACCCCCGGCGAGCCCGCTGTGGAAGATGAATCAGGTTTTCATCACTCCCCACGTGAGCGGGGCGACCGAGAATACCTGGGATCGCGAAGAAGAATTGATCGCAGAAAACCTGAAACGCTGGTTCGCGGGAAGCGAACTGCTCAATCGCGTCGGCCTCGCGCGCGGATATTAAGTTCGAACGCGCCACGCGCCACCAATCGTGATCACCCAGTTAGCTGGCGGGGGAGGTTGTCGCCATGTAGCCTTGCCGCGCGTGCACGATGGTTTTCTTCTTCTTGCCCTTCTTGTCCGCGAACGTGAGCGGATCCCCCTGCTCGTCCACCGAGTCGACTTTCAGCTTGTGGAACCTGCCGTCCTGCGGCGTGGAGGGCGTGAACCCCAGCGTGTACTGGCTCCGTAGATACGCCGCGACCGAATTGAAAATATCGGGCATCTCGCCTTCAAACCGCGGAAACCACGCGTAGCCTCCGGTCATGTTGGCAAACGCCGTCATCTGGTTTTTCGCCTGCAAGTAGTCCACGCCTGCTCCCCTCGGGCTGTAGAGATCGATTTCCTCTCCCATCCCCACGCAGAAAATCGGGACATCCGTTTCCTTGATGCGGTTGAGCGTCTGATCGAGCGTGTGCTTGCTGAAGGTGTCGAATCCGGTGGCCAGCACGAGAATGGATTTTTTGCCCTTCACATCCCGAAGCTGATCGAGCGTCTCAAGGACGGCGTCGAAGAGATCCGCCTCGCTGAAGTCCGGGAAAAACAGCGCATTGATCGCTTGCGCCACCTCCTGCTTGTTCTGGGTGAAATCCACTTCCACCCGTGTGCGCAGCGAGAAAGTTTTCAGCGCGACCCAGTCCTTCGGCGTAAGAGCATTCAGGATGCTGAAGGAATACTGCCTGGTCTTATATGCGAAATATCCCCCGAAGCGCCCGCTGTACTCCATCAGGATCACCATCGTGAGGGGAGCTTCTGATGGAGCGAAATTGGTGATCTGCTGCGGCTGGCCGTTGTCGGTGATCCGGAAGTTATCTTTGGTCAGGCCCGTGAGCACGTCGCCGTCCTGGTTGGTCACAACCACATCCACGTTGACCAGGTTGGATTCCACCGATATCGAAGTTTGCGGAGGGGGAGTTTGCGGCGCCTTCGGGGGCGCCTGTGGCTGGCTGCTCGGAGGCAAGGGCGCCGCCGGTTCCTGCGCGGGCGGAGCCCCTTGCGGGCCTTCTTGCTGCCGCGCAAAGACTGCCCGGCTATTCGGCGGAATACCCAGCGCGGCTATAAGCGCCCCAACTAGCGCCGCGTGCAACCATGTCTTGCTATGCATGTCGACCTCAATCCGCGCAAATCCCGCGCAAGTCTCGTGTCCTGATCGTCACGTGCGGCCCAGAAAACCCTGCTTCCCACTCGCCCGGCGCCCCAAACCGCCATGATAGTATGAAAATCGGGGGCGGGGCGATGCACTTTGAGATTCATTCGAAGCTGAAAAGGATGGCGCGGCATTCTTGCCGGGTTCCGCTACTCGCATTGCTGGCCATGGCCGCGGCAACGCGGGCGCCGTCTGCGCCGCAACAAGCGATGTCGGCTGCGTCCGCGGCACAGACAGCCCCCGATCTTTCCCGGCTCGAAAGCGACGCCCTCTATTGGCTTGAGGATCTCATCCGCATCAATACCGTCAATCCTCCGGGCAACGAGCTGGTTGCCGCCAACTATATCGCCGGGATACTCGACAAGGAAGGAATCCCTTCGGAGATCTTCGAAAGCGCCCCGGGGCGGGGATTTATCGTAGCGCGCCTGTCGGCCAGCGCCATGCCGGACCCGTCGCGCGCGCTGTTGCTGATGGGACATCTGGACGTCGTCGGAGTGGACAAGGCGAACTGGAGCGTCGACCCTTTTGGCGCCGTTGTCAAGGACAACTACCTCTATGGCCGCGGCGCGATTGACGATAAGGGTATGGCCATAGCGAATCTCGCCGTGATGATCGCTCTGAAGCGTTCCAGCGCGCGTCTGAACCGCGATGTGATTTTCCTGGCGGAAGGCGACGAAGAGGACGGCGGCGAACTGGGCATGAGGTTCGCGGCGGACAAACACTGGGACAAGATCGCGTGCGGATTCGCGATCAATGAGGGCGGCGACATCGTTACCGCGAACGGCAAGGTTCAGTTCGTGGGCATCCAGGCGAGCGAGAAAGTTGCCGTCAATGTCGACGTGACCGCCAAAGGCACCTCCGGGCACGCCTCGGTGCCGCGAAAAGACAACGCGGTCACGCACTTGGCCGCAGCCATCGCGAAAATCGGAACCTTCGAGGCTCCGATGCAATTCAATTCCGTCACACACGCTTACTTCGAGGGTCTTGCGCCCATCCAGGACGAAGAGACGGGTAAATGGATGCGCGCGCTGGAATCTTCCGACCGGGCGGACCACGCGGCGCGATGGGTCTCGGACGCCAATCCCGTCTGGAATTCCATGCTGCGCGACACGATCTCTCCCACGATCCTTCAGGCGGGCATTCGCCAGAACGTGATTCCCGCCGAAGCACACGCGGTACTAAACATTCGCCTGCTCCCTGGTAACATGGTTTCACCGCTGCTTGCCAAGCTGCAAACCCTGGTGAACGATCCGGAAATCGGTCTGGAAGTGCAGCCCAACGCCGGAGAAACGGCCCCTTCGTCGTCGCTCACCTCCGCCTTGTACAACGTGATTTCGCAGCAAGCCAAGCAGCAGTTTCCTGGTGCGATCGTGGTGCCGGAAATGTCCACCGGCGCCACCGATTCAGTCCCGCTGCGCTTGCGAAACGTGCAGGCCTATGGCTTGCTTCCCTTCGCCATGTCCGAAGGAGACCTCGCGCGCAAGCACGCCGACGACGAACGCATCCCCGTCGATTCCTTCCGCAAAGGCATCGACTTCCTTTATAGCGTCGTCAGCGACTTCGCCGTTGCGAAGTAGCTCCGGAGCGTCTAAGGCGCTGGGTTTGAACCGGATCGTTGCCTAGTGATTTGGATAGAACGGCGTCGGCTGCCCCTTAGCTAATCTCTTGGCTGGCTGTTGAGCCTTGGAAGGGACTGTCGCCGTTTGTCGCGCAGGCTTCAGAACTGCACGTACATCACGCCGCTGGCAACCCGCGCCCCGTCGGCTTCCAAGAGCAGGGCGTTCTCGCTGTCGATGATGTAGTAGGCAATCGAATACGTGGCAACGCTGGTTGCGATTGTCGCCGTGCCTCGTCCATTCGGACTTGGGCTCACAACCGTCGTGCTGCTGGTAAGCGAAGTATGTGGCACCAGAGTCGCCAGGGCAAAATTGTTGATGTAAAGCACGCCGTTAAGCGATGTCGTACCCGAAGCGGTAACCTGTCCGGCCACATCCTGTTCGACCGCCCCGTTCTTGGGTCCGCAGGCGCCCGCGAGATTCAGAGCGTAGTTGCCTTGCAGCGCCCCTGCGGAGGCTTGCGGAAAAGCAATGCCGCTCGCAATGGCGTTGGCATCAACCTCGATGAGTTCGACGAATTCTACCGGGCCCGTCTGTGAATTGTAATATGCCGTGTAGCCGATAAAATTCTTCGTAACATTGTTCACTCGAAGCGGCATTGTGATCCGCCCGTAGTTCGGATCAACGATGAAGCTGGAACCAGCTAGGGAGGCGTCCAGCAAGATGCTGGCAACTCCATCATTGATGTCCAGAACGCCACTGAGGCTGCCGCTGGTCGCGGACGCAACGGCGTTTGTGTTAAACACCCCCCCCACGGCGTAAGCGCCATTCGTCGACGATCCGGCGACCGTGAAGGCGTAGTTGCCCGCCGGCAGGGCCGCACCTGCGTTGAACTCACCGTCGGCCGCCACGGCAGGGCTCGACCCGTTGTACCCGTAGATGTCTCCGGTCAGGGCCGCGGCATTATCGATTTCCACGACCTTCAGATGCGTGTTGTCCACGATGTAGAAGGCAAATTGCAGTGTGATTCCATTCGCGAAGACGGCGGTGTCGGTGCTTGCCAGAGTGAGAGTCCCGCGTCCGCTGTTGGGCGCGGTTGCGTCCATTAGGAAGCTTCCATGGAGCGTGGTGTCGGCCCCCGCCACCGACGTCCCCGTGCTGGTTGTTGTGGTGGTCGTGGTGGTCGTGGTGGTGCCCGAAATGGCGGAATAGGTGCTTGTCCCGTTGTCGTTGATGTCCTGGACCGCGGCACCGGGCGGGATCGTGCCCACCCCGTCGGCATAAAACCTGCCGGCAATCACGAGCGGCTCTCCGCTGCTATCGACGCCGGAAAGCCCGAAGGCATAGTTGCCCGAGAAAGCCGACGCCGTGAGCAGCCCTTGGCTCTGAGCGTTGATCGTACCCGAGCCGGTCGAGCTCGAATCGAAGCGGACCATCAAGGCCTGGCGCACCGAGCCCCCTACCGGATTAGAAATCAACGCGAATTCCCAGGTCGTATTGTTTGATAGAGTGGCGGACGCAGTCCCGTCCGGATTCACCGAAAAAGTGCCGGTAAAAGTGGTGTGAGAAGCCGAGCTGGAACCGGAAACCAGAATGTCCTCCACGCCCCCGAAAATCTGGCCGGTCGAACCCGAGTTTCCTTGGGCCATGAAGCTTCCGGCCACCGCTGTAAACCCGGACGAATTGTTCCCCTTGTAGGAAAAGGCATACGACCCGTTGAGAGAACTGTTTGAAAAAATCACCTCCACGGTCGCGGTACCTGAAACCGTGGAAGACCCGCTGCCGCTGATGGCAGTGATCGTGGTCGATCCACCGGGCGGAGGCGAGGCTGGTGCAGAATAATTCCCATTGGTATCAATCGTCCCGTGCAGCCCGTCGCCTCCGGGAGTTCCATTTACTTCCCAGGTTGCATTCACCACGGTTCCGTTCACTGTAGCTGCGAAGGCCTGCGTTGCGCCTGCGGCGATCGCCGCGGCGGAAGGACTTACCAGAACCCCCTGCGCGGCCGTCACGTTGAGTGTCGTGGTCCCGCTCAGCCCCGACGCAGTTGCAGTTACCGTCACGGCCGCCGGGCTCGACGGAGCCGTGAACAGCCCCGAGGCGGTAATGCTGCCGCCGCCGGCGACGCTCCATGCAAACGTCGAACCTGGGGTGCTCGCAGCGTAGGCGGCGAATTGAACCTTCCCATTGATCGGAGTTGCCGCCGCTGCTGGATAGATCGCCACATTGCTGGGTGTGGTCGAGGTGCTCGAGGAACTGCTCGCAGCACCGCTCGACGTGCTGCTGTTGGTGATGGTGTTGGGCCGCCCGCAGCCTGCCAGCGCCAGAATTCCCGCAGCCGCAAGAAAAAGAGCAATGGAACGCCAGCTTCGCCACTTCATAGGCGGGCGCCTCGTTGGGCGCTGCGTCCAATACCCTCGAGTCGTTTCGTTCTCACTCGTCTTCTCAGGCTCAGCCTCACAGTTTCTCCGCGGGAACATGACTCTGGAGCGGACACTCAATATGAATTTCACGGAAGCGGAAATCTAGAGTATATCGGTCCGTTCCATTCTCCAACGGCGAACTAATAAGAACATCGGCAGCCTCAATTAGTTGCCCGTCACCAGCCACCCGCAATGGACCAACGCACGCCGCTCGCTGCCTTTAGTTTCGCAGAGGCTTGCCGGTCTTGAGCGTGTGCGCGATGCGCTCCTGGGTCTTGCGCTCGCCGCACAGGCTCACGAAGGCTTCCCGCTCGAGGTCCAGAATATATTGCTCGTGCACCGTTTGCGGCGCCGTGATGCTGCCCCCGGCCAGGATGTACGCCAGCTTGCGCGCCACCACGGCGTCATACTGGGAGGCGTATTCTCCCCGAACCAGCAGATGAATGGCAAACTTCGCCGCCGCCAGCAATTCCTCTCCCAGAACGCGGATCTCCGCCGGCGCCGGTGGGTGATACCCCGATCGCACCATCGCCAGCGCGGTCTGCTTGGCGTCGGCGACCAGCCGGTCGCGATTCATCGAAATCAAATCCGCCGGACGCAAATACCCAAGCGTGCGCGCGTCCTCGGCGCTCGTGGAAACTTTGGCCATGGCCACATTTTCAAACAGGGGCTTGATGGCATGGAACAGGTCTAAATCCTCCGCGCCGGCGGCGTGTTCGTTGGCGCGGATCAGCATCTCTTTTGTGCCGCCGCCCCCGGGAATCAAGCCCACGCCGGTTTCCACCAGCCCCATGTAAACCTCGGCCGCCGCCTGAATCCTTGCCGCGTGCAAATTGATTTCGCAGCCTCCGCCGAGCGCCATCCCTTGCGGCGCGCTTACCACGGGCCGGGGAGCATACTTGATGGCCATGGTGGCGCGCTGGAATTGCCGTACCAGCAGGTGAATCTCATCCCATTCGCCCTCCTGCGCGCTGATGAGCAGCAGCATGAGATTCGCGCCGACCGAGAAATTCACGGCCTGGTTCGCGATCACCATCGCTTCAAACTCGGTCCCCAGCCGAGCGATACCTGCGTTGATCATCGCCACGATGTCGGCGCCCACGGCATTCATCTTGGAATGGAATTCGCAGCAAACCACGCCGTCGCCCAGGTCGATCAGGCTCGCTCCGGAGTTTTTCTGTACCACCGGCGTGCGATCTTTCAGCGATTTCAGGATGATGATCCCTTGCTGCTCCGCAACCGGCTGGTGCGTGCCGGTGGCGAGATCGAAATAGCGGGTCATTCCTTTTTCGCTCGCGTAGAAGGACTTTCCCGGCGTGGCCAGCACTTTGCTTACCAGAGGGGGTATCTGCTTCCCCTCGCGCTGCAGCGCCTGTGCCATTCCCGCAACGCCGATCGCATCCCACACGGCAAAGGGCCCCAGTTCCCAGGCGAAGCCCCACTGCATGGCCCGGTCAACGTCGGTAATCGTGTTGGCGATTTCCGGGATTCGCCGCGCCGCGTAGAGGCAAGTCTCGCTGAGGCTCGTCCAAACGAAGCGGCCGGCCTTGTCTCGGTCCCTTCCTTCGAGCGCCGGCGCCACGATCGCGCGGATTCGTTCGCGTGTGTCTTCGATGGCTTTGCCCGCGTCGATCGACCCGAATTTCGCCTTCTGGCGCGCGCGATACTCCATGGTGCGCCAGTCGAGGGTCAGGATTTCGGATTCCCCGCCTTTTTTAATGCGCTTGTAGAAGCCGCTTCCGGTTTTCTCGCCGAGCCAGCCACGCTCGATCATCGCTTCGATCAGCGGGGGCACACGGTACACCTCGCGGGATTCGTCCTCCGGCACATTCTCGTAAATATTGCGGATCACGTGAACGAGCACGTCGAGCCCCACAATATCGGCGGTGCGGAACGTTGCCGATTTTGGCCAGCCCACCGCCGGGCCGGTGCACGCGTCCACTTCCTCGACGGTCATGTCGAGCGCCTGCATCTGGTTGATCGTGTTCACCATTGAAAACGTGCCGATGCGGTTGGCGATAAAGTTCGGCGTGTCTTTCGCAAGCACTACGCCCTTGCCGAGCCGCTTGTCGCAAATCTCTTCCAGCGCAGCCAGCGCATCGGGACGCGTTTGGGGGCCCGCGATCAGTTCCACCAGCTTCATGTAGCGCGGCGGATTGAAGAAGTGCGTTCCCGCCCAATGTCGCTGAAAATCTTCAGAGCGTCCTTGGGCGATCAGGTGAATCGGCAGTCCGGACGTGTTCGACGTAACAATCGCCCCGGGCTTGCGCACGGCTTCCACGCGCTCGAACAACCGGCGCTTGATTTCGAGGTTCTCAGCCACCGCCTCGATGATCCAATCCGCCTGGCCGCACCACTCCATGTTGTCGTCGAAATTGCCGGGCGTGACTAGCCGCGCCGCCTCCGCCGTGAAGAATGCCGGGGGACGCGATTTTTTCGCCGCGTCCAGCCCCGCCAGCACGATTCGGTTGCGAACGCGCGGATCTTGCAAGGTGAGACCTTTGCGCTTTTCGTCGCCGCTCAATTCCGGCGGGACGATGTCGAGCAGGTAGCAGGGAATTCCCGCATTCGCCAGGTGCGCGGCAATGCGCGCACCCATGGTGCCGGCGCCCAGCACGGCCACTTTTTCGATGCTTCGCCTCATTCAGCCTGTCCTTTGAAACATGACACCGGAACACCCCGCGGGAACACGACATGGTGGCAAAACGTGTACGCACGGGTCAACCGGAAACGCCGCGCCGCATGAAATTTGTTAGAGTGTCTTCAGTGCGTGCGAGGTCTCGATGGGCACAGGCGCAGCTTGGTTTAAGAGGGCAATCCAGGGCTTCCGCTCGTTTGCCTACGCGGATTCCTCCAACGGGCGTCCCAAGATTGGAGTCGCCTTAGGTGGCGGTTTCGCACGCGGCATCGCTCACATCGGCGTCCTGCGCGTCCTCGAACAGGAACAGATCCCCATCGACTTCATCGCAGGCACAAGCGTAGGCGCTCTAGTAGCCGCTACCTACGCAAGCGGCACACCCACAGACGAGATGGAGCGCCACGGCTCCGCCACCAAATTCGGTGATTTCGGCCGATGGACCCTTTCGCGCATGGGCATGGCCTCCAACGGGCGCCTCGAGGAATATCTCCATAGGTTTACCTCCGCACGAACTTTCGCGGAGATGAAGATACCGCTCTGCATTGTCGCAACGGATCTGATCGCCGGCGAGTCGGTCCATTTTCGCGACGGAGAAATCGGCGCGGCCTTGCGCGCCTCCTGCGCCTATCCGGGACTGTTCCTGCCTGTCGAATACCGCAATCGCATTCTGGTCGATGGATTTCTCACCGAAACCGTACCCGCGCCGGCCGTGCGAGAAATGGGCGCCGACATCGTGATTTCGGTGCATCTGGAGCCAGGCCTGTTGGCGTCTAAGCCGCGCAATACCATCGAGGTGATCAGCCGGTCCTTCTCGATCCTTCAGATCGCCGCCACTCAATCCTGGCGCGCGGCCACCGACGTACTGATCGAGCCCAACGTGCATCACATTCTATGGGACGAATTCGTGAAGACGCCACAGTTGGTCGCCGCGGGAGAAGCGGCTACCCGCGCCGCAATGCCCCGCCTCCGGGCCGCGCTGAAAGGCCAGATCGAAAGGCGCGTGGGGGACCGGCGCAAATCCCCGCGAGGCCATCGGCGCCCCTTCCTGCGCGATGAGCCGCCGCGCTTGTAGACGCTGGCATGGCCCCGCCAGCCAACAGGGCCGATTTCCGCGCCCCCGGCACTCCTGCCCGTGTCAGGCCTAACGCACGCGCAAGCAGGCAGGCCGGCATGTCCGTGAAATCACTCCGCGGGACGCAATTCGATCATCACAGGCTTCCCGTTTCCCTTGCCTCGCTTCGTGAACCACTCGCTCATCGCTGCCGCAAGCCGCGCGGGATCGATACCCAAGCCGGCCTCCAGGTGTCCGTCCCCGGTTGAAAGCGTGTCGTCAAATTCCCCCGAACCCGTGAAATTCCTCATGCAAAAAGCGTCCAGCCAATCGAGCGGCACGGGCCGCCGCGCATCCCCATCCACAATCTCGGCCTGGAATTTTCGCGCGTACATAAACTTCGGAAAGTATAGCAGGTGCGCCCGGCGATGCTCGTTGCCGGTCAGCTCACCCTAGCAGGCCGGGCCTTCCTGTCGCCGGTGCTGCTGCCGGTGCGGCCGAAGCACACGCCCCAGAGTGCCACGCCATGGCAACCCCCTGAATCCGCACGGAAGTTGGTTGGGGGGTATGGTCGCCGGAAGCTGTCCGCGCGGCGGCAAACTTCTGCAAAGACACACCGCAACAGAAGGAGACTCTCTGCGAAGGCGCTCCACCCGGCAGCAATCCTGGTTGGTCAGTTCCAATGCTTGAGTCCCGGCCAGGCCTGTGCGAGCGGCCAATGGAGATGCCGGCACAGATAGACGTCGAAGTGCTGATACGGCATGGAGTATGGATGGTAGACCGTCGCCACCTTCTCCCAGGAATCGAACTGTTTGGAGAGTTTATCGGGCGAGCCGTCCATGACGATCATGCATTCGCCCGTGTATTTGCCTGGTCCCCAGTAAAAATAGCTTTGGTGACCACTGATGGCGCCGGGCAGGCCCATTTTCGCCCCGAAGAAATCAATCGCCCCGGCCTGACCATAGTTTTGTCCGAAGATCGCGCAGTGTTGTTTGTCTTCTGGAGAAAGCTTGTTATAGGCGATGGCGACGGCTCCCGCCATCTCCTTCCAGCCATACATGTCCGCATAAAGCTGCGGCAGAGGCCCCATGCTGTGATTCTCGATTCGCGGCGGCCCGAAGTGGAACGCTAGGGAATACGCTAGATATTTCTCGACAGGGAGTATCGGGAAATACGCAAAAGGAGCCTCCACGGCACCGGTGATGATCAGAACCGTAACGTATGCAATCTTGAGCCAAGCGCGATTCCCGCGTTCGGCAAATCGCTGGAACACAATCGCCCCCGCCGCAAAGAGCATCGGATAGGCGGGCGCAAGGTAATACACGCGCCCGCGCAATATGAGGAAACACAGTACGATACTCAGATAGGTCCACCCGAGAGCCCGAAACTTCCGGCCGGCTTCATCGCGCAGGAAGTACCAGAGCCCCGCAAACCACAACGGTGCTGCCATCGGGTCCATCACGAGAATCTGCTGACCGAGAAAGCTGGCCGAGCTTAGGCTGACATTGCGTCCGCTCCTCTGCACATTGCGAAGAAGCTCGATGGTGGGAAATCCGTGGTGTATTTCCCAAATGAGATTGGGCAAAAAAATCAAGAAGGCGAGCAGTGCGCCGAGCCAGGGCCACCGGCTGCGCAGGAAACGGCGCTCCTCGGTCAACAGCAGGCCGGCGAGGAAGCCGAAGCCGAAAAAAAGCATCGAGTGTTTGTTTTCAAGCCCCACGCCCGCCAAAACCCCCCAGGGTAACCATAGCTGGGGGGAGCCGCCCTTCATGATCTTGATCGCGACGAGCGCGCAGCCCATCCAGAACAGGGGCTCGAATGCATTCATCGTCAGCAGATTGTCCAGGCCGAGATAGAGTGGCGCGAGGCTGACAGCCACGCATGCCAGAATCTGTGCGTAGCGGCGCCCTCCGAGCTCCCGCGCCATCCACGCGGTGAGCAACACAAGCAAGCCGTCGGCAACCGCGGGCAGAAACCGCAGCGCGTGGAGCGAATCTCCCAGTGTGATGCGCTCGACCCATGTGATGACTGCGATGAGGGGCGGCTGGTCCACATAGCCCCAGTCGAGGTGATGACTACAGGCCAGGTAATAGAGCTCATCGACGAAATAGCCGTAGCGGCCATTGACGAGCATGTGCAGGATGAATGTGCCAAGCGACAGCGCTCCGGCAGCCGCAAGGTCTCGGCCGGGTCCTTCGTCTCGAGCGGGGTTCTCCCTCGCGGCCATCTTCGACCTCTGGTGGGAATTCCACCTCGCCTGGGCAATCGCGAGATTCTAGCAGAGTCATTTGTTGTTAAGCGGTGTTGTGACAAGGACCTCGCATCGATAAGATATCCTCGGAGAGCCACACGCCATCAAATGGAAACGATTCACACAATTTCATGGATGCAGCAAATCGCCCAGGATGCACGCGTGAAAGAACGCATTCTCGGTCTGGTGCCCACAATGGGTGCGCTACACGAAGGCCATTTTTCGCTCGTTCGCGAGGCGCTGCGCCACTGTTCCCCCGTCGTTGTTTCACTTTTTGTGAACCCGAAACAGTTCGGACCGTCCGAGGACTTTCAAAAATATCCGCGCACGCTGGAAGCCGACCGCGCGGCGCTCGAAAAGCTCGGCGTCGGCTATCTGTTTGCGCCTTCCCACGAGGAGATGTACCCCCCAGACTTCCGCACCGCCGTGTTCGTCGAGGGACTGGGCGACCGACTCGAAGGCCGCTCCCGCCCCAGCCATTTTCGCGGGGTCACCACCGTGGTCTTGAAGCTGTTCGAAATTGTGCAGCCGCGCCGCGCGTTCTTCGGGCGCAAAGACGCGCAGCAAGTGCGCCTCATCCGGCAGATGGCCAGCGATTTGAATCTCGTTGCGGAAATCGTGATATGCCCCATCGTGCGGGAGCCTGACGGTCTGGCGCTCTCTTCGCGCAACGCATATTTGAAGGAAGCCGAACGGCTCGCCGCGACGGCGCTGTACCGTTCGCTGGAGGCCGCCCGCCGCGCCATTGAAACGGGCGAACGCGATCGCCTCCGGATACTAGCCGCGCTGCGCCGCGTGATCGATTCCGAACCTCTCGTTGCCCTGGACTATGCCGAGATCGTCGACGCGGACACATGGGAGCCGGCCATGGCGCTAAGGCGGCCGTGTTACCTGGTCCTTGCCGCTCGCGTCGGTACCACGCGCCTGATCGACAATGCCCTGATCGAACCCCAAGGAGATACGCTCCGAGTCTCGCTGTAGCGTTCTCGCGGTGGGCCGCCTCTCCGCTTACTTTTGCCGCACGGCGGCCAGCACTTCCTCGGCGTGGCCCTTGCTCGGAGCTTTGTCCCACACCTTGCGGATGTTTCCGTCGGGCCCGATCCAGAATGTCATGCGCACGATTCCCAAATACGACTTCCCGAGGAAGCGCTTCATGCGCCGGGCGCCATAGCCTTCGATCACGTCGAAATCCGGGTCCGAGAGCAGCGGAAAATTCAAGTTGTACTTCGCCTTGAACTTCGCCTGCATTTCGACAGAGTCCGCGCTGCATCCTATGACTGCCGTTTGAAGAGCCGAAAAATCTTTCATGGCGTCACGAAACTCGGACGCTTCGTTGGTTCAACCGGGCGTGTTGGCCTTGGGGAAGAAATAAAGAATGAGGTCTTTTCCGCGATAATCGGCAAGGCAAATGGTCCGGCCGTCGTCGGCGGTCGCGCGGAAATCGGGAGCCTTGTCGCCTTCATTCAGCAAATTCTTTCTCCGTATTCGAGCGCGTCAGGACTCCGAAAGCACGCGCTTCAGCACTTCGTTCACGAGCTGCGGATTCGCTTGCCCGCGCGTTTCGCGCATCACTTGCCCCACAAAAAACTTGAAGACGCCTTCGTTCCCGCTCCGATATTTCGCGACGTTGTCCGGGCTCTTGGCCGTCACGGCGCGTGCGATCTTCTCGATGGCGCCGGCGTCGCTGATTTGTCCTAGTCCTTCCGCTGCCACGATTTCCGCCGCACTCTGGCCCGTCTCAAACATTTTCGCGAAAACTTTCTTTCCACTCGCGGCGGTGATTTCGCCGCCTTCTACCTTTTTGAGCAACTCCGCGAGCGCCGCGGGCGGCAGGGGGCATGCGGTGATCTCTTGCCCCGCGTCTTTCAAGCGCCGCAGCAGTTCCACGCCAATCCAATTGGACGCTGCTTTTGCGGGAGCGCCTGCCTTGGCGGCGGCTTCAAAATAATCGGCCAAGGCGCGCGATGCCGTCAGCACGCCCGCATCGTAGGGAGTCATACCGTACTGGCGCAAAAAACGCGCGAGCTTGGCCGCCGGCAACTCAGGCATTTCTTCGCGCACATGCTGAATGTCCGGCTCGGAAACGGAAACCGGCAGCAGGTCGGGGTCGGGAAAATAGCGATAATCGTGCGCGAATTCCTTCGACCGCATCGGCTCGGTGCGGCCGGCGGCCACGTTCCAAAGCCGCGTTTCCTGCGTGATCGTCCCGCCGGATTCGAGCACGCCGATCTGCCGCTCGATTTCGTATTCCAACGCGTGCGAAAGATAGCGGAACGAGTTCAGGTTCTTCACTTCCGCTTTCGTCCCCAATTTCAGCGCCCCGCGCAGCCGCACACTCACGTTTGCGTCGCAGCGCAGCGATCCTTGCTCCATGTTGCAGTCGCTCGCGTTGGTATATTCCAGGATCTGCTTCAGCGTGTTGAGATACGCGTACGCCTCGGCGGGTGTGCGCAGGTCGGGTTCGGAAACGATTTCGATCAGCGGCACACCGCAGCGGTTGAAGTCGATGTAGCTCCAGCGGTCGGAGTCGGAAAAGCCTTCGTGCAGGCTTTTGCCCGCATCGTCCTCCATGTGCAGGCGCGTGATGCCGATGCGCTTGGCCGCGCCTTCGGCGCCGATGTCGAGCCAGCCTTCGGTCGCAAGCGGCAGTTCGTACATGGAGATCTGGTAGCCCTTGGGCAGGTCGGGATAGAAGTAGTTCTTGCGCGCGAAGCGGGAGTGTTGCTGCACCTTGCAGTTGAGCGCGAGCGAAGCCCGCAGCGCCAGTTCCAGCGCCTTTCTGTTGAGCACGGGTAGCGCACCCGGCAGTCCCAGGCACACGGGACAGGTATTGGAATTGGGCGCGTCGCCGAAGTTGGTCAAGCAGCCGCAGAACGCCTTGGTCACCGTCTCCAACTGCGCGTGTACTTCAAGGCCGATCACGGGTTCATATCGCGCTATTACTTCGGTCGAAATCTGCGGCGCTGCTTCGGTCGTTCGCGTCATGGGCGGAGGCCTTGAATTATAGCATCGGGGAAGCCCAACACGTGGAACCTCGGTTGGCTTCCCAGAAAGTCCCCCCGGCAGCAAGACTTCTGCAAACGGGGCACAAAAAAGCCCCCGCCCGACCGCCAATTTGCCTCGACCAGGGGCCTAAACAGTCGGTTTTTGAGCGATTTTTGACCTCGCCGGGCCCCAACCCGTCTTGTCTGCAGCCAGTCGGCCGGTGTAGATCGCCATTCCCACGGCGGCGTGCATCCCGATCTTTTCCAGAGCGCCGACTTCGCGCATGCTGCGAATCCCCCCGGCGGCGGTGATCGGTACGTTGGTGACCCGGCGGAGCTTCTTGAACCAAGCCAGGTCGGTCCCCTCCATGGTTCCTTCGTTGTCTACGAAGGTGGAAAGGAATTCCGAGCAGTAGGCTTCGAGCTCGGGAATCACTTCCTCGGGGCGGATCTTCAATCGCTCCTGCCAGCCGCCGACGACGATGCGGCCGGCTTCGGTATCGAGCGCGATGATCACTCTTCTGCGGCCTACGCGCTTGGCCAGATCACCTAGGAATCTACGGGCTACTTTTCCGTCCTCGAAAGCGGCGCTTCCTACAATTATCTTTTCGGCACCCCAAGACAGGATCTTCACCGCTTGCGCTGCCGTGCGAATTCCCCCTCCGACGCGCACCTTCATTTTGCCGCGCTTCTTGCAGAGCGTCTTGATCCAGCGCGAGTTGGAGCCTTGGCGCATGGCGGCATCCAGATCGATCACGTGGAGGATGGGGTAGTCGCGGAAGCGGTCGAGCAAGCCGAGAACATCGTCGACCGACAGCGCGAGACGCCGGCCGCGGACGAGTTGCACAGCTTTGCCGCCTTGCAGGTCGATACAGGGGATGATCATTTTTGCCTTTCACTTGCTCAAACGGATCGGCACCTGGCGATCCGCCAGGAATTTTTTCAGCGCGGGAATTGAATGTGTTGCGCTGTGGAATACCGAGGCGGCGAGCGCCGCGTCGGCACAGCCTTCCTGAAACACGTTCAGAAAATCATCGAATGTGTTTGCGCCGCCGGAGGCGATCACGGGAACCGGAACCGTGGCGGCCATCTTCGCGGTAAGGGCGCAATCGAAACCGCTGCAAGTGCCGTCACGGTCGATCGAGGTGAGCAGTATTTCGCCTGCACCTCGGGACACCGCTTCGGCGGCCCATCGCGCGGCGTCGAGGCCGGTCGCGTCCCGGCCACCGCGTGTGTAGGCTTCCCAGGATTGGGGGCCGGTGCGCTTGACGTCGATCGAGAGAACCACGGCCTGCGCGCCGAATTGCTGGGAGAGTTCGGAAATCAGGTCGGGACGGTTGACGGCGGCCGTGTTGACGGTGACTTTGTCGGCTCCGGCGCGTAGGACGGCACGGCCGTCTTCGAGCTTGCGGATGCCGCCGCCTGCGGTCAGCGGGATATTGAGTTGCTCGGCTACGCGGCGGATCGTGTCGAGGAACGTCGCGC
The DNA here is from genome assembly GCA_050015335.1 of Candidatus Acidiferrales bacterium. Classification (GTDB taxonomy): domain Bacteria; phylum Acidobacteriota; class Terriglobia; order Acidiferrales; family UBA7541; genus Palsa-295. The sequence continues at coordinate 5,565 of JBEKBP010000031.1, read as the reverse complement.
GTCCTTGGTGGGTGGCGCTGATATCGAGGACGACGAGTTCGTCGGCGCCTTCGAGGTTGTAGCGGGCGGCGAGTTCGGCGGGGTCTCCCATGTCGCGCAGGCCTTCGAATTCGACGCCTTTGACGACGCGACCGGCGTCGACATCAAGACAAGGGATGATGCGGCGGGCGAGCGTCACTGGACCGACTCCATGAAGTTTTTCAGGACGCGCGCGCCCGTTTCCCCGGATTTTTCAGGGTGAAACTGCACACCCGCGAGATTCCCTTCTTCGACGACGGCCGCGAAAGGAAACCCGTGATTGCAGACGGCGGCTGTTTCGGTTCCTGCGCCAGGCGCGGCGTAGGAATGCGCGAAATAAAAGTAAGCGTCTTCAGGAATGCCCATGAGCAACTGGCTGGGCTGCTTGTGCTCAACCTGGTTCCAGCCGATGTGCGGCGCCTTTACGTCTTGCGGCAGCATTCGGACTTTCCCGCCAAAGAAACCGAGGCCGGGATCGCCGGGGGCTTCTTCGCTTGACTCGTACATGGCTTGCAGGCCCAGGCAGATGCCCAGGATGGGCACGCCCGCATCGCGGGCCATGCGCAGAGATCCGGTGAGATTGCGCTCGTGGAGTCCCGCAACGAATGCGGAGAAATGCCCTACCCCCGGAAGAACGACGGCTTTCGCGGAGGCGATTTGCTCGGGTCGGACAGCGCGCTCGGTTTCGGCCCCTAATTTTTGCAGCGCGCGCTCAACCGATGGCAGATTGCCGGCCCCGTAATCAACGATGGCGATTTTCATGATGGCTCACTTTGGGCTACGGAAAACAGGTTCAAATCCCCTTTCCCCGGGCGCAAGCCCCATCCTGCGCAGGGGTGTTATGTCGGAACGCAAGCTCCGACCCCGGTAGAAAACTTCCGCATGGGCGAGGTCTTGCCGGGCGCGGCAGCGCCCCAAGCCCCGCCCTTGCAAATCGCACAGGACCCCTAACAGCAACCCCTCCAGAAGACGCCGTCATTCCTGGGTAGTTGCGGCGCGGATGGAGCCGTACCCTCACCGAGGGGCTCACAGGAGCCCCTTGGTGGATGGCAGGACGTTGCGCAGGCGTTTGTCGCGGGAGACGGCGAAGCGCAACGCCTTTGCGAATGCTTTGAATATCGATTCAACCTGGTGATGCGAGGAGCGCCCGTAGACCAGCTTGAGATGAACGTTGGCGGCGGCGGACTGGGCGAAAGCGCGGAAGAAGTCTTCGAGCAGTTCCGTCTGCAGCTCGCCGACTTTCGGCGCGGAGAATTTCCAGTTGCAGACGCAGTAGGCGCGGCCGGAGAAGTCGAGGGCGGCGGCGGCCAGGCAGTCGTCCATGGGCATCAGAAAATAGCCGGAGCGGAGGATACCGCGTTTTGTGCCGAGCGCTTGCCTGACGGCTTCTCCCAGGGTGATGCCGACGTCCTCCACCGTGTGGTGCTGGTCGACGTCAAGGTCGCCGTTGGCTTTGAGTTCGAGGTCCAGGCCGCCGTGGCGGGCGATTTGTTCCAGCATGTGATCGAAAAAGCCGATGCCCGTGGAAATTTTCGCCTTGCCCCGGCCATCGAGGTTCAGACGAAGGAGGATGTCGGTTTCCTTGGTGGTTCTTCGCAGTTGCGCTTTTCTCATAAGAGCGTTTCCAGTTCCCGCAACAATCGTCGCGTCTGCGCGGGCGTGCCCGCCGTGATGCGGACGTAGCCTTCGCCGGAGAAATCGCTCGAGCGGTCGCGCAGGAGGATGCCTTGGCGACCGAGCTTGGCGACGATGCTTTTCGCGCGGTCGCCGAAATAGACCAGGAGAAAGTTGCCGCCACTTGGGAAATAGCGGATTCCCAGACGCTCTAGGCCTTGCTCCAGTTGCTGGCGGGCCGCTTTGACTTCGCGGACGGTGCGCGCGATGAAGGCGCGGTCGCGCATGGCGGCTTCGGCGGCTACTAGAGCGCCGGCGTTTACCGGATACGGAGACTGGGCCTTGCGCATGCTGGCGGCCAGGTCGCGATTGACGAAGATGCAGCCCAGGCGTAAGCCCGCCAGTCCGGCGGTCTTTGAAAATGTGCGGGTGACGATCAGGTTGGCGTGACGGCGAATCCACGGGATTACCGTTACGCCTGAGAATTCGAAATAGGCTTCGTCCATTACGAGCATCGTTTGCTTTGCGGCCATAAGGATGCGCCGGATTTCCGGCAGCGAGAGTAGATTACCTGTGGGGCTATTGGGATTGGGCAGAAAGAACACACGCGGCGCGTCTGCGCTCAGGATATTTAGAACCTCCTCCCACGGGAATTGCATGTCCTGGGTGTAGCGGGGGGTTCGCATTTGCGCGCCTGCGAGTTCCGAGTAGAAGCGATACATGGCGTAGGTGGGCTCGACCAGGAGCACGGCGTCGCCGGGTTCTAGGAAGGTGCTGACGATGACGTGTAACGCTTCGTCGGTACCGTTGGTTAGTAGCAACTCATCGGGGCGGACGCCGAAGTAGTTGGCCATTTGGCGGCGGACGGTTAGCTGCTCAGGATAGGAGCAGATTTCGGCGCTGGTGAGTCGGGCCAGGGCCTGGCGGACTTTTGGCGAGCAGCCGAGGGGGTTCTCGTTGAAGTCGAGGCGCAGTTTCTTGGTGCGGCCTTCGAGGGGCGGATTGTAGGCGCGCATTCTTGCTACGGCCTCGCGGATGGGGACCGGCGGCTTCATTGGCGCACCCTGTTGCGCACGTCACGACGCAGTTCCACCGAGCGCGCGTGCGCGTCTAGGCCCTCGGCGCGGGCGAATTCGGCGGCTACCGGCGCGAGGCGGAGGAAGCCCGCGCGTGAAACTTCCTGCACACTGATGCACTTCACGAAATCGGTGACCGAAAGGCCGCCGCGCGTGCGGGCCACACCCCCAGTAGGCAACACGTGATTTGTACCGCTGGCATAGTCGCCGAAGGTTTGCGCACTCCAATCGCCGAGGAAAATGCTTCCGGCGGAGTCGATGCTGTCCAGGAGGCCGCTCGATGTGTCCGGCAGCGTCAGGTGTTCAGGCGCGAACAGATTCACGAAGCGGATGGCGTCGGCGAGATTGCGCGCGACTAACACCGCACCGCCTTTGGCGAGCGACCGGCGGGCCAGATTTGTATCCGGCAATTGGGCCAACTGGACCTCGATTTCGGCCGCTACCGCTTTACCCAGGCGCGACGAGGTGGTGACGAAAATCGAGATGGCGTCGGGATCGTGTTCCGCTTGCGCGATCAGATCGGCAGCAATGAATTGCGGATTCCCGTTGTCGGCGAAGACGATCGCTTCGGTGGGGCCCGCCAGCATGTCGATGGCGCAATCGGCGCTGACGAGGCGCTTGGCGGCGGTGACGAAGCGATTGCCGGGTCCGAAAATCTTGTCCACGCGAGGAATCGAGCGCGTTCCGTAGGCGAGCGCGGCTACCGCTTGCGCTCCGCCCACACGTGCGACAGCGCGCACGCCCAAACGCTCGGCGGCAGCAAGCAGCGCGGGGCCCGGCTGAGGGCTTACCACCAAGATTTGGCTCACGCCGGCTTCCTGCGCGGGAACGACGGTCATGAGCAGCGTTGAGACGAGCGAGAAACGGCCGCCGGGAAGATAGCAGCCGATCGATTCGATGGCGCGGACGCGCTGGCCCGCGCGTACGCCCGGCTCGACCTCAATGGTCCATTCGAGGGGCTTCTGCTTGCGCGCCACGGCCCGGATATTGCGCGCGGCATGGTCGACGGCAGCAAGAAAATCGTCAGGAACTTTGCGCATGGACTGCTTGAGCTCCCCTCGTGATACCCAGACACTTTTCGGGGTGAGCGCCACGCGGTCGAAGCGCTGGGTATAGGCGAACAGCGCGGTGTCGCCGCGGCGGCGAACGTCATCGACAATGCGCAAGGCAACGCGCTCGGCTGCGCGGCTGCTGTCGCGGCGCGACGCGAGCACCTTTTCCTGCGCTGCGGCGGTGAGGGCGAGAAGGCGCATCAGTACACGACCTTGTTCAACGGGTACTCGACAATACCCTCGGCATGCGCGGCTTTCAGTTTCGGGATGAGGTTGCGGACCGTCTTCTCCTCGACGATGGTATTGATGGCCACCCAGTCCGAATCGCTCAACTGCGAGATTGTCGGATTGCGCAGCGAAGGGAGCGTACTGAGCACGTTGTCGAGGTCTTTGCGGCGCACGTTCAGCAGCAAGCCCACGCGGCTGTAGGCCTTGATCGCGCCGTCGAGGAGCATGGCTAGGCCGTCGATTTTTTCGCGCTTCCAGGAATCTTCTAATGCGGCGTGATTGGCGATGAACCGCGTCGAGGATTCCAGAAGCGTGTCGATGATGCGGAGACGGTTGGCGCGCAGCGAGGAGCCCGTTTCCGTGATTTCGACAATGGCATCTGCCAGCTTCGGCACCTTTACCTCGGTGGCGCCCCAGGAGAATTCGACGCGAGCCTTTACGCCGTTGCGCTCGAGATACTTTTCCGTGATGTGGACAGCTTCGGTCGCGATCACCTTGCCTTCGAGATCTTTCACGGAATGGATGGCGGAATTTTCGGCGACCGCCAGGACCCAGCGGACACGGGCGAGGCTGGTTTTCGAGTACACGAGTTCGGCAACCTCCCGCACGTCCGCGCCGGATTCGATGATCCAGTCATTTCCGGTGAGGCCGCAATCGAGACCGCCATGTTCGACGTAGCGCGCCATTTCCTGGGCGCGGACGAGCATGCACTCGATTTCGGGATCGTCGATGGTGGGGTAGTAACTACGGGAGTTGATCGAGATGCGCCAGCCGGCGCGCGCGAAGAGCTCGACCGTGGAATCCTGCAAGCTGCCCTTGGGAATACCGAGCTTGAGCGCGGGCATTACTTTTTCCCCTTTCCGTAGAGTTCTTCGGGAGTGAACACGCGCTCGGCAACCACGGTGGCGTCGCCGTTCGAATCGAGGCGGCGGAAAAAGCAGCTGCGGTAGCCCTCGTGGCAGACGGCACCGCCGTCGAGTTCGACGCGGACCAGAAGGGCGTCGAGATCGCAATCGGTGCGTAGATCGCGGAGGATCAGCTTCTGGCCGCTGGTCTCGCCCTTGGTCCAAAGTTTTTTGCGCGAGCGGCTGAAGAATGTGACGAAGCCGGTCCTGCGCGTTAGGTCGTAGGCTTCGCGGTTCATGAATCCCAGCATCAGGATTTCACCGTTTTTGTCGTCCTGCACGATGGCGGGGATCAGGCCGCCTTCCTTTTCGAAATCGAGTTCCATGGGATTTGCGTCTCCGGTGTTGCTTCTCTACAAAAACAAAAAGCCCGCTAAGCGCTTCCGCGCCAGCGGGCTGATGAGTGCGAGCTATGGGTCGCTAGCTAGCCACACCGCCGCGGGCACGGTTTCGTGTGGTGATGATGTGGGTGCTGCTGTGGCGCCCGTGGCTTCATGACGAGGTAAAAAATACGGGAGGGCGGCGGGTTTGTCAAGCAAGGAATCTGGATCTGTCGTTGGTACACGATATGTCCGGTCTAATTAACACACGATATGTCCGCTTTTTAAGAAGCGGCCAGGGAGCAAGATGCATGTCTGGAGATATGCATGAACTGCTACCCGATGGCCGCCC
>JBEKBP010000030.1:0-59814 GCA_050015335.1 Candidatus Acidiferrales bacterium | reverse complement strand
GGCGAGAAAGCTCGGTGGAAGAGGCTTTGGTAGAGATGTATCTTGCCGGCGTGAGTGTACGACGAGTCGAAGACATCACCGAAGCCTTGTGGGGCACGCGGGTGAGCCCGAGCACGGTGAGCTGATTTCGCTAGTCTGAATTGGCCCCTTTCGATCGTTTGATTTGGCCCCACCCTACTGAAACTCATATACCGTGTGTCTTCTTCGGGCTCAGTCGGCCCCAAGGAGGGCCGGTGAATAGGAGAACCAAGGTGGAGCTATTCGAGCAGATACGACGTGAGTATGAGCATGGTGGGGGGACGATCCGAGGAATCGCCAAGAAGTTGGGGATTCACCGGCGCCTAGTGCGCGAGGCGGTGCTCAGTGCTGTTCCCGCGGAGCGAAAGACGCCTGTGCGCGAGAGACCGAAACTGGAAGCAGCGAAGGATTTTGTGGAAGCGATTCTGGAAGCAGACCGGAAAGCACCACGGAAGCAACGGCACACCGCACATCGAATCTGGTGCCGGATTCGAGCAGAGATGCCTGGAGTGGAGATCGGCGAGTCCACGATTCGTCACTACGTGCGCGAGCGAAAGATAGAACTGAGACTGGTCAGTCAGGAGGTGTTCATTCCGCAGTCTTACAGCTGGGGTCAAGAAGGGCAAGTGGATTGGTATGAGGCGTATGCGGACATCGGCGAAGAGAGGCAGAAGGCCTACATGTTTTGCATGCGGAGCATGGCCAGTGGCGGAGCTTTCCATTGCGCGTTCCCGCATGCCAGCCAACAGGCCTTTCTGGAAGCTCACGAGCGGGGGTTTGCTTATTTTGGTGGTGTGTTCAAGACCCTTCGGTATGACAACCTCCGGTCTGCGGTGAAAAAGATTCTGCGAGGGCACCAGCGGGAGGAGACCACGCGATTCATCGCCTTCCGATCGCATTGGGATTTCGAGTCCGAGTTCTGTACGCCGGCGGAAGGTCACGAGAAGGGTGGGGTGGAAGGAGAAGGCGGGTACTTTCGCCGGAACCATATGGTGCCGGTGCCGAAGGTGGCCAGTTGGGAAAAACTCGATGCCCTGTTGCTGGAATCTTCCAAAGAAGATGAGCAACGGATCATTGGTGAGCGGGCGCAGACGGTCGGCGCGGGAATGAGTCTCGAGCAGGAGCATTTGAAGGGACTCAAGGAAGGCTTTGATCTGGCCGCGGTTCACTTTCCCCATGTGAATACCAGTGGTTGCGTGAAGGTGCTGACCAACTTCTATTCGGTTCCGCTGCCGGTCGGTCTGGAAGTACAGGCCAAGGTGCACTCGGCCTACGTGGAGATCTGGCATCAGGGAGAGTGTGTGGCACGGCACGAACGCTGCTTCAACCGACAGCAGAAAGTACTCAACTTGGAGCATTACCTAGATGCACTGACGAAGAAGCCCGGAGCTTTTGCAGGTTCGACAGCGCTCGAGCAGTGGCGGGCGCAGGGGCGCTGGCCAGCCAGCTTCGATCGCTTCTGGGAAGCACTGAAGCAACGAAGAGGTAAGCAGGCTGGGACCCGGGCCATGATCGACGTGCTGTTGCTGGGCCGCTCGTATGGATATCCGCGACTGAAGGAAGCGTTGGAAAAAAGCCTCGATCTGAGTTGTTTCGATGCCGAGGCCGTACGCTTGCTGCTGACCACCGACCAAGCCGGGAAGCGCGCAGCCGGTGAAGCCGTCGAGATGGGAGCGCTGCGAGCGTATGACCGACCGCAACCCACGACGAGGAACTACGACCAGTTGCTCGCGAACTGCCCGTCAAACGGGGTGATTCAATGAACGCCCCCGTGCAACAGGCCACCATCCGACAGTATGCCAAGCAACTCCAACTAAGAACGATCGGTGGGCAGTTCGCAGAGGTGGCCGAGCAGGCGATTCGTCAGAAGCAAAGTCATCTCAGTTATCTGGAAGCGCTACTCGGGGCGGAAGTGGAAGAGCGGGACCGCAACGCGGTCGCACGGCGGATTAAGGAGGCACATTTCCCCAAGGTGAAAACGCTCGAGGACTTTGCGTTTTCCGATGCGCCGCATATACCCGCAGCGCAGGTGCGGAACCTGGCTGAGGGCGGCTACTTGAGTCGGAGCGAGCCCATCATTTTTCTGGGCGAAACAGGAACGGGCAAGACGCACTTGGCAACGGGACTGGCGGTGGAGGCCTGCCGCCAGAGGAAGCCGGTGCGTTTCACGACGGCAGCGCAACTGGTCAATGAACTCACCGAGGCCAAGAATAAGAGCGAACTGAATCGCGTGACGAACCGGTGGACGCGGTACGAGCTGATCGTGATTGACGAGATGGCTTATGTGGCGATGCCTGAAGCAGCCGCGGAGTTGTTGTTCCAGATCATTGCCGGAAGAGCGGAAAGAGCCGCGGTGATCGTCACAACGAATTTGCCGTTCTCCGAGTGGACCACGATGTTTCCGAACGCACGATTGTGTAAGGCGATGCTGGATCGGCTGACCGACCAGGCCCACATCATCGAGACGGGTACGGAGTCGTATCGTTTCCGCCGCACGCTAGAAAAGAAGAAAGGTCGCAAGGGATGAAGGGGGGGACAAAACCTAGGACGTTGTGGGTCCGACCGAGTGGGCGAATCGTCGTCGCTAGGCGATCCTGGTGCGATATTTTTTGGGGGAAGAGCGGGAACGGGCATAAGAAAAGAAAAAAAGGGGCGGCGAAAGGCCTGTGGAAACTGGCGCCCCTGATGGAAATCCGCAAAGAACGCGGATTCCCACAGTGGCTTGAAAAGAGCCTCGCAAACGACGCTCGGCTTTTTCACAGTTCCCACAGGCCCGGCGGCGGGGTATCAACTCAGCAAATGAGAAACGCGGCGGGGCTGAGAGGCTTCGCGAGTCGTGTTGCGCGTCTCGGTTTTCCTCCGTTAGAGTTTCACACGGTCGTTGACAGTCAAAGTTGCAAAGTGCTATCAGTTTGCGTTCAGGCGAGCCCGGTCGTTGCCGCGCCGTAGAAGGAAGGGCATGGTGCCCTCGGTCTGGAGTCTTCCGTGACACGCGTTGGAGGAAAGTATTCTCTGGTGCTGTTGGCCGTGTTGCTGCTCAGTGTAGGTACGAGCGACGCCGACTCTGGTTACACCACGGCATTCCGGACACACTGGAAGCGCATCAGCGACATGTTCATGCAAATCGTGGCGGCGATGCCCGAGGACAAGTATGACTTCCGGCCGACGAAGGGCTATCGGAGTTTTCGGGAATTGGTGATGCACGCGATTGAAGACAATTTCACGCATATGGGCTACGTCGCAGGCCAGAGCCGCGAGGAGTCGGAACGGCTCGCCGGAAAATACAAGAACATCACCACACGGGAAGAGATGCTGGATGCGCTGGAGGACGGTTACAATTACGGAGATATGGTGTTGTCTGAGATGAACGATCAAAACGCCGCGCAGGTGGTCACCGCGATGCGCGGTGAAAGGACCACGCGCGCCGGCGCGGCCCTCCAAGCCTTTGAAGACACCATGGATCATTACGGCAATTTGGTTATCTATTTGCGATTGAATGGCATCGTCCCGCCGGAAACGGCCAATCGCGGCAAGCCGCGCACCAGTCAGGAACAGGATCATCATTAAGTCCCTGGCGATCCATCGCGCACCGCTTCCCCCCGGAATGGGGATGTTTCTGCTCGCGGCCGCCGTGATGCTGGCATCGTGCCGGCCGCAACCCCCAGCGCCGCGCAAACCAGCCCTACTCGGATGGCGCCCCATCGCGTCGTGGTCGGGTCGCGGCAATATCGAGACCGACTCCTTTAACATCGGAAGCGGCCAGTGGCGCATCAAGTGGGAAACCAGCCACGAGCAGTCCCCTGGCAAAGGCGCTTTTCGGGTGATCGTTCACAGTCTAGTGAGCGGACGGTACGTCTCAACACCGGTTGACCATCAAGGTGCGGGCAGCGGCGTCGCGTACGTGGCAGAGGACCCGCGGCAGTTCTTCCTGGTAATCGAATCGAGCGGCATCGATTGGAAGGTGTCGGTGGAAGAGGGTGTCGTTGGCGAATAGGAAGCCCCCGGCCGTACTGCGGACTGTCTGGATCGGCTCTCTTTTGATCCCCCAGGTCCTCGCCATCGGGTGGGCGAAACCCAAGCGTTGTTTGCTTCGTCACACAATCAGGATGTGCGACCCGGAAATGGCGCGAACAGTGAGACCGAAGTCAGTGAGACGGAAGTCAATTGACAACGAGCCACAAAGTGTTATATGTCACGGGGGAGTAGATAGGTCGGTTTGGGCCCGCATGCAGGATTGAGGTGATCGCTATGGCAGATTCGAATGATCCGCAAGGCAAATCCAAAAAACTGACGCGGAGGGACATGATCAAGGGAGTGATCGCCGCAGGCGCGGTCTGCTCCACGGGCTATCTTGTCCGCAACGCATTCCATCAGACCTTCGCGGCGTCTCCCGGTTCGGTCGAGCGCTTGATCATGCTCAACGTGAACGGACAGCAACGGGCCGTCGACGTGATGAAACAGGAAACGCTGGCGCAAACGCTGCGCTACAAGCTGGGCCTTACCGGTACCAAGCTCGGTTGCGACCGCGCGGAGTGTGGCTCCTGTACCGTGCTCATCAACGACATTCCTTCCTACGCATGCTCCGTGCTCACCCACACCACGCGCGGCAAGAAAATACAGACAATTGAAGGGCTCGCCGCACTCGATGGCACGCTTCACCCCGTGCAGCAGGGAGTCGTGGAGGAACAAGGTTTCCAGTGCGCGTTCTGCATGCCCGGTTTCGTGATGGCGACCGTTGGCTTCCTCAAAACCAATCCCAATCCGACGCGGGCACAACTCGCGCACGGCGTTTCGGGCAACCTCTGCCGGTGCCAGGATTATGACAAGATTCTCACCGCGCTCATGCGCGGTGCCGAACTCTCGCGGGGAGTGAAAAATGTCTAGTTCAACGACCAAGCCGAACGACCCCAAAGCGCACGCTCCAAAAACAGACGCGGCCGACCATCCGCTCGTAACCGCCAAAACTGCCGCCAGTAAAGACAAGTGGAAGCTGGTCGGGCAGAACTACACCACTCCGGACCTTGTCGCCAAGGTCACCGGAAAGGCGAAATACGCGGAGGATTTTCGCGCAGAAGGAATGCTCTTCACGAAGCTACTACTGAGCCCGTACCCGCATGCCCGGGTCTTGCATATCGACGCCTCCGAAGCACTCGCGATGCCCGGGGTCAAGGGCATGATCACGATGGACGACCTTCCAGCCCCGGCCGACTCGGTCACCGATCTTGGCGCCGTGATCAAAGCCGATCCTCGTGGCGAGCGGGGGCTCGCGATGGAGCCTGTCTTCCAGGGCGAGCCGATCTTGGCACTCGCCGCAGTCGATGAAGTCACAGCTGCCGACGCCATCGAAAAAATAAAAATCACCTACGAGCCGCTTCCTTACGTAGTTGATCCGTTTGTGAGTTTGCGCCCGGGTAGTCCCAACGCCCGCACCGACGGCAACACCTGGATGCGCAAACCCGCGCCCCCCCCGGCACCCGGCGCGAAACCTGGTCCACCGCCTCAGCTCGACGTCACGGAGATCAAGTGGACCGAAGAGGATTTTAAGGACTACGCCGAGGGCAAAATGCCCATGGGCAAGCCCACCGACGAATGGCACTACGGCGATTGGGAAACGGGTTTCAAGAATGCCGCGCTCGTTCTTGATGAAACGTTTTCCACGCCGAACACGAGCCATCAATGCCTAGAGACACGAACGGCGATGGCTTACTGGCAGGGTGGCAAGCTGTTTATGCATGTCGGCAGTCAAAGCACAGTGCAGACGATTCCCGCGGTCGCTCGCTGGATGAACATGAAGGCCGACGACGTGGTCGTCATTAGCGAATACACCGGCGGAGGATTCGGTAGCAAAATTACCGGTTCGGTACAGTTGATTATCCCTGCGGTTCTCGCGAAGAAATGCGGCGCGCCCGTGATGATGCGCATCTCCCGCGAGGAAGAGCACTTCATCGGCAGGGGCCGGCCCAGCCTCAACGGACGCATCAAGGCCGCCTTTGACAAGAATGGCCGCATCCAGGCAGTGGATATGTATGTGGTTGGCGACAACGGGCCGTACGCCCAGGCGGGCGACTTCAATATGGCAGGCCGAATCGTCTCGTTGCTCTACCAGCCGCCGGCAATGCGCTGGCGCGGCATTTCTGTCCTCACCAACACCGTCCCGCGCTCGGCGCAAAGCTCGCCCGGAGGAATGCAGGGCATCACTCTGATGGAGCCGCTTCTTGCGAAAGCGGCGCGCCAGTTAGGTATCGATCAGGTCGAAATCCGCAAAATTAACGCTCCCGAAGGCAAAGCGTTGTGGGGGCCTCCTGCGAACGGAAAGAGGGGATATACCACCAGTTGCTTTCTCAAGAATGCCCTGGAGAACGGCGCCAAAATGTTCAGTTGGGAGGAGCGCAAAGCCTCCACTGGCAAGCGCGTCGGCACCAAGGTGCGGGGAATTGGCGTTTCGAACAGCACGTTCGTGGGTGGTTCCAGGGGCTATGACTCCCTTTTCGTGATCAAGCCGGACGGGAAAATGTATATCCAGTCCGGCGTGGGCAATCTCGGTACCGGGACGTTTAGCGACGCTAACCGCGTGGCCGCCGAAATTCTCGGCGTTCCCTGGGAGAAAGTGGACATCACTTGGGGCAATACATCCCAGAACCTGCCTTGGTCGTGCGCCTCGGGCGGCAGCCAGACAACCCACGCCATGACCCGTGCGGCTCACGCAGGCGCCATGGATGCTAAGAGCAAGCTTCAGGAGATCGCTGCCAAGGATCACGGTGGACGCCCGGAAGACTACGAAGTTGGGCATGAGCGGGTCTACCACAAAGGCGGCGGTGCCAGCATGACGCTGGCGCAGGCGGCTCAGCGCGCCATGGTCCTCGGCGGCAAATACGACGGCCACGAACTCCCGAAAGACATCAACAAGATGACGGTGGCTTCGGCCAAGGCGCTCGCCGGCCAAGGGTTGATGGGCGTTGCGCGCGATAACTACGGCGGCGATGGCGCGCCTTTTTCCTTCGTGGCGTCCTTTGCCGAGGTTGAAGTCGACGTGGAAACCGGCAGCTACAAAATCTTGGACTTCCTCGCTGTCGCCGACGTCGGCACGGTGATACACCCGCACGCGGTGGCCGGGCAGATTCTTGGGCGGTCCATGCTTGGGATCGGACACGCGCTCGGCCAGAAGTGGGTCTACGATCAGCACCTCGGGGTCTTTTTGGCCAAGCGCTTCTATGAGAACAAGCCGCCCACGATCCTTGATGCCCCGGCCAACATGGAATGGGCCGCGCTCGATATCCCCGATCCGGAAACTCCGGTGGGCGCCCGCGGCATCGGCGAGCCTCCGGTCGGCGGAGGATGCTGCGCGATTCTGAACGCCATCTCCAACGCGGTCGGCGACGAGATCTTCCGGCGGGCGCCGGTCACGGCGGACATTATCTTGACCTCGCTGGAAGCCGGCAAGCCAGTAACCGAAACTCTAACGGCGCATATTTAGCCGTTAAGCCTCATAGGAGAACCGAAAATGGCTGTTATTCGCGATGTGATGCCGGCCTTCGAGCTGTTCCAGCCCGCGTCGGTGGATGACGCGGTCGCACTGCTCAGGCAGCACGGCTCGGAAGCGTGGGTACTGGCGGGCGGCCTTGACAGCTTTGATTGGTTGAAAGATCGCATCAAGCGCCCCAAAGTGGTCGTCGATCTGAGCCAAGTCAGCGGACTTACGGGTGTCCGCGACCTGAATGGCGGTATCGAAATCGGCGCCATGACCACGCTCACCGATGTCGTCAATAACCCCACCGTGAAGCAAAAGTACAAGATCCTTAGCGAAGCAGCCGAGGCCGCCGCCTCCCCGCAGATCAGGAATCAAGGCACCATCGGCGGAAATGTGTCGCAGGATGCACGCTGCTGGTACTACCGCAGCGGCTTTCCCTGCTACCGCGCCGGCGGAAACATGTGCTACGCGGATACGCCGACCGCTATCAATCGCGAACACGCTATTCTCGGGGCAGACCGTTGCGTTGCCGTGAGCCCGTCGGATTCCGCGCCGGCCATGGTTGCCCTTGATGCTAAGATGGTGATCCGTAATTCGCACGGTGAGCGCGTTGTGGACGCGCAGAATTATTTCGTCGGCCCCGGATACGACATCACCCGCATGACCGTACTCGAACCAAGCGACCTTCTCACCGCCATTCGGATCCCCGCGGATTGGGCGAACACCGAGTTCTACTTCGAGAAAGTTCGCGACCGCCCCGTGTGGGATTTCCCGCTCGTCAACATCGCGTCAGCGCGTGTCGTCAGCGGCGGCAAAATCGAGCGCATCCGCATCGTCGTGAACGGTGTCGCCGCGCATCCGTGGCGCCTCACTCAAGTGGAAGCCGCAGTTACGGGTCAACCTGTGAGTGAAGCGACAGCAGACATGGCCGGACGCATGGCCATCGAAGGCGCGGTACCGCTGCGCTACAACGCATATAAGTTGCCGTTAATGAGAAATCTCGTGAAGCGTGCGATTCGCGGTGGGGAAGTGAAGGAGGCGGCCGCTTGAACTTCATACAGTGGGCACAGAGTCCTTGGGGAGAGCGCGTACCGATCCATGTCTCGTGGGGTCTGCTGTGGGTGTCGGCCATCGCGGCGCTGCTTTTCCTGATCGTCCACGCGATCTACGTGGGCTATTGGGCCAAGCCCGAGGAAGAAGTGGCCGTCGAGAGCGACCCGAAACTTGCCGCCCTCGCCGCGCGCCTCCCGGAGCACATTTCCCGGCATTCGCTGGGAGCAAGAGCGTTTCACTTGGTGATGGCCGGCGCCATGCTGGTGCTGCTATTCACCGCATTTCTGCCGAAAATCGGCATCCGCTTCGCGTGGGTGAAGATCCATTGGATCGCCGGCATCGTGCTCATCGTTTCTGTGCTGTACCACATCATCCACGCCTCGTTTGTCTTGGATTTCTGGTCGATCTGGCCGGATAAACAGGATTTCGACGATGCCTCGAACCGCTTGAAGCGGGCGCTGGGCAAGCCGTTCACGCCGCCGCGGAAGTTCGGGAAGTATCCGCTGGAAAACAAGATGTTTCACCTGGCTGTTCTCTGCGCCGGGCTTTCGGTAATCTGCACCGGCATATTCATGCTGTTTCGCGTGCGCACGCCGTTCTTGACGCGCAATCCCTACATCCTCGGCGATGAAACGTGGGGACTGGTGTATGTGCTGCACGGCCTGGCGGGTGTCGGATTCATTGCGTTGGTGATGATGCATATCTACTTCGCCATCCGGCCGGAGAAGATGTTTCTTACCAAGTCGATGATCTTTGGGTGGATCACCCGCAGAAAGTATCTCGAACATTACGATCCGGAGCTATGGCACGTCGACCGAGACGCGTCGCAGCCTACCCCCGCCAAGTCACCGGAAGCGGTGATTTGAGGCGATGCGGGAAAAACTTGAAAAAAGCTGCGACGCGATTGAGGAATGTTATGAGTTCATGCTGGCCTACGCCGCGCAAGGACTTGCAGGCGACCAGGGCAGCCACTCTGGCAGCCAGCTCCGCGGCTATCTAACGCGCGCCGCTTGTGCGATTGCAGATCTAGCCGATACGTTTACTGCCCTGGTCAAGCAAGAAAACCTCCAGCCCGCCGACAAGTATCACACGTTTATTTCCGTGCTGGACCGCGACGCAAGCGAGGCCCTGGCCGCTATCGAGTTGGTTCTGGCGCAGCCCAGTCTCAGTTCCCAATTGATTGACAACCTGAATGCGTCCATCCACGTTCGAGCCCTCCTTACCGACCTCTTCCTGATCGACGAAATTGCCAAGCCCAGCCCGCCCAAACCCGTAGCCGCTCCCTGAGGTTCGGTCCTCTTCGAATTGAGTGCCCACATGCGATACGATGAAGCCGTCAACCGTTCCCGCCGTATGGAAATCAGAAGCGACCGGCTCGCGAATGGGGCGGGAACCGCTCCGCAAAGATGGAGAGAAAAACCGTGACCTGGCTACCCTTGATTTTGCTTTTCGCAGCTCCGTTTGCAGCTTTTGCACAGCAGCCTGACCTACCGGTCTCAGACAAGTTCCCGCTTCAAGCGCATATCGTATCTGTCGAGACCGAGCAGCGGCAGCAAGACCTCACCAACGGAACCGGTAAAACCTCTGAGGTGCACCTGGTGAAGGCCGAGATCGACGGCAAGACGTATCGTCTCACCGTAAAGCTACCTCGCCTCGATCAGCGGCCGTTTCAGCATCGAACGTGGCTGCAGCCGGGTGTCTATCCCGCGCGCCGCACCACCCATGGCTTTGAATTCGAATATAAGGACGGCGATAAAGTCCGCCACGAAGAGCTTCGCATTGCCACTGAGGAGTAAGCGCTTGGTCGCCTGCCTGTGAGCTCTGTGAATGCGCGAGATTGACATCGGTGCATGGCCGGTGATAGATGCTGTAGGTGAGAGCTAGTGCAGCTCGCGCTGGCTCGGATATCGGAAGAGCGCTCATAGGAGGATCGGCCATGGAAGAACATCCGCCGCACGATTTATTTTCCCCTCTTCTGAACAGTAACTTGCTCATGGGGCCGTTTCTGTTGACGGCGCGCCTGTTCACGACCGGAGTCTTCGTTTTCTACATCCTCGACGAGTTGCATACGACGCGCGCAACCGGGGCCCTCATTTATCTGGCTATGGCGATCCAACTGGTGGGGATCACCCTGGTAGCGGTCGGATACAAGACGCGATTCGCGGCGCTCTTGCTCGCTACATACTCCATCGTCACGGCCATACTTTTCAACGGCACCAAGGGATGGAGCGGCCTTTTCATGACCCACATGCTGAAGGATCTGGCGATAGCGAGCGGGTTCCTGTTCCTGTTTGCCTACGGTGGTGGCCCGATCTCAGTTGACAGACCTCCAGCCGGTGGTAAGCCAGCCGGAATATTGGGCAACAATGTTCTTATGGGCCTACTGCTATTGGTGGGGCGCGTTATGGCTGCGGTGCTCTTCCTGTACTACGGCACCTTCAAGATACTGCACACTCCTCAAATGCAGGCTTACATGGTCAAGCACAATTCCAGCGTGCCTACCGAGCTCATCTACCTGGCGATCTTCACCCAGATCGTTCCGCCTGCGCTCGTGTTGCTGGGTTACAAGACGCGCTACGGCGCTCTTGCGCTCGCCGGATTCTGCATCATCGCCACGTCGCTGTTCCACGCCGAATTTGGCAATCATGCCGAGGTTGAGCAGTTCCTGCTGGATTTCGCGATCGCCGGTGGCCTTTTGTTTATGTTCGCCTATGGCCCGGGGCCGTTTTCGGTGGATGCACGCCTGAGCCGGGCCGGCTCAGCAGGCAAGCCGGCGCTGGTGGTTGAGAAGGGGGCCCTGTCTGTCGCTCGGTGAAGGTGCGGCCAGAGATGACTCTCGCGCCGTCAGGCGCTTGGAATGGTCGTCCAGACGCAAGAAAAAGAACTAAAATAGCGCCGCGCGAGTATTGTCAATTGAGCGTCGCACGCGATGAGAGGACACGCCATGGACGACCGAGAACCCAATCGAAGGCGATTCATCAAGAAGGGTGTCGCCCTGGCCGGTTGGGTCGCTGCGGGAGGGACAGGATTCGCGAAAGGCCAGACGGCAAGCTCCGCCGCATCGGAAACGCCGGCGAAGGATCTCGACGCCTATGGTGAGCGCTCGCACTATGTGACCTCGGCGCGTATATTCCCCCCTCCCTGGGGCCCCGACCCGTTCGGCCTCACCAGCCATCTTTTTACTCCGCTGCAGGACTCTGTCGGCATCATCACGCCAGCATCGCTTCACTACACGATGGCTCACAAAGGCTTCTACGTTCCCGACATCAACCCGGCGCAGCACCGCCTCATGATCCACGGGATGGTTGACCATCCGCTGATTTTTACGATGGACGACCTGAAGCGCTTCCCGTCGGTAACCCGCGTTCACTATCTCGAATGCAACGGAAACAAGGCCCGGCCCGACCACAAGACCGTTCAGCGCGCCTGCGGGCTTACCAGTTGCAGCGCATGGACGGGCGTGCCCTTGTCCTTGCTGCTCAAAGAAGCCGGCGTGCACAACGGCGCGAATTGGATCGTGGCCGAAGGCGTCGAAGACAACAAGGGTTCGATGACGCTCCCACTAGCAAAGGCCATGGACGACATGCTCGTGGCCTACGGACAGAATGGCGAACCCGTGCGCCCGCAGAATGGTTTTCCGCTGCGGCTGTTGGTGCCCGGTTTTGAAGGTCTCTGCAATGTGAAGTGGCTGAGACGGATCAAAGTCGTCGACGAGTTCTACGGCACTTACAACGAAATGGACCGCTACACTTCTGTCGATCCGAAAACCGTCAAACCTCTCCCTTTCTTGCAAGGCCCGAAATCCGTCATCACGTTTCCCTCCGGCAGCCAGAAATTGCCGGAGCGCGGGCATTACCAGGTCACAGGACTTGCCTGGTCCGGCGGCGGCGCCATCCGTAGGGTGGAAGTATCGGCCGACGGCGGCCACAGTTGGAAGGACGCCGATCTGCAATCCTCGGTTCATCGCATGGCGCACACACGTTTTGGGATCGACTGGGTTTGGAGTGGAGAGGAGTGTGTGCTCATGTCTCGCTGCACGGATGAACTCGGGCAACTTCAGCCGACGCTAACCGAGTTTGCCAGGTTCCTCCATCAAACCCCGATCGATTTGTTTACAAAAGCGATGGTTCCAAATGGCCACAACAATTACATTCTGCCCTGGAAGATCGACCCCGACGGGAACGTCCAAAATGGCCTGGCGTAGTCTGCTTGTCCCCGCGATGATACTGGCGGCAAGCGCCGCCGCGTCAGCCCAGGCGCCCGATTACAATCTAGGAAGAAAGCCGACTGACGAAGAGATTCGCGCGTGGGATATCTCTGTCGCTCCTGACGGGAAAGGACTTCCAGCCGGCAGTGGCACCGCGGTGGAAGGCGCAAAGCTCTACGTGCGCAAGGGATGCGTCATTTGCCACGGGCCGGATGGAAGAGGCGGCCTCGCCCCTAACTTGGCGAAAGGCAAAGACGCGCTGCCGGCTTCTGGCCACGCGGAGAAGAACATTGTTGTGTTCTCCCCCTTTGCCACGACGCTTTGGGACTTCATCAGCCGCGCCATGCCGTTGCAACGAGCCGGGACGCTGAAGCCGGACGAGGTCTACGCTCTCACGGCATACCTGCTCTACAAGAACGACATCATCCAGGAGAATGACGTCCTGGACGCCCAAACTCTGCTGAAAGTCAAAATGCCGAACCGTGAGGGCTTTATTCCGCCCGATATCTCCCAATATAAGCCCGGCAGCCCCATGCCATTCACGATCATCCCTGACCCGGCGGCGGAGAAAAAATAGAGATTCCGCAGCCGGCCTCTCCAGGTTTTTTAGCGGAGCGAAACGCAAATAGTCGCGGCGGAACCAAGGGGCGCAACGCCTGTCGCTATATATATGGGTGGCGTCTAACTCCAACTTTTTTTCTCTTTCATGAGTCTTCTCTTCCAGGCTCTTGGCCTAGTCATTCCTCATAAAGAAGTGCTCTACTTCGATTTGTCTGAAATCCTAGCGATCCGCGCGCGTCGTGCACGATGGGCTGCCGCGCAGCGAGGTCCAGGGATTCAGTAATTTTGTGAGTCCGGCCCGGCACCGAAACAGTGGTGCGTCCGAGCAAGGACGTCGATTGATGCAAGAACTGCACGCTTTCAGCAAGAACTGGTTGTGGGCAGCTTGATCGATGTGCTTGTGAAAGAGCTTATTCTCCCGGTCATGTATGTCAGGGGCATCTGGCAATTCCATCTGTATTTGCACGAGGGCTTTTAACAAGTTGACCTCAACCTGGTCGGCATGTTTTGCAGCCAGGCGGGCGGCTGATTAAGGCTTCCAGTAGCGCCTGGTAGAGGTAATCGAGTACGTGTCCGCGAGTTCCGCCCTTGGCTTCCAGCCCCGATTTTTTACCGGCGGCGATGGGCTTTTTCTTGGTCACGGTCTGATTATAACAAGGGAGTACTGTACCCACCCCGAATCAAGTCTTGACATGCACTTTTAACTATTCTAATTTATGCGCACATTTAGCATTACAGCATCATCAAACTCGACAGCTAATTGGGAGTATATTATGACGA
This sequence comes from Candidatus Acidiferrales bacterium, assembly GCA_050015335.1. Lineage (GTDB taxonomy): Bacteria > Acidobacteriota > Terriglobia > Acidiferrales > UBA7541 > Palsa-295. Next base: position 45,727 of record JBEKBP010000030.1, on the reverse strand, counting down.
CGATCAAGTCCCTGAAGTCGTGGACCAACGGCGCGTTCGCCCTGAGCTGTTTTACTCTGGCAGTCCTGGCCATGCTGTTGAGTCCAGCAGTTCCGGCTCAGACGGCTTCGACGGGGGCGATCAAGGGCACCGTTACCGATCCGTCCGGGGCTGTGGTTCCGAACGTTGCGGTCAACGCTACAAATACTGAAACGGGCGCAGCGCGGACTGCGATGACGGGGCCGGATGGTTCCTACGTTCTAACCCTTTTGCCGCTGGGTACCTATAGGATGAAGTTTGATGTCGCTGGGTTCAAGCCGGAGGAAATTCCTTCCGTGACGGTAAACGTAACGGAGACCGCCGTTTTGAATGCGACATTGGAAGTTGGTACCCGAACCCAGGAAGTGACGGTGCAGGCTGAAGCGGAAGCGCTGCAGACCTCGAATGCGACGCTGGGCACTGTGATTGCCAGTGCTACCACCACCGCCCTTCCCCTGAACACTCGCAACTACACGAACCTTCTGGGTCTCGCCTCCGGGGCCAACGCTTCTGTCTATAACGCCGAAACTCTTGGAAAGGGCTCGACCGATATTTCCGTCAATGGCGTCATGGCTGGCCAAAATAGCGTTCTAATGGACGGGGTTTCCATCACAAATCATTCGAGCAATGGAAATCTTTCCTCGAATCCCAATGATCCTGGAATGGGGATTGTAAATCCGGATGCGATTCAGGAATTCAAGATCCAGACGTCGATGTTCGATGCCGGCTATGGGCGAAATGCCGGCGCCAGCGTGAATGTGGTAACCAAGACCGGTACCAATGACTTCCACGGAACGGCGTTTGAGTTCTTCCGGAATAGCGCCCTCAATGCCAACGACTTTTTCGTCAAAGAATCCCCGGCCGTGAGCGGTATTCCCACCGACCAGCGGCCGGTGTTGAACCAGAACCAATACGGCGGGGTAATCGGCGGCCCGATCAAGAAGGACAAGCTTTTCTTTTTCGCGTCTTACCAGGAGACCTGGCAGAAGAATGGGGCTGCTGGTCAGGGCTTGTCAGCGCCCTATTTGCTTCCGATTTTCCCGGGCGGCGACCGTTCGAACACGGCGGCCCTCCAAGCGTCGTTGGGAGCGACTTTTTGCCCAACAGGGACCGATGGCGGCATGCCCTTCTATGGTTCCGGCGGTGTACAGGTTGCGTGTAATGGATCGAACATCAATCCGGTGGCCCTCAAGCTTCTCCAGGCCAAGAATCCAGATGGCACCTATTTGATTCCCGGCTCGGGCCCTATTACCAGCAGTGGTGGTACGACGGTAGCCCAGCCCACCCATATCTCTATACCCGCCCGATTTACGGAGCACCAGCTTCTGACCAATGGAGATTATGTCATCAACAACAAGAACACGTTGTCGGTGCGTTACTTCTTTGCCCATGATCCCACATACGTCCCGTTTAACTGTGGCAACGGCGGCGGGGTGGGAGACTGCTATCCAGACACCTCTGAGAATTCGTTATACAGTAACCACTACGGCGTCCTAAAACTCACAACGATTGTAACCAACAACCTTGTGAACGAAGCGCGACTTTCGTTCCAGCGTGGCACCCTTCGTGAGACTCCGGGTATACCATTTACCAATACTCAATTTGGTATCGCGTCTATCCTTCCCTCGATTACTACCCTCGACCAGATCAACGTTAACGGATTATTTGAGATTGGATCGAACAATGCTCCCACCAACGTATTCTTTAACGATTACGAGGCAGCCGAGGATGTCTCCTGGACGCACGGGAAACAGACGATCCGGTTCGGTGGCGAGTACGAGCGCGACCAGTATAACTGGTATTTTGGGGCTCTCTCGATAGGTTCCATGCAGTTCCAAACCCCGCAGGACTTCCTGTTGGGACTGGCTGGCTGCAATCCTGCTCTGTTTCCTACATCTTGCAATCCTGCTACCCCCGGTACCTCGAATGGCTCGCCCATCAGCAACAACATCTTTTCGGGTGGCTATCAGGCCGTGACCCCTCCGGGTGGCCTGAGCCATCATTATCGCTCGCCGTTTGCCGATGCTTATATTCAGGATGACATTAAGCTCAGCCGGCGGTTGACCGTGAACCTGGGATTGCGGTGGGAATATCATGCCCTGGTCTACGACACTGCGGGACTTACCACCAATATCTATACGAGCCTGATCAATGCAGTGCCGATACCCACGACTCCAACGCTGGCCGGATTTGTGGTGTCCTCGAATTACAATCTTGCGAACCCGGCATTCCCGGCTCCCCCGGTCGGCGGCGTTGTTCAGAGCCTGCACAAGGGCTTTCAGCAGGACAACACGCCGCTTGACGACTTCGCTCCCCGTGTGGGATTTGCCTGGTCGCCGCTGGCGAACAACAAGCTAGTTGTGCGCAGTGGCGGCGGCTTCTTCTATGACCGCGAAGGCGCGCTCAACTACATAGGCGCGATCGAACAGAGTGAACCTTACAGCACGGGTCTTCTCGAAGCGGGACCAGCAAACTGGTTCTCCACGGAAGCTCAGCCTTATCCCGCCAACGCGAGTCTGGGATGGACACCTCGGTATACGAATTTCACGACCGGGGCGAACTCTAGTCTGTCGGTAAATTTCGGGCAATCAGATTTGAAGAGACCGTTGGTGTATGAATGGAATATGACCGCTCAATACGAATTCCTGCCCCAATGGACCATCGAAATGGGATACGTCGGATCTCGCGGTATTCATCAAGCGGGGATTAACCTTGGTGCGGAAATCAACGGCGCCCAACTGGTCGGCAACCCGCTGGGCACAAACACAATCGACGCCCCGGCCATCGACGCCGGCCTGGTTACAACGAACACCGTTCAGAACGCCTGGGAACGTGTTCCCTACCTCGGCTTTGCGCCGGGGGGTATGCTGGACTTCTCGGACGTGACCGATTACAAGTACAACAGCTTCCAAGCCACTTTGCGTAAGCAACTTTCCCACGGCTTCCAGGCTCAGGCGGCATACACTTTCAGCAGGGGCTACGCTACCGATAACACCTCGAACGACCCCAACCACGCACAGTATGGCGAGAATCCCGGCTACCACCCTCAGCGCCTTGCCATCAGCTACCTGTGGAACGTGCCGAATCTAGCCGGCGACCGGCAAGGCTTGGCGGCAAAGCTGGCAACTGGTTGGAGCTTTTCCGGTGTAACCACGGTTCAGGACGGTACACCCCTGTCAGTCTATGACAACCGCGGTGGAAGCATCTTTGGCTTAGTCCCCGGCCTGGTAAACTCCAGGGCCGAGTACTGCACGGGGAAGGGGCCGGGAAACGCTGGAACATCGGGTAGTGTGGAACAGCGGTTGGGCGGTGCAAACGGTGGACCAGGTTGGATCAACCAGGCCGCCTTTTGCAGCGTCCCTGTCGTCGGAAACGGAACCGGGTACGGCAATTCCGGGCTAGGCATTCTTCTCGGCCCAGGGCAGTTCAACTGGGATGTGTCTGTGATCAAGACAACCAAGGTCGGAGGTATACGGGAGGATGCTACGCTGCAGTTCCGTACGGAATTTTTCAATGCATTCAATCACGCGCAATTCAATAATCCCAGCGTGACGGATATATCCATCCCAGTCGCGGGGCAGATTACAAGCGCATCGGTGAATCCGCGCCTGATCCAATTTGCTCTGAAGTACGCTTTTTAGCGAGTCGGGCTCCTGGGTATCCTGGATAGGCTTTTCCCCCGACCCGGCGCAACGGCTTCTCTATATTCTCGATGAGTGGCGGGATCAGATCCAGATTTTCGACCGCGAGACCGGGCTGTTGCTCGGAACTTTCGGGCGGCGCGGCCATCAACTAGGCGAATTCACGTACTGCTACGCGATGGCGTTCGACTTCAAGGGCAACATCTATGTTGCCGAATCAGGTTATGGCCGCAGGATACAGAAATTCCGGATCGCAGCCAGTCCGTGATAGCTGGGCCCGCGACGCTGACCTCTTTTCTCAGAGCTATGCGGTCATACCGGTATAACACTCGGTAGACAAACTGGGCGTAGAATCTCCTCGACAAACGCCCATGGTAGCTTGCGGGCTCCCGCAATAAATCAATCCTGCTGAGGCGGCTAACGAAATGGCCAATGTGAAACCGATACCCGATTCCGCTGTCACGCCGTATCTGTTCATCAAGGGCGCGGCTAGCGCGATCGACTATTGCAAGAAAGTTTTCGGCGCACAGGAAGTCATGCGCTTGGACGCCCCAGGTGGTCTGATCGGGCACGCCGAATTGCGAATTGGCGATTCCAAGATCATGCTGAGCGACGAAAATCCGCAGTGGGGCACGAAGGGCCCTCACACACTCGGGGGCAGCGCCAGCAGCCTGCACGTTTACGTCGAGGAGGTGGACTTTGTCACCCAGAAGGCGGTAGGTGCCGGAGCGCAGCTGATCCGCCCCGTGAAGGACCCGTTCTACGGCGACCGCAGCGGCTCACTGATCGATCCCTTCGGCCACCTCTGGTCGGTTGCGACACACATCAAGGACGTTTCGCCCGAGGAAACAGAAAAGCGCATGGCCGCCGCCATGAGTCAGGCCGCTAGCGGCTAACCGAGACGGCAGTTCCAGCTATCGCAACTCTCCAGTGCTGAGAAGAGACGCTCTATTCGACGGGACCGATATTCGGTGCCGGCATAGCGGACCCCGCACCGATTTACTGCAGCCCCAGCGCGTGTGCCGGGTTGGTCTTGGCCATGAGGTCGACATCGGCTTGCGAGAAACCCGCCTTCAGCATCGCTCCCATGAGCGCGGCCATGGCGTCCGGGTGGAGCGGAGCGCCGCCTAGGCCGCCCGAGTCAGACGCAAGGATGCAGTATTGCGGACCGATGGCGCGGATGGCCTCCACGTACTGGTCGATCGTGACGGACTTATTGGCGCCTCTGGTGGCGTTGTTGACAAACTCGAGGAGAGCTCCATCGGCGACGGCTTCCTTCATTTGCGGAATGGTCATAAAAACCGGAGTGGCCATGGCGTGCGTCACCACGATGTGCTCCACTCCTTGCTTGTGGGCCTCGTGAACGATGAGCAAGCCGTCGGTCGCCGAAGAATGCCCTGTTTCAACCGTCAGGTGGTACTTCGCGGCCATGGCGATCACGGCAACCGCCTCGGGAACCAACTGGCCGTTCCTCGAAATCACGATGAACGGACGGTTGGCCTTGTCTACCTTCACCGCATTCTCATTGTCGAAGGTAGGGAACCACACCACCTTGCCGTAGCCGCCCTTCAGCATCGCCATGCGCTCGACGGCCGCCGGATTCAGTCCACCCACCGTGAGATTCAGGTCGATGCCGCCAAAAACTTCGATGCCGGGGACTTCCTTGCGTACGACATAAGCCAGAGCGGCGGTGGATTCGTAGTGATTCTTCAACACCAAGCCGCGCATCCCGCGCTGCTTTGCAAGCCTCGCCAGGTCGATCGCATCGATCGACCGCGGCATGCTGTCGGGATCAGAGTGCGCGTGAATGTCGATCACGCCGGTCAAGTCGATCTGTGCTCGCGCCGCGGGAGCCTCCGCCAGCGCCAGCAGCGCGAAGCCAAATAGAAACGTGATCAATCCGCGAATCGCGGTGCGCGATTGTTTTGTGTGCACGTAACATCTCCTTTTCTCTGCGATGGAGCGGAAAAGCCGCCTGCGTCCATCGCCGTCCCCAAACCGGCTGGGCATTGATTTCGAATTTGCTCTTCGGTTTTGTTTTTTCAAACCCGCAAAGTGTACCACGGTGAGGCCGCGACAGAGCCTGAAACGCGCCTCATCCGCAGCCGTTTTTGCGACACAACAGGCCGGGTTTGTCAGGCGACGGTTGCCACTGAGTGCTAAACTGGGGTGCTCGCCATCTCAGAGATGGTATGCAGCAGGGAGAAACTCTGGGAAATGCGCAGTACGTATCATCTGAGCTGGTCGCGTTTTCTCCTGGTGATGCTTTCTTTGATTGCGGCCGCGCCCGGACACGCCATGACACGGCAGGATTCCCGCGAAACCGCTGCCGGGCAATCGTCGGCCGATAAGGGTACATCTAGCCTGCCTCCGCCCCAAGATTCTTCGCAGCCCGATTCCTCTGCTCCTCAGGACAACCCGAAGGATGCCTCGACAGACAAGGCCCCTGCCGCCCAGTCTTCGCAAGCGGCGCCCTTGGCCGCCGAGGGTTCCGAGAAGGAAACGAAAAAGACCGAAGCAGGCACTGAGGTCTATGCACTGACAAGCAGTTATTCGATCACGCTGCCCTTGGACTGGGTCGCAAATACCAAGAGCGAGATTCCCCCTCCCGCGCCGCTGAGTCCCTATGCGCCGCCATTTCACTTGTCGGGAAACCTCGTGCTTCTGAATCCGCAGCGTGGCGCGCTCCTACAGTTCGCCACCTCCGATGATCCGTTCGTGGGCCACGACGCCTACTGGCTGGATACGCAGATGCATTCGCCGACCGGTTCCGGCATGAGCCTGCTCGATTTCTTTTTCTACTACTTCTTTCCGCCGTCCGACGCTTGCATGCATGAAGTGCTCACCACCTACGCTCCGGCCAGCCGCGTGTCCCCCGCCGATTCTCCGGCCTATATGCAGGTGTACTACTCGTGCCCGCTTTCCGATACGCTGTCCGGGTTCTACTCCACGCAGGTCAGTGCGGGAATTACTTTCCAGCTGACAGATAACGGAACGCGGGTTCTCGCGCCCATTGGTGATTTCTATGTCGCTCCGATGGAGCAGATCGAAGAATCCGGACTGACCTTTTTCGTATTCGAGGCGCAGGGATTGAATGCTGTAACCAGCGATGCCGCCAAGCGCTTCCATTTGCCGGACAATGCGCAGGGAGGCCAGCCGGATTTCTTCTGGGCCATCGCCGCCACGAGCCCGTTCCCGTTTGTGGCCGATCCCAGCCGCAAGGACGTTGCCATCCTTCACGTCGCGTATGCCAGGCTCGGCGTGGACACCGATGCAAAGTCGGAATTCATGAACATCCTTGGCGGGATTCGAACGCACTAGCCAGCTAGCTAGCGCGAGGGTACCGCAACTTTTTGGCGCGCTCTACGTCAAAGGAATCGGAACCAGGAAAGGATCCGGCAAGAAATATCCGGCCCGGAAGTGGATTTTCCAGAGGAAACTTGCGACGCACAACGCGCACCCGATTCGACTTAGCGAAGCACTGTTTTAGATGGATTTGGGTCGGCCTCACGGTTGTGCCTGCGGCGGTTGCGTCCGCGTCTCCGCAGGATTTCCGTTCGCCGCTCATCGCTTCGACTTATTTGGTTTCCTTCGGCGGCCTGCGGACTGGAACGGCGAGTGCCCCTCAGACCATTACCGTATTGAACGTGAGCACCAATCCGGTTCACATCACCAACATTGCGCTGGCGGGCGATTTCCGCCAGACCAATAACTGTCCCGCGCCGCCCGCCGCCCTGTCAGCCAACGACGATTGCCAGATCCAAATCATCTTCAAGCCTTCCACGACGGCCGCTTGTTCGGGCACGCTCACTGTTTCTCACGACGCAGCGGGCAGGGTTCTCACCGTCGCACTGAATGGAACGGGGAATCCTGGCGGCGCGGAGATAATATTTTCCCACTCCTCGTTACGCTTCCCGGAACAGCAGATTGGCACCGACAGCGCACCGCAAGCCTTCACCATATCCGCCAGCAAGGCGATGCTAATCTCCGACATCTCGGTGAAGGGTGATTTTACGATCATGCCGAGCTCGACGTGCGAGAAGCTTGCCGGGCCTCTGGTCCCCGATGCGAGTTGCAGTGTTGTTGTGACGTTCTCTCCGATCGCTTCGGGCCAGCGCGAAGGCCAGGTGACGATCACCGACAGTGCGGACGGCAGTCCGCAAATAATTCCGCTAACCGGAATCGGCTCGCAATAATTGCTGGCAAAATCCTGCCCTCGAAGAATGTCTCGAAAGGCGCGATAATTTAGTGGGGAAAAGGACTGCGAGCCGGAGGAGCACGTTGGAGCGCGTGTGGGGAAGCCTGCGATGGATGGCCATCGTGACTGTTGCGTGCGCCGCTGTGGTTTATGTGGCCGACGATCTGTCGGTGGAACACCGCATGGCGCACAGGACGAAAACGGACCCCTTGGAAACCACGGAGGTTCGCCCCCTCTACGCTGTGCCCCTCAAGAATGGAAGGGCTGAGCTTGATTTCGGCGATACCGAGGCGCAAACGTGTGTTCATTCGATTTTTCCGCATTTGGGCTACAACCCCTGCTGGTACACGAAGCGGGAAAATCAACAGACTAGCGTCATCATGATCCTGCCCCTCGCCTACTCCTCCACCGACTCGTTTCCCATCCTGGTGCGTAGGCCATGAAGCGTCTCAGAGCGTACGCGGGGAGCTGCCCCGGCGCAAATGTCAGAAGGCTTCCCACGTAATCGGCATAGGGGGCGTGGTCACATCCGGTTGTGAACAGGCCATGCATCGCCCAGCTGACGAACATGCTCGGCACACGTAAAAAACGCGGCGGCCTAAGCCGCCGCGCCGTAGTTAGGTTGCTGGCTGTCTCAGAAGAAAAACTTGCCGGAGATCTGAAGCTGCCGTGCGCTGATCAGGCTGTTGCTGGACGCTGTCGGAGTCAGGAACGAAGTCTGGGGACTCAGGCAAGGATTCGTGCTCGCGCAGCCAGCGCCACCGGGGGCGATATAGGCATATGCCGACGTGTTGACGCTAGTGTAAATGGTGTGGTTGAACAGGTTGAAGGCCTCGATAAAGACCTGCAACTTGTAGCGCTCTCGGAAAAGAATGATGTCGCGGCCGATGCGGAAATCCACGTCTCGGAGTTGCGTGGGTCCCCGGAATGAGTTCTTTTCGAAATTCGGAATGCGCCCGGCGGCGTTGCTCGCATTTTGCTCGACGCCCCCGTGGCGCCGCCGTCGACACCGCCCGGCGGGGTGAACGTGGAACTCATCAGAGCGTTCTGCGGCAGAGCCGAGGAAATCGTGATGATGCCGGAGAAGTTGAACCCATTCAGGGCGTCGCGGACAACGCGGCTGTCTGATTGCACCCGTGGTGACCATAGAAAGCTTGTCACGAAGCGTTGCCGCTGGTCGTAATCGGAGTCGCCCCACTCGCCTTGCTGGTTATAGGGGTTCAGCGTGGCATCGGAGCTGCCGTTGAAGGTCCCGGTATCGCCGAGAACTTGCCCGTCGTCTTCGGTGTGGGAATAGGTGTAGTTCGCCATGAACTCGAAGTTGTGGCTGAACTGCTTCCCACCGATAGCAACCGTGCTTCGTTGTCAAGTTTTGTAGACCAATCGCAGCGGAGAATCAAGCTAAAATCAAGTCAAAAAATTTATGCGAGGTATCCGCAAATATCGCGGGAGCGGTAGTGGTACTGCATTCTTATCAATCAGTAATCACGAGCTCACGGAGTAGTTGAGCTTCAAGCCACGCGTATAGGTGTCGCAGGCACGATGGCGTTCACCGCGGAGAACGGGGGAATTCCGGAGGGTTAAGAACTCACCGACATCCCGCGAAGGTCGCGGCGGATCTTTCGGCGGCCAGCGCACAGAGCGTTTCGGCGGAGCGTAAAAACGAAACGGCGGGCGATTGGAATGCGCGCGCCGTTTACCTCTTGAGAGCAGGTACGGTGAAGGGTCTTCTTACTGGCCGCCGCTCTTTTGCAATTCATCGAGCGCTGCCAATACTTCCTCGCTATGAGGCGTCGGGTTCACCTTGACGTACACCTTCACGATCTTGCCCGTGGGATCGATCAGGAACGTGTTGCGGGCGGCGCGCGAGGTGCCGTTCATCTGGTTCAGTGAGCCGTACTTGGCAACGACATCGGTGCTCGTATCGGAGAGGAGCTTGAAGTTGATCCCATCCTTGGCGCAGAACTCCTTGTGGGAGTCGACCGAGTCGACGCTCACGCCGAGAATTACTGCGTTCTTCTTCGTGTAGAGATCCTGGTCGCGCGTGAAGCCGTGGGCTTCAATCGTGCAGCCGGGCGTCTGGTCCTTGGGATAAAAATATAGGACGACCCATTTGCCCTTGAAGTCATGCAGGCTGACGGGCGTGTTCTCCTGGGAGTTCAATGTGAAATCGGGCGCCGTGCTGCCAACGGCCGGCATCTGTTGGTCGTCGGCGTGCACTCGGGGATACGACGCGACGAAGATGAGGGCCATGACCAACGCGAGGCACGGGAGCCAACCAACCAAAGCACGTAGCGACGTCTTCATTTTGTTTCTCCTCCTGCGACTTGATCTGCCTGGGGCCGAAGCTGCCTAAACTATACTCCAGTTGGGACGGGTGGCGAGCAAATTTGGTTCCGGGGCGACTTTGCGGGGCATTGCCTGTAAATCTTCTAGTATTTGCGTAGGTCGAGGGGCGGCAGGTTTAGGACTTGGCAGCGGGCGGCGGTCCAGAGGCGGCGTGTCGCTTCTTGTAAGGCGATGGCGGAGTTGGCCCAGTAGCGAGCGGAGCAGCCAGATTCAGAGAGCGGGCTGGCGCCTCCCAACAAGTCTGGAACGGAGTCGATTTGCGCGCGCAGGTTGGCTACCACGGGGCGCCAATCGGGAAACCGGTCGGCAATGATCAGCAGGGAGGCGCAGTAGGGAGGCAGTGACGAGTGGCTGGTGCCGAGCGGTTGGTGGTCGGGTCCTTGCAGCGGCGCTGGGGTGGCTACTCCTGCTGTCGTGGCAGCGGAATGATGCAGAACATCGCCGGCCGTGACGGCGCCGCTGATTTTTGTGCGGGCTGCGTAGATGAGTTTGCCGTCGAGATTCACTTCTGTGCGCGAGTCGAATTCGCGAAAGCGCCAGCTTTCGTCCTGGGCTACGCGGCCAGCCGCGAATGCATCAATAAAAATGCCGCGGCTTCGAGGCTGCATTTCGATTCGCAGCGTTTGGCGGAGCGCTGAGCCGGCATGGAGGATTAGGTGATCGGGGAGATACTCAAGCGTAGCATTGCTGGCTACCTGCACGACGGTTTGCATTTCCGCAGCGTGACCGTTGGTGCGGTAGATGCGCGTGGCGGAGGGCGTCGAAAGGCAGGCGGCGGAATTTTCTGCGAGGCTGATTTCGGTGCGCAGGCGATCGCCGCCCAGGACGCCTCCTGTGGGATTTAGAAGCAGAAGATAGCAGGTGCCATCGTCGAGGGTTAGCGGCGAAAGGACCTGCAGTGGCAGCGTGTAGCGGCAGTGGCGCAGCGTGGTCGGGTGCGTTTCTGCGCTGCGCTCGAAGCCTAGCCGCAGGAGTCCGTCGCGGCCGCAGCGGCTGCGGCTAGGATTCAAAGAGCAGGTCGCGGCGAATCCAGTCGATGATGGCATCGACTCCGGTGCCGGTCTTGAGATTGGTGAAGACGTAGGGTCGCTCCCCTCGGATGCGTTTGGCGTCGCGGTCCATGACTTCCAGGTTTGCGCCGACGTAAGGCGCGAGGTCGATCTTGTTGATTACCAAGAGGCCCGATTTGGTGATGCCCGGGCCGCCTTTGCGCGGAATTTTGTCGCCTTCGCTTACATCGATGACGAAGACGGTAGCGTCGACCAGCTCTGGGCTGAAGGTGGAGGCGAGATTGTCGCCGCCGCTTTCTATGAGCAGGATGTCCATCTGTGGGAAGCGCTTCTGCAGTAACGCGGACGCTTCGAGATTTACAGAGGCGTCCTCGCGGATGGCGGTGTGCGGGCAGCCTCCCGTTTCGACTCCTACGATGCGCTCGGGTGGAAGCACGGCGCGGCGGATGAGGAATTCGGCGTCTTCGCGGGTGTAAATGTCGTTGGTGATGACGGCTATGTCGTAGGCGGACTTCAGGCGCGTGCAAAGCGATTCGACAAGGGCTGTTTTTCCGGAGCCGACCGGGCCGCCTATGCCGATCTTTAGGGGGCTGCCGCTTTTCTTGTGGGCGATGATGGGCCGACCGTCCCTTGTGGTGTTCATGAGCGGAACAGCCTTGCTTCCAGAGATTCATGGCGCATGGCGGCGATTTCGATTTCCGGAATGAAGCTCCAAATGTCGTCTTCGCTTTTATCCTGGACGTTGCGAGAAAGAGTCGCGATTAGCGTGGCGAGATTCCAGAGGATTCGCTGGCCGGCGAGCTGGCCTAACGGGAGCAGGCGCAGCGATGCGCCTACGATGAGGGCGCTCGTGGAATACAGGAAGGCGTTGGCTGTCTCTTCGGCCGGCCAGTTTTGAGTGGCAGAGGCGATCCCGAAGACGACGGGGTGATGGCCGCTTGCCGCCCCTGATTCGATCGCTGTGGCGAACCGCTCGACGAATGCGTCGCTTGAGAGGTCGTGGAGGATGCGCAGGGTTTGGCGGCCCATCTGTCGGCTGGCTTCCCGGGTCTCGGCCGCGATTTTAAGGGCCTCGAGCATTTGGTCGAGGCGCAGGCAGGTTTGGAGCTCGTGAGCCTGGGCTGCTTTTCTGGCCGCTAGTAGGAGCACCGCGTCTGTGGGCGCGGCGGAGCTTTCCAAATGTGCGCGGAGAAACGCGTCGACGTCGTCGGCAGTTTGGACGCGGCCGGATTGGACGAGGGTTTCCAGTCCGAAGGAGTGGGCGTAGCCGCCGGCGGGGAAGAGGCCGTCGGAAAACTGTAGCAGATGGATAAAGTCGCTGGAGTTGGGCTTCATAAATCTCGAGAAGTGGCGCCGCAGCTGGACGCACGCACCTGGCAAAACCCTGGACGCGCGCTTAACGGGCATAGATGCGTCCGATGCCGATCGGCGAAAATATTGCTTGGTGGCGAGTCCATGGAACTCTGAGGCGGTCGAATAGTTGGGTCATGGCGACGTCGTCCGGAACCAGGAGCGTGTCACCGTTGAGCGCTAGGGGGAAGTGGAGGTTGCCGATTTCGAAGGCGAGGCGAATGGCATCCTCAGAGTCTTGCGGATTTACTGCGATGAGCTGTTCGGGCACGGCTTCTACGCGAAGATACCAATCGCGTTCGACCAGGACGATTGTGCCGGGGACGAGCGGAGTTCCCGTCGGCAGCGCCAGGGCTACCTCGCGGCCTTTGGTCGTGGTGAATCTTCCGCGAATCCAGCGCCGCCGCTCCCAGGGGAGGGCCAGCGTGTCCTCTTCTTTGCCCCGAATATCTGTTTCCGCAAGCGAATCGATGGGTTCGTAGACAATCAGCATGAACGTTTCTTCCCCGGCATCAAAACAGGAAATAGCGCTGAGCCATGGGGAGAATTGTTGCGGGCTCGCAGGTTAGTAAGACACCGTCGGCGCGCACCTCATAGGTTTCAGCGTCCACCTCGATTTTGGGCAGTTCGTCGTTGTGGACCATGTCCTTCTTCGAGAGGCCGCGGCATTTTTTGACCGCGGCGAAATACTTCTTTAAGCCTAGCTTTCCGGGAACGCCCGCATCCAGCGCTGCTTTCGAAACGAACGTCATCGAGGTGGACTGCACGGCTCGGCCATAGCTGCCATACATCGGGCGGTAGATTACCGGCTGCGGGGTCGGGATGGATGCATTCGCGTCACCCATGACAGACCACGCGATGAAGCCGCCCTTCACGATAATTTCTGGCTTTACGCCAAAGAACGCGGGTTTCCACAGAACCAAGTCGGCGAACTTTCCCGTTTCGACCGAGCCGATTTCGTGGGCTACGCCGTGGGTGATCGCCGGGTTGATCGTGTATTTGGAGACGTAACGCCTCACGCGCATGTTGTCATTTTCGGGCGACTCTCCGGGAAGGGAGCCGCGTTGGCGTTTCATTTTGTCAGCGGTTTGCCAGGTGCGCGTGATGACTTCGCCGATGCGGCCCATGGCTTGGGAGTCGGAGGACATCATGCTGATGGCACCGATGTCGTGAAGGACGTCCTCGGCGGCAATCGTCTCGGCGCGGATGCGAGATTCGGCGAAGGCCAAATCCTCGGGAATCGACGGGCTCAGGTGATGGCACACCATGAGCATGTCGAGATGTTCGTCAAGCGTGTTGACGGTGAAAGGCATGGTGGGATTGGTGGAGGAGGGCAGGCAATTGGCCTCGCCGCAGACCTTAATAATGTCCGGGGCGTGGCCGCCGCCGGCGCCTTCGGTGTGGTAGGTGTGGATCGTGCGGCCTTTGAAGGCGGCAATCGAATCCTGGACGAAACCGGCTTCGTTCAGGGTGTCGGTGTGGATGGCGACCTGCACGTCGTAGGTTTCGGCGACTGAAAGCGCGCAGTCGATGGCTGCGGGAGTCGTGCCCCAGTCTTCGTGGAGCTTTAGGCCGATGGCACCGGCTTCGATCTGTTCGCCCAGAGGCGCGGGCCGCGAGGAGTTTCCTTTGCCGAGAAAGCCTAGATTCATCGGAAACGCTTCGGCGGATTCGAGCATGCGGTGCATATTCCAGGCCCCGGGAGTGCAGGTGGTGGCGTCTGTGCCTGTGGCGGGTCCGGTGCCGCCGCCGATCAGCGTGGTGAGGCCGCCGGAGAGGGCGGCCGTGATTAATTGAGGGCATATGAAGTGCACATGCGAGTCGATGCCGCCCGCGGTGACGATCTTGCCTTCGCCAGCGATCACTTCGGTGCCTGCGCCGACGATCATTCCAGCAGTGACGCCGCTCATCACGTCGGGATTGCCGGCCTTTCCAATTCCGACGATGCGGTTGCCACGAATCCCGATATCGGCTTTGATGATGCCGGTGTGGTCGACGATGATCGCGTTGGTGATGACGAGATCAAGAGCGCCGTCGGCGAGTACGGCGGTGGAGGATTGGCCCATACCGTCGCGAAGACTTTTGCCGCCGCCAAATTTTGCCTCATCACCTGATGTGGTGAGGTCCCGTTCGATTTCGATGAAGAGTTCGGTGTCCGCAAGGCGAATGCGGTCGCCCGTGGTGGGACCGTAGAGTTCGGCGTATTGGCGGCGAGGAATTTTCAGGCTCAACGGCGTGTGTCTCCCTTGTGTGGCCGAACTTAGCTGAGCGAAAAGCCCTTATCTTTGGCGCGCTGGAGTGCGGCGTCCTTCGCGGCGTCGTTCGTTGAGCCGTCGGTGAGGCCGTTTAGTCCGTAAACGGCTTTCGCACCGGCGATTTCGGTTAGCTCGACGCGCTTGGCGTCACCGGCCTCGAAGCGGACGGCTGTGCCGGCGGGAATGTTCAGACGCATGCCGAAGGCTTGCGCGCGATCGAAGCGGAGTTCGCGATTGGCCTCGAAGAAATGGAAATGGGAGCCGACCTGAATGGGGCGGTCGCCGGCGTTGGAAACGTCTAGCTCGATAACCCGGCGGTTGGCGTTGGCTACGACGGGGTCGGATTTAAGGCGATATTCGCCGGGGATCATTGCGGTTCTCCTGATGATTCCTGCGCGCTACCTTCGGGATGAAATCTAAAGACTTTCAAAACCGAGTTAGCGGATCGGGTGGTGAACCGTCACGAGCTTGGTGCCATCGGGGAAGGTTCCTTCCACCTGTACCTCGTCGAGCATTTCCGGCACGCCTTCCATCACTTCCTCGCGGCGGAGGATCGACCCGCCGAACTCCATGATTTCAGAGACGGAGCGCCCGTCGCGGATCGCCTCGAGAAGTTCCGCGGTGATTAATGCGGCTGCCTCCGGATGGTTGAGCTTGAGTCCGCGAGCGCGGCGCTTGCGCGCCAGATCGGCGGCGACGACGATGATCAGCTTGTCGATTTCTCTCGGAGTCAGATGCATCGTATTTACTTCGGCGCTGGATTCAGCGTACAACACTACCAGAGTCGTGGCACCGTGAGCTATCGACAATGTGAATGGCTCGCATAGCGGATCTTTCGCAGACGAAACAGAGGGAAGGGGGAGTGCCGGGAAATTCAACGGCCGGGAGTTGCGGGCAGGGAGAAGCACTCGTGCGGATGGCCGGGCAGGACAGGAAGGCTCCGCTGCTGACTCATATCCCGCATCTTCGCGAAGCCAGATTGGTCGAGTTTAGATGGGAGCTTCGCGCTTGCTCTTGGTACAGCTGAATTTCGACCAAGCACAGCAGACCAAGATGGCCGATTTTTGATTTTCCTGAACACGCAGAGGATCGCTTCGGCCTCTAAGTCTGGGTCGGGTAAAGATAGGCCCCCATGGGCTAATTGCCTATCATATGAACTGTAACCGCCAGGAATTCTCGCGGCGAGACGGGAGAGCGGCCTAGCGGGATTGGTCCATAGGTCACTTTGCTTTTGTCATATGCTTTTTTGCGCAAGGCGGGTCGAACGTTACCTCAGGGCGTGATTGGGAAGGCTGGTCATTTGATTGAGCCAGTTCTCTTTGCCGTGTTCTGGCGCTTCACCATCCCGACCACAGTCCCTTGACCGTAGTCCCTGGCACGTAGGTGAGAGCGAAACCATCGCGGGCCGGTCCAAGATTCTACCGTGCAGCCTTTCTGTCTGTAGCCGATAATCTTGTGAGCGCGTGCACTTCGAGTGTCCATTCTCGATGTGTGAGATGTAAGAGCTGAAAAAAGAGTGTGTTGTTCGGCAGACTTCTGAGACAACAGGCGAAGGAGGCTACTACTTGACCATACCCTCAACGATGTCTCCGATGATGGGCAGCTTGAATTTTTGGTGTTGATAGGCTTTGAACATCAGAATTACCCAGAGCGCAAATATGGCTATCCAAAAAAGCGGGAAGAAGAAGATCCCCAGGAAGCCTACCCCCGGCAACCGAAACAGAGAGAACTCGAGCACCCAGAGAACCATGGAAACGGCAGCGATCACTACGTTGAATGCAATCGATTGCGCCGCATGAAACTTGACGAACGGCCGCTTGTCAATTAGTAAGAAGATCAGCCCCGAGAGCCATCCAAGAATATAGCACAGCAACCCGGCGACGTTTTCTTCGATCCCCGCAGTCGACGGAGCCGCTGCAGGAGCACTCGTGGCCGATTGTGAGGCTCCACACTTTGGGCAGAATGTCGCATCGCCCACATCCTGACCGCACGCTTTGCAGAAGGCCATCGGACCTCTCCTTTGGCCAGCGGCACATAACTATGATCTGCTTTTTGGATGCCAGGCCGGGCGACAATATACACTCGACCATGATCAGTGTGCAATGTCCGTTTTTTTTTGCAAGATGCGCGAGAGAAGGGGAGAGAAAGTTTGCCGTTGCTGCACGCCAATGTGCGCAATTCTTCCTTCCGCACCACGCTCATCGTTTCGACCGCAACCTTGCGCGCAGCAGCGTCTCCGGCTCCGGCGGCCTGGTGCACATCGGAGAATTCCTTCGCGCATCGTCCGTGCCATTTCGTTTCTTCCTTGATTTGAAATTTAAACCCCTGCCAGCTCAGCGCCGATTTCTTCAAATCTCCCGCGCGTCACATTTATCGTGCTGCCGTGCGTGCACGACGGACGTAGATAGTAGGACAGGGCCGAAATGCCAAATTTGGCACCATCAGCATTCCCGTTGACCAAAGCCGACCCGTTCTTCGGTCCGAATATTCACTTACGCAGTACGGGATACGTTTCATCGGTGCCGTGACACCCCTGACACCCCGGACGGTTTGAATTTTCCTGCCCTCGCTGATATTGTTGTTTGACGCGGCTGTAGCTCAGCTGGATAGAGCACGTGCCTACGAAGCACGGGGTCGGGGGTTCGACTCCCTCCAGCCGCGCCATTTTTTAAAGATTGATGCGCTCCGCTGACGGCAAGCATTTTTAAAATGTTGTAGTTGTTACTGACCGTAACCCTGATACGGGGGAGGAACTTGAACCAAATGTTCTCGATTTCGAGAACCCGATGATGGTCGGGAACAGTATCATCACATCGGACAATCCAAAATTGGAATGCGTGGGGTAGGCAGTCTCGGACGTTCTATTTTTACCGCACCCCGAAGACCACTCACAGAGGTTATCTGAGCCAAGGCGACCGCCACCGGTAAATGTGAGCTATGCGGCAACCCCACCAACACGAGTTTGGCTCTGCCCACGACCTGCATTACTCCTGCGAAGATCACAAGGACTTATTGTTTGAGAAGGTGACTGGGAAAAAGCCTAAAAAAGCTGCGAAGTTTGACGGCCAAAGCCCCGTTTTCGCTATGCCACTCGCAAACGTTTGATTCTGCTACCCGCCGAGAGCCATGCTCAGACTGCCAGAAGGAATTGGTTCTGGCGTGGACCAGTTCTTTGCCTGTGAGATTTCCACAGCGTTGATTTGACAAGCACGTCGCAGGACACCATCCTGCTGTCTGAACGATCACGACAACCTGAACAACCTACGAACAATCGCATACCGTTTTCCAGACGGTTGGCATTCCGCGATGAATGGAAGGAGACTCGATGCCTGAACTTTTCCCTACCATGGAACAAGTAGAGAAGGCCGACAGAGAGCAGATCGCAAGATGGTATCGCTCTCTGTCCAAGAGTGACGTTGCATCCCATCAAAGCGTTATGGACAGGATTGTCGACCGATTCAAAAATATGGGCGGCATGACGCCGGGGTTGAGCAAGAAAATAGGATTCACTCCCTCCCCCGGCTACTACACGGACTTCACCTAGAGCCGCATCATTTGAACGCTGAGAGCACACCAGCGTAAACAATGAAATGGTAGATGAGCCCCAAATGGAAGCTCGACAGGTTTACTGCGGCCTTTGGATTGACGCCCGTTCCTACAAGCTACTGGATGGAAGCTTATGGACGGCGGAATATCGTATCAGAGAAGATAACGGCCCAGGTACGACTGGGACTGTGTTTATTTTAAGGGAGAGCTTCAAAACGAGCCCGTCAGCTATTAAGGCTGCAATCGCTGCGGGTCGGAAGAGAATCGACGTAAGAAAAATAACCGACATCAAGCACGGCGGATTATTAAAGCCGCTGACCAGACGGCGTATGAGAGTAGCCTGATCTCGACTCGGTCGAGCAGCTCGGCGAAGGCGGCTCTTGCCACCTGGGGACCAGCCGTTTGGCCTTATCTCGGAAGAATCGTCCAATCGCGCGCTGTTCCTGCTAGGCGTCGCTTCGGGGCAGCAGACCGAAATCGTCAAGAATTCCAATCCCAGGTACGGTGTTTCACGAGGCCGCTCCTCTCCGGACGGCAGATGGATTTCCTTCCATGCGATTCCCGGGCCGGAGGCGCGGCGCGTTTATGTCGTGCCTTTCAAAGGTGCAGTTCTGCAGGACGAGAAGGCTTGGATTCCCATCACCGATGGCGAGGGCACGGAGCGCTACGCCGATTGGTCGCCTGACGGGAACCTGCTGTACTTTCTCTCGGAGCGGGATGGGTTCCGGTGCATCCGCGGCCAGCGCCTGGACCCGGCCACCAAGCATCTCGTCGGTCCGCCCTTCGACGTTTACCACTTCCACCACGCCCGGCAGCCTATCGGGACTGTCGATCCCATCGTCATCTCGCCCACGGTTGCGCGGGAGGCGGTCTTCAGCATGATTGAAACCACCGGCACCATCCGGATGGCGACGCTCGACCGGCGATAGGGGAGAAGAACCAGGCCATCACGTGGTTAGAAAACGGCTACGAGGAACGCGCTCGCTATCCGATGTTAACGTGGACCCGAACTTCAAGCCGCTGCACTGAGACCCACGTTTTCAGGACCTGCTGCGCCGCAAGGTGGACTTTCGTGGTGGCAACAACCATAATCTGGGCAAGGCGGCGGTCAACGCCCTTGCACTGGCCCACATGCTCAGCGGGAAGAAGGTTGGTGCGTCGGCGCCGATCGAGGCAAGCTGTCCCAGGCTTCAGGAAATCACGACAATCCTCAGAAGCCACGGGCATTCGGGATGAGACCGGTCAATGGGGAGTCCCTCGTCGCACATGAGCCAGCGGAAAAAAGCTCCCTGAAAGCCTGCACTGGTGGCAGGTCGTGGTAATCGTGGCGGCAAATCGTTGTATCGAGGGCAGGGAAAGCGTACGACGCGCGAGTCGGAGGTCCAAGACCTCTCTCACCCGTAATTGCAATTTGTTCGCGGCGCTCCTGGCACCTTCGGGAAGTCGCGATATGTGCTCCACCGAAGGGAGCCCGCAGCCATCGTTGACACAAAGGAGGATTCGTCATGCAGAAGTTTAGACTCGGGTTTGCGGTGCTCTGCGTCTTTGGCTTGCTGTTGTCGGCGACGGCTGTTCAGGCTGCACGCCAGGATGCCAATGCAAATTTTGTCGGCACCTGGGAAATGACCGTGGCAGTTGGCGGTCAAGATGGGGGAGGCGGGAGCCGAAGAGGTGGCGGCGGTGCGCAGTCACTCACAATCACGCAGGATGGCGACAAATTCAAAGTCAGCCACAAAACGCCCCGCGGCGAAAATGCCTATGACGCCACCATCTCGGGCAACACGATATCATGGACAGAGGAGCGCCAGGGTCGCGGCGGCAACACGATGAAGATTGAGTGCAAGGCAACGCTGAGCGGCGACACGATGAACGGCACCGTGGGCGGCGGGCAGTTCAGCCGCGAATTCACAGCCAAGCGATCAAACTGAACCGTTCAACCACGTTTGCCGCATAGCGACCCCCGTTGAAGAACTGCATAACCATCTTGCCAGCCCATACCATTTGTGCCCAACGGGACTTCGTATCAGGGTTCTGTTGCAGCCCGCGAATTTCGTTCCCGTCGAACACGAAGTCCACCTGCCGCAAACCTCGTTTAGGGATCAGCCGGACTGGATAACGCTTTTGCCTGAGCACGGCGACCTTGGATTTCTCGACGAGGGCTTGCCGCCAGATCTCAATGAGTGTCTGCTCGGAGGAAGGGGTCATGGTGAGTTCTGAACTGACAGCGGATTGTACTCCGGGCGTCAGGAGGACTCGCCCCCCTGTTGACCGTAGAGACGCCCGAATTCCCGAGAGAGCATGACCGCCATCAGCAGGCCCCCGGCTCCCAGGACGAGCATATCGGGGATGCGACGGAGATGGAACTCGCCGACGTGGCACACCAGCAGATATCCTACTGCGACATTTACCGAACCCCAGAGCACATTGACCGTTGAGGAAGACTGTCCCTTGCCGGGTGGGGAAGCAAACGGTGTCGGGAACCTGCGCCCGGACACACCGGTTGTGAAGTGCGGAACGGCGTTCACGAGAAAAGCGCCCCCGAAAAAGAAAGCGACATACGTGTACCACTGCATGATTCCCCCTTCATTGCAGAACCGGGGCAAACAACGCCAGAGCGGCGGGATGATTACACTTAGTTGGGGTCGGATGAGAACCCTCCGACCGATGTGCACGTATTTGGGTTGAACGAAGGGGCTCGAAGAAAAGTGGCGTTGGTCCGTATGCGAGACCACCAAAATGACTTAGTATTTTTGAAACTACGGCTACGAACCGGGTTCTCGGGGGTTCGACTCCTCTCGCCCGCACCACTTTTAAATCCTTGAACAGTTAGCGGCTCCCTCCTTAGATTAAAAACCGCAGGGAACTGCTCGCTTCAGGGGGGAGGAATGCGGCTCTCCTTCTGATAAGTGTATTGCGTTCTGCGAACTCCTGTGCTGCACTGGTCTCGTGATGGATACCAGATATCGCGTCAGTGTCGGAGCGGTCTACTTGCTCAAATACCGTTCGAAATCGACAGTAAGGCGATACATCGTCAACCAGAAGACTCGTGCGAAAAACATTTAAGTATCGGCTATTCACGACACGGCTCCAATCGGAAGCACTGGACGGGCAACTCGGAGAAGCCTGCCGACTCTACAATGCTGCTTTGCAGGAACGCCGGGACGCTTGGAAGCAGCGAATATCGGTCCACTGCTACACCCAGGCGAATCAGTTGAAAGAGATTCGGGCTGCGGGTGACCTTGGTCTTGCAAACTTCTCTTGCTGTCAAGATGTTCTCCGTCGAGTGAGCAAAAACCTTTGATGCGTTCTTCGGTCGAATAAAGTAGCATCAGAAAGCGGGCTACCCTCAATTTAAGTCTCGTCGCTGTTTCGATAGCCTCACTTTTCCGAGTTACGGCGATGGAGTCAAAACTTACGGGTAATATGCTGCGAGTTCAGGGCGTCGGCGAAATCGAAGTCAAGTTGCATCGTCCCATATCGGGCAAAATTAAGACGGTCGCGGTGAAGCGCGAATGCGGCAAGTGGTGCGTTTGCTTCTGCGAAGCAAAACCACTCCCCGTTCTCGACACCGCCATCGGGATGGATGTTGGGCTTGAATCCTTCGCTACCTCGTCCAACGGCGATACGATTCCCAATCCTCATTGGTATCGAAGCGCGGAAGCCAAACTTGGTCGAGCGCAGCGCCGTGTGGCCCGTCGCAAGAAGGGGTCGCATCGCAGACGTAGGGCTGTCGCGCTGCTCCAGAAAGTTCACACTCGAATCTTTCGATTGCGAAATGAGTTTCAACATCGGCAGTCTTTCAGGCTGGTTCGAGACTCCGGCACAATCGTTGTCGAAGACCTGAACGTCAAAGGTCTCGCTGGTGGCATGTTGTCTAAGTATGTGCACGATGCTGGTTGGTCTTCGTTTATCGCAAAACTTTCCCACAAAGCCGAAAATGCTGGTAGGCGATTGATTGCGGTGAATCCTGCTGGTACATCGCAGGCCTGCATTTGTGGAGCCTCGGTGGGAAAGTTGCTCTCTGATAGGGAGCATGTTTGCACCGCGTGTGGTTTGATTGCTCCTCGTGATGTCGTAAGTGCTCAAGTTATTCTCCAAAGGGTTCGGATAGGCCCTTCCAACCGTAACGTAGAGGAACTCATCTCAAGCGTGATTTAAGAAGCCGTCCCGCTTTAGCGGACGGAGAAGTCACTTCGAGCCTATGGCAGACAGCCCTGACGGTCCCGGCAACGCACCCCCTCAACCCCCTGCAGTTGCGGGAGCGTCTGCGCCGACGGCTTCCGCGGAGTGGCGGCCGCAGTTTAATCCCTGGTTGATTGCGGTGGTAGTGGCGATGGCGGCGTTTATGGAGGTGCTCGACACGAGCATCGCCAACGTGGCGCTCCCTTACATGGCGGGAAACTTGGGGGCGAGCAACGACCAGAGCACCTGGGTGCTTACCTCGTATCTGGTGTCCAATGCCGTGGTGCTGCCGATCAGTGGATGGCTGGCCAATGTGTTCGGCCGCAAGCGGTTCTTCATGATATGCGTCGCGATTTTCACTTTGAGTTCCTTGCTGTGCGGAATCGCGCCAAGCCTGGGAGCGCTGATCGTGTTTCGGATCCTGCAAGGTTTGGGCGGGGGCGGACTTCAACCCATGGCTCAGGCGATTCTGGCCGACACGTTTCCCCCCGAGAAAAGAGGGCTGGCCTTTGCTCTCTACGGCGTCACCGTTATCGTGGCGCCGACGGTCGGACCGACCCTGGGCGGTTGGATCACCGATAACTACACGTGGCGGTGGATTTTCTTTATCAATCTGCCCGTCGGGATTCTGGCGCTGCTCTTGGTTTTTCGCCTGATCGATGACCCGCCTTGGGCCAGGCTCGTTCAGGGGGCCATCGCGAGAGTCGATTACGTGGGTGTCTCTCTGCTCATCTTGGGAGTGGGCGCCCTGCAGGTGATGCTTGACAAAGGCCAGGAGGATGATTGGTTCGGGTCACAGTTTATTCTCACCCTTGCGGCGCTGGCCGTCGTCGGTCTTGTCTCCTTCTTCTTCTGGGAATGGTTCTACAAGAGTCCCGTTGTCGAGGTGCGTCTGTTCGGCAATTTGAACTTCCTCGCCGCCAGCGGCATGATGTTCGTGCTGGGACTTATGCTGTTTTCCAGCCTCGTGATGATGCCTCTATTTCTGCAATCTCTGATGGGTTACACGGCGGAGTCGGCCGGATTAGTGCTTTCGGGCGGCGGCCTTCTGCTTTTGTTTTTGATGCCGATCGTCGGAGTGCTCTCGTCCCGGGTGCAGGCACGGTATCTCGTGGCGTTTGGCTGGCTGACGCTCTCGGTGGGAATGTTCTATTCGACGCAGCGACTTGATCTGGACATCAGCTTTCAAAGTGCCAGCATGCTGCGTCTGGTGCAGGTGTTCGGGTTGGGCTTTTTGTTCGTTCCCATCAATCTAACCTCCTACGTCGGAATGCCCCCCGAAAAAAGCAGCAGCGTCGCCGGTCTAGTGAACTTTATGCGTAACATCGGCAGCAGCGTGGGAACGTCGATGGTTACCACACTCATTGCGCGCCGGGCGCAGGTTCACCAGATATACCTGGTGGCGAACGTCACGCCGGGCCGGGCCGGCACCGCTCAGGCAGCCGCGTCCCTGGCGGCGCGATTGACCGCCTCGGGCATGAACGCAGAGCTGGCGGCGAAACAGGCTTACGCTCTTCTGTATCGGACCGTGATCGCGCAGGCGAGCACGCTGGCCTACGTCGACACTTTTTTGGTTCTATCGATGGGAGCGGCGATTATGTTTGTGCTTTCCTTCGGTTTGAAGAAAAATGAGCTGGGCAGACGACCGGTAGCGATGGAGTAGTGCCATGACCGCACCCATGATCCCGAGGACAATCCGAGTGATTACCATCGAGCGCGAGTACGGCAGCGGGGGCGCCGAGATCGCCAAGAGAGTTGCGGGGCGCCTGAGCTGGAAGCTCTGGGACCAGCTGTTGACCAACGAAATTGCCCGTGTGATGGAGTGCGATTGCCGGATCGTGGAACAGCACGAGGAGAAGCGCGATCCCTTGTACTATCGGCTTTTCAGGGCTTTCATGCGAGGTAGCTACGAAGGGAGTTTGAACGCCCCTCGGCTGAAAATGGCAGATACCGATTGCGTCCGGGAGGTCGCCGAGCGCGTGGTGAAAGGGGCCGCGGAAGGCGGAGAGTGTGTGATTGTGGGGCGCGGCTCCGCTTACTATCTCCAAAATCGCCGTGACGCCTTTCACGTATTTCTGTACGCTCCGTTTGATGAGAAAGTCCGGCGGCTGCGGGCTTCCGGGAAGAGCGAGAGAGAAGCGATCGAGCTCGCCGAAACCGTGGACCGCGACCGCGCCGCTTTCATTAAACAGTATTTCGGCGTCGAGTGGCCGGACCGGCACCGCTTTCATCTCATGATCAATTCCACGATTGGCGATGAAACGGCGGTGGACACAATATTGAACGGTGTAGTGATGTTCGAGAAGCAAAAGGCGGGCGGCGCATCCGCAACGCAGCAAAAAGAAGGGCCTATCGGTAACCAGCAAAGCTAGGGCGGACGGGAATGGCTTATTGGGGCCGAGGAAATTCGAATATTCCCCAAGGATCGGCGGCAATGAGGAAGCGATCGGGTTCAATGAGCACAGCCGAAGGCTTCAGAGGCACGCCGCCGCCTTTCATGGTGAGGTAGTAGATCTCAATCGGATTTCCGTCCTGGCTGAAGTGAATCAGCGCATCGCCGATGCCGGCCCATAGCTCCCGAGTAGTTGGGTCTACACTGGCTGCCGTGATGGTCGCTTTGTCTGCTGAACTCCCGCCCAGGTCTCCGAGGTTTACGCGCAAGGTGGCGGTGAAATCCGCCTCGCCGGCGCCGAAACGCCCGTGAGGGCCAAAGCGGGCGTCGCCGAAGTAGTGAGACCCGGTAGACGAGCCGTGCTCCCCAGGGCCGCTGCCCAGGTTCGGGTGAGCAAACCTGAAGCCTCCACCCGGAAAGCTACCGCCAAAGATCGCGGAAGAGCCCTGGGTCTGAAAGCTGACAGAATTAAACAATGTTCCGGCCGACAGCCCAAGGTCCTGGCTGAAGTCGGCTGTTGCATCGGTCCCACCGCTTGTTCCGGGCTGCGATGCCGAATCTACGCCCGTGAATGAAAGGATTTGGCTTGACTGGCTAGCGTACTGGTCTGCATCGTCGTTGCCGGCACTCAACCATTGCACGGCAGATCCCTGAGGTTCTTGCTGATCAAAATTATTATTGTTCGAAAAGCTGGCGTTGCGGCCCCGCCTTCCGCCGCCCATCGATGATATGTTCCCTGCGCCGAACTGGAATTGTGTTCCCTCGTTGGTGACTTGGCCCGAGAACGTCCCTCCCACCGAACTGCCTGCGGGGCCGCCAGCCGTGTTTGCAAGTCCCTGCTGCCACGCGCTCGACTGCATACCGGCACGCCCGAAGCCCCCTCCCGAGCCCAATATTCGGCTGAGACCCGTTCCCACTCCGCCACCGAACTTCACATCGCCCGAAGACCCCATACTCACCCAGCCAGCGGCTTGGTCCGATAGCGACAGATGCGTCAGGTTTAATCGGACCTCGACCCTGTCATTCGGGACCGTACGGCTTGCGTCGAGGAAGTTCTTGGGAACCGAGGCTTCGTAACTGACATAGCCGTAGCGGTCGTACTTGCGCAACATCGGATCGGGCAGCGAGGTGAAGGCAAAATAAATGTCTCCTGCGGGACTAGCTACTATCTTTCCCCAATCAACAAGAGATTGTTTCTGGGTATCCGCGTCGAGGTCGGCGGGGTCTCCAAAGCTCCGCACCAACTTTCCCTTTTCGTCGAGAATCTGTACCAGGCGCTTAGATGTCAAGCTCGTGACGGCGAATTGGCCGCCGGGGAGCGCGACGACCGATGTGGGAGCAAGAACAGGGATCTTCGATACCAACGAGCCGTCGGGGTTGAAGATCTCGACCGCATTTGCACCACGGTCGGCGACAAACAGCAGCCCGTCGGCACTCAAGTCGATATCGACGGCATACCGGATGACGGCGCCGCTCGAGTTGGCGTTAGGAATCCGCCCAACGAGATTTCCGTCCAAACCATAGATCGATACGAAAGACGCGGGCTTGGCCAGAATGTAGTAGTGCCCGGATGAATCGCCCTTGAGCACGGTAACCCCGGGGCCGACCGCCGGAAATACGCGGCCTCGCGGCTCAACAATAGTGTGAAGGGACTGCCCTTCGGCTGCCTGACCCCAGACCACCGCTAACAGAACCAAAATCGCCGTCCCGCGCGCACGACCCATAATCCGGCGAGCCATACCCACCCCAACCTCCCTCGGTTCGATAGATGTACGCATACTCTTTTCCTGTCTTGCTGGACCAGAGTTCCATTGGTTTGTCCACCGACATTCTGAGCGACCTGCCAAAAGCACATCCTTTGACGGCGAAGGTCGCACACTCTATTACGCGTGCCTTGCATAGAATGGCAGCGTCATCTGCGGCGTAGCCCCCAAAGATTTTGACGCCGTCCACGCGTTACAAGTTGCCTCTGTAGAAGCCTTACGGGCGAAGAAAACACACTGTTTATGTCTGTCGTGAGGCGGGGAACCATGCGCGGTCGGAGACGTCGGTGCGGTCGTAATAAAGGATCATCTTCCTCTTAGAACAAACCCGCGCTACCTGCTGCATCGCGGGCCCCGTGCCAGCTCCGATCAGAATGGCTCTGGATGTTCTGGCAACCAGCCACGGGCCCGCGAGGCGATGCGATGACGTCTACCCCCCAACCGCGTGGCACAGTTCGCTGGGTTGGGGCGGGGAGCAAGCAAGGGAGTTTGCCCGACCTGTAAGTGCTGGCCAAACGCCGTGAGCTCCAAGGAAGCTACAGAATAGAGGCCCATCTGCTCGACCAAGTCCACGGTGCCTTGCGGCCGAATAAACGCAGAACCTGGGCGAAGGTGGTGGAAGAGAGGTTTCTGTCGCCAAACCGCTCGCGCCCGAAGGAAACGATGGCGGTTTCCTTTTCGACGAGGCCGACGAGCGGCTTGTTGTACTTGACGATGTCGATGGTGGACCGCTCTACGTGGCGCGGAGGGGCGGGGTCGCGTCTGAACCGTTCCCGTTGCGCCATTCATACTGGCAATTGAGTTCATAGGCTGTTACGAGAATGCCGATGTCCATTAATCGGGGGGCAAGCCGGTTTCATACTTGAGGTAGTGGCCGGCGTCGGATATGGCCTTGTCATATCGGGGGCTGTAGAAACGCACCGAGGGTTGCGGGATGCCGGTAGGTAGAAAGCCGGCGGGGGCCGACCCATCAGGCAGTGGCTTTCCGCGATTCTCCTCGTCGAATACCTGCTTGCCGTAGTCGTCCATGTCTTCGCGTTTCGGCACCGGGAGGCGGTTCCGGGTATCGGGATAGACATCGGGCGGAAGTGAGACTGATGCCGCGGTTGAGCCTGTGCCGGGCGCCTGATTTTGCGCATGAATTCTTTGCGCCGCGCAGCAAGCCTGCGATGCCTGCGATCAAAATAAATCCGAGATTTTTCGCTAACGTCACGTCGATCTCCTCTGGGAAGCAATCTGAACTGAGATTTCGCGATGGACCAGTAGTCGGGTGCTGACTTAATAGCTGAATGCTCGGGCGTGCAGCGTGGTTTTCGGCGTTTGAGCAGAAAGGGGAACGTTTTCCAGCGCTTCGGTTGATCGAGACAGTCATGACGCAAACGCAGGCGTCGAGCCACTAACCGGGGATCAACATGCGCACGGCGGCCAGCCCCATAACGCCTGTGGCGATCCAGCCTAGGATGATGATCGGGCGGCTAGCCGTGTAATTGCCCATCACGGACTCCTTGGAGACCAGGATGATGATCACGGCCATGAGGGGCACGGCGACAACTCCGTTGATGACGGCGCTCCAGAACAAGGCTCTCATTGGGCTGATCGGCGAATACTGGATGAAGAGTCCGGCCAGGACGCTAACGGCGATCACTCCGTAGAACCCGCGAGCGTCGGTGGCTTTGCGCTCAAGTCCCCACTTCCAACCCATCGCCTCGCACAGAGCGTAGCCGGCAGATCCCGCGAGCACTGGCACTCCGATCAAACCGACACCGAAAATTCCCAGAGCGAAGAGGAGGTAGGCGAAATTACCTGCGAGCGGCCGAAGCGCGGTCGCCGCCTGAGCGGCCGTATCAATGGTGGTGATTCCCGCTACGTGGAGCGTGACGGCAGTGGCCAGAATGATGAAGTAGGCGGCGATATCGGAGTAGAACATGCCGCTCCAGGTGTCCCACTTGATGCGGCGAAGTTCCGCGCCTGCCGCGGGCGCATCTTGCATGAGCGGCGCAGCACCTTGTTCATCCATGTCCTCGACCTCTTCGGACGCCTGCCAGAAAAATAGATAGGGACTAATTGTTGTGCCGAACACGCCAACGACTACGGCTGCGGTCGCAGAATTCAGGGTGAGTTGGGGCCAGAGGGTACGCAGCGCCACCTCGCCCCACGGGACGCGAACCGTAAAGAGGACCCCGGCGTAGGCCAACAGCGAAAGCGTCAGCCACTTCAGGAACAAGACGTAGCGATGATAGGGAACGAACATTTGCAGCAGCACTGTTCCGAACACGAAGAATACCGTCACGAGATGGCGATTTACGCCGGTAATGAGTTCGCCGACTTCGCCCATGGCGGCGACGTCGGCGGCGATGTTCAGGGTATTGGCGATCAGCAAAAGCAGCACCACGCCCTGAAGGACGATTGGCGGAAAGCTCGATTTGATGTTGGCTGCCAGTCCCTTTCCGGTGACGCGGCCGATGCGCGCGCATATGGACTGGATCGCGGCCATCAACGGGAAGGCGAGCGGCATGGTCCAAAGCATGTTGAGGCCGAATTGAGCGCCTGCCTGGGAGTAGGTGGCTATGCCGCTCGGGTCATCGTCCGCAACGCCGGTGATCAGACCCGGCCCGATCCGCACTAGGGGGTGTTCCTTCAAGCGGGTCCAGAGGATTCCGTGGGCGCCCATGTGCTTCGATCGATCGTGGTCGTTCTGAGACGAGGGCATCGAGTGATCCGGTTCGCAGGAGGCAGACCTGCTAGCCTATCACAGAGGATTTGCGACAAAGCGCGGGATTGGGCGCTTTGGTTTGTGCGATCTTCGCCCTATTTTGACCAGAGACGATAGCCGCCGGCGAAGGCGTCCTCGTTGGCGCCGAGGCGCGCTCTCGGAGGGAGCTTTTTGAGTTTCTTGGCGTTTCCGCCGCCGAGCACAACGTAATCGGGTTCCATGGCCGCGCTGAGTTCCTCTACGACGAGCGCGACGTGATGGCGCCACTTCTTTTTGCCCAGGCGTTTCAGGCCGCGCAGGCCGAGATAATCTTCATAGGTCTTGCCGTGCTTATAAGGCAGATGCGCAAGTTCCATGGGCTCGACGGTGCCGTCGACAATCATCGCGGAACCGAGGCCCGTGCCCAAGCCGAGAAACAGCATGCGGCCGCCTTTGTAGGAACCGAGCGCCTGCATGGCGGCGTCATTCATGATTTTGACGGGGCATCCGAGAGCCCTCGCGTAATTGAACGCTACCCAACCTTTGCCGAGATTGTAGGGTTCGCGCAAAGGTTTGTTGTGCACCACGGGTCCGGGATATCCGATGGAGGCTACCTCGTAGGGCCAGTCCTTGGCCACCGTCCTGATCCATGCGGCCATTTTCTTGGCCGTCATCTTAGGGCCTGAATCGACCTTGCGCGGGGTTCGCTGGCCGACGGCCAGGATTTTAAGATGCGTGCCACCTACGTCAACCACCAGGATCTTGTGGGCCATTCGATCGCCCCTTTCGTCTCAATCTCTGCAATCCACTTATTTTATGGAAGCAGTGTTTATCGCCGAAGCTTGCTGTCTTTGTATAATCGTCTGGTACGACTAGGAACAGGATCATACCTCACCCAGCAGGGGCAGAGACCCGGATCCAGTGAATTCAATTGCGGATGACTCCATCGCCGCCGCAGAGTCTTGGCAAAGCGGCAGATCATGCCACACAAGCGGACTGTTTTCGCGTGGATTCGCACGAGCATGAGGATCATCGTATTCGGCTTGATGTGGCGAAATTTGGGAATCACCTTGCGCGAGTTTCTTCGCGTGCGGGGCAATGCTGACCACGAAAGCGGAGTGTCGCTGCTGGGCGGCGTGAGATTCATGCCCATGGGTATTATTATGGCGCTCGTCGCAACCTTCGGTTACCGAACCGCGGTGCACCAATTGGCTGTGACCTTCGGCAGTCCCACTGGCAAATGCCCTGGCGAGGATGCCGTCAACAGAATCACTCCACCAACGAGATTTCCGTTTACGAGGCTGCGATCGCGTTGGCCGAAAGACCTGCGGTCAGCAATTTCGCTCCGCATCTTCGATTCTTCAGACTTGATCTGCTCGCCGCAGCCCAGAGCTCTCGACTTAACTGCTTCCGCGCGCGAAACGAGTACACAATTATTTTACTTTGACAACCATATTCACAAAGTGGTAAGAGTCCGCCACGGGAATGGGGTCGGTTTGGGTCTCACCTAGAGGATCCGTGACACAAGCTAAAGTCTTCGCGCTAATGATGTCGATTGCCTTGGTTGCCTTGCTTCTGCCAGGGCCTCCGGCGGCCCGCGCTCAAAAGCAATCCTGGGAAGCTTTGGGTGCCTTGGAGCCTCTCAAGCAGACTTCGTTCGCCCCTTACAATTGCCAACCCGGGGCGTCCTGGTGTATTTGCTGAAAGGGAATTGCGATGAAAACAAAGAAGCCAAAATCTTTGACGGTTTTTGCAACGACCTCGTGCCTGGTTGTTGGCGCAATTCTGTTCGCAGCGATGGTGCGGATCGAAGCGTCGCCGCGGCGAACCGCCGCAGCCGCGGCGGCCCAGGCTGAAGCGAGCCGCGTGGCGGTGAACGCCGACGACATCGGCGGCGTGGTAGCTAGCTCGAATGGGCCGGAAGCGGGCGTGTGGGTGATCGCCGAGACCAGCGATTTCCAGACCACGTTGCGCAAGATTGTGGCAACCGATGATCGCGGCCGGTTCCTTCTGCCTGAACTCCCCAAGGCCAACTACAAAGTATGGGTGCGCGGCTACGGCTTGGTCGATTCAACTCCAGTGAATTCGACGCCCGGCCAAACCGTTGCTCTCACGGCAGTGGTCGCGCCCAATGCTCAAGCGGCCGCCCGGATTTATCCGGCGAACTATTGGCTTTCCATGTTGAAGATACCGCCCAAGAGCGCGTTTCCCATGCCCGCTCCCAGTGATGGCGGCAAAGCGATCCCGACGCAGGGGGCTTGGATTGACTCGCTAAAATCGGGCTGCCAGAGTTGCCACCAGATGGGCGACAAGACGACGCGTGAAATGCCGCAGAATCTCGGCGCGTTCCCATCGACGACTGCGGCTTGGGAACGGCGGATACTTTCAAGCCAGGTTGGCGGGGAAATGGTCACGCGTATGAACGATTTTGGGCATGACCGCGGTATTGCCATGTTCGCCGACTGGACCGACCGCATCACCTTAGGGGAAGTTCCTCCCGCGCCGCCGCGACCGGCCGGCCCTGAACGCAATGTGGTGCTGACAATGTGGGCGTTTGCCGGACCGAAATCATTTCTCCATTCGGAGGCTTCGACCAACCGCTACCATCCTCAGGTGAATCCGAACGGACCTGTCTACAACGGAGATTGGTCGGGAGGCACGCTCGTCGTGGTCGATCCGCAGGAGAACACGGCCAGCACAATAAAGATTCCTGTACCCAAGGATGTGGCAGCAATGCCCCGCTGGTCACCGCAGGAGGTGACTGCACCGTCTCCCTACTGGGGTAATGAAATCATCTGGGACGATGCGATCAATCCGAAGAACGCCCAGATCGACCGCAAAGGGCGTGTCTGGGTGAGCGTGGAAACACGCCCGCCGGCGGCTCCTGATTTCTGCAGGGCCAGCAAAGGCAATGTATTTGCGAAGGCCTGGCTGTCGGGCAACCCTTCCATCAACGAGGTGACCGGCACCAAGCGCATGCCGTGGGAAAGCCCTCCGGGATGGGGTTTGCAGGTCTATGATCCCAGAACGCTGAAATTTGAGGCTGTGGACCTCTGCTTCGGCCAAGGCCACGCGATCTTTGCCGACGACAAGGACGAGACGCTCTACTTCTCCCTACGACTGGGCGGCCTCGGCTGGTTCAACACGCGCATTTGGGATGAGACACATGACACGGCAAAAGCGCAAGGCTGGTGCGCGCCGATTCTCGACACCAACGGCGATGGCAAGAGCGGTGCGTTTACGCTTCCGACGGAGCCACTTGATCCTAAACTTGACCGTCTCGCTACGCCGATGCAGATTGGCTACGGCGTCGCGGTGAATCCGGTCGACAACAGCATCTGGTATGCGTCGACGGGTCCGGTGCCGGGCAAGATCGTGCGCGCGATACCGGGGCCGAATCCGCCGGCAACCTGCATGTCGGAGGCTTACGAGCCGCCTTACAACAACCCTAAGCTGCCCGGTGAATTGCACTACACGCCGCGGGGCGTCGATGTCGACAGCAACGGCTTGGTGTGGACGGCGCTGGCTGGCAGCGGCGACCTCGCAAGCTTTGACCGGCGCAAGTGCAAAGTGCTCAGCGGGCCGACTGCTACAGGTCAGCACTGCCCCGAGGGCTGGACGATGTATCCGGTGCCGGGCCCAAGCTTCAAGGGAACCGATGCCCGCGCGGACTGGCACTATCTCAATTGGGTGGATCGCTACAACACCCTTGGCCTGGGGAAAGACGTCTCCGTTGTGCTGGGGACGGGTTCTGATTCCTTGCTGGTCTTCAAGCCTGATACGAAAGAATGGCTCACGATCCGCGTGCCGTATCCAACGGGCTTCTACACACGCGATATCGACGGGCGCATTGACGATCCGAAAGCTGGCTGGAAGGGCCGCGGGCTGTGGGCTTCGACCGAAACCCGCGTCATCTGGCACGCCGAAGGCGGCAAAGGACAGACTCCCCAAATGGTACATTTCCAACTGCGGCCAGACCCGCTGGCCAAATAGATCGTCTGCCATCCCGCGTGCATTCACTGCACGCGGAGAAGTACCGCGTGTTGGGCAAGTCCTGTAGCGACCCTGCAACGGAAGTGCGGGCTTGAACGTCGTAGCTCTGCGCAATATATTTATAAGGATTTACACCTTACTAGCGACGCGCACGGTATCATCAGCCGGATTCCGGAAGGTGGGTGGATTTCTGCATCGAACCATTGGGGATGGGTCGTCACGAGATGTGCGCCTGCTCCAGACATGCTGCAATTTTTTCTGGATGCGCTTGAGCCTCGAAAGGGAAGCATGATGAAAAAATGGAATTCGAAATCCTTGATTTTTGCCATGACGGCCTGCCTTATTTCTGGCGGGGTACTGTTTGCGGCGATGGCGCGGATAGAAGCGGCCACGAGGGGGAATGCTGCAGTCGCACAGGAGGCCGGCCGCGTGGCAGTGGACGCCGAGGACATCGGCGGCGTGGTCACCAGTTCGAAAGGCCCTGAAGCAGGAGTTTGGGTGATTGCGGAGACGCACGATTTCCAGACGAAGCTGCGCAAGATCGTGGTGACCGATGATCGAGGGCGTTTCCTGATTCCCGAAGTTCCTAAGGCCAGCTATAAGGTATGGGTGCGCGGCTACGGCCTACTGGATTCGACGCCGGTCAATTCAGGGCCTGGCCAAACCTTGGCCCTGACCGCAATCGTTGCTCCGAACCCTCAAGCGGCCGCCCAGATTGATCCGCCGAATTATTGGCTGTCCATGCTGAGGATACCGCCCAAGAGCGCATTTCCCATGACGGCTCCCGCCGGCGGCGGTCCGGCGGTACGCACGCAGGGTGACTGGATCGATTCGGTGAAAACTGGCTGCCAGACTTGCCATCAGATGGGCGACAAGATAACACGTGAGATGCCAGAGAATCTGGGGACTTTCCCGTCTGCCACTAAGGCTTGGGAGCGCCGGATCCAGTCGAGCCAGGTAGGCGGCAATATGGTTGCAAGAATGAATGTTTTTGGGTACGACCGCGGCATCGCGATGTTCGCGGATTGGACCGACCGCATTACCAAAGGAGAAGTTCCTCCCGCTCCGCCGCGGCCCACAGGCATCGAACGGAACTTTGTGCTGACACTTTGGGATATTGCCGGGCCCAAGTCGTTTCTTCATTCGGAAGTCTCGACCAACCGATACGATCCCCGCGTGAATTCGAACGGCCCTGTCTACAACGGCGACTGGTCGGGAGGCACGCTTGTCCTGGTGGACCCGGAGGAAAACGCGGCGAGCACGATCAAGATCCCGCTGCCCAGGGAAGCCGACCGGAAAAATATGCCCACATGGTCTCCGCAGGAGTTGACCGCGCCGTCTCCTTATTGGGGCAACCTGATTATCTGGGACGATCCTGTCAATCCGAAGAATACGCAGATAGACCGCAAGGGACGTCTGTGGGTGAGCGTGGAGAACCGGCCTCCGCAGGCTCCCGATTTCTGCAAGGCGAGCTCGGGCAACGTGTATGCGAAGACGTGGGAATCGAATCAGGTTTCCAAAAACGCTGCCAGCGATTTCCGTTTTCAGGACACGCTGCAGCATGTGGGCAAGAGGATGCCCTGGGAGAGTCCTCCGGGATGGGGCCTGGATATCTATGATCCGAAGACCTTGAAATTTGAGGCCGTGGACCTTTGCTTCGGACAAAGCCACGCAGTTTTTGCCAACGACAAGGACGAGACTCTCTACTTCTCTTTGCGCACGGGGGGCCTCGCCTGGTTCAACACGCGCGTGTGGGACGAGACACACGACGCCAATAAAGCACAGGGTTGGTGCGCCCCGGTGATTGACTACAACGGCGATGGAAAGACGGGCGCTTTTACCGTGCCGGGTGAGCCTGCCGACCCCAAGCTTGACCGCCTCGGCGCGGTGGACGGCTACGGAGTATCGGTGAATCCCGTAGACGGCAGTGTTTGGTATACGGCGCCGGGTCCCATGCCGGGCAGGATCGTGCGCGCCGTACCGGGTTTCAATCCTCCTTCGACCTGCGCGAGCGAAGTCTATGAACCGCCATTCAACAATCCCAAGTTTCCCGGAGAGATGCACTACACGCCGCGCGGAGTCGATGTCGATAGCACTGGTCTGGTTTGGACAGAGCTATCGGGGAGCGGCGAGTTGGCAAGTTTCGACCGGCGCAAGTGCAAGGTGCTGAACGGTCCGACAGCCACTGGGCAGCACTGCCCGGAGGGTTGGACGATCTATCCGGTGCCGGGACCAAGCTTCAAGGGTACGGAGGCTCGTGCGGATTGGTTTTATCTCAATTGGGTGGATCGTCTCAATACGTTAGGGCTTGGTAAGGACGTTTCGGTGGTGCTTGGAACGGGTTCTGATTCGTTGCATTTTTTTAAACCCGACACGAGAGAATGGATCACGGCGCGGGTTCCCTATCCGATGGGATTCTATACGCGCGACATCGATGGGCGCATCGACGATCCGAAAGCAGGCTGGAAGGGCCGCGGGCTGTGGGCAACCACTGAGACGCGTGTCATCTGGCATACCGAAGGAGGCAAGGGACAGACTCCGCAAATGGTGCACTTCCAAGTGCGGCCTGACCCGCTCGCCAAGTAAAGCGCCTACGACGGCGCGCGGGGTAATTTGCTGAGCAATCCCCCGCGCGTCGCCACGTCACAGAAACCCAGGTGAGCTCTAGAACATGCTAGTTACGCGGGTGGAGCGCATAGATTGACGCCTTCCTTTAATGTGATGCACGCAGTATCATCGGCTAGTATCAGCAACCGGGACCCGCAACGTGGGCGGGTTACTGCGTGCGGCTTCGCTGAGGCAGCCGCTGCTCATACGTTGGTCAATGCGCTCACATGAGATCGGTTGACCGGAGCCGACGGTTGACGTGCGCTGAACCATTCGTGCCAAGTAGTGAGGGGAAAACGCGATGAAACAATCCGATTCAAGACCTTTGGTATCTGCGGTGGCGACATGTCTGGTTGTCGGCTTGGTTCTCTTCTTGGCATTGATGCGGCTTGAGGCTACGCCACGGCGGAGCAACGTAGCCGCACCATCCGAGGCTGGCAGCGTGGCCATAGACGCCGATGACATCGGCGGCGTGGTGACAAGTTCGAAGGGACCCGAAGCGGGTGTGTGGGTGATTGCGGAAACCACCGATTTGCCCACTAAGTTTCGCAAGATCGTGGTCACCGACGATGCCGGCCGTTATGTTTTGCCCGATCTTCCGAAGGCGGCTTACAAAGTCTGGGTGAGAGGCTACGGATTGGTGGACTCAAAGGCCGTCACGGCGATGCCCGGCAAGACGCTGGCGCTCGCTGCGGCGATTGCTCCCACTCCCCAGGCGGCCGCGCAATACTATCCGGGCGATTATTGGTTCTCGCTGATCAAGATGCCACCCAAGAGCGCCTTCCCGATGAAGATCCGCTCGACCAATGGGGGACCCGTTGGGAAGGATCCCGGCGCGCCAGGTGATTTCGCTGCCCCCACCGACACCGAGATTAAGACGCAGGCCCATTATGCCTTTCTCTTGAAGCGGGGCTGTGAAGTCTGCCACCAAGTGGGCGACCTGGCCACCCGCGAACTTGAGCCGAGCTTGGGCACTTTCGATTCTCCCGCCCTCGCGTGGGAGCGGAGGATGATGTCGGGCCAAGTTGGTCCACAGATGACCAACGCACTGAACAGTTTTGGCCACGATCGAGGTCTGGCAATGTTCGCCGACTGGAGTACCAGGATCGCCAAAGGAGAGGTTCCGCCAGCCCCGCCGCGTCCGCAGGGTGTTGAACGGAATGTGGTGGTCAGTCTTTGGGAATTTGGCACCGATAAGTCGTTCTTCCACGACGTCGGCAGCAGCGATGACCGGCATCCGACTGCCAATCCCTACGGACCGATTATCGGCACGGACTTTTCGGGAAACGCCATCGCCGTTCTGGACCCGAATACGGGCAAGAAATCCATGATCCCGATTACTCTGCGCAACGAGCACGACAAGGAGTTGCTGAAGCCTTTCACGCCGCAGACGATTGGCGCACCATCTCCTTACTGGGGCAACGAGCTCATCTGGGACGATCGAGTCACATCGGCACAGCCGCGATTAGACAGCAAGGGCCGGTTTTGGTTCCATTCGCAGACGCGCGCGGACCTGCCCGACTGGTGTAAAGCCAGCTCCAATAATGCCTTTGCAAAAATCTTCCCCATTCCAGATGACACCGTTGCAAGGGGTGGCACCTACTACGATCCGAAAACAGGCAAATTTGGTTCGGTGGATACATGCTTGCCATCTGGACACATGGTGTTCGCTGATGACAAGGACGAGACGCTGTATTATGCCAGCACGCCGGGCGTTGGCCCTACACACCGTGGAGGCATCGGCTGGATCAAGACGCGCGTATGGGACCAGACGCACGATTCAGAGAAGTCGGTTGGCTGGTGCCTTGCTGTGATCGATTACAACGGCGACGGCAAGACAGGGCCTTTTACCTGGCCAGACGAGCCGCCCGATCCAACGCTTGATCGCGAGGTGAAATGGTCGAACGGCTACGGAGTCGCCGTAAATCCAGTGGATGGCAGTGTGTGGTATGCAGGATTAGGGTATCCCGTTCCGGGGAGAATCTTCCGCATGGAAATCGGCTCCAACCCACCGGAGACGTGCAAGACGGAAGTATACGAACCGCCCTTTGACAATCCCAAGCTTCCAGGTGTGGAGGCTTACTCAACCCTCGGTGTTGCGATCGATAGCAAAGGCTTGGTGTGGGCGGCGCTTGCGGGGAGCAACGATCTGGCCAGCTTTGACCGCAGCAAGTGCAAGGGGCCGCTCAACGGTCCGACCGCCACCGGCCAGCATTGTCCAGAAGGCTGGACTTTGTATCCGGTGCCAGGCCCGACGTTTAAGGGCAGCAAGGTTCTGGCCGACTCCTTCTATCACAACTGGGTCGACCGCTACGATACTCTGGGCTTAGGCAACGACATACCCGTTGTCACTGGAACCGGGTCTGACTCTCTGATTGCCTTTATCCCCCGGACGAAGAAATTCGTCACGCTGCGCGTGCCGTACCCGATGAGCTTCTACACGCGCCTTATGGATGGCCGCATTGACGATCCGAAGGCCGGGTGGAAGGGGCGGGGAATATGGACGGCAAACGAGACGAGGGTTGTCTGGCACATCGAGGGAGGTAAGGGCACCACCAGTTCGGTCGCCCATTTTCAGATTCGGCCTGACCCGCTCGCCAAGTGAGCCCTTGTGTCGCTGAGGGAGCCCGATCAGTTCCACGGGGACGTCGGGCGCGTTTCTCGCGGCAGCATCATCGGGCTCTGCCCATAGAGGTACCTTAGGTCAGTATTGCTTGTAGAACTTGGTCGTGATCGTGGCAAAGGCAGCTTTTGAAGGATCCTCACGTTGAGCCACTGCGTTTGAATCGGCGAAGCGTTTCCGGCCAGGATATGAGTCGCCACCTTGCTGTGCTGCTGCGCACATTGATGCTCCATTCCACACCTGCTTCGCCCAGCTATAGCTAGTTTTTTATGCCCGGCGCTACCGCCCGGAGTTTACTCTCGCCCGAAAAGGCAGCGAGGCGCCCGGGCGCAGAGTGGAACTCTGCGCTTGGCAAAAGGCGATCCAGCGGATGCACCTTTGGGGATGTGAGGCCACAACTCAGCCTCAGCGGGGACGGGAAGAGGCCAAAAATAAGGAGTTACGGGATGGAGAGAGATAGATCGGATCGGTGCACTGAGGTGGATCAGCGCAACTTTCAGCAAATTCGGCACCTTTTTATATTTTCCTCAGGACTTTCCTCGAATCCTGTGCTATTGTGCGCGGCAACGGTAAGCCTTTGTTCGGCCAACCTGCAAAGAGTTATCTGTGTTCTAGAAAAGGGGAAGGGGAGTATATGAAAAATAGAATTGTGAGTAGGTGGACCGATTGCGCATTTGCTATTAGCTGTGCAGCGATGATTTTGCTGTCGTTGGTTTCAAGTCCTGTCGTTCTGGGCCAGTCGTCCTCCACTGGGGCGTTGACCGGGACTGTAAAAGACTCGTCGGGCGCGGTGGTGCCGAATGCGACTGTTACCGCGACGAGTCTTGCGACTGATCAGGTACGCACCAGCGCGACGGACGCAAATGGAACTTACAAGTTCGGTTTTCTCCCTCCCGGTACTTACAAGCTAAAGTTTGAGGCCGCTGGTTTCAATGCGGCAGAGGTGCCCTCGGTCACGATCGTAGTGACGGAGACAGATGTTTTTGACGAGGCTCTGCAGGTGGGCTCTCAGACGCAGCAAGTGGAAGTCCGCGCTGAAACCGAACAAGTACAGACGGCCACTTCTACGTTGGGCACAACGGTGGGTGGCACTACCCTGTCCGATATTCCCCTAACCGCACGCAACTATTCGACCGTGCTGGGTCTCGCCGCTGGCGCGAACGTTGCCGTCTACAACGCGACACAGCTGGGCAGGGGCACACAAGACATCGCGGTAAACGGTGCTCTGGCAGCTCAGAACAACTACCAGCAGGACGGGTCTTCGATCATCAATACTGCTGGAACCGGGACCGGTGCTGATTCCGGCGGGGCCACTAGCGGAATCGGAATCGTGAATCCGGACGCCATCCAGGAATTCAAGATTCAAACTTCGACATATGACGCTGGCTACGGACGCAATCCGGGCGCGAACGTGAACGTCGTGACGAAGTCCGGCACGAATCAGTTCCACGGTAGCGGATTTGAGTTCTTTCGCAACGCGGTGCTCAATGCCAACGACTATTTCCGCAAGGAGAGTGCTCCTGTCAACGGCGTCCCTCAGAACGGGCGGCCGGTGCTCAACCAGAACCAGTTTGGTGGCACGATCGGCGGACCGGTGAAGAAGGACAAGCTGTTCTTCTTTGCCGGTTTC
Source organism: Candidatus Acidiferrales bacterium (assembly GCA_050015335.1). GTDB lineage: Bacteria > Acidobacteriota > Terriglobia > Acidiferrales > UBA7541 > Palsa-295. The sequence goes on along the minus strand of JBEKBP010000030.1, from coordinate 5,478 downwards.
CAGAGGACGTGGCAGAAGAACGGCCTTGCGGCGGCGGGGTTCTCCGATCCCACGCTCGTGTATATTCCGGCGGGTGCCCGCAGCGCCGCGATTGGTTCTCCCTGGGTGGAGGCGCTGGGAGCGGCATATTGTGGGCAAAAGCCCTTCAACGGTGGGATTCAGGTTGCGTGTGATGGATCCAACATCAACCCGGTAGCTCTCAATTTGCTCAATTTCAAGAACGCCGACGGTAGTTATTACGTTCAGGGTGAAACAGCCGTCCCCGGAACTCTGGCCAGCCCCGGAACTCAGGCCACCACATTCAGCGATCCCGCGCACTATTTTGAAAACCAGGGCGTGGGCAACTTCGATTATGTCCTCAACAGTCGCAACACCATTTCGGGGCGGTTTTTCTATAGTTCGGTTCACACGGTCGGCCCGATCGGAATTGCCGCAACGTCCTCGACAGTGAGCCAAGGACTGCCTGGGGCTCCTGGGAGTTTTACGTTCCCAACCGAGTACACGACAGGTAAAATCACTACGATCGTCTCAAACACCGTGGTGAACGAAGTAAAGGGCTCGGTGCAGCGGACCGTGGTCTATGACTACCCCGGGTTCGTCAATCCAAACGGCTCTCTGGTTACCAATACCCAATTCGGAGTAGCGCCTGTCGAACCAACTTATGATGTGACTAACAGATACACGATCAAGGGCTTGTTCGTGTTCGGTACAGGTGTTGCGGTCGCCCGTAAGCTCAACACCTCGTGGGAATTGGGGGACCAGATTTCCTGGTCACACGGGAAGCACACTGTTCGGAGTGGTTTCGAAATCGAACGCGACCGCCTGAACTGGTATTTCCCGGCGTTGGCTGGTGGAGGCAATGCGAACGAGACTTTCGATACCTTCGCGGACTTCCTACTGGGACTGCCCGGCTGTGCGACAAACCTTACTGCTGCGCAATGTGCGGCCACTAAGGCGAGCGGCGAGGGGCCAGTCCTGGCAGGTCAAACCAACGGAAGTGGCTTCAGCAATATCGACAACACCGGCAACTCCGTTTCGCTCACAAAGCCCGGCGGCGACAATCACTTCTTCCGGTCACCCGCTGCAAGCGTATTCCTGCAGGATGACTTCAAGGTGTCAAGCAGAGTGACCCTCAACCTCGGGGTGCGCTGGGAGTACAACGGGCTATTCTTTGATTCCGCCGGCAACACCACCAACACATGGTTCAACCTCATTCAAACGGTCAATGTTCCGGTGGCACAGGGAGGGACGTTGGGAGCCACGCAAGCCACCGGATCGCTCGCTGGATTTGTCGTGCCGTCCAACTATAACGCTTCGCTTTACCCTCCTCCGCCCGTGGGTGGAGTTTTCGAGAGTAACCATAAGGTTCCCACTCAGAATAACCCCCCCATTGATGCATTTGCCCCGCGTTTTGGTTTTGCCTGGAGGCCTCTGTCCAGCGACCGCTTCGTGGTACGTGGCGGTATCGGGACTTTCTATGACCGCCAAGGCATAGCCGCCTATAACTCGAGCGCCGTGCAGATTTGGCCGTATGCGGTACCGGTCTTCCAAGCCTCTAGCGCGACAAACCAGGGGTCCAGCGAAGCTACGCCGTATTTCAACGTGCCAAGTTCGGTTGGATGGGCGTCGGGGGCTCGCTACGTTACGATCAATACGGCGACCAACACGGGAACAAGTTCCAATCTGGCAGTAAACGTGATGGATCCCATATACAGGTACCCAACGACGTATCAGTGGAACGTGAACACTCAATATGAGTTCAAGCCCAGCTGGGTTCTCGAAGTAGGTTATGTGGGGAGCCATTCGGTCAGCCAGGGCGGCGTCGCACTCACCGGGGGCGGGTCTCAAGGCCTTCCGTTGAACGAGCCGCTACTTGCCTCGGCGGCGGCCCCGGTTAACGGCATCACCGTTAACACGACTGGCAACACCGCGGAGCGGGTGCCCTACCTTGGCTTTTCTCCGACCGGCCTTAACACATTCATCAACGCTGGAAGAACTCTGTTCGACAGTATGCAGGTTACCGTACGCAAGCGCATGTCCCATGGACTTGAACTGCAAGCGGCTTACACATGGGCTCAAGACCTGTCGACTGCGGACCACTACGTTTATGACGATCCCGACCTTCCAACCCCCTACGGGCGGTCTTCCTACTATCGCCCGCAGCGCCTGACGATCAATTACAGCTGGGACCTGCCCTTCGGCAAGCATGAAGGTTTGGTCGGCAAGGTCGCCAATGGTTGGAGCCTGGCTGGTGTGACCGTAATCCAAGACGGGTTGCCGTTGACTGTCACCGATACCCGTGGCGCTTCCATCTACGGCAAAGTGAACACATCCACGGCCGAGTTTGCCTCCGGAATGAGCGCTGCCAATGTGGGTAACCCGGGGGGCGACGAAGCTCGGCTGAACGGGTGGTTCAATAAGGCCGCATTCGGCACGACCCCTGTGATCGGCAATGGAACCGGGTACGGAAACAGCGGTGTCGGAATTGTTCTTGGCCCGGGCCAGTTCAACTTCGACTCGACTCTCCAGAAGACGACCAAGGTGGGAGGCTTACGCGAGGATGCGGCTCTGGTGTTTCGCGCCGAGTTCTTCAACGCCTTCAACCATGCCCAATTCAACACTCCAAACTCTGTAGATGTTTCCACGTCGACCTTCGGCGTGATCAACAGCTCTGCGGTCAACCCGCGCCTGATTCAATTTGCGCTCAAGTACGTGTTCTAGGTTGATCTCAAGGTTGTCGTACAGATAGGCTGTGCCGAGGGGCCGCGTTTCTTGCGGCCCCTTTTTTTCTTCCCTCTCCGGCCTTGCTACTTGAAGTTGTAAGACTCGGCCCCGCATTCTCAGCTGATCCGCTCGGCTCTGGGGGGATAGCGATGCCAGCCATCGGGCACCTGGACTGCGGTGCCGCGCCATGGGTATCTAACTCTAACTTGCCTTGGCTGGGGGGGTTGCTCTTGAAGATTTGTACCGAACGAAATTGGCGACATCGTATTCATATCGCTTCCCACAATTCGTACAGCTGACACTGGTGCGACGTAGTCGTCCAAAATAATCAAAGGACGCTCCGCATTTCGGATTCTTGCAACGGAGCAGCCAAAGGTTTTCCTGCGACTTGAGTGGCTCCACGTTTGCCATTCCCTCCGACGATTTGAGACACACTATCATCTTCGGCCGGGAAAGTGAATGGTCTATGACCCTACCCTCCAGTTGAAGCATGGGGATCTAGGGAAGTCTTCAAAGCCAGACCGCAGTAGGCTCAGAGTTGCCGGTTGGTGCCGAAGCGATGGGCGTCTGGAATCAGGGGATCAGCAGGGCCGCCCGAATCGGACCCTCAGCTAAGTCGTTCCTCTTGTTCTGCGGTCAAGCCCGTAGAGTCCACTAGTTCCATCGCAGTATTCTCACATGTCCTGAGAACCAACGATCACCGAGGGGCTCCATCCAAAGATTGATGGGGCCGACACCGCCGTGCTTGATATCGGAGTCCATCCAGACACCTCCGCCAGTATAGGCCGCTACATGAACGCCGTTGAAGTCAGCAATATCGCCTGGTTGCAATTGTGCCTCGTCAATGAAACTGTGGTCCGGATATTCGGCCACGATTTCAAGTGCCCCATCACACCCTGCATACATAGCGAGCGCCGAACAGTATGCATGGCGCTTTGCCGAGCAAATATAAGCAGAACAGGTTAGCTGCGAGTACGGAGTACCATCCAGATCGACTAGCCGGTCAACATAATTGTCGCGCCGCAACGAACCAAATAGCCAAAGAGCTACGACCGCGATCATCATCGTCTTCACAACCGAACCTCACTGTTTTTAGCCATGAATGAGAGCGTAATCGTCCGAACAAGAAATCAGGAATGGCCCAGAGGATAGTTTCCGGGTGGGTCAGAAGTTGGTTTTTGGGGAGTACGGCCATGTTAGTACTTTAATTAAGACGGCCTTACCAGGCGGGAGAGCCAGGATCAGGACCTCACATTACAGGAGATTACTCACGGGTACTGCAAGGGCATTGAACACGATTTCGGCTCCTGAAAAAGCGTCAGCACGAATCGGCAGAGACTACCGCATTAGCGCCCCCCCCCCGGACACGCGTAGCGCCATGCCAGCGCCCTGGGGCTTGCACGAAGCGCTCAAGCGAATGTCTGGTCCGTACTCGAAAAGATCATTGAGAAGGCGGGCGATGTCGAGGTGAGCGCTGCGGTAAACAGCAAAATCAATGTGCAGGGCCAGCGGGGTTGACCGCAACGAACACGTCAAGCGGAACGAACTCTTCGAGCGTATGTCGGCAGGAAAGTTGGAGACATCCCCTCAGCCCGAAAACTCCGCGATTGGTTCACAAAGCGACAGGCGCTGCCCAGCACACGCAGGAGCCCTTTGCTGGTAGTCAAACTGCCTGAAACTAAACAAGATAGGTTTTGGCCGCCCAATATACTGTCTGGCAACTGATGCCCATGGGTTCCGTGAATGGATAAAGATCCCCCGGGAACGAACTCAGGAAAGCGCTAGTAGCTAGTCGATTGTCTGCCTATATCATGCGGGACGAATCATAGTCGATGCGTCGCGGCGGCAAGGTGACTCTCCACGTGATAAATCCGAATGCCGGGTGGTGACAAAGGATCAGGTTCTCGGCTGCGCCCCTTTTTACTGCCAGTCTCTCCAACTCTCTTGCGTCTATAAAGCCTGAGTTTGACTATTTGCTCGGTTTGGTTTTAATCGGTCATTCGGGATTTGCAGTGGCTGTGTCGGGTCCCTTTCCTCGCCGCCCGGGAGCATGAATATGTTTGCGACGAGACACCGCAAAGTCTTCAGCATGTCGGCCATGGCATCTAGTTCCATATTCTCTGGACTGTTTGCCATGTCGTGTAGGCGGTGAAAGATTGCTGCCTCCGCGACAATAACCTGCTTAAAGAACTTCTGTGGGTCAGACTCCAGCAAAGCAACCTTGCAAGGCTTCTGCCATTCGGGGAATCTTAGAACGCTCAATTCTCCTCCTTCCGCTGCAAGATGTGAGTCACGCTAAGTGCTCCGCGGGAATCCTAGATAATTTCGTCGCGGCCGTCTGTTCTGTTTTGAACACACCTTAGAAAGTGGTCCACCGCGAGCCGAACGATTTACGCGGCAGTCTCAAGCGGTTCAGTGAAGCGTTTGTGAAGCGCAGGACTGCAAATATCGGCTGAACTCCCCCGGTGTAGAACTCACGGATTCGTTCATCTTTGAGCCTTCGCTTTCCCCACCCGTACATGGACATCAAGGCGTTCAGCCTAGCGTGACTTTCATAGAACCATAAGAAGAAAATGGGCAATCTGTTCCTGTCGTGGAGTTTAGCCGAGATTGTCTGTATATACGGAAGATGAGTGCCCAGGTGGAATGGCCCCGAGGGCTTGGCCGAGTTTGTACAAGCTTGGCTCAACGTCTTCCAGTTGTTCGCGAACTCGCGGGCGGCCCGCTCGGCCGGTGCGATCGACGATGCGGCAG
>JBEKBP010000029.1:0-58960 GCA_050015335.1 Candidatus Acidiferrales bacterium | reverse complement strand
GCTTCAAGCGTCACCTCGCGATTTCGCCTGCAAGACTCGAGGCCAGGATGGATTCGCTGCTTTCCTTTCCCGTAGGGCTCTTTCATCCCCTACAACATGCCGGTTTAACCCGGCGCTCTCCGTGTAGCCGACATTAACCGGTCAATCTCTGCCCGCCTTCGTGTGTCTCTTTAGGATTGACGTCTCGTGCGGTGACCACCACATCGTGCACAAGGGAAGATCTCCAATGGGCCACGATTCTTTTTTTGCACTTTCCGACTCACTTGACCATTCAAGATCTTAGCCGGAAGCGGAGCTCATTCCTCCTGAAAGAAAAACCCAACTGGAAAAGAATAGCAGTTCCCATCTAACCTCTTTTAGAAATGTGATTCAGAATATTGGCCGGTAATAATCGACCAACCGCACGTTGGCCGTTCAAACCACCGAAGAAGACCTGTTTTATTGGAGACTTGCAGGATTAAGCGCGATTGCAGTTGTTTTTCCCTGGAAACCTTCACCGCTGTGCATCCAAGATTTAGAGAGGGTCAGCCGAGAGGCCAACCGAGGCAAAATAAGATTCCCCACGCTTCGCGAGAACATGCGAAGCGTGGGGAACATGTGCCGAAGGAAACGTCAGGCTAAGGGATTTAGAAATTACCGCCGAATTGACCGCCGTATGGACGGCGGTGGCAGACCCCGACGCCCGTGTCGCTATAAGCACTAGTCGAATTCGGCGCAGGATTGAGGGCAAGTGTAGGACCATTGAATGTAGTTGTAGGACTTGCCAGTCCCGGTGCCGACTCGAAATCCCAGTGGTAGCCGTTCGGATCGAGCGTCAGTTTCATCACGCCCCAGTAGTCCCCGGTATACGCCTCGAGATTAGTTGCGTTGAAGCTCGTGTTGCCGCTAGGATCCTCCTGGTTTGTTTCACCGGTCAACGTTGGATAACCGGGCTGTGCGCCTGCGCTGCTCGTCTCAGTGGTTGCGTAGATCGGATCGAGTGTCTCGCCGCCGGTGCCCACGATGAATTCGCGGATACCATTGTGTGGATCGTATGTCCCGGTGGGGTTAAGGGGGCGGTAGTGGGCATAGAGGTGGTCGTGTCCGTTCAGCACTAGGTCGGCTCTGTACTTGTAGAGCGTTTGCCAAAAGAGTTGAGCGGCAACGCCCTCTGGGGTGATGCCGTTAGTGGCGCTGAACGTGGGCTGATGCCAGTACGCAGCTGTGCAAGGGGCGTTGTTCTCCTGGAGGTCCTTTTCCAGCCATGCGAGTTCATTGGCCAACCAGGTGCCCGTCGACGGTTCCGCGCCCTGGGCCGGACAGCCGCCCGACTGCTGCGTCGAGCACTCTATGTTAAGGGAAATAATGTGCCACGAGCCCAGATTATAGGAGTACCAGCCTTCCCCGACTCCTGTTCCGTTCAGGCCTCCGTTCACCCCCAAATCGAAGTGCCCTGCCTGTCCATCCGCCAGCGGCACGGGTTGGGCAATGGGAGTGCTAAGGCCCGGATAGTTGCAACCCGCCGCCAAAGCTGATGGGCACGGGTCCGGGATCAAGGTCGTAATAGGACTACCCAGAGTCCCACCGACACCAGTGGTATTGACTTGGAAGCCGTTGTAGTAGGAGAAGTAGCCGTAGCCGGCAACGCCTGTCTCGCTATGCTCGTCATAAAACTCGTGGTTGCCGGGTGCGGGCCGGTGGAGAAATTTAAAAGCGCCATACGTCAAATCGAACGATCCCGTAAAGTCCGTATATAGGCCCACCTGGTATTGGAGATCTCCGAGGAGGGCGACGGCGTCAGGTTTCATAGCCTCAATCTGACTCGCAGTGGCCTCCTGAGATTGCCACAGAGAGGTAGTGGTGTAGTTGCCCTTTTTTTTGGAGGGGTCGGTGCAAATTTCATTCGAAGCCTCACCTGACACCTCCTCCTCGCCTGGCTGGCAGGCGATGTCGCCAACCACCGCCAGCACGAGCGATTTACCCGTAGTTGCGTTCATAGCGTAAGGCCACGTATTGTTGTTGGAGTCCTGTGCCTTGGCCCCAGCTGCAAATGCCAAAACCGACACGGCCGCTCCGATGAGCACTGCCGCTCGGAACCTTCCTTGCATTGTCTTCATGCGGTTCCTCCCGCTCGAACTTTTGTTTGATATTCGGAAGTTGCCCGAAGCATGAAGTTTTAGCCCTTCAGTATTTCGCACCAATTTCGGATGTGTGAAAAGGCTGTAACACGGATAATTTCGAAGCTTGCTAAAACCACGAGCAATGCGGAATGTCCTTGACGCTACCGAGAACTAAAGAGGCTTGCCGTAAGCAAATCCGTCGTCGATTCGTATCGGCGGGGGTTGAAGCGATGCCGCTGCACGGATGCACGCGATGCCGTGCTCAGGCGTAGCGAAACAGCGCCATAAAACCAAAGTCCATGTGCTGCTGGATATGGCAGTGAAACAGCGTCAGGCCCGGCTGGTCAGCGACCAGATCCACCACGGCGCGCCCAAATGCAGGAACGATCACCGTATCCTTCATGATGCCGGCAGTCGGCTTGCCGTTGAGCTCGACGAGCTCGAACAGGTGCCGGTGCATGTGCAGGGGGTGAGAATCGTCACTGCGATTGTGAAATACCAGACGGTAACGACGTCCCTGCTGGAACATGAATTCCCGTTCATGTGGATATTGCTTGCCGTTGACGAGCCAGTGATTGATCTCATGCGGTCCGCCGGGCACTTTTTCAAAGACCATGTCGATGGTCTGGTCTGGCGTGGGATGCGGCGCGGGCTTGCCAAAGATCGTATAGTCCCACAGCGACTTCGGAGGCGAAAGCCATTGCGGGCGCGGCTGTGACTGATTGGCATACTCCACCACGATGCCCATGCCGGATTGCCGCGCGGTATCGCGCAGCTCACCTAAAATCCAAACGCCCGGCAGATTCATCTCCACGATCGCATCCACGCGCTCACCTGGGGCGATCTCGATGACATCGACCAGCTGTGGCGCAGGCACGGGATTGCCGTCGAGAGCAATCACCCGAAAATGGTGACCGAATAAGCCAATCCGGTGAATTTGCGAAGCGCTGGCGTTGAGCAGGTGCATCAGGATGCGCTGCCCCGACTTCACGCGGAGTGGTTCCCCCGCTCCGAGCATCTTGTCGTTGATTGAGTAAAGAGGAGCGCCGACTTCGAGCCCGTTGGAACGCTGGTCTGGAATGGCGGGTTTTTCGGGCATCGGGTCGTTGGGATCCGCCTCCATTTCGTCCTGATCCATCGTGGTTAGAAAATGTTCCCATTCATGCAGCGCCAGAAAGACCTCTTGATCGTAGAGCCCAAGGTCATTCGCGGGATCGATCATGAAAAAACCGAACTGGCCGGTGTAGGCGCCGCGATGCAGATCCATCATGGCTGCGGTGTGCGAGTGGTACCATCGCGAACCCGTCGGCTTGGCAACAAATTGATAGCGCCGGCTGCCATGCGGCGGGACCGGGGGTGTGCCTTCTTCCTCCGCCCCATCCACTTCCGAGGGGACGAGCAGGCCATGCCAGTGCACGTACTCGGGTACGTCCGTGTCGTTCAGAACGTCGACGGTGACGCGCTGCCCCTCTCGCACGCGCAGGAGGGGTCCAGGCACCTTGTCGCTGTAGCCGATCGTGCTGATTACAACTTGCGGGGCCAGCTCCACAATCATGGGCGCGATTCGAAGGGTGAAGTCCGCCGCAGGCCCGCTGGCCTTCGGTTGGGGCATGCCCATCATCGTGTTTTGCGGCTGCGGCAGAGCAGGCCCGAGTCCTAGCGACTGCGCGATTGCGGGCCGTAGCTGGCCTGCTGCCGCCCCAATCACGGTGGCGCATCCAAGTCGCACAAAAGCTCTTCGGTTCATTTGATCTTCATACCGCTTGCAATAGTCAGCGCTTAACGACCCCACTCCGAGCGCTGTCGCTGCGAAAATCGCCCGGGGCGTTTTGCTTCGATTCTTCCCCGTTAGTGCTGTCGCCAAATGGTCGGCACAAACCGACATAATAACGCTTCAACGTTTCCCCGATATATCTAACGTTTGACAACGCTGTGAATACCATCCCAGCAGGCAGCCCGGAGCGATCAATATCGTACCAAGCCTCCGATGATCCCAGGGAATCGGTGGTTCTCTCCGTCTTGCTCGATCTTCAGAAACGATTGGCGGCGATCGACCTGCAGCTGAAAGTAGAAGACCTGAGCGAAAAAGATACCGGGAACGGCCAACTCCCGAATAACGGGCAACCCGCAAATTGGCCCCGGTTACCACTTCGGGACTGAAATTCGGGAGTAACGTGGCGTAGGCCCGGCAATCATCAACATGGAAGTGGGCGTGGTTCGACCGATCCTAAAACGTGCGAAACGCCGGCATCTCATCGGAGCTGACATTCGCCCGCTGAAGAAGCCGCGTTCGATAGGAAGGGCTCACGTACGAAGAAAGACTGAGGCTGTTGCATACCGCTGGACAGAATGAAGAGTGGCAACGCGCCGAAGCGGCGATGTCCCTTGCGCTCTGCACGACGCTGCGTGGATGTGAAATCAAGCGACTACAATGGCGGGACATCGACCTCCTTAACCGGGCAATCTCGGTTCGCACGAGCAAGACAGAAGCGGGACGACGATTGATCCCCATGAGCTCACGAAATCGTCAAGCGCCTGCGGGAGCGCGCCAAAGGGTTCAACGGGATTGAATCGCTGCATTACGTCTTCCCTGCCTGTGAGCGCGGCCATGTTGATCCCACGCAGAGCCAAAAGAGCTTTAGGACAGCTTGGCGCCATCTGACTCAGGCGATCCAATGCCCCGCTTGCAGCAAATTACAGAGGCCAGGAGAGACCTGCACTAACAAAGACTGCGAGGCGGATATTCGAAAAATCAAGAGCCCCCTTGCAGGACTCCGGTTTCGCGATCTGAGGCACCACGCGATCACGGAGCTTGCCGAGTCCCAGGTCTCTGACCAAACCATCATGGCTATTGCTGGCCATGTCAGCCCGAAGATGCTGGCGCGCTATTCGCATGTACGGAGCGAGGCGCGGCGGCAAGCCGTGTCCGCACTCTCGGCGCGACCGACGGGAAGCTGGTTCACGGCGAGCAAAAGCACAGGTTACGACACAAACCACGACACAAAACAGGACTCAAAGGAAGGGAGCACTCCGGAAGTTATTGAAAATATGGTAGGCCCGTGCGGGCTCGAACCGCAGACCTCCACCGTGTCAAGGTGGCGCTCTAGCCAACTGAGCTACGGGCCTATCGTTGCAGAATCAATCAGTTGGGCAATTTGGATTCTAACTCATTTTCGACTTGGCGCACAATTTGGTTCACATCTGGTCGAATTTCAGCCGTCGCGACCGCATCAAGGGCCTGCCGTTGCACCTCGGGCCGGATATGTCCATACCGTTTAGCCATGCGTGCCCCAGTGCTCGCAGACCATCCGAGAATGTGAGCCGCGACGGCAATAGGCGTGCCATCTTTCCAGCAGTTTGCTAGCAGCCGTGTGACGATTATGCCGACTCTTTATCAAGTGCAGCGGCTGGAGGGGCCCGGGCCGTTTCTTGACTCGGCATAAGCAGAGGCTTCCAGGAAACCCAACAGTTTGTCATTCGGCCGTTATCGTGTTGGTTTGACTCCGAGTGCCTCTGTGCGCGCGAGCGCTTTCTGTTTCAAACGCATGTCCGGGTGAAGATACATCTAAGTTGTCTGCACGGACTCGCGTCCCAGCCAGAGCGCGATCTCGGACCGATCCACACCATGGTGAAGGAGGTCCATAGCTGCGGCGTGGCGACAGACATGCCGGGAGACTCTCACCCGCACGACCTTAATATCGGGGCATTGACCTCTATTGCGCGCTGCGATCGTCGTTAGATTGGCCGGGGGGGGGATCTTCAGTGCTGAAGCGGTTGGGCCGTCGCCCTTACCAGACCTTCCATGGCACGAAGCGCAATACTCCACGAAAAGCTGCTCGCCTGAAAAGCCTGAAGATGACGCGACTTGAGCTGTTTTCGCATTCGTAGTGCAGGGGAAGGAACCTAGAAGCAGTACTGTTGTGCCGAGCATGAACTTTTTAGCACATATTCCCATCGGCCCTTGAGTCTCGCGCGTAGCGTTTTTGCAAATTTTGGAACTTTCTACCCCTTTCCGGTTGCCACACCGTCATGTGTCTGATGCATTTCAATCCGAGCTAAACCTATAGGGGGTCGATGCTTTCTTCTGTGACCTACGTCACATTCTCGGGTGACAGCTAATCTGTTATTTGCTCCCGCCTTCCGTGAGGATTGGACCGCATGAAGGGAGGAAGCAACCGTGAAGAAAGGTACTTTTAAGCTTGCCTATAAGCTGCTCGTAAACGACAAGTCTAAGTTCACGGCGCTGCTCCTCGGTATTACATTCGCAGTTTTTCTAATCATGTTTGTTACCTCGATGTTAAGTGGGGTCTTGAACCACGCCTCTTCGACAATAATCAACATTGGCGCATCCCTGTGGGTAATGGACCCAGCCGTCGAAACCGTGTCCAACTCGGTGGGCATGCCGGATTACATTCTGGATGCGGTTCGAAGCATGCATGGCGTGAAATATGCCGTTCCTCTTTATTCGGGAGGGGCTCTGGTCAAGCTTTCAGATGGGACTTATCAATCCGTCACTGTCATCGGATTGGATGACACAAGCCTGTTTGGCAGACCCGCACTCATTGAGGGAAAGATCGAAGACATTTATGCCGAGAGCGGATTCATCGCGGTGCGGGATGCGGAGTTTCCGAAGCTTGAGAATCCCCATATCGGCTCCGAACTCGAGCTGAATGATTATCGCGGGGTCATCGTGGGGATCGCCAAGGTGACGGTTTCTGGTTTGTTCGGCACCCCGACCCTCTACACGACCTACGAGCGGGCCATCCAGTACATCCCTAATCCCCGTTACACGATCTCGTACGTGCTCATAGAGCCGAAGAGCATGAACGACATACCCCAGATCAAAAAGCAGGTCGAGGCGCTCGGCTACCAAGCACGAACCAAGAAAGAGTTCATGCAAAGAACTGCGGACTTCTACATCTATCAGACCGGCGGCGGAACCAACATGTTAATTATGACCGCTATCAGCTTCATTGTCGGCCTGTCGATCTCGGGTCAAACGTTCTACACCTTTATCCTTGAAAACCTGGAACGGTTCGGAGCGCTGAAGGCCATCGGAACAAAAAGCCGCGTCCTGGTAGCCATGATTCTGTTCCAGGCTACGTTCACTTCATTCACGGGCTATGGTCTGGGGGTCGGTCTGTGTGCACTCTTAATCTGGCTCGCCAGATTAAGGCTTGCCAGCTACGCCGCCATGATTACCTACACGAACCTGACGATTGCCTTCGGAATGGTTGTCTTGATTGCAGCAGTTTCCAGCTACGTCGCTGTCCGGCGGGTTCTAAGAATTGAGCCGTTTGATATTTTCCGAGGATGAGATGCCGAATATCGCCATTCAAGCAAGCGGTGTGGTCAAGTGGTTTGGCGAAGGTGAGGCCAGGACGATGGCGGTCAACGACGTCAACCTGGAAGCCCAATTCGGCGAGATGGTCTATATCGTGGGTCCCTCCGGCAGCGGGAAAACGACTTTGCTCAGCATTCTTTCCGGAATTCTCAGGCCGAATAGTGGCAAGGTCCTGGTGGAGGGAATCGACATTTGGCGACTGAACTCCGACCAGCTTGCTGATTTCCGGCTAGCAAAAATCGGTTTCGTATTTCAGGACTATCACCTGTTTCCCCGCCTGACCACCGCGGAGAACGTTGCGATTCCGCTGATCCTCAAGGGAAGGGATTGGGATGAAGCCATCGACGAAGCGAAGAAGTATCTAGAAATTGTTGGGCTGAAGAGTCGTGCCGAATTGCCTCCGGTCAAGTTGAGTGGAGGAGAACAGCAGCGGGTGGCTATTGCCCGCGCCATGTCCGCTCAGCCGGATATTCTGATTATGGACGAACCGACGGCCTCGCTGGACGGAGACACCGGGCAGGCAATCGTGGGTTTCGTAAAAAAGAACGTCCTCAATGAAAATCGCTGCATTCTCGTAGTGACGCACGATGACCGGATCAACGAATTCGCGACGAAGATCTTGAATATGGAAGACGGCCGCCTCCAAGGGACAGAAGGGAGGGCGGGATGAAAAATAGAATTATTATCACCATCGCCGTCATCGGAATCCTAGGTGGGATTGCAAGCGCAATTTACTCGAGCATTGTGACACCGGCGCTACCACCAGCCTTCAATCCGGCGGCGAACCCCTACGCGAGCGCTATCTATGCCGAAGGCATCGTCGAGAGTGCACAGGCCAGCGGGGAAAACATTAACATCTACCCGGAAATCGGGGGCACAGTCAAAGAAATTCTCGTTTCCGAGGGACAGCAAGTCAAAGCTGGCGAGGTCCTGCTTCGGCTTGACGAGTCGATCCAAAGAGCTACGGCAGAGCAGCAAGGTTCACAAGCGGAAGCTGCGAAGGCGCTCTTGGAAGAGCTGAAAGCGGAGCCGCGAAGAGAAACCCTCGATGTCAATGTCGCGCAAGTGGCTTCTACCGAAGCCACCTTGAAAACGACCCAGGATAGCCTCCAGAAAACGCAAGCGTCTTACGAGATGGATCCGCGATCTGTGAGTAAAGATGCGCTCGACGACGCAATCAATGCCGCCGCGGTCGCGAGAGCGAATCTGGAAGTTGCCAAAAAGCAGTACGAATTGACGAAGGCAGGAGCTTGGATTTACGACATTCAAAATCAGGAACGGACGGAGCACGCGCTGGAAAAAGCCTATGCGTCCTCAAGCGCCCTGCTCGGCAAATATACCCTGCGAGCCCCGCGAGACGGCGTTGTGCTCTCCATCAACACAATTGTCGGAAACTATGCATCCGCACAGGGCTCCTACGATACGTACACGCAGGGCCAGGATCCCGTCATGATACTGGCGAGTCCTCCGACCTCTTTAAATGTGCGCTGCTACGTAGACGAAATCCTAGTACCACGGCTGCCCGCGGGTTCGAAAATGAAGGCGCAGATGTCCATCCGCGGGTCGGACGTCAAAATTCCGTTGGACTTTGTCCGCGTGCAGCCGTTGGTTTCTCCGAAAATAGAACTCTCGGATCAACGCCAAGAACGGGTGGATGTCCGGGTTCTGCCTGTAATTTTCAAGATCGAGAAGCCCGCGAATGTAAATATCTATCCAGGTGAGTTGGTCGATGTGTATATCGGTGAGTGAGATGTTACACGACCACGATCGAGTATCCGCTTCGTGCGATAAGACCGGGCGGCCTTGGGAGGATTCGGAACGTCCCTGGCAACAGATGCATCGAGATGAACGCGATGCCAGGAGTGGCCGGACCGTTTTGCCGATCACGGTCGTAATGATTCTACTGCTGGTCGTGGGTTGCAGCGTTGGACCAAAATATGTGCGTCCGCCGGTCCAAAGCCCGTCCGCTTATAAGGTGCTTCCACAGACCGGCACGAACGGAACGAATGCCTTTCAGACAGCCCAGCCAAGAGATAGTGCGGCCCGTGGGAAGTGGTGGGAAGCATTCAACGATCCCCAATTGAACGAACTGGAAGAGAGGGCAACTTCTTCTAACCAAGAAATCGCGGCGGCGGCGGCCAACTTTCTGGCTGCGCGGGCTCTGGTTCGTGAAGCTCGCTCGCAGTATTTCCCAACCGTGAGCGCCAATCCGAGCATCGTCTATTCACGGCCGAATCCTGGCCAGTATGGCGGCTTGCAGTCGGGAAGCTCCTCGGCGTCTGGATTGACCGTCACATCTTTCACCGACTTCTCGCTACCGTTTGATGCCTCTTGGGAACCCGATTTTTGGGGCCGCGTCAGGAACACCGTAAAGGCCAATGTTTACGCCGCGCAAGCCAGTGCCGCCGACCTCGAGAACGTTCGTCTGAGTGATCAAGCGGAGCTCGCCGTCGATTACTATGAGCTTCGGGCGCAGGACTCTCTAAAAGAGGTGCTGGATTCCACGGTCATCGCCTATCGGGAAACGTTGGATCTCACGACGAGCCAGTACAAGGCCGGCCTTAGCAATGAGGAAGCGGTGGCGCAAGCTGAGGCTCAGCTAAAAGCCGCTCAAGCCCAGGACACCAACCTGGGAATCCTGCGTGCCCAGTATGAGCACGCCATCGCGGTTCTCATGGGCCAGCCTGCCTCCACATTCTCCCTCGGAGCGAGTGCTTTGGCTGCCAATCCTCCCGCAATCCCTGTGGGGATTCCATCCGAGCTCCTGGAGAGGCGTCCGGACATTGCGGCTGCGGAGCGTTCTGTCGCCCAGGCGAACGCGGCAATAGGGGTCGCCAAGGCTGCCTACTATCCGACGATCCTTCTCAGTGCCTCCGGTGGATTCGGGGCGTCCTCGATCGCCGACTGGTTTACATGGCCAAGCCGCTTTTGGTCGGTCGGCCCAAGCCTTGCTGAGACGATTTTTGACGCTGGCTTGCGCAAGGCAACCGTCCAGCAGTACCGCGCGGCCTATGACCAAACAGTGGCGAACTACCAACAAACCGTACTAACGGCGTTTCAGCAGGTTGAGGACAATCTCGCGTCGCTCCGAATCGTATCGCAGGATATCGAACAACAAGACGCCGCTGTAGAGGCGGCCGCCAGGAGCCTCCAGGAAGCAACCGTCCGGTACAAAGCCGGACTCGATCCCTATCTGAACGTCCTTGCGGCACAAACCATTTTGTTGAACGATCAGCAAACCGCTGTGACATTTCGAATGGAACAAACGGTCGCAGCGGTTCGACTCATTAAGGCACTCGGGGGCGGCTGGAATGCTTCAGAAATCCCCGCCCCGAAGGAGGTTGAAAGCAGGCCCCCCGGATAGTGCGGGGATAGTGCGGCGTGAGGGGTTGTCCGATGATCTGTAATGATTCGGTTCAATCCAATGAACTAACGGGCAACGAACTATGTACACAAGATCTTCCTTGAGCCCCGTTTAGGGACGGTGAACTCAGTCGGCCAACATTTCAAAATGCCGATTGGCCAGATCGTGCCAGGTAGGGCTATGATCCTCCGCAGGGGGGCATAGCTTTGAGCCAAAGGAGGCCTGACGTGGAACAGTTTCGAGGCAGTATAGTCCTAAGTGCTCTTGTGTTTCTAACTGGTCTGGCTGTTATGGTTCTTATGTCCTGCGTGCTGCTTAGCGGCGGTTGGCGTTGGGAGCTATGGTGAAGCATTGAGCGGTCGAAGGGTTGGGCTGGTGTCGGTGTTCACGATTTCCCGCTCCCCGAATTGGCCAACTGCCCGCTCGCTCCAAAGAGACGGTATGCTGAGACGCGTCCTTCTAACTGCATCTCCTGCTGACAGCCTACGCGCCTTGTCCCAACCCATTAAGTAATCTCCCCAAGAGGTGCCAAAGCCATATGGCCAACCGCCTCCGCAGCAGAAATCCATCTTGCATTTCTTTTCCTGCCGTGCTCGATATCGTCAACCGGCTAGTTGGCCGTGGCGGATTGCTGAAGCTGCGTCAACGCAGCCAATACTTCTTGACTGTGTTTGCTCGGATTCACGTCCAGAAACTCCTTCACAACGATGCCTTCAGGGTTGCTCAGGAAAGTGTGCCGAGCGGATAACTTCGTTACGACCAGGTTCGTCACTAAACCATAGGCAGACGAGACTCCGTGGTTGGTGTCGGCCAACAGCTTGAAGCCCAGCCCTTCCTTCGCGCAGAACTCTTTGTGAGAGCTCGACGATCGGCATTCTTCAGCTCATAGGGCAACAGGTTGCGCTGAAAATTGCGGGCTTCGATCTGGTCTGGCTCAACGGGGAAGATTCTCAGGCAGTTGCCCCTGATCGAGCGGAAAGAAAAGCTGCAGGAGCTAATTCTTAGTGCCAACAACCCGGCCCTCGTCTATGCCGATCATGTTGAACACTACGGCAGCGATTTCTTCAGGATGATTTGCGAAAAGAACTTGGAAGGCATTGTGTTGGCAAGCATCGGAACAGCCTGTAGGACAAGACGGCACGATGGATGAAAGGTGGAGTCGAGGTGTGCCGAACCGGTCCAAGGACGCTTTCGGACCACCCAGTTAGACATCCTCGGTATTGGGCCGGGCTTCGACCACGCGCGTCTTTCTTGCCCGCTCCAGTCGGCCCCGAGGAAAAGCAGGTTTCCCACGGGGGGAGTTCGGACCGGCGCGAACACCTGCCACAAATCCATCCCCGCCTCGCTCTGCCCGATTGATTTTCCGGCGCAGCCCACCCTCAAAATCCGGCGATTCGAGACTTCGGCGTGCCCGGTCCAACGGTCTTCTCACAACCCTCCTGCAATTCCTCCTGCCGGGCTTATCGGCAAATCCCGCCCCCCTTTGGATGAGTTGATTCCCTAACGCCCTACTGCACGCAGTCGCCAAAGAGTCCCGCAGGAAGGCTCAGTCAAACGGAGTATTTTCAGGCGACTACGGCAGAGGATCAAGACGCGGATCAACACGCCCCCGTTGTGAAACGGCAGCGTTTCTCACGCGGCATTCGGGATACGGAAAATCCGCAGCTTGCTTCCGAGGTGTGATTTCCCGTATGGTTTGACCGGAACTACGGAAAACAAGAGAGAGACGATGAGACGGGTGCTTGTGATTGAAGACGACAAGGACATTGTCGAGTTGGTGCGGTACAACTTGGAAAAAGACGGATATCAGGTTACATCAAGCGCGGACGGTGCCACCGGCCTTTCGCAAATCCGGAAAGCGCCGCCGGACCTTTTGATCCTCGACCTCATGCTCCCCAAGCTATCGGGATTGGATATCTGCAAGGAGGTGCGGCGCGACGTTAGCTTGAATCGATTGCCGATTTTAATTTTGACTGCGAAGGGCGAGGAAGCTGACCGGGTGGTGGGGCTCGAGCTTGGCGCAGACGATTACGTAACCAAACCGTTCAGCCCCCGCGAGCTGGTCGCCCGGGTGAAGGCACTTTTGCGACGAGTCGATCCCGGAGCCCCGTCTGACAAGCCGATCGAAATCGGCGCACTGCGAATCGATCCGGCGGCCTATCGCGTCACACGAGGCGGAAAGCCCGTGCCCATGAGCACGCTGGAATTCCGTCTGCTTTATTTTCTCGCAGCGCGCCCGAACCGCGTTTTCACGCGGGACCAACTGCTCGACGGCGTTTGGGGCACCGAGCGATTCGTGACGCCACGCAGCGTTGACGTATACGTGCGGCGTCTCCGCGAGAAGGTCGAAGCCGACCCTCAGCATCCCGTGTACATGAAAACGATACGTGGCGCTGGTTATCTGTTCGAGACCCGTGCGAGCTAGGCTCTTCTGGAACCTGGGGCTGACCTATCTCGCCCTAATCCTCGCGGTCTTTCTGGCCATAAACTTCTATGCGTCGCGCGCGGTCCGGCAGGATTACCTGCGCGCAACTTTCGATCAGCTGGCGTCGCTTTCAGATGTCGCCGGGGCCCGGGCTCCCCATTTCGACGATCCCCGAGAGCTTCAATCCTGGACCCAATGGCTCGCCCGGAGCGGCGCCAGCGTGACAGTATTTAACGCCGCGGGCCAGGTGCTGAGCGATGCTCCAGGACTTTCCGGCTCGCCCGCCGGAAACCCGTCGGATTATCCGGAAATCAAACAAGCCTTTGCGTCGGGTGAAGGGGAGTCTGTCCGGCGTAGCACGACCGGCGATCGAGATATTGCCTTCCGGGCGGTCCGTTATCAGGCTCTGCCGGCGGCTCCGGTGGTGGTCCGTCAAGCGCTTCCGCTGGCGGAACTGGATGCATCGCTTGCTGACCTGCGGCGAAAACTGCTGGAAGCCACAATTGTCATGCTAGTGGCGGGCGCCATCGCTCTTTTCTTCTTCTTCCGATCGTTTGCCTCGCGCGTGGAACGGCTCAAGCACTTCTCGCTACGGCTGGCCCAAGGCGATTTCCGGCCCTTGCCCGCCGAACGATCGAATGACGAACTGGGGGAACTCACGCACGCGCTCAACGAAACGGCCGCGTGGATGGATCGCACCATTCGGTCGCTCAGCGGCGAGCGCAATCGTTCGAGTGCGATTTTGCGGAGCATGGTGGAGGGCGTGGGCGTCGTCGACGCGCAGGAGAGGCTGGTTTTCTCGAACCGCGCGTTCTCCGACATTTTGCACCGCGATTCCGCGAACAGCGAGGGACGCCCGCTGATCGAAGTGATTCGCAATACCGAATTAATCGGGTTGATCCGGAGCGCGCTCGGCGGAGAGGAGGGACTGCAGAGCGATATTGTGATGGGAACGGTGCAGCCGCGGAGTTTCTCAGTCACTGCCGCGCCGGTGAAGGCCCTGGAGGCTGGCGCCGTTTCGGAACGGACCCTGCCCGCCAGATCCGGTTTGGCCGCTCCCGAGAAACCTTCCGGAGCGATCGTAGTGCTGCACGACGTAACAGAGTTGCGAAGGCTCGAGCGCGTACGCCAGGATTTTGTGGCAAACGTTTCGCACGAATTCAAGACACCGTTGACGGCAATTCAAGGATTTTCCGAAACGCTGCTCGCCGGCGCGATCGAAGATCCCAAAAACAATCGCCGATTTCTCGAAATCATCCGCGACCATGCCGTCCGGCTGGCCCGCCTGACCGACGATCTGTTGAAGCTGGCGCGGATCGAAGCGGGCAAACTCGAAGTGCAATTTTCCCCAGTGAGTGTGATCGATCTGGTCGAGCGCTGCGCAGAAACCGCTTCATTGAAGGCCAATCGAAAGCAAATCCTGCTGGAGATCGAAGTATCGCCCGGACTTCCACCGGTGCGGGGCGACGCCGGACTGCTCCGCGACGTGCTGCAAAACCTGCTGGACAACGCCATCCAATATACGCCCTCGGCGGGACGAATTCATGTGAGTGCCACAGAGAGAGAGCGAGAGGTTGTAATTACCGTTGCCGATACCGGCATTGGAATTCCACTCGCGGATCAGGAGCGGATTTTCGAACGATTTTATCGCGTCGACGCGGCGCGTTCGCGCGAAGCGGGCGGCACCGGGCTAGGGTTGTCGATTGCCAAGCACATCGTGGAAGTCCACGGGGGTCGTCTGCTGGTTGACAGCGAAGTCGGTGCCGGCTCGAAGTTCTCCTTCTCGATACCACTGGCCGGCTGAGCCAGCCGTTTTTTGCCGAAGATTCACGCCGGTGTCACGCGTTTGCAACCCTCTACCACCTATCGTCGAGAGGCGAACACCGATCCGCTCGACCGTTGACCGCGGGGGGGGCCCACACCATGACAGCCACGAAAACCAGCACGGGAGGGATTTCCCAAGGCGTACTTGTCAATTACCTGGTTTCTCAGGCTCGAACAGTGGAGGCGTCGATAAACCGCGCCTTATGGTCCGTGCTGGAGCGAAACGAGCGTTTGGCCGGCGAGGTGTTTCTCACCGAGCCCCGCATCAACGAAATGGAAATCCTGATCGACGAACATGCGATTCGCCTGCTGCGTCAGGGGAACTTGACGGACACCGACATCCGCCTGGTGGTGGCAGCGCTCAAGATCAACAACGACCTGGAACGCATGGGTGATCTGGCAGTGAACCTCAGCGAACGAGCCGTCTCGCTGGCAGGCATGGCCACGGCACGGCCCCCGGCCGAGTTGGAACCTATGACAACGGCGGTTCGCGCCATGGTCTCAAAATGTTTGGGGGCGCTCATCTACCAGAACGTCGAGCTGGCGGTTCAGGTGCTTGAGAGCGATGACTTGGTGGACCAATACCGGGACCGGATTTTTGAAGCGCTGCTTTCCTGCACGACGGCACATCCCGGCCAGGCGGGACCAAATCTTCTTTTTGTGCTGGCGTCCCGGCATCTTGAGCGCATGGCCGATCATGCCACCAACATCGCGGAGGATATTCTGTTCTGGGTTCAGGGGTTGGACGTGCGGCATGGTCGTGGGAGGCAATGGGATGCGGCGGTCGCCGAAGCGAAAACCGAGGCAGGCGCTTAGTCATCGAGTATTCACACAACACTCATCGCAAGTTCAAAAGACCCGCGTATCGTTTGCGTCCACCAGCGGGCGAGACAGGAAAGCAGTCTGCGGCACCGGGGGCGCTCCCCGAACCATCCAGTCTGGCTCACAACTTAGCCTTATTAAGCCATTCAGAAACAGCAGTTTACGAGCGTGGAACGGGTTTATGGTCGCCTTCTAGTGACTTTGCGGCATCAAGGCTGCGATTTTGTTTGCGATGTAACGTGGTTGTAACAATTTTGACAAATAATGAGGAGAACTCCAGACTATGAAAAGACTGTCGCTTATCGCATCGCTGCTGCTGGGCTTGGC
This sequence comes from Candidatus Acidiferrales bacterium, assembly GCA_050015335.1. Taxonomy (GTDB): domain Bacteria; phylum Acidobacteriota; class Terriglobia; order Acidiferrales; family UBA7541; genus Palsa-295. Next base: position 42,755 of record JBEKBP010000029.1, on the reverse strand, counting down.
AGGCACGGCCTTTGCACAAGGCGGAACGGTGCTCCTCAATGCCGCCGGCGCGACGTTCCCTTACCCGATTTATTCGAAGTGGTTTGACGTCTATCACAGCGCGCACCCCAACGTTCAGATCAATTACCAATCGATTGGTTCCGGTGGAGGGATTCGCCAGCTGCAAGCGGGAACGGTGGATTTCGGCGCATCGGATGGACCGATGACCGACGAGCAACTGGCGCAGTCGAAGGTGAAGGTGCTGCACTTTCCCACCGTGCTCGGGGCAGTGGTTCCGACCTATAACGTCTCCGGGGTGACGGGCGATCTGAACTTTACGGAGAAGGCGCTGGCTGGAATCTACCTTGGGCAAATCACCAAGTGGAATGACCCGGAAATCGTGAAGGCGAACCCGGGTGTGAAGCTGCCGGGCGACGACATCGTCGTGATTCACCGCTCCGACGGCAGCGGAACGTCTTATATTTTCACCGACTTCCTTTCAAAGGCCAGCGCCGATTGGAAAGCGAAGGTCGGCACGGCCACATCGGTGAATTGGCCTGTGGGACTGGGCGGCAAGGGCAATGAGGGGGTTTCCGGCCTAGTCAAGCAAACGCCCGGCTCGATCGGCTATATCGAGTTGATTTACGCGGTACAGAACAAAATCAACTACGGTAAGGTTCAAAACGCGGCCGGGAAATTTGTGAAAGCGGATCTTGCGGGCGTGACCGCTGCAGCGGCGAGTTCGGCGAACGAAATACCGGCTGATTTCCGGGTTTCCATCACCAATGCCCCCGGTCCAACCGCTTATCCGATTTCGAGCTTTACGTGGTTGCTGATTCCCTCACAGATTCCTGATGCCGCCAAAAAGACGGCGATCAAGGATTTTCTGAAATGGATGCTGGCCGATGGCCAGAACTACAACGAGGGCTTGTCTTACGCCAAGCTGCCAAAACTCGTCGTGGCCAAGGAGTTGAAGGCAATCGCCCTGGTTCAATAATGGCTACAAGCGCCACAACGATCGATTGCGCTGCCCCGCCGCCGGCGGGGCAGCGCTCCTTTATACGCCGCCTCACCGACGGCGATGAAGTAGCGCACCTATTGACCCTGATTTTCGCCGCGACGATTCTTCTGCTGACGTCGCTGCTTGTCTACGAACTGTGGATCAACTCCAAACTTTCCCGGATGAAGTTTGGATGGGATTTTCTATGGACGCGCTCGTGGGACCCTGTTTTCGATAATTTCGGTGCGGCGCCGTTTATTTACGGCACGCTGGTAACGGCGGCGGTGTCACTGGCTATTGCAGTGCCACTGGGACTTGCGGCCGCAATCTTTCTGGCAGAACTTGCTCCGCGAAGACTGAGCGACTCCATCGCTTTCCTCATCGACTTGCTTGCGGCGGTTCCGAGCGTGATCTATGGGTTGCTCGGGATTTTCGTGATTGTACCGCTGATGCGCACGACGGTTGGCCCGCTTCTGAAGTCGACACTGGGATTTTTGCCTATTTTCAAAGGGCCGAATTACGGAGTAGGCTTTCTCACCGCGGGAATCGTGCTGGCCATCATGGTGGTGCCCTTCATCATTTCGGTCTCCCGGGAAGTGCTGCTAACGGTTCCGCGTGAGCAACGCGAGGCGGCCTTGGGGCTGGGCGCGACGCGCTGGGAAGCAACCTGGCAAGTGGTGGTGCCGTGGGCGCGCACCGGAGTGATGGGTTCGATATTTCTGGCGCTGGCGCGGGCTCTGGGAGAGACGATGGCGGTCACGATGGTGATCGGGAACGACCCGAAGATCGCCGCGTCTCTGTTTTCGCCGGGCTACACCATCGCGGCAGTGATCGCCAACGAGTTCACCGAAGCAACAGGGAATTTGTATATGAGCGCGCTCATCGAGCTGGGGTTGGTTCTGTTTCTGATGACGTTTATTTTGAACGGTCTCGCCCGTATCCTGATCGTGGCCACCGAGCGCGGAGGAGGGCGCCCGTCATGAGCGACATCCGTCTGCTCTGGCGCAAGTTTTTGAATGTGGTGATGCTTACACTCACTGGCGTCGCGGCGTTCGCGGTGGTTTCCGTTCTGTTCCTGATCCTGGGATACTTGATTTGGAATGGCGGAAAGTCGCTCAACTGGGACTTCTTCACGCAATTGCCGAAGCCTGTCGGCGAAACGGGCGGCGGAATGGCCAACGCCATCGTGGGAAGCTTGAAGCTGCTTGCCCTGGCGGCACTCATTGGGTTGCCTGTCGGATTGATGTCCGGCGTATACCTGGCGGAATTTGGGGGAAGTACTTTCTCCTTCGTGACGCGCTACACGACCGACCTGCTGAACGGTGTGCCTTCGATTGTGATGGGCATTTTCGCTTACTCGCTGCTGGTGCTGCCGGTGAAACACTTTTCGGCGCTGGCGGGGGGGACGGCACTAGGAGTCATGGTTATTCCTATCACGGTGCGGGCCACCGAGGAGTTCCTGCGCGCCGTGCCGGGAAACATGCGGGAGGGGGCCATGGCGCTGGGAGCCAGCAAGTGGAGAACGATCGCGACGGTTATCCTGCCCGCAGCGAGCGGCGGAATCATCACTGGAATGCTGCTTTCACTAGCCCGTGTGGCAGGAGAGACCGCGCCGCTGCTCTTCACAGCCTTCAGCAATCGGTATTGGAGCCCGGGACTCAATCAACCTATCGCTTCCCTTCCCGTGATGATCTATACGTATGCGATTGCGCCTTACGATGATTGGCACCGCCAGGCCTGGGCCGCAGGCTTGGTGCTTCTGGCGTTGGTTCTCATTGCAAACCTGGGCTGCCGGCTCGTTCTAAATCGCCGGGGGGCCTACCGGAGTGTCTGATATGGCTTCTGCAGCGCAAGGAAAAGATCTCGCCGTGAAGCTCGCACCCAAGGTGCGAACAGCCGAACTGCCGTCAAAGGCCCATTCCGAGGAGGGCGCGGTGCGCTTTGAGATCGCGAATCTTGACTTCTTCTACGGTCCCAAACAGGCCGTGTTCGGATTGAATCTGAAGATTCCCAGGAACAAAGTGACTGCCTTGATTGGGCCTTCCGGATGCGGAAAATCGACCTTCTTACGGACGCTCAACCGCATGAATGAAACCATCCGGAACACCAAGGTTGGGGGACAGATTCTCCTGGACGGTCAGGACATCTTGCAAATCGATGTCGTGAAACTCCGAAGGCGAGTGGGGATGGTGTTTCAAAGGCCCAATCCGTTTCCGAAATCCATCTATGACAATGTGGCCTATGGACTGCGCATCAATGGGTATCAGGGACGCCTGGACGAGCTTGTGGAACACAGCCTTCGGCGAGCCGCATTGTGGGACGAGGTGAAGGATTACCTGCAGAAATCCGCGTTTGCGCTTTCCGGAGGCCAGCAGCAGCGCCTTTGCATCGCCCGGGCGCTAGCCGTCGATCCGGAAGTCCTGCTGCTCGACGAACCTTGCTCGGCTCTCGATCCGGTCACAACGGCTAAAATCGAAGAATTGATGTTCCAATTGAAAGACAGCTGCACGATGGCCATCGTTACCCACAACATGCAGCAGGCGGCGCGCGCCAGCGACTTCACGGCCTTCATGCTCGACGGAAAGCTCATCGAGCATTCGGAAACTCCGAAGCTATTCACAACGCCCAAGGACGCCCGAACAGAGGCTTACATCACTGGGCGCTTCGGATGAGATGGATTTGGCTGGCATAACGGGCTAGAGTCTGTTGGCATAGCAAAAGCGGGAAGCGGTGAGGCACCATGGAACGTCATTTCGAACGCGATCTGGAAGAGCTCAAGCAGCGGTTGCTGTGGATGGGAAGCCTCGCGGAGCGGGCGGTCCATCAGGCGGTGCATGCCGTGCTGGATGCGGATGAGCAGCTGGCGGAAGCTGTCCTGGGCGAAGAAGATGCCATCAACGAGATGCAAATCGAGATTGATGACCGCATCCAGCGCCTGCTTGCCCTGCAAGCGCCGATGGCAGCCGATCTGCGTTTCCTGCTGGCCGTTTCGCGAATCAACGGCGATCTCGAGCGCATCGGCGATCAGGCCGTAAACATTGCGCAATCCGCCATGCGTGTTCTCCGCCACCCGCAGGTGAAGCCCTATGTGGACCTGCCCCGCATGAGTGAACTCGCCGAAGGCATGGTGCGCGACAGCCTGAATGCGCTGGTGCGCGGCGACCAGGATCTGGCTCAGAGCGTTCTCCAGCGCGACGACCAGGTGGATCGCCTTCGCGACCAGATGTTCCGCGAGCTGCTCACCTACATGATGGAGAATTCGTCCGTGGTTTTCTCCGCATTCGAACTGGTGCTGGTGGCAAAAAATCTCGAGCGCATTGGTGATCACGCCACGAATATCGCCGAAGACGTCATCTACTTCGTCGCTGGCCGCGACGTTCGCCATCCCGCTCTCGATCGCAGGTAGATTCCCGCGCTACCAAGCCGACCGGTTCCGCTTCGCTCGCTCCGGGCTTCCGGCTAGACCTTCCGCGTCAATCCCGATACAGTTTTGCCGAGCTTGAATGGTGGAGGCACGAACATGCAGACAGCAACCGTGAGATGGATGGGTGGTGAGGAGTTTCTTGCGACGACGCCCTCGGGGCACGCTGTCCCATTCGATGCGGACGGCCAAAACAACGCCGCTCCCAACCCCATGGAGATGCTTCTCGCCGCCTTAGGTTCCTGCAGTTCCATCGATGTAGTTCTGATTCTTGCCAAAAAACGCCAAAAGCTCGCTTCGCTCGAGGTGGATGTGTCAGGGGAACGTGCAACCGAGCCGCCACGTGTGTGGACGAAGATCGAAATGTTCTACCGTCTCACCGGCGAGCTGGACGAGAAAGCGGTGCGCGATTCGATTGAGCTCAGCCAGAACAAGTATTGCTCGGTCGCTGCGATGCTCAGGAAAACGGCGGAGATCACCTACCGCTACGAAATCGCAAAACCAAACAATTGAACACCCCCGCCGTGTTTTTCTATCACTTCTGCCCAGGATTGCATACAATCGTCGGTCTGTTTTGACCAACGGGGAGATCCATGGGCAAGCGCATTGCCGCGAAGATTACCGGGGTGGCCGGATATGTTCCACCGCGGGTGGTCACAAATTTAGATATCGAAAAGATGGTATCGACAACCGACGACTGGATCCGTTCACGTACGGGCATTCGGGAGCGGCATTACGCGGCTCCCGGTGTGGGGGCATCGCACCTCGGAACCGAAGCCGCAAAGAAATTACTGGCCGCCAAGGGAGTGCCACCGGAGGAAATCGAACTGATCGTAGTTGCGACGGTCACCCCCGATATGCTGTTCCCGGCTACCGCCTGCTTGATTCAGGATCGTCTAGGAGCATCGCACGCCTGGGGATTCGACCTCTCCGGCGCTTGTTCGGGATTTATCTATGCCTTGACGACAGCCGCGCAATTTGTTGGGGCGGGAACACACAACAAGGCCATGGCTATCGGCAGCGATGTCATGACGTCCATTCTCGATTTCAAGGACCGAGCCACCTGCGTGCTGTTTGGCGATGGAGCCGGTGCTGTGCTGATCGAGCCCGCCACAATGGAATCCGAAGGAATCATCGACTTCGCCAACGACGTGGACGGTTCAGGCGGCTGCAACCTTTATATGCCCGGAGGCGGATCACTTCATCCCGCCTCCCACGAGACGGTCGACAGGGGCATGCACTACGTCCATCAGGAAGGACAGCTGGTATTCAAATATGCCGTGCGACGAATGAGCGAACTCGCATGCCAACTGCTCGAACGCAACGGGCTCTCGAGTCGCGACCTTGCTCTGGTGGTGCCGCATCAAGCCAATCTGCGGATCATCCGGGCCATGCAGGAACGCCTAGGTGTGGATGATTCGAAAATTCTTGTAAACATCGATCGCTTCGGCAACACCACGGCCGCTACGATTCCGCTGGGGCTGATGGACGCGGTGGAACAAGGGCGGCTGCATAAAGGGGACCTGGTGCTGCTGATCGCCGTCGGCGCTGGGTATACCACGGGCGCTGTTCTGATACGCTGGGCTTATTGACGCGCTCGGCCCAATCCGCCTAGACCATGCCCGGCGAACAACTGCAGGACGCGATGGTCAAGGCGAACCGAGCGCAGCTTTGGAGCAGAAGGGCAGATCTTCTGGAAAGCGGCCACATCCCTGAACTCGCCTTTTGTCAGTAAGCTAGCGGCTTGCTGGATGTTAGGCGCCGCAACGGCCGGCGTGGCCGCCAGAGGAGACCTGGAGCAATCCGGCCTTCCATCGTGCCGTGCCGAATCCGATGAGGGCTGCCAGCCAGAGTACCCATTAGGAAGGCTGCCATCAGCATTTTGCCCCTATCAGGTCTAGCTTCGGCCGTCAGGGCCGTCGTGGACAGATAGGACAACCGTACGGCTTGGTTCGTGGGGTAACGTCGCCGTCAGTCAGGGGCCCTGGGGGACCGTAAGCATTGCACAACCGCAAGAGCAATTTCCTGACTCAGGCCATCGATTTTCAAGGATAATCGGATCTTCGGGCAGAAACACCACTCCATTCAAGAGAGGCCAATATTGCGCGCTGTAATCACAGGCGGAGCGGGATTCCTGGGCTCCCATCTATGCGATCACTTTATTGAAAAAGGGTGGGAGGTTCTTTGTCTGGATAACCTCGTTACCGGTTCTGAAGCCAATATTGCGCACCTGCTCTCGAATCCACGTTTTCGCTTCACGCGGCATGATGTAACGCACTACATCGCCGTTCCCGGTCCGGTGGAAGCGGTGCTGCACTTCGCGTCTCCCGCAAGCCCCCCGGACTACTTGAAGATTCCCATCCAGACGATGAAAGTCGGATCGCTCGGAACGCACAACGCCCTGGGTCTTGCGCTGGCAAAGAAGGCGCGATTTCTAATGGCGTCAACTTCGGAGTGTTACGGTGACCCTGACGTAAGCCCGCAGCCTGAGAGTTATTGGGGGCATGTGAATCCGGTTGGCCCCCGCGGTGTATACGATGAGGCCAAGCGCTTTTCCGAAGCACTTACGATGGCTTACTGCCGCTACCATGGTGTGGACACTCGAATCGTGCGGATCTTCAACACCTACGGTCCGCGCATGCGCCTCAATGACGGCCGAGCCCTGCCGAATTTTCTATATCAGGCGCTCGTGGGCGAACCCGTCACGGTGTATGGCGACGGCAAGCAGACCCGGAGTTTCTGCTATGTTTCTGATTTGATCGAAGGAATCTACCGGCTGTTCGAATCAAACGAGCACGAGCCCGTGAACATCGGCAATCCGCAAGAGATCACGATCCTGGAGTTTGCCGAGAGAGTTCGGAACTTGGTTGGCGCGAAGGTTCCCATCATCTTCCATCCCCTCCCCCAGGACGACCCGAAGCAGCGCTGCCCGGACATTACAAAAGCGCGGCTTCTGCTTCGCTGGGAGCCGAAAGTGAATCTGGAAGAGGGCTTGCGCGTCACCTACGACTACTTTCGCGATAAGCTAAAGCGGCAGACGAGCCCCACGAACTAACTTCCTGGAGTGTCCCCTGGTGATGGTCTCATCGTCTTAGCGATGCCGCTGGGGAATCCTGCGGCCGGCCCGGCACGCCCCAGCGAGGGCGTTGTTTTGCGCCGAACGTGCCGTAACAAGACCCTTCCAATCAGGCAAACGCTGTATAGACCCAAACCGCTCAACCAATCACAGTGAAGACCAGTAAGCGCGCTGGAGGCTTACGAAGAAGATGCCGCGCGGACTCGCGCTCAGGAGAGTGGTCGTGCTATGAAGAATAAGGCCTACGTTACACTCTTTGCTGTATTTGTGCTTTTTTCCCGAACCAATATCACTTGGGCAGATCAGACACGAACCGACGTCGTAGAGCGCCTCCAAAGCGGAACGAAAGTGTTGCACCAGATCCTCAACACTCCGGACAAAGGCATCCCCGACGAGGTTCTCAAGGGTGCCCAATGCATTGCCGTGGTTCCCGGCTTGCTCAAGGCTGGCTTTATCTTCGCCGGCAAGCACGGGCGCGGGTTGGCCACATGCACATTGCCAAATGGCAGCTGGAGCGCGCCGGCGTTTTTCGCCATCAGCGGGGGCAGCTGGGGCGCCCAAATCGGCGTGGAATCGGTGGATCTTGTTTTAATGATTATGAACAATGAAGGAATGCGGCATTTGATGGAGGACAAATTCCAGGTTGGAGGATCCATCGCCGCCGCTGCTGGCCCTGTCGGCCGCCACGCAGAAGCCGGCACAGACTGGAAGGTAGAGTCAGAGATGCTCACGTATTCTCGCGCGAAAGGTCTGTTCGCAGGTATTGACCTGGGCGGCTCAGTTGTCGAACGCGATCAAGACGCGACGGTCGCCTTCTACGGGAAGGACCTGTCTACTCGCGCGATGCTAGAAGGTAAGGTACTTATGCCCCGTGACGCCCGACCGTTTATCGCGGAAGTGAGAAAAGCGAAAATCACGGCAGAAAGCAGACACTAAATCCCATGAAGCAAAAAGGGACTACCTGTGCATAGGATTGGTCCACTTGCTCCTCTGGACGGTCCGTCCACATCTTTGCGAGGAGGGTCGTGGCCTTCTTCTCGCTCTCGTGTGGCCGAACCAGTCCATGATCTGCGACCCTATTCACGGGTCCGGTGGGTCCTTCAGTCCTAACTAAGGCGGATTACCGCTCGTCAAGTCGCCGGGCGATGCGAATCTGAGCCCCCGCTCAACCAGCGCCCCCCAAGTGGGACCCAAATGATGGATCACGAACGAGAAACCCACGTCGTGTTTCCCCGACATCCGATCACACGGCTCCGTCGCCAAGCAATCCAACGATGCCTCATATACCACCACACTCCTTCATTGGCCTGCGCAGTCTTCGGGGCGGTTTGCTTCCTTGCGCAAGATTGCGATCAAGGAGAGTGGGGGCAATGGAAGAAACGGCTCCAGCAGACGAAAGAAGGGCGTCAAAAAGTTGAGCATTCGAATTTGGCCCAGGTCAAAGGTTTTCTTTCGCAAAACCCGTCCGTTCAGCCACCAGCCCAGCACTCCCGCCCTGTTAAATTTGAGCAGGCGCTCAACCTTAAAGCCTGCTTGCCTCGCCGCCTCGGTGAGTCCAGCCTCGGTGTAACGACGCACGTGCCCCAAAACTTCGTCGAAACTTCCATAAAGCCATGGCCCACAGGGCACCAAAATGATGGCACGTCCCCCTGTCTCCAGACTCTCCCGGATGCTTCGCAGAGCCAGCACATCCTGGTCGATATGTTCAACTACATTTAGGCAGACGACGGTGTCGAAGCCTTGGCCTACGGGAAACGACTCTGGTTCTGTCGCGTTCGTGAAAGCTACGCGCATGTAAGGGCGACTCGCGCGCAACGTAACCAGGTAATTTAGATAATTCGGATTCACATCGGTCGCCCAGTAAATCGCACGGGGCATCAAGTGAACCGACATATTGCCGGTACCAGCTCCGATTTCCAGAACGCGATTCCCGACGTAAGGTCGAATGACGTCCGCCATCCATCCAGTAAATCGCGGAGCGCGGTTCAACCGTTCCAGAATTTCTCCCCCAGTTTCGTCTTCCTTGTAAATGCGATCGGATACCGCGTAGCGCAAAATTGCCCACAGGGCACGAACGCCGTCCTTCCAATCAATCTTCTTACCTTCCCGATACGTCCGGCCCGAATAGCTGATCGGCACCTCAAATATGCGGCTTCCTCGCTTGGCCAACTTGATGGCTAATTCAGGTTCCACGTCGAATGTAGAACTTTCCAAAGGAATGCTTTTCAATAGGTCCGCGCGGACCATTTTGTAGCAGGTTTCCATGTCCGTGAGGTTCAAATCGCACACCAGGTCACACAGGAAGGTGAGCAGTTTATTTCCGAGCGCGTGCCGGAAAAACAGAGCGCGCTTATACCCTCCTGACATAAAACGGGAGCCGAAGACCGCCTCAGCGTCTTCCAGCAGGAACACTGCCACCATGTCGATGAGGTCCCTGGGATGATATTCCAGGTCGGCATCGTGGATTACCACAAGCTCTGTATCTACTTCTGCCAAACCGGTCCGGATCGCGGCTCCTTTACCGCAATTTTTGTCATGTCGAAGCCAAAGCCACGAGAATTTTGGATCGTGTTTGCCAGAGGCGATCGCTTGTCGAAAGGATTCGATCGCATTCGCCGAGCCGTCAGACGAACCGTCGTCGACGACAATTACCTTGATTAAATCCAGAAGCGGCGATTCGCCCAAAATTTCAAGCCTTTCAAGGCTCGTCTGGATTAGGTACTGCTCGTTGTAAACGGGCACGATTACAGAAAGCGTCGTGCTGTCGCGCTTCCTTTTCAGGTCGTCGTTTGAACAAAATCGGGATCCTCCCATAGCACTTGGAGAACTTGCCTCTCTCACAACCCGCGTTGTCGGTAGTGCGCTCATTCACAAACTCGTTGGCCCCGGCGAAACCAGTATCTGATTGAGTATTCTTCGATTCCGCAGCGAAATACCAGAAGCGGCCGAGCGAGCGGTGAAAAAATGCACCATCCGCAGCGCTTCAGCGATCTCTCTCGTATCTGAAGAACATCGTTGGGTTCGTTTCGCAGGTTCTATTTTCTCTTTCCTCAAAAAAGGGGGCGCTCTCTTCCAGGGGCTCGCCTCAACTTCTAGAGCGTAAGAACCGTGATTATATACTTGACTTCAGCCACCGCCATTACGAATTGCCTTCTTTCTGCGGTTCCGGCCAGAGATCTTACGGGTCGGTCGGATTGCCCCTCGGATGATCCTTCTCTTCGTCCCCTGGAACCAACTGCCTGTTGGTGCCAAGCAGGCGAGATCAGACCTCGCCCCTCTTTTGAGCTGGTGGCCAATACTGGTTGATTGAGGCCATCGTTGCACCCCAGCCTGTTTTGTCCTGGAAGCGATGACCGCCACAACCACCATCGATAGACATGAATCCAGGAGCGCCTGTCGCCAATTTGAATTTGTACATTTGCGGGCGCAAAAGCGCAAGTCCGTTATCTCTTTCCCATCGATCCCTTCCACACGGTTCTCAGCATCTACGGTGTCGGCGGTAGACTCAGATGGACCAATCCTGAGGTGGTTTGGCGAATTCCGCGCCTGATGATGAAACCACCGAACACGGGCGAGTGATGTTCTTGTTAGAAGGCGATAGAATTTCCCGCGATTCGCACGACAGCATGGATCCATTCGACTCCCCTTCCCCGACGACTGCCTCCTTCCGGTGCATCGGATGAATTGGCCGCTGCTGGGCATGACATTCGTGGCCGCGCTCCTGTTGGGACTGCTATTCATGACGCTTTTTCGCACGCAAGCCGGGGCGCGCGCCTTCGATTCGGTCGAGAACTTCGGATCTCGTCTAGCACGCAGAAAGTCCTTGGCGATAATTTCGATTGCCGCGGCTGCGGTTCTTCTCCGCATTTTAATCCTGCCGGTCGTCCCGGTTCCGATACCAGAGGTTCACGATGAATTCAGCTATCTGCTCGCGGCCGATACGTTCGCGCACGGCCACCTAACGAATCCTCCTCATCCGATGTGGATCTATTTCGACACGATGCAGGTGAATCAACATCCGACCTACATGTCGAAGTATCCTCCCGCGCAAGGTGTAGTGCTCGCTTTCGGCCAAGTTCTCGGCCATCCGTGGATCGGCTCGTTGCTAAGTATTGCCTTAATGATCGCCGCAGTCGTTTGGGCGCTGCAAGGGTGGCTGCCCCCGCCGTGGGCACTCTTGGGCGGGGTGCTGGTGCTCGTTCGGTTGGGCCTTTTTGGATACTGGATTAACAGCTATTGGGGCGGTGCTGTGGCAGCAACAGGCGGAGCCCTGGTTGTGGGGGCCTTCCCTCGGATTATCCATCACTGGCGACCGCGCGACGCTCTGATTTTGGGGTTAGGCGAAGCAATCCTGGCGAACAGTCGTCCTTTTGAAGGACTGGTCTTTTCGGTGCCCGTGCTCGCCGCCATCCTTGTTTGCACATTCCGGCGCCGCAGTCCCCCTTGGCGACAGACACTGTCCCGGACGGTCGTGCCTTTCTGTGGAGTAATTCTGCCATGCGGGGTGTTGCTGGCCTACTACAATTGGCGCGGGACGGGGAATCCTCTTCTGTTTCCCTATGTTGTCTATGACCGCACCTATCTGACCAGCAGTCCCGCATTGCTCTGGCAAAAGGCGACGCCTTTGCTTCATTACTCCAACGTTCAGTTCAACTTATTCTTTAACGGTTGGGTCCACGACACATGGGAACAGGGAAGGGCCAATAGCATCGGGAAAGCCATTCATCTGCTTGCGAGAAATGCTGGGAGATTCGTTCGTTTCTTTCTTTGGCCAGAACTCTGCGTGCCATTCCTTGCAGTATTCTGGATTTTGCGCGATCGCCGCGTGCGTTTTCTGATCCTGCAGACAGCGATTTGCTGTGGCGGCTACGTTCTGGTGGCGTGGTTCCTCCCGCATTACGCGGCTCCCTCTCTGGCAACGGCCTTTATCCTGGCAATCCAGGGCATGCGTCATCTGAGGAAGGCGGAGTTTCGCGGGCGGCCGATCGGTATCGGTCTTTCCCGAGCCGTGGTCATTGCCTCAATCCTGCTGGCTCCGTTCAATTCAGTGGAATTTTTACAACCCGGCATGTCCAACCGGGCGCACATCGCCAACGAACTGGAAAAACAAGCAGGCACACACCTTGTGATCGTCCGCTATTCCCGGACGCACTACCCGCATGCAGAGTGGGTCTACAACCGTGCGGATATTGATCATTCGAAGGTCATATGGGCGCGCTACATCCCTGGCGTTGACCTCTCTCCCTTGCTGAACTACTTTCGCGGCCGCCATGTCTGGATTGTCGACGCAGACGCCAGTTCGCCTGCACCCCGCCCGTTCCCGGAGCCGCCCCAGCCGTGAGATCCACGTTTGAATTCGTTTAGTTGACTATTTCTGTCTTTGCGGTCACGGGAAGCCGAACTAAACGCGCGTCGGTAACAGAAGGAACAGCTAAGATCCGCTGAACGACAGTCGCATCAACGTCCCCATCGAGCCCCACAAGCGCAAGGGCTTCCGCCCCGTGGATGGGCGCCCTGCGGCCCAGCGCGAATGTGGCAATATTCACACCCAGATTCCCAAGAGCGGTGCCGATTCTTCCGATCACGCCCGGAACATCCACGTTACGAGTCAGCAGCAGCGTCCCTTCGAGCGCCGCTTCGAGACCGATTCCGTCCAGGGCGAGAATGCGCGACGAGCCGTCCTGTCCGACGGTTCCTTCAACAGTGAACTCGCGCTTGCCGTCTGCGGCAGAAACTTCGACCGTGTTCGGGAACCCCCGCTCGCGGCGGCGGGTGGTTTCCTCAACCACCAGACCGCGGGCGGCTGCCGCTTCCGAAGCGTTCACCAGGTTCACCTTTTCGTCGAGAATCGGATTCAGGATGCCGATCAGCACGGCGCTGCGAATCAGGTGCGAACCCAGCTCGGATGGCTCTCCGGCATAGCGAATTTTGATGTGGTTGAAGCTCGGCGAAGGCGCCGCTTGCGCCACGAACATTCCCAGGCGCTCCCCCAGTTCGAGATACGGGCGTAGCCGGCGGTACTGCTCGGCGGAGATCGCCGGCATGTTCACGGCGTTGCGAATCAACCCATCCGCCAGATAATCGCGAATCTGCTGCGCTACCGCCGTTCCGACTTCTTCCTGGGCCTCGCGCGTGGAACCTGCGATGTGCGGTGTCGCAATCAAATTCGGCAAACCAATCAGGGGCGATTCCTTGGGCGGCTCCTTGGCGAACGTGTCCACAGCGGCGCCGGCGAGCTTGCCCGAACGCAGCGCTTCGGCCAGCGCCGCTTCGTCAATCAATTCGCCGCGGGCGCAATTGATGAGCATCGCGCCCTTCTTCATTTGCGCGAACGCCGCGGCGTTGATCATCTTCTCGGTGGAAGGGCTGAGCGCCGTGTGCAGCGACACCACATCCGACCTCTCCAGCAGCTCGTCGAGGGTGACCAGATTCACATCAACTTCGCGCGCGGCCGCGGGTGTCACGTAGGGATCATATGCGAGCACCTTCATACCGAACCCATGGGCGCGCCGGGCGACCTCGGTTCCAATCCGTCCGAAACCGACCAGTCCGATCGTTTTCCCGCGCAACTCGGTTCCTGAAAACGCCGATTTCTCCCATTTGCCTGCTTGAATCGAGGCATTCGCTTGGGGCACTGAACGGGCCAGCGCCAACAGGAGGGCAAACGTATGTTCGGCGACGCTGACGGAGTTTCCTCCCGGCGTATTCATCACCAGAACACCGTGGTGGGTGGCCGCGTCCATGTCGACGTTGTCCACACCTACCCCGGCGCGTCCAACCACGCGAAGTTTTCGAGCGCTCTCGAGCAGCGCTGGAGTCACTTTCGTGGCGCTGCGTACCACCAGGCCATCGGCATCGGCGATTTGGACCGGCACATCCGCGGCGGCCGGTGTGAGGATTTCCCAACCTGTTTCGCGCAGCAATGCAATTCCGCGTTCACTGATTTTATCGGCGACAATAATTTTCATAACAATTAAGGGTAACGATCGCGCTGGCCTGTGTCAAATCCGGTCGCACTAATTTTTGCCCGTGGCTCCAGCCGCTAGCGTCGCGACAAGCTCAGCGCTACTTTCTGAGCGGTGGGAACCGAAAGGGCCGATCGCTATCAGGGCGCTCGTGATCGCTTTTCTGCGGGATCCTGCACGGCACGACCTTCATTGGTAGCCTCCCTTGCGATCGTGGGCTTTCTGGTGGCGATGTTTGTGCAGACATTCGCGCCACTGTTCTACGCCGATACGCCGGAATGCTATCCTAACTCATATCCGCAACTCGGGGGCTGGTATAGGATAGGGAGTGGGCAGGCTCGCGAATATTTTCGGCCCGCTGATCGAGGCTTTCTTGCTCAATCAATACGGCGACAAGAGCGCGTCGGTCTATCTCGCGGTGGTGTGGTGCGGGTCGCCGCGCTTGTGGGCGCCTGGGGCCCGCCGACCAGGGCGCGAATGCTCGCCTAGCTCGGGAGACAATTCCAGATGGGGCATGCATGGACCGGTTTGACGTAATCGTGGTGGGGGGCGGCAATGCAGCATTGTCCGCCGCACTTGCCGCGCGCCACATCGTGCCGCGCGTCCTGGTCCTTGAGCGCGCGCCTGAGCATATGCGCGGAGGAAATTCGCGGCACACGCGCAACGTCCGCTGCGCGCACGCTGCTGCGGACCGATTTTTCTCCGCCCCGTATTCGGAACAGGAGATGCTCGAAGACCTTATCGGCGTGACCGGCGGTCCGGCGAATCTGGACCTTGCGAAATTTGCCATTCGCCAATCCAGCATGCTTCCGAAATGGATGAGCGAGCACGGAGCCGCTTGGCAGCAGCCTCTGGCTGGAACACTCAGTCTGGGACGAACCAATCGATTTTTCCTCGGCGGGGGGAAAGCTCTGCTGAACGCCTACTATCGCACGGCCCACACCATGGGGATCACTGTGCGATACGACGCGTTTGTCGAAGACCTCCTCATCGAGAATGATCGCTTCGAGGCGGTGGTTGTTAGGACAGGCGACGCGCGGGACATCGTTCGTGCCCGCGCCCTGGTAGTCGCTACGGGCGGCTACGAAGCGAACATGGAATGGCTCAAGCGCCATTGGGGCCCTGCCGCCGACAATTTCATCGTGCGCGGAACCCCTTACAACGACGGTGCGATGCTCGCCAACCTTCTCAGCAAGAGCGCAAAACCCATGGGCGATCCCCAAGGCTTTCACGCCGTGGCCGTCGATGCGCGTTCACCCAAGTTCGATGGCGGGATCGTCACGCGCTTGGATGCCATCCCATTCGGCGTTGTCGTCAACAAGTTCGCCCAGCGCTTCTATGATGAAGGCGAAGCCATTTGGCCCAAGCGCTATGCCATTTGGGGAGGACTCATTGCCGGGCAACCCGATCAGATCGCCTACGTGATTGTCGACGCAAAAACCATCGGACGCTTTCTGCCGCCGATGTTCAAACCTTACCGGGCCGACTCTCTCGAAGCGCTGGCGCGCGCCCTGCATCTGGATTCTGGCGCCTTTACCAGCACGCTCAACGGGTACAATCGTGCAACCTCCGGGCAGACCGAGCAGCGTCTGGAAACTCCCGACGGAAATGGAACCCGCGGAATCTCGCCGCCCAAAAGCAATTGGGCAATTCCGATCGACACGCCGCCCTTCTACGGCCTTCCCCTCCGGCCCGGAATCACGTTCACCTACATGGGCGTCGCCGTTGACGATACTTGTCGCGTGCTTACTCAAACGGGCCGTCCCTTTCACAATGTTTACGCGGCAGGCGAAATCATGTCCGGCAATATTCTTACGAAAGGCTACCTGGCGGGCTTCGGCATGACCATTGGTGCGGTGTTCGGAGAAACGGCGGGAAGGATGGCGGCCACAAATGCCCGAGCTTAGCCTGTTCGAGGAGGCCAACCGCCAGCTCGTCATCTGCAACGCGTGCCGCTATTGCGAGGGACTGTGCCCGGTTTTCCGCGCCATCGAGACGCGCCGCGATTTTGAAAAAGGGGACGTCTTTTATCTCGCGAATCTCTGCCACGACTGCCGCGCGTGCTATTACGCGTGCATGTTCACGCCCCCGCACGAATTTGCCGTAAATATTCCACGGATTCTGTCGGAAGCGCGCGTCGAAAGTTATAAGCAGTGGAGCTGGCCAGCCGTCCTGGGTCGCGCGTTCAAGCAGAACGGGATCACGCTGGCTCTGGCTGGGATCGTCAGTTTGCTTGTTGTGCTACTTGCTTTCGCGCTGATCGGCCCGCCTCGGTTGTTGGCCGCTCATACGGGCCCCGGCGCTTTTTACGCCATCGTTCCTTATCTGGCGATGGTGATTCCGGCGGTCGCTCTGTTTTTCTACGGCATTGCCGTCTGGTTCCGCGGCATTGTTCGCGCCTGGTCGGACACCGACGGCAAGCCCGATCAGACGCCCCGCGGCAAGGCGTTGCTGCAAGCGATGGGCGCTGCCCTCGGCCTTCGTCATCTACAAGGCGGAGGCCCCGGCTGCAGCTACCCGGAAGAGCGGCCTTCCTCCTCGCGACGCGTTTACCACTCATTGGTTTTCTGGGGTTTTCTATCCGACTTCGCCTCCACAACGCTGGCATTCATCTATCAGGATTTTTTCCATCGGCTTCCACCCTATCCCGTTGCTAGCGCCCCGGTTATTTTGGGCGCCGCGGGCGGCGTGCTGCTGATCGTCGGCACGGCCGGTCTGCTCTGGTTCAAATGGAAAAGCGATCGTGCCCCGGCTGATGCCCGCGCCTATGGCATGGACTACACGTTCCTCATCACGCTCGGACTTACCTCGCTCACCGGCATGCTGGTGCTGGTCTTTCGCGATACGCGAGCGTTAGGCAGCCTTCTCATACTGCACCTGGCTTTGATCGCAGCTCTCTTCATCACGGCCCCGTACGGCAAGTTCGTTCATTTCATCTACCGGTCACTCGCGTTAGTTCGCTATTACGCCGAGGGTGTGCATTCAACCCATGGCTAACGATGCTGGTCCGAGCGGTGCGGAAAAGCGCAACCGAGGCATTCCATTCCATCCAGACTGGATCAGCGAGACACGCGTCGACGCGCATGCCATCGAACAAGCGGCCGAGTCGCTCGCGGCGCGTATCGAGGTAGGGAAGCATTCGCCGCCATCGCTGTTACAAACAATCACCGTGATGGATCTGACCACGCTCGCCGACGACGATACCGACGAGCGAGTGCGGCGTCTCTGTGCGAAAGGCCGTCAACCGCTTCCCCCCGAGCTTCTGGCTCGGTTTGGAAGGCAGGACCATACACTGAGGGTTGCTGCCGTCTGCATCTACCATCCCTTCATCCATACCGCGCTAGGTGAGCTACAAGGGACAGGAATAAAGGTCGCGACGGTCTCGGCGGATTTTCCCAAGGGCCTTGCTCCCATGGAAGAACGCATCGCGCAGATTCATCGCTCGGTCAGAGCAGGGGCGGATGAAATCGATGTGGTCATCCGGCGGGATCACGTGTTGCAGGGCCGTTGGCAAGCACTCTACGACGAGGTCGCGGCGTTTCGAACGGCCTGTGGGAACCGATTGATGAAAGTCATTCTGGGCACCGGCGAACTGCAAACGCTCGACAATATCGCTCGCGCCAGCCTGGTCGCCATGATGGCTGGGGCCGACTTCATCAAGACTTCCACCGGGAAGGAGGCCGTTAACGCTACGCGATCCGCCGCCCTGGTGATGACGCGAGCCATCCGCGAATATCAAAGAAGGACCGGCACCGCTGTTGGTTTCAAACCCGCTGGCGGAATTCGCACGGCGAAGCAAGCGCTCGAATATTGGTCTTTGGTGAAAGAAGAGCTCGGTGGGCAATGGCTCGGGCCCGTTTTACTCCGCATCGGCGCAAGCAGCGTGCTCGACGATATCGAGCGCCACCTCCGGCAATTAGCCAGTTAGGGGCCGACCCCCGCCCCTCGCTGCAGCCCCATGCAGAGCTCGTCGTGCAGCAGCACGGCCGAGGCCACCTCTTTCATGGATTTTCCGCTGTGCCGGCTCTGCTTCTGCATGGCCTGATTTGCCTCTTCTTGGTCAATATGCAATTGGCGCTGCAGAACTCGCGCTGCCTGCTCCACCAGCTTGCGTGCTTCCGACAGATCGGCAAATTTCAGCTTCTCCGCTTCCAGCCTCGCCATTTCGATTTCCGGACCCACCAGGAAGCCAATCGTTGATATGAGCTGAACCTCCCCCTGGGTATGGACGTGCGGCTCGCGATGTTGCACATTGATGACTCCCACGAGCCTGTCGCGACACAGTACCGGCACGGACAAAAACGCCTCATAGCGATCCTCCGGTAATTCGGTAACGGATTGAAACCGGTGATCCCCGAACGCGTTGCTGGATAAAACGACGGGCTTTTTGTTTTCTGCAACCCATCCGGTAATGCCCTGCCCGATCCGCAGTTTCAGCCGGTCCACCAGTTCCGCGTGCGGATTCTTCGAGGCTCGCAGGACAAGTTCACCTTCTTCAAGGACGTAGACGAAGCAGGAATCGCACAGGACCACTGCCGAGGCAAACTCGACGACCCGCGCCAAGACCGTCTGTAGCGGGTCGGCCGCAGCGATGCGCTCCCCTATTTCGTGAAGAAATGCTATCTCCCGATGCTGGTAGTGGTCGGTATGCATACTCCACTTTAGGAAGCCTCGGCCACGACACGCAAATTAAAATTTGAAGTCAGTGTCATCAGCATTTGAAATGAGGCCAAAAACCGCGCAACCTGCTCATTAGGATTGACTTGTTTGGATTCTATGGCTTAGCTATGCGTAGCGAAAAAGGGCTTTGAAACCAAAATCCATATGCTGCTGGATGTGGCAGTGGAACAGGGTCAACCCCGGCTGGTCAGCTGTAAAGTCCACCGCCGTGCGGCCGAAGAGCGGTACTATAACCGTATCCTTTATGACGCCGGCAGTCGGTTTGCCCCGGTGCTCGGTAATCTCAAACGAATGCCGGTGAATATGGAGCGGATGCGAATCGTCTGTCCGGTTGTGAAACACCAGCCGATAGCGCGCCCCCTGCCTTAGGATGAATTCCTGCTCGTGCGGATAGGGTTTCCCGTTCACCAGCCACACGTTGAACTTCCCCGCCCCGCTCGGAATTTTCTCAAAGACCATATCGATCGTCTGATCGGGGGCCGGGGCCGACGGGGGGCCCTTGCGGTCGAAGACCGAGTAATCCCACAGGGGCTTGGCGGGAGCCACCCACTGAGGCTCGCGATGCTGGTTCGCATATTCCACCACAACGCCTAGACCGGCGTTGCGCGCGTTGTCGTCGGTTCCGCCCAGGATCCACACTCCGGGCTGGTTCATTTCGACGATTGCATCCACCCGCTCGCCTGGCCCGAGCGTCACTGCCTCCGCCAGTTGCGGCGACGGCACCGGGTTGCCGTCAAGCGCGAGCACCTGAAAGCGATGCCCAGGCAGGGCGATGCGCTTGTTCTCAATCGCGCTTGCGTTCAGCAGATGCATCAGCACGCGGTCGCCCTGCTTCACGCGGATCGGCTCACCCGCACCGAGCACTTTATCGTTGATCGAGTACATCACCGACGTCACTTCCAGCCCGTTCGGGCGCGTATCCAGGACGGCCGGCTTTTCCGGCTTCGGCCCTTGATCCTCCTGCTCGTCGGTATCCATTTCCTGGTTCGAAAAGAAAGGCTCCCAGTCTCGCAGCGCCAGGAAAAGCTCTTGATCGTAGCGTCCCGGATCGTTTCCCGAATCGATCATCAGGAAGCCAAACTGCCCGGTGTAGGTTCCCTTGTGCAAATCGGCGCCGGCCATCGCATGCGAGTGATACCACCGCGTGCCTGCGGGCTTGGGCGTGAATTGGTAACGGCGGCGTCCGTTCGGCGGCACCGCGGGCGTGCCCTCCTCTTCGGCTCCGTCTACCTCCGACGGAACCAAGAGCCCGTGCCAATGCACGAATTCAGGCGTCTCGGTGTCGTTGATCACATCCACGGTTACTGGCGCACCTTCCTTCATGCGGAGCAACGGGCCGGGGCAGGTTCCGTTGTACCCAATCGTGCTGATGATGCGATTGGGTGCCAACTCCAGCGCTACCGGCGCAATCTGCAAGGTGAAATCGGCCTTGGTCGCCTCCCCAGGAGCCGGGTTCCCCTGCATGGACATTCCCGATTGCATTTGCGCAGGCAGCAGCCTGGCCGCACCTGCTCGGATCGCGGCCGCTCCCCCCAGCCTAATGAAATCCCTTCTCCTCACCTCGCTCCTGAGCCTTTCTTGCGCCAAACGCAAATCCTCTCACGCCGCTGTCTTGCGCACAATCACGTCCTTACTGTGAAGCAACAAGCGCACCAGCTTCGGCATCTGTCCCGTATGGATGTCAACAACGAGATTTCCCAACCGCAGCGCAGCGGTGCGCTCAATTCTCCGAGGTTGGAGATGGGATCGGCATTCTGATACTCTTCCCCCGTATTGAGGTATGAATGAGGCTCCTGCCAAGGATTCCGGTGGTGGTGCTTCTGCTGGTAATGACCAGCATCAGTCTGTTCGCTCTCCAATCGCAGGCCTTCCAGTACGGGGAATGGGGCGGTTACGGCGTTTCGCCCTACCAGAGCCACGAGAAAGCCGAATTTTCCTGGTCGCGCCTGCGCTATAACTCTCGGGCCAGCACTTTCGGCGGATACTACGGCTATGGGTACGGCACCTGGTCCCGCGACTACCCCAAAGCGGATCGGCTCTTCCTGCTGGCCATGAACCGGCTGACCCGCATCCAGGGCCGCTCCACCGAACAAGTCGTCGATCTCGATAGCGACGATATTTTTAACTATCCGTGGATCTATGCGGTCCAAGTCCAAACCTGGACGTTCAGCGAAGCCGAAGCCAAGAAGCTGCGGGAATACCTGCTGAAGGGCGGGTTTCTGATGGTCGACGATTTCCACGGCACCGAGGACTGGGAGAACTTCATGGAAGGCATGCGCATGGTCTTCCCGGACCGTCCGGTCGAGGACCTCGACAACAAGGACGAACTATTCCACACCCTCTATGATCTCGACGACCGCTTTCAGGTCCCCGGCGAGCAATACGTCAACACCGGCCGTACGTACGAAAAAGACGGCTACGTCCCGAAGTGGCGCGCCATCCGCGACGATCGGGGTCGGGTCGTCGTCGCGATTTGCCACAATATGCACCTCGGCGACGCCTGGGAATGGTCGGATGTGCCGGAATATCCTGAACGCTTCGCATCCATGGCCTTCCGGATCGGGCTCGACTACATCATTTACGGAATGACGCATTGACCGCAGGCAGGATCAGGAACCCGGATTTTTCGCGGCAGCAACGGGTGTTGCTAGCTGACGGAGAAACCCGACATCGGTCATCCCGAACGCAGTGAGGGATCGGCATCTGACTTTTTTGCGGTTAAGGGAGCCAAGCGGTTCGCCATGTTTGAATTCCTGTTTAAGTACCCGACGGCGATTTTCTCGAAGGGCGAGTTCGTCCTTCTGGGAGGCTGGCCGAAGTGGGTTTTGCTCTTGCTCGTGCTGGCCGCCGCCGCGGGGCTGGCGATTTTGATCGGCAGGCGGCTTCAGCAGGCGGCTGCTCCTATCCGCAATTGGCGCGCGGGGGTGATCTGGCTCTTACAGGTTGTCCTCGCCACGGTGGTGCTCGTGCTGCTGTGGCAGCCTGCGATTACGGTTGCCGAGTTGAAACCCCAGCAGAACATCATCGCCGTGCTGGTCGACGATTCGCGCAGCATGGCCATCGCTGACCAAGGCACGCCACGAGAAGCGCAAGCCGCGAAGTCTTTGGAGGACGGCACGCTTGCCGAACTCCAGAAAAAGTTTCAGACGCGCCTCTACCGGCTCGATGCTCGCCTCACCCGGATCGAAGACCCGAAAGAACTGGGGGCCCCTCCGGCGGCCACCGCCACGCGCATCGGCGACAGCCTCAAGCAGCTCGCCGCCGAAACCGCCGATCTGCCCGTGGGCGCGGTCGTGCTGCTCAGCGACGGCTCCGACAATTCCGGCGGCATCGACCTCGACACGATTTCGGCTCTGCGCAACCGGCGCATCCCCGTCCACACGGTTGGCTTCGGCCTCGATCAAACGCCCAACGACGTCGAGATGGACGACGCTGTCGTCGCGCCACGCGCCCTCGCCGATTCGCGCCTCTCGGCCCGCGTCACCTTCCACGAGCGCGGTTATGCCGGGCGCAAATCGACGCTCACTGTTCGCGATGGCGACAAAGTCCTGGCCTCCCGCGAGATCACTTTCGCCTCGGACGACAGAATCCAGACTGAAAGCCTTCTATTTAGCGCAGGCTCGGCGGGCGCCACGACGCTTCAGTTTTCGATCGAGCCCCTTGCGGGCGAACAAAACCGCGCCAACAATTCCGTCACGCGCCTGGTCAACGTCGAATCCGGCAAACGACGCATTCTCTACGTCGAAGGAGAACCGCGCTGGGAGTACAAGTTCATTCGCCGCGCCGAAGACGATGACCGCATCGTCCAGGTCGCCTCCATGCTCCGTACCACCGAGAATAAAATCTACCGCCAGGGCATCCACGATGCGCAGGAACTCGCCGAAGGCTTCCCCGCCCGCGGGGAGGATCTTTTCGGCTTTCAGGGCCTCATGATCGGTTCTGTGGAGGCAGGCTACTTCACGCTTCCGCAGCAGGAACTGATTCGCGAGTTTGTCGACCGCCGGGGCGGCGGCGTGCTCTTTCTCGGCGGCCGATTTGGTCTCGCAGACGGCGGCTGGGCCGGCTCCCGTCTGGTCGATGTTCTGCCCGTTACGCTTCCAACGGGGAAAAATACGTTTCACCGCGATCCTGCGACGGTCGAGCTCACGCAGCCCGGCCAGGACAGCATCATCACCCGCCTCATCGACGACCCCGTGAAAAATATCGAGCGCTGGAAGAAGCTGCCCTATCTAATGGACTACCAGGAGCCCGGCACTCCGAAGCCCGGTGCCGCCGTTCTCGCGGAAATGAACGTACACGGACGCAAGATGCCATTCCTGATCACCGAGAATTACGGGCGCGGCCGCACCGCGGTCGTGGCCAGCGGCGGCGTATGGCGCTGGCAGATGAGCCAGCCTCTGGGGGATACCACGCACGATATGTTCTGGCGGCAGCTGCTGCGCTGGCTCGCCACCGATTCTCCGGGTCAGGTATCGGCGACGGCTCCCAATCAAATGCTCTTTGATGACGGCCGCATCCATCTTTCCGCTGACATTCGCGACAAATTGTTTCAGCCTGCGCCTGACGCGCACGTCGAAGCGCACATCCTCGGGCCAAGCGGCTCTTCCGCCTCGGTCGAAATGTCGCCTGTTCCCGATGTGCCCGGCCAGTTCCAGACCGACTGGAACGCGGAGAAGCCCGGCTCCTACCTGACAGAGGTTGTCGCGCAGCGCGGCGATCAGGAAATCGGCCGCGACGTGCTTACCTTCCAACGCATGGACGGCGTCGCTGAAAATTTCCATACCGAACAAAACCGCGAGCTCCTCGAAAAGCTCGCCTCGCAGACAGGCGGGCGCTATTGGCGGCCCGATCAGCTTTCCGAGCTCCCCGAGGCAATCCCGTATTCCGACGCCGGCATCACCATGCGCGAAACCAAAGCGCTCTGGAACATGCCCGCAATTTTTCTGCTGCTGATCCTGTTGCGATTCTCAGAATGGCTCCTGCGCCGCAAGTGGGGGGTCGTGTGAAAGCGTGCGCCGCCATTTGCTCAATCGTCGCAGTTGTTTTTCTCGTCGCGCTTCCCGCGCACGCCGGAATCTACTACGTCACGGTCGCGGGGCTGGGCGGCGAGCCGGACTACGAGCAGCGCTTCACGGCAATGGCCAACGATCTCGATAAACTCCTGAAAGCCTCCGGCGGCCAAGCGCACGTCTTCACGCTTTCAGGCGCCCAAGCCACTCGCGGCCAGATGACCCAGACACTGGCCGAGGTCGCCCAGCAAGCCAAGCCCGAAGACGATTTCGTGCTCATCCTCATCGGCCACGGCTCTTTCGACGGCGTCGAGTACAAATTCAATCTCGTCGGCCCGGACATTTCCGGGGCCGAACTAGCCTCTCTCTGCGACCGCATCGCTTCGCGCCGCCAGCTGATCGTCAACACGACCAGCTCGAGTGGCGGTGCCATCGGCGCGCTGGAAAAGCCGGGGCGCGCCGTGATCGCCGCCACCAAAACCGGCACGGAGAAAAACGCCACGGTCTTCGCCCGCTACTGGGTCGAAGCCCTCCACGACCCGACTGCCGACATCGACAAGAACGATGCCATCAGCGCGCTGGAAGCCTTCGAATACGCCGACCGCAAGACTGCGGCGTTCTACGATTCGCAAAAGCGCCTTGCCACCGAGCACGCCGTCTTTGAGGATACCGGCAAGGGCCAACCCGTCCGCGCGGCGGCTGCCGAAACCGGCGAAGGGCATTTCCTCTCCGTTTTCACGCTGCTGCGCGTCGGCGCGGCACAACGCGCTGCAAACGATCCAGCCAAGCGCGACCTGCTCGCCAAGAAGGAAGAACTTGAGCAGAAGATCGATATGCTGAAGTATCAAAAAGCGGCGATGGACGAGCAGGATTACAAAAAGCAGCTCACCGATACGCTGATCGAGCTGGCGCGCGTACAGGCGGAGTTGGACAGGTGAATCCGCTCGCCCGCCTGTCTGCCGCATGGGCGCTCTTGGCCACCAGCGCTGCGCTTGCCGCAGCCGTCACGCCCGACGATTGCCACACGCTCCGCAAGCACGGCCATCGCGCCGAAGCGCAGTCGTGCTATCAGTCGCTCACGCAGGCGCGCGACGCATACACGCGGGCCGAAGGCGACTGGGGCCTGGCGAACTATGACCAAGCCAACAACGAATTTCGCGCCGCCGTGGCGCAGGCGGATCGCAATGCGCTCTACCGCGTCCGCTGGGGCCGTTTGCTCCACGAGCGCTTCAATAACAAGGACGCGGATGCTCTTTTCCAGGAAGCCCTCGACCGCGATCCGAACAACGCGCCGGCCTACGTCGGCATGGCTCTTGTCAGCGCCGACGGCTTCGACGAAAAGGCCGTAGCATGGGCGGCCAGAGCCATCCAACTCGATCCAAAGCTGGTCGAGGCTCACGAGGTGATGGCCAATCTGGCGCTGGAGGATTCGGACACAAAGAAAGCGGAGCGAGAGGCCGACGCAGCGATCGGGCTCTCACCCGACGCGCTCGATGCCATGGCCATTCATGCGGCCATCGCACTCCTTGCTGACCAACCCCCGCAGGCGTGGCTTGACAAAATCCACCAGGTGAATCCGACCTACGGCGAAGCCTATTCGCTCATCGGATTTCATCTGGTGTTCAACCGCCGTTACGATGAAGGCGTCGCCTACTATCGCAAGGCCATCGCACTCGATCCCGAGCTCTGGTCCGCGCGGTCCGAACTGGGCATCAATCTCATGCGCCTCGGACAGGTCGATGAGCCGCGCCAGCAACTCGAGATGTGCTACAGCGCTGGCTACCGCGACGCCGCCACCGTCAACAGCCTCCGCCTGCTCGATAGCTACAAGAATTTCGTCGTCTTCAAGGACGACACGACGATCCTCAAGCTCCACAAAAATGAAGCCGACCTTCTGCATCCTTATTTTGAGCAAGTCCTGAAAAGCGCGATTGCGACCTACGAGAAGAAATACAAAATGAAGCTGCCCGGCCCGGTGCAGGTAGAAGTCTATCCCGATCACGAAGACTTCGCCGTCCGTACCCTCGGCATGCCGGGATTAGGCGCTCTGGGCGTCACCTTCGGCGAAGTCATCGCCATGGACAGCCCCTCCGGCCGCAAGCCCGGCGACTTCCATTGGGCCGGCACGCTTTGGCACGAGATGAGCCACGTTTTCATCCTCACGGCCACCAATCATCGCGTCCCGCGCTGGTTCACCGAAGGCCTCGCTGTGCACGAAGAGACCGAAGCCAATTTCGAGTGGGGCGACCGCATCACGCCCGATATTCTGGTCGCCATCAACGAAAGAAAACTTCTCCCCGTCGCCGACCTCGACCGCGGTTTCGTTCGCCCCGACTACCCCGGCCAGGTGATCGTCAGCTACTTCCAGGCCGGACGCATCTGTGATTACATCCAGAGCCGCTGGGGCGCCGATAAGCTGCTCGATATGGTTCACTCGTTCGCTCAAATTCGCACCACTCCGGATGTGATCCAGCAGGACCTCGGCATGTCCGCCGAGGAATTCGACAAACAGTTCATGAAGTGGCTGATGGATGACGTCGGCAAGACCGCCGAGAACTTCGACCAGTGGCGCCACGGCATCGAGCAGCTCGCCCAGTTCGATCAGGAAAACAACTACGACGAGGTGTTGAAAGAAGGTGACGGCGTCCGCAGCCTCTACCCTGAATACATCTACGAGGCGAACGCCTACCAATTCATCGCCGAGGCCGATCTAGCCAAACACGACAAGAAGGCCGCCGCGGCCATCCTCACCGATTACGAGAAAATGGGCGGCCGCAATCCGGGCCTGCTACAGCAACTCGCCTCTCTGGAAAAGGATCTAGGTGAGCCCAAAGAGGCCGCCGCAACGCTCGATCGCATCAACTACATTTACCCCATGAGCGAAGATCTCCATCGCCAGCTTGGCGATCTCTGGCTCGCTCAGAACAACTACCAAGGCGCCATCCGCGAATATGGAGCTGTCGTCGCCATGCACCCGCTCGACAAGGCCTCCGCCCAATTCAGCCTGGCGCAGGCCTATTACGCCAATGGCGAGCGGGACCAGGCGGAAACCAATGTTCTCGCGGCGCTCGAGGCTGCTCCCGATTTCCGGCCCGCTCAGAAGCTCCTGCTGCAGATCGAAGACTCCGAGAAAGGGAAATGACCGATGGCTACTGCTGAAGTGAATCTGGACTCCGCGGAACTCAAGAAACGCATTGACCGCTTCCACGCCGTGCGCGACGGTATCCTCCGTCAGGTTCGCCAGGTCATCGTCGGCCAGGAGGAGGTGATCGACCAGATCCTCACCGCGCTCTTTGTCGGCGGCCACTGCCTGATCACCGGACTTCCCGGCACGGCAAAGACGCTCATGGTCCGCACCATCGCGCAAACCCTTGGCCTCGAGTTCAAGCGCATCCAGTTCACGCCGGACCTGATGCCCTCAGACATCACCGGCACCGACATCATTGAGGAAGATCCCACCACCGGCCACCGCCGCTGGACCTTCGTTCCCGGCCCGATCTTCGGCAACATTCTTCTCGCCGACGAAATCAACCGCACGCCGCCCAAGACGCAGTCCGCGCTTCTGGAAGCCATGCAGGAGCTTTCCTGCACCGTGCGCGGCCATCAGTACAAACTGCCGTCACCTTTTTTCGTCCTCGCGACGCAGAACCCCATCGAACTCGAAGGCACCTATCCGCTGCCCGAAGCGCAGCTCGACCGCTTCCTATTCAACACCGTCCTCGACTATCTAAGCGCCGCCGACGAAGTAAAGGTCGTCGACCTCACCACCACCACGCGCGTCGCGCAGGTGCAGGCGGTCACCAATGCGCAGGAAATTCTCGACTTTCAGCAACTCGTTCGCATGGTGCCTATCGCGGAATCGCTGGCGAGCTATGTCGTCGAGATTGTTCGCGCGACTCGCTTCAAAAATGCCAGCGCGCCCGACGTCGTCAAGAAGTACGTCAACTACGGCGGCAGTGTGCGCGCGGCCCAGTTCATCGTGCTTTCGGCCAAAGCGCGCGCGCTATCGCGAGGCCGCTACCACGTCGCGTACGGGGACATCACATCACTGGTGATTCCGGTCCTGCGGCACCGCATTCTTTTAAATTTCCACGCCGAATCGGACCGCATCGACTCCGACGAAATCCTGCGGCAGCTTCTTGTGCACATGCCGCCACCCGAGGGAGCCTGATTGCAGCGCTTTCTCGATCCCTCGGTGCTCGCCGGCATCTCCGGCCTCGATCTGGTTGCCAAGACCGTCGTGGATGGCTTCGTCGCGGGCCTGCACCGCTCGCCCGACTTCGGCTTCAGCCAGGAGTTTGCCGAGTACCGCGCCTATGCTCCGGGCGACGATCTGCGCCATGTCGACTGGAACGTGTTTGCCCGCACCGAACGCGCCTACCTCAAACGCTATCGCGGCGAGACCAACAGCCTGCTCACCGTGCTGCTCGACGCCAGCAATTCGATGAATTACAAGTCTCACTCCGTAAACAAAATGGACTACGCGCGCTATATCGCGGCCTCCCTTTTCTACCTGGCGATCAAAGACCAGCGCGATGCCGCCGGCCTCATCGTTTTCGACGACGAAGTACGCAACTACATCCGCCCTTCCACACGCCAGGGCCAGCTCCAGCGGCTTCTAGCAGGGCTGGAACTCGCCCAGCCTCGCGCCCGCACCGATTTCACCAAGCCGCTGCATCATTTCCAGGAATTCCTGCGGCGCCGCGGCCTGGTGCTCATCATTTCCGATTTCTACGAATCGCCTGAAAAGATTATTCGCACCGTCGAACCGCTGCGCTTCCACGGAAACGAAGTCGTGCTCTTCCACGTTCTCGATCCCCGGGAGATCCAGCCCGATCTGGACCAGCCCGCCATCCTGGTCGACCTCGAAACGCAGCAGCGCCTGGAAGTGACTCCCGAATACGCCAAAAACGAATACCGCCAGAAGATGGATGCGCACATCGCCGACCTGGGCGAGCGCACCCAAGCCGCGGGGATGGACTATTACCTGCTGGTTACCGACCGCCCTCTCGATGGCGCCCTGCGGGAATACCTCACCATCCGCCAGGGGAAAAATTGATGGGTTTGCTTTCCCCCTGGTTTCTCGCGGGCCTAGCCGCGATCGGCGTCCCGCTCTATCTGCACTTGCTCCGCCGCCATACCACGAACCCTCGCCCGGTCGGCTCGCTCATGTTTTTCGAGCAGCGCACGCAAAGCTCGATCAAGCACCGCCGCTTGCGTTACCTGCTGCTGCTTTCGCTGCGTTTGGCGGTTCTGCTGCTGCTCGTGCTTGCTTTCGCCAATCCCTTCATCCATCGCCCCGCCGCAAGCGCGTCGGGCGACAAGCTGGAACTTCTCGTCATCGACAATTCCTTCAGCATGCGTGCCGGCTCGCGGTTGGCCGACGCGAAACGCGAAGCGCTTTCAGTTCTGAGCTCATCTAGCCCCGGCGACCGCGGCCAAATCGCCGCTTTGGGTTCCCAACTCCAAGTGCTCACGCAGCCGATTCAGGATTCCGGCGCGTTGCGCGCAGCCGTCGATAGCATCCCGGCCGGCGATTCCCGGGGCAGCTTCGGTGAACTCGCTCGCGCGGTTCGCTCGCTGTCAGAAAGCATCCGCTCGCCGATCGAGCTGCATTTGTTCAGCGACATGCAGCGAGCCAACATGCCCGCAAACTTCTCGGAATTGGCGCTGCCTGCAAACGTCACGCTGGTTCTGCATCCGGTTGTAGAGAATCCCGTCCCGAACTGGGCCGTGGAAAGTGTCACCGCGCCAGGCCAGGTGTGGGATACAAAGAAAGCCCGTGTCCAGGCGGTGATCGCGGGCTACCAAACGCCCGCCGCCACGCGCTCGGTCTCTCTGATCATCAACGGCAAAGCCGTCGCCACAAACTCGGTTCAGGTTCCCCCCAACGGCCGCACCGCCGTCACATTTCCATCGCTCGACGTCCCTTACGGCTTCAGCCGCTGTGAAGTACGGATCGATTCCGCCGACGCGCTGCCCGCCGACGACGAGAGCCTTTTTGCTGTCGAACGCTCCGACCCCGAGCGCGTCCTCTTGGTTCATGAATCAAGCGACCGGCGCTCGCCTCTCTATTTCAACGCAGCGCTCACAGCAGCCGCTGAATCCGCTTTCGCCCTGCAAACGGTCCCCGCCGAGCAGCTGAGCGGCGCCGATCCGTCAAAATTTGCTTTCGTCGTCTTGTCCGATGTGACGTCGCTTCCTCCGGCATTCGAGAACGATCTGGACCGCTACGTTCGCGGTGGCGGAAGCGTGTTAATCGCCGCGGGAACCAACGCCGTCGGTCGCCCGCGCATTCCCGTGTCCGGCGATCGAATCCTCGGTTCGCACTATTACTCGCGCGATTCGGGCGGCTATCTCACGGTGGGAGATTCCGATCCATCGCATCCCTCAACCGCCCCATTGGCCCGCTGGACCGGCGTAAGGTTCTACTACGCCACCGTGGTCGATGCGTCCAACTCCCGCGTCGTCGCGCGCCTGACCGACCAGACGCCCATTTTGCTCGATCAGAAAATCGGAGAAGGCCGTGTCCTGCTGCTGGCCTCGGGCCTCGATAATCTCACCAACGACTTCCCTCTCAACCCCCTCTTCGTTCCGTTTGCCGAGCAGACCGCGCGCTATCTTTCCGAGACCGAAAGCCGCAGCGGCTCGCGCCTGGTCGATTCCTATCTCGATCTGCGCACCGCAAAGGAGCAGGCCGTCGGCGTCGAAGTGATCGACCCGCACGGGCGTCGCCCGCTCTCTTTAAAAGAAGCCGCGGCGGCGCAGTCCTATCAGCTCACGCAAGCCGGCTTCTACCAACTCCGGCTGGCCAACGGCCGCCAGGACCTAATCGGCGTCAATCCGGACCGCCGCGAATCGAGTCTGGACGTCATTCCCGACGAAACCCTGGCCCTCTGGCGAGGCAACACCCGTTCCGCGGCCGAGCGAGCCTCCGCCGCCGGGCCATCCCAACAAAAGAACCCACCCTATGGCCTGTGGTGGTACCTTATGTTATTGGCCCTGGGAGCGGCGATAGCCGAGTCTGTGCTAGCCAGCCGGTACCTGGCCACGCGAAGGGAGGAACCATGAGCACGCGGGAACAGCTCAACTCCTACCTCGAAGGGCTGGAGCGCCGCCTGCGCCTGGGCGCAATGGTGCGTGGCGCGGCCATCCTCACGTCAGCCGCTCTAGCTACCACCATCATTGTTGTCCTGACCATCAATCTGTTCGCCTTCTCAAGGGGCAGTGTCATCGGCGCGCGCACGCTCCTATTTCTGGCTCTGGCGGCCGCCGCCTGCGCCGGCATCATTTTGCCCTTGCGCCGTCTGAATCGCCGCCAAGCCGCGCACACGGCAGAAAAAATGTTCCCGCAATTCGAGCAGCGGCTCTTAACCTTCGCCGAGCGCGACCAAGCGCGCCGCGATCCGTTCATTGAACTGCTCGCCGCCGACACGCTCGAGGTGGCCCGCCAAGCCGAACCGGAGCGATTGCTCCCGAATAGGATTCTGCTTATCTCGCTCGGCGCAGGTCTTGCTTCGCTGGCGGTCTTGCTCTGGATGGTCTTGGCGGGCCCCGGCTATCTCGGCTACGGTTCAAATCTGCTTTGGACGGGCCAGCACGCTGGCGTTGCCCCGATGTACGAACTTCGCATAGCCCCCGGCGACGCGTCGGTTCGCCGCAACTCCGATGAACTGGTCACCGCCCTCCCCATCGGCATCCAGACCAGCACAGCCCGCCTCTATGCGCGCTACCAAAGCACGACAAAATGGGAGCAGGTGCAGATGCAGCCGCAACCCAACGGCTCGGGCTTCCAGTTTCTGTTCGCGGGGCTTCCTGAGAACGTGGAATACTACGTGGAGGCCGGCGCACTTCGCTCGCGCCACTTCCATATCGGCGTCGTCGATCTTCCCGGCGTCAAGCAGATCCGCGTCACCTACCGCTATCCGAACTGGACCGGCCTGCAGAATGTCGTCGATGAGCATGGCGGCGATCTCCGCGCCGTCGAAGGTACCGATGCCGATCTCGAAGTCCTGATGGATCGGCCGCTCCGCGACGGAATTCTCACCCTCGACGAGGACAAACTGATCCGCCTCACAGCCGTCACGGGCAGTCCTGGCAATCTTTACAAGGGCACAGTCCACATGGATAAGGACGGCCGGTACCACGTCGCCGCCATCGACCGGGGCCAACCCGTCCGGCTCTCTGGTGATTTCTTCATCGAAGCAAGCAAAGCGAACCCGCCGCAAGTGTCCATCGACCGCCCTGGCCGTGACTATCGGGCGAGCCCCATTGAGGAAGTCACCGTGACAACCAAAGCGGCGGGCGACTTTGGCCTGCACGAGTTCGCGCTCCACTACTCCGTCAATGGCGGTCCGGAAAAGACTGTCGAGTACCTCAGGCAGAAGGGCGCCCAGCAAGCCAGTGGTTCAACCGTTCTGTCCCTGGAGGATTTCAAGATGGTCCCCGGCGACGTGGTGAGTGTGTACGCCACGGCCAAGGACGGCAACTCCGAATCCCGCACCGACATGTTCTTCATTCAGGCCGATCCCTTCGAGCGTGAGTTTTCCCAGTCGCAGCAGATGGGAGGGGGCGGGGGCGGGGGCGGCGGCATGGGCGGCAATCAGGACGATATCTCCCAGCGCGAAAAGGAAATCATCGGCGCCACCTGGAAGCAGCAGACCGATAAGGCAGCCACCGCGCAGAAGGCCGCCGACCAGGCCAAATTTCTTTCGCAGGTTCAAGCCACTCTGCGCGACCAGGCCCTCTCGCTCGCGGGCCGCCTGAATTCGCGCGAGCTGAGCCAGCAGAACCAGGAGTTCAACAGCTTCGAGAGCGACATGATCGCCGCCGCGCAGGCCATGAATCCCGCCGCGGACAAACTCAAGCAGCAGCAATGGCACGACGCGATTCAGCCCGAGCAGAAAGCTCTTCAATATTTGCTGCGTGCCGAAGCCACATTCCGCCAAATCCAGGTCGCCTTTGGCGCAGCCGGTGGTGGAGGCGGCGGGGCGGGCAGCGCCGGACGCGATCTGGCGAGCCTTTTCGATCTCGAACTCGACACTGAAAAAAATCAGTACGAGACCAACCAAACCGTATCTTCGGCTGATCAGCGCGCGAAAGACATCAGCGACGCGCTCCAGAAGCTTGACGAACTCGCCCGCCGCCAGCAGGAACTGGCACAGCAGCGCAACAGCAGCGCGCAGAGTTTGGAGGAACGCTGGCACCAGGAAATGCTCCGCCGCGACGCGGAACAGCTTCAGCGGCAGATGGAGCAGCTGGCCCAGCAAAATAACCAAAACGGACAACAAGGCTCAAGCAGCCAATCGGGTTCAGGGCAGTCGGGGCAGTCCGGGCAGTCCGGGCAGTCCGGGCAGTCTGGCCAGGGTGGCCAGTCCGGCCAGCAGCGTTCCAGCGATTCCCGTGTTCAGCAGGCTCTCGATCGCCTGAAGCAAGCCAACGACGACATGCGCCAAGCCGCCTCCGGCCAGCAGGGCGACGCCGAAGCCCGCCGCGCCGCCGACCGCCTCCGCGAAGCCACCAACCTTCTTGGCGGCGCCCAGCAGCAGCACGCGAATGGACGCCTTGACGAAATGTCGCGCGAAGCCGATCGTCTGACACAGGAAGAAAGAGCCCAATCCGAAAAACTCGGCAAGATGCCGGGTCCGCAAGGGGTAATGGGGCGTTTCGGGCAGCCGCAATACGGTGTCAGCACAAAACAAGAGTACGACGAGGCGCAGAAACTCGCGGAGCAGCGCCAGGGCCTCGCCGACGATCTCGCCAGTCTCCAAAAGCAGTTGCGGGATGCCCAGCGTGATTTGGCTTCCAACCAGCGGCCCGCCGCGAGCAAGCTTCGCGATGCGCTAGGCGACCTCGATGCAAGTGATCTTGAAAATCGCATCCAACGCAGCGCCGATTGGCTGCGCCGCGGCCTCAATCCCAATTCGTCCGACGCCGAGCAGCAAATTGCTTCCGGCCTGCAGAAACTGGGCGATCAGCTCCGCCAGGCGCAGCAAGCCCTCGGCGAAGGGCCCGAGCAAGGCGCCGACACCGCGATCGACCGCATCGAGCGCCTCCGTAATCAGCTGGAGGCGATCAATCCAGGCGGCCGCAACGGTCAGGCGGGCCAGCGCGGCCAGCAGGGACAAGGGCAAGGCAATCAGCCCGGTGGCATCGCCAATGGCGATAGCCCGCGCGGCGGTTTCGGCACAACGTTTGGGGGAGGCGATCGAGTGGGAGACCGCGGCGGCTCTACCAGATACGGTGACGTCGACACCGGCAACAATCCCCGGTTGCCCCAGCCGGTCGCGCCCAGCACAGCTTTGGTCCCCGGCGACCTGCAGCGCAACATCCAGCAAGACTTCCGGCAGAACATTGAGCAGCTGGGCCAGCTCCGCCAGCAGCTTCAGGACGATCCGGAGGCTGCCCGCCAGGTTGACTCCCTCATCCAGGAAATGCAGCGCCTTGACCCGAGCCGCTTCCGCGGAAACGCAGGCCTGACCGAGCAACTCCACGCGCAAGTCCTCAACGACGTGGACAAGCTCGAACTACAGCTCCGCCGCCAGGCCGAAGACAAGTCCGGTCAGGTTCGCAGTACCGACGCAGCCCCCGTGCCCTCCGGCTACCAGGACGCGGTGGCCGACTACTTCCGCCGCCTCAGCAACAACCACTAGCCCCCACCCTGGAATCCTTGCGGATCGCGGCTTTATAGACCCCTGCCACAGGACCGGCGTGTCGCCGCCCGTCATGGGCGGGGGAGATTGCCGCTTTGAGCAAATCGAAGCTGGAAAGGGGGAGCGCATCGAGCCAGGTAGCGCTTATGATCAGCACGTCTGATAATATCTGGGGCGGCGATGACTCAAGACCGGCGGCAACATCCTAGACTGATTCCTGACTCAGCTCTGATGGTCTCAGTGAACAAACTGAGAAGCGGATTCCTGTGCGATCTTTCCGAAGGAGGCATCGCGTTTGATGGCTTGGTAGCTGAAAACGGCCCGAACGTGATTTCTCTGGCCTTCGATCTCCCGGATGGCGGCGGGTTGATCGAAGCGATCGCTGAGATTGTTTGGGCGTGCGAGTCGCGGCGTCGCACCGGCGTGCGGTTCCTGGAATTGGCCGAGGCTTCCCGCCAGCGATTGCGGGAATGGCTATCGGCGCGCGTCGTCACCTTGGATTGCGGTCAGCAAGGCACAGCCTCCGGGAGCACACTGAGCGGAATAACGAGCGCAGCAAGAAGCTGGATCCTGCAGGAAATCAGCGACGGAAGATCGTCAGCGCACGCTTCCGGCCGAATCTCAGAGGAGCGGGGTTCGGGCGAGAGCGAAGAAGCCACGAGACGTCAAACATCCTACCGGGTGGCCAGTATCGTCCTTGGTTTGGCTCTTGTGTGTTCGGTCTTCGTTACGCTGGGGTATTACCTGCCCGCACTGGATTCCGCGCCAAAAACGAGCGGTTACATCTCTGCATCGGCGTCTGCCGTCCAGTTTCCCCCGAACGGTTCCATCACCCCGGTTAGCCAAACATCCGCCGTTGCGCCAACCAGCTATGAGGGATTCGTCCTGCAGGTCGGCGCGATGGCCCACAAAGAGAATGCGGATGCGCTGGTGGAAAGGTTGCGCCAGAAGAGTTTCCCCGCGTTTGTTTTCGATCGAGTTGGCGACGGCTTGTATCGAGTGGACGTCGGCCCGTATCCGAGTGCGGATTACGCGCACGGTGTGAAGGACGAGCTCACCAGTGCGGGTTTCAGAACCATACTGCAGAGGCAACTCAGCCGCTAAATCTCTTCTCGAGAGGTGCCCTCAGTTTATTCCTTCAGCTTCAGGCTGCTCTTGTTTTCTTCCAGAAAAGATCGAAGGCCTTCTCCCGCGTCGAGCAGGCGAACCCACTGCTCGTAGTAGAGTGTGACGGGAAAGCGGCCGAGGCCATAGACGCTTACCCCACCCTTGGCGCCCACTCTGAATTCCAACGCGCCCTTCTTTCGAGAACCCGTCTGCTTTTCCAATTCGGCAATGCGGGCCAATAGCTCCTCTTTGGTTGGTTCGGTCATAGGTATCGCTCCCCATTTGAATTACGGTGAGATTCGTTTGCGCTTCGACAGCAAACATCCTAGCAGTTTTCCAGGTGACCATGCCCAAACGGCTTCACTGGCCGACAGTTACGCCACGCCAATGGCGCGGGACAGTTGTTCTGCTTCTTCAATCAAGGTCTCCAGGCTCGTCTTGATTCCGTTGGACCAGAAGGCTTCGCTCATCGGGTCGAGACCGAATGGAGCGAGCAATTCCACGACGTTTTTGGTCGAGCCGGAGCGCAGGAGATCGAGGTAGAGCGGTTCGAATTTCGCTCCCAGGCGGCCGCGCTGCGCATAGAGGCTTTGCGTTAGGAGTTCACCGAAAGCGTAGGCATAGACGTAAAAGGGACTGTGGAAATGCGAGATGTAAGCCCATAGATGATCGGCGTTTTCGTATGTGAAAATCTCGCCTTCGTCACCATAGAGTTCCTGGGTCGTCTTGAGCCAGATCGCACTCAGCTTTTCGGCGGACAATTTCGCCGGTGTGTCCCAGGTGCTGTAGGTTTCGTCGATTCCGTGGAGACGCCGCTCGAAGTTTGAAAAGCCGATTTGGCGGACCACGGTGTTGATCGCGCTGTCGATCTTCGACATGACGAGCGCCAGCAGCGATTTCGCGTCGCCCGAACGGCCCAGCCGCTCCTTCAAAAAGCTGAACGTGGTCATTTCCCCGAAGACCGATGCCGTTTCGCAGTAAGCGATCGGGGCGTGGAACATCAGCGGCCCTTGCGCTTCGCCGGCGAGGATGCCGTGAACGCCATGGCCAAGCTCATGGGCAAGCGTCATGACATCCCGGTTGCTCCCGAGATAATTGAGAAGCGTGAACGAGACAGGCACTCCGCCGGGCAGCACGCGACTGGAATTGAAAGCGCCGTGCCGCTTTTCTTTGGTAGCAGGAGCATCGATGCGGCGCTGGGCGAAAAAGTCCCCTACGATCCGAGCGAGCGTCGGGCTGAAACCGCCGTAAGCAGCGGTGACAATATCGGACGCTTCGGCGAAAGGAACCACGGTCGTATCCGCAAACGGCATCGGCGCGTTGCGGTCACTCCAGCGGAGCCGGGACAACCCCAAATGCTTCGCCTTTAGCTTGTAATAGCGGCGGGTGAGGGGGCCGCCAATCGTTGTAACGGTCCTGTGGAGAACATCCACGACCGAATCGGGAATCCGGCTCGCTTTGTTACGACAGTCCATAGGATGTTTGTAGCCGCGTTCCTTATCCTCGACAGCTTTCAAACCAGCGACGACATAGAGCGTCTGCGCGGAATACTTCGCGAACGGGCCCCGCAATCCATCGTTGATGCATTTCAGGGCCTCGGCGCGTTCGCGGGCATCCTTGGATTCCGCCAGCAGGTGAGTCATCTCCGTGAGATTCTTGTCGGTCCCCTGGAAAGCAAAGACCAGGTCTGCTTCGGCCTCATCGAAAAACTCACTCCACGCGTCGGAGTCGAACGGCGAACGCTTCATGAGAGCCGACTCGACCGGTTCGGCCAGAAAATGTGGCTTGAACACCCGGATGTGCTCAATCCACGGACGATGCTTGGCGACGACGGGATCGCTTTCGTAGAGGGACTGGAGGCGGTCGGCAGCAAGCTCGACCAGTTCCAGCTCCAAGAAGGTGAGATGCTCGCCTCGAATGGCGCTCATCTCACGCTGAAAGTCGGCGCGCCTGGCCTTGATGGCCTCGTTGGCCAGGTCGGTGCTCTCGCGCAGGAAAACGTAGGAACCAACTTTCCCCTCGAGCATTTCCAGCTCGGCATAGTCTTTGATCGCAGAGCCTAGCGATTCTGCGAGTTTGCCTTTGTAACTGGCGCAGAAGCCCTTGGCTCTCGCGGCGAGAGCGCGCAAATCGGCCTCAAGCTGCGGATCAGTTATATCGGAGTAGAAGATGCCGAGGTCCCAGCGGATGTCGCTCGTGTTTTCGATGGTCGTTGGCATCGTGGCGTCTACCGGCCCCGCAAGTTGCCTGCGTCGAGCGCAGGAGAGTCTGCAAAATAGGGTCTCACAAGCGAACCATTTTCGCGCAGGCCTGCGCTCATAACAGTGTCGAGTGGGTGCGTAAGGATTCCTTTGTTTTCAATGAGAATAGGCGCGTTCCCCGTTCGCCTGAGTGTGTTGCGTGAATCCTGGTTTTTTTCTGTCATTAATCTTAAGCTTGCTCGTGTTCGCCCGCGAAGCCACATTAGCACGAGAAAGGCAAATTGGAAGGGGCAGGTTGTCGTGGTGTTTTTAAGAGGCTACCGAGTGGCGGGGGCCGTTTTGCATGGGGTGGGGCGCCACTTGGAGGCGTCGGGTTCGCGTTGATATTGCTCGCTCGTGATGAAGCGGTCGGTCAAGTACTGCGGATCGTCCACCACGCCTGTGCGGATTAGATAGGAATCCCCGTCGAGACTAAATGTGTCGAAGAACTCCGTCATCACGGCATTTGCACTGTAGGGAATCCCGTTCTTCCGCAGGTAGCCCGGCCGCATGTGCGTTGTGACCACTTTCAGACCGCCGCCTTTCCCCGGTGTTGGCCCTCCGAACTTGAACCCGAAGCCTCGGCTCTGGATCTGCTTCACCCAGGACGCCTCGGAGTCACCTTGCCACTGCGCGACGGCCGCACGCGGTGCGGATCGGTCGAAATGGAGCAGCCTGGTTTGCATCCCCGCATCCGTCTCAATCTTTAAAGTATTATCGTCCGCCCAGCTGATATGGAGCCTGGTAGGAAGGCGCATAATGCCGGCGGCGCCAAAAGCCCTGCATGCGTTCCCATCGGCCTCATCTCTGGCAGGATCCCATGCCAGAGCGAGCTGGCGACCAGCCGCGTTGAGCGGAATGCTTGAGAAGTCACCCTTCGGCGGGGTCATCATCCGCCAGCGCCAGTCTTCATCGACGATGGCAACCCAGTAGCCGGTAATGTCGATGAGCGCGCTTGCTTGGGCAGTGGCAGGAGACGTGGGCGGGCTTTTCTGAGCAGACAGCGCGGCGCTTCCAGCACAAATGAGCGAGCAAGCGGCCAGGAGCAGGAAACCCAACTTCGTGAGCAAGGATTTGGCGAGCTTGCAGGTGCGGTTCACTATTGCGCTCCCCGACCGGGCTCGGAGTGGCTTTTGCTCAGTTCTCGGTAAGCAGTTTCGATGAACGTGTCGGTGGCCCAGGGACCCGTGTCGGAGCCGTAGATGACGTCGTAGTCGAAGGTGGGCTTGGCCGCTTTTACCTGCTCTAAGGTCATGCCCTTGTTCACCAGGTCCTGAATGCGGTCGCGAACGATGGTCACCATGTCACGGTAATTCGCGACGTCTGTGATATCGCACAGGTGGCCGTGGCCTGGGATCACGTAGGTGCCACCTTCCTCGTTCTCGTCGGGAACAATTACTTCAAGTATCCGGTTCAGTGCGTCGATCGTTCCATGGAGGCTGCCGCCGTTCTGTAGATCAATCACGGGATAGTGCGATGGCGTGAAGATATCGCCCGTGCTGATCACGTCTGAACGGCGAAAAAACACGAAGCTGTCCCCATCGGTGTGCGCCGAGCGCGGATGCTCGATGATGACCGGCTCACTGGTAAAGACAGCCCAGAAATCCGTGTCATAGGTATCGGTGGGCCAAAGGTTCTGGGCCACAGGCGTGCGGCCTCCGGCGGCGAGGCTCATGCTGTTGAGCGCGTTGATATGGGCGATGATGGCCGCTCCGCTAAATTCCGGATTCACGGCGTTCTCGACGGGCACAAACCAACCGGTTTTTGCAAGGTTGTGATTGCCGCCGGTATGGTCTGCGTCCGCGCTCGTATCAACGATGAACTCGATCGGCCGTTCCGACAGCTTCCGGATTGCGGCAAGCACGTCATCGCTCAAATCCGGAGTGCCCGCATCGACCACCAGCAACGAATCGGGCCCGACCTGCACGGTGATGTTCGGTCCGGCGCCCACCAGCATGTAAACACCACCCTGCACGTGAAGGACATGAACCTTCGCGTCGTCACTTTTTGAACTTGCAGGTGAATCGTGCCCTCTGTTTAGGATGCCGGCGTCGATTTTCTGAGCAAGGCTGTCATGTGCCATCGCCAGACATCCTGCCGCAACCAGCGCGATCGCCAGGCGCCGCCAAGGGGGCGTTCGGGAGACGATCATCATTGAGTGTCCTTGACCTTGTGAGGGTCGCCCGCCCAGTCGATCCAGATCCCGGCTTTCGAATCCGGCACGGTATTGGGCGGCATCGGCGGCACCGGCATCATGGCCAGTTTCAATTCGTATTCCGGATACATGGTATCGGCGCCGCCGCGCACGGCTTGCTCCGGCACACCGTGCTTTTCCGCATACTCGTTCAAAAACTGATTGTTCCCTGGAAGGTGATGGGCGACCCAGCCTTTCGGATGATCGACCTCGTGGCCGGGTATGCAGCTCGACGGGGTATGGGCATAGCCGGGATCAAGTATCCAGTTCGTGCTGCGAATCAATCTTTCGGTGAGATACGCCGGATCTTTTAGCACGGTGACCAGAGTAAAGAAGTCCCCATGGCGGATGAAGTACTCGACCATCGTGGCCGCGTCGCTCCGGGGCAAGCCGTTGCGGCGTATCCAGCCTTCCTTCATGTGAGTGGTGAACACCTTCAACGTGTCCCCTTCCCATTCGCCGGTCGAAAATCCACTCCAGGTACGGGCGGCATACTCCGGCGGATGCGAGCGACCATCCATATAGATCGTTCGTAGGGGCAGCATCCACATGATGGTGGTGTGCCAAGCAGTGATTTCCTGCGTCAGGGGATCCAGGTCGGGCCAAACGCGCATGCTTCCCGGGCCACGCGGCGCATAGTCGGCCGGGTGCGGCTCGCATTCATGCTCGATTTCGGTCCACTTTTCCGCATCCCAAGTATCGGCGCGCATGCGGGCCTGATCATTGATTGGCAGCCCCGTGTAATCGCCGATTTCAGGGCCGTGGCCCCGCTCAGGAGCGTCCTCGTGCATCTTCTGACCCCACTCCCCCGAGAGGTCCACTTGCGCAAACAGGGGCCGCGCCAGCACCGTCGTCGCGAGCACCAGGAGGGGAGCCGCCATCTTCAGGTTCCACATGCGGCTCTGAGATAGCACTCCGGAGTCCCGCCGTCAACTTGAAAACGGTATCTTCTGGTTCACACGAGGCGATAGGCCAGGGCCTAATGGGTGGAGGGAACTCGCGATGCGGACTCCGGCTTCCAGGCAGCGCCCGGCTAGCGTGGGAATCTGCCTTCACCCCACGCTAGCAACATCACATTCTGACGAACAAAGTACAAACTATTGAACGACGCCTTCCCACTTAAAGCCATCCGACGGGCGCGTGATGCTCTTAATGCGGAGACGGTGTTCGTCAGGGTCTCGTCCCGGATTGCCGGTGATGATCACATGATCGCCCGGCTTGAGGGTATCGCGCGTGACGTGGGACTGGCTCAGCTGCGCGCCGCCGCCCCATTCAATCGACCATGTTTGCATGACGCCCTTGTCATCCGGCGCATCGATCTTGATGAAGGAATGCGGATTGCGCCACAAAAATTCCTTCACCGTTCCCTCAATCTTTCCCGTCTGGTCGACAAAGTATGTCGCCGCAAAAGAATGGTGCGCATAAGCGCTGCCGCCCCACGCCGACGCCACCCCCAGCGCCAAGAGAAAAGCTAGCTTTCTCGAATTCATGGTCCTCTCCTGTAGAAGGTCACAGCCCAAAATATTGTATGTGCCCCGCGACGTGGGACTGTTACACAACTGCCCGTTCATTTGCAAGCAAGCCGGAGGAATGCCTTTCCCCA
Source organism: Candidatus Acidiferrales bacterium (assembly GCA_050015335.1). Classification (GTDB taxonomy): domain Bacteria; phylum Acidobacteriota; class Terriglobia; order Acidiferrales; family UBA7541; genus Palsa-295. The sequence continues at coordinate 829 of JBEKBP010000029.1, read as the reverse complement.
CTTCAAGATGCAGGTAGCCCGTCGATCAGGAGCCAGCCACAACCCTACGCTCGCAATCGAGCTTTGGATCCTTGTATCCGCCTAGATATTCGACGTGAGCGGAATCCCCTCGGTTACAGCACTCCATCAGCGTCCGACTCCCAAGCCGCCAACGCGACCTGACAAAAGGCTCTTCAGGGAATTTAGCGCTACCGGGCATCTCCATTGCATTCAAATGTCGAACCGCCGCTCATATCGAGAGGGCACTTTTGGCGGTTCAGAATCGCCGGGCGTCTAGCAGCATGGGCATTTCCCTCCGACGTTCTCATGCTCGCGGCCACCGGTGGAAGGGGCGCATGTGCGAACCCCGATCTCATCGTTTCGGCCATTTGAAAATGCAGACCACGGTGATGCCACCGCCAAAAGCAGAGAATCCGTCCGGGGATTTGCGGGGCAACCACCCCTATGGAAATTAAAAGCAGGCCCATTCCCATGCCAGCAAATCGCTAGAAGCGATGGTGCTTCGTCATTATATTTTGGTAGCCCGGACGGGAATCGAACCCGTAATCTTCACCTTGAAAGGGTGACGAGTTAACCGAATTACTCTACCGGGCCACTATGCACGAAATTCTATCACGCCTTGGCCGCGACGCCACTAACGCGTATCGCGCCGTCTAAAATGTAACCGGAGGGCAAGACGTCGCGCCATTTAGAATGTAACCCAACCAAAAAGCGTATTGGAGGAGGTCAGGTTGGGGAACAGGGGACGATGGGAGTATCTGCGGGCGATTTATGACCGTTATCAGGAAGCGACACGGAAGAGCAAGAAGGTGATCTTGGGCGAATTTTG
>JBEKBP010000028.1:0-119733 GCA_050015335.1 Candidatus Acidiferrales bacterium | reverse complement strand
TTTTTCTCTGTCAAAACGCTATGCGAATTTCCCGGCTCTCGCCCTCCTTGCCCCAAAACGCGTTACCTTGCCCCCAACATACCTTTCTCTCTCACCATCCGCTGCTCGTTGCGGAATCGCTGACATCTCAAGGTATGACTTGACAGAAATAGTGCATCCGATGTATAGCCGAGCCATTCATTTTGCTAATTTGTGTGTCAGACATTCTCGGTACCCAAAATGCTGTACTTAACAAATGAGCAGCTGCCATTCTCCGGTCCTGGGGCACGGTTCGCTTCATCGAACGGGCGATTTTATATATTCCTAAGTGGTAACGACATCTTGCATTTCGTCGATTCACGGAATGGGGTCGCAAATCTAGAGGGAGTGGGGGTGCTTGGTGTTTAAGAACAAAGGAATGCGATACGCTTGGGTCGTCGCTTTTTCCCTACTAATTCTATCAGCGCCCTCTTTGATGGCGCAGACGGCGTCGACGGGCGCGATCAAGGGCACCGTCACAGATGCGTCCAATGCCGTACTTCCGAATGCGACCGTGGTGGCCACAAATATCGGCACTGCCGTGGCGCGAACGGCGACGACGGGAGCCGACGGTTCTTTCACGATTGGTTTGCTGCCGTTGGGCGATTACAGACTGAAGATCGATGCTACCGGTTTCAAATCGGAGGAGATTCCCTCGGTGACAGTAAACGTGGCCGAGACCTCGGCTGTGAATATCGTACTGCAGGTTGGCTCTCAAACCACGTCGGTTACGGTGCAAGCGCAAGCCGAAGCGGTGAACACTACCAATGCGACATTGGGCACGGTCGTCGCCAGTCACACCGCAGTGGCGCTTCCCCTGAACACTCGCAACTATACGAACCTTTTGGGTCTCCAGGCCGGAGCCAATGCCAACGTCTTCAACGCCACGACCTTGGGAAAAGGTTCGACGGATATCTCCGTGAATGGCTCCAGCCCTGGCCAAAACAGTCTTTATATGGACGGGGTTTCCATCACCAATAGCAGCAGTAACGGGAACATAAGTGGAAATACGAACGATCCGGCAATCGGTCTTGTCGAGCCCGATGCGATTCAGGAATTCAAAGTCCAGACTTCGATGTTCGATGCGGGATTCGGTCGGAATGCCGGCGCGAGCGTCAACGTGGTGACCAAGACGGGCACCAACAATTTTCACGGGTCCGCGTTTGAGTTTTTCCGGAATACGGTCCTCAATTCCAACGACTTTTTCCTCAATGCAGCCGGGAAGCCAAGGCCCGCGTTGGACCAGAACCAGTATGGTGGCACGTTTGGCGGTCCCATCAAGAAGGATAAGCTTTTCTTTTTCTCGTCTTACCAGCAGCTCTGGCAGAAGAACGGGGCGGCCTCCCAGGGGCTGTCGACTCCCGCTGAATTCCCGATTCCGGGCACCGATGGAATAGTCGGCGATTCCCGCGGGACGCTTGGAAATGCCGCAGACCAGGCCGCTCTTGCGGCGTCACTGGGAAAAATGTTTGGTTCCGGGTGCGGAGCCGACAAAAGCAGTACCCTGCAAGGTGGACTGCAGGTTCTATGTACGCCTGGAGCGGGCCAGAATCCGTATAATATCAATCCGACGGCCATCAATCTCCTCCAACTTAAGAATCCCGATGGTAGCTATTTAATTCCCAGCCTCACCCCGGCGCAATGGGCTCAGGCTCAGGGTCTTGGGAAGTCCAGCCTGGTAGTTCCCTTCTCTACGCCCGCCCGCTTTTCCGAAGAGCAATTTCTTCAGAATGTGGATTATGTGATCAACAGCAAGAACACGCTGTCGGCGCATTACTTTCTCAGCCGTGATCCCGAGGTTGCGCCGTTTGGCTGTACCAACGGCGTTTGCTATCCTGACACGGGCATCAACTACCTGTATGTGAACCACTACGGTAATCTGCAACTCACATCAATCGCCTCCACCAACCTCGTAAATACGGTCCGGTTTGCGGTTGCTCGCGGTACGATAAATGCCCAGCCGACCGAACCGTTTACCGATTCCGCGTCTTGCCCGGGGGCGAATGCGGCGCTCTCGGCTGGTATCACACCGATCCAATGTAATTTGAATCAACTGAACATCATAATCGTTACCGGAGACTTTGAAATTGGCGCGGCGGGCGGAATTCCCACGCTGAAGTTTTTCGACAGTTGGGATGCGGGTGACGAGGTTTCGTGGACGCACGGGAAGCACACGATCCGCTTCGGTGGCGACTACGAACGCGACCGCTATGACTGGTACTTCAAGGCTCTCTCGATCGGCAGCGAGACGTTTCCAGACATCGCCGATCTGCTGGTGGGCTTGCCCGGCTGTTCGACCGCAGGTTGCAGCGTTGCAAATCCAGGGAATACGAATGGCACCGCTTTCAGCAACTTGTCCGCTTCAGGCAATTATCAATCGGAGACGCCTCCAGGCGGCTTGGACCATGCTTACCGCGACTCATACGCGGACCTGTTCATTCAGGACGATGTTAAGCTAACGCGCAAGTTAACTGCGAACCTGGGAATGCGATGGGAATATTTACCGATCATGATCGACGCGAAAGGGCTCGCCACAAATATCAACCCGAGCTACATCAACGCCAACCCCATACCGGGGAATTCGGCAAGTTGCCCCAACACGACACTCCCGGGGGGGGATGGCTGTACTCTCGGCAGCCTTGCGGGATTCGTTGTTCCCTCGAATTTCCCCTTTTCGCAATTCGCGGCGCCTGGCGTGGGTGGCCTGATTCAGAGTTCCCACAAGGGCTTTCAGCCGGAAAACACGCCGCTCGACGATTTTTCTCCGCGTATAGGATTGGCGTGGTCGCCCCTGGATAGCGACCGGCTGAGCGTGCGCAGCGGTGTCGGCATATTCCGAGACCGTTCAGGCGCACTCAATTACATCGGTGGGATCACGCAAGCCATCCCGTACGCCACACCTCTTTTCGAAACCACCCAACAATCAGCTCTTTTGTCCTCCCTGCAGCAGCCGTACATAATTCCTGCCAACCCTTGGACGCCTCGTACGGTAGATTTTACTACCGGCCTCAGCTCGAATTTGACCGATACCTTAACGACTCCTAACTATAATAAAACGCCAACGACCTATGAGTGGAACTTGACCCTGCAGTACCAATTCTTGCCCACCTGGACCGTAGATCTAGGATACGTCGGATCTCATGGGATTCAGAATGAAGGGACGGGCGGCATACCCAGCTATACCGGTCAGCAATTGAACGGACCCTGTTTGGTCGGCTTTGCTTGCCCGGTGGCTGACCCCGCGATTGCCACGGGTTCGGTTACGTCGAACACGGTAGCAAACGCTTCCCTGCGCGTGCCCTACCTCGGCTTCGCCCCTACCGGGCTGATGGCGTTCGCAGACGATTACTCTACCAAGTACAACGCCGCCCAGATTACGGTGCGCAAACAGATGTCACACGGCCTCACGCTCAACGCAGCGTATTCCTGGAGCAGGACCTTCGGCTCGTTATTCGCTTATAATTCCCCCTACGTTGCTACCTACGAACAGAATATCAATTACCATCCGCAACGCCTTACGGTGAACTACCTGTGGGAGATACCCGCGAATTACAAGGGCATGCTGGGAGAGGTTGCCAATGGCTGGGGCGTGTCTGGTGTAACGACGATTCAGGACGGTGTACCCCTGACGATCACCAACGGTAAAGGGGGAACCATCTACGGCCAAGTCAACCCCGCGACAGCTGAATACTGCCCGGGGATGGGCCCGGGCAACGTACCGTCGTCGGGCAGCGACAAGCAGCGGTTGGGCGGAGCGTTTGGCGGAGCGGGTTGGTTCAATACGCCCGCCGTAAATTGCGCGGTCCCTAACGCCCTAAACGCGAACGGAACCGCCACCAACGGAACCGGGTGGGGCGATGTCTCACCAAGCGTTATCCTCGGCCCGGGACAGTTCAATTGGGATATATCCCTGATCAAAACAACCAAGGTTGGGGGCATACACGAGGACGCTACGCTGGTTTTCCGTACCGAATTTTACAATGCCTTCAATCACGCACAGTTCAGTAACCCCGGCACGTTGGATGTGACCAAAGGAACGTTCGGTGAGATCACCAGCTCGTCGGTTAACCCACGCCTGATTCAATTCGGCCTGAAGTACGTCTTCTGATTTTAGGAGGATGTGCTAGTCGCTGCTTTCCTCGATTCGCCGCGTGGCAAGCGAGATGTCGGCTCCTCAACCCGAGTAAGCTTGGGCTGCCTGACGACCAAGGCTCGGGAGGATCGGAGCAAGGGGCAGGATTGCTGCTGACCCCTCCACAGATCCGGACAGGCGCATTTCCGCATCAAATGTTCTCAACAACATTTGATGCGCCATGTGGCTTTCTGCTCGGAAAGTGTTCGGCCCGGCTCAGTGATCGCACAGGTGGCGAGTGCTTTGGCTTTCATCTCCAAGTGGACTTTGGCATAGCGGTTGGTGGTCTCCCGGGAAACATGCCCCAACCAGTCCCGCCATAGAGGCCTTTCACCCCACGGGTGCGTCAACGGCGAGCCAACGTAGATGCCTCTCAGCAGCCCGCATGCGAACCGGCGTTGCCTGAAAAACGGCGCGCATGTCCGCTCACCGCGCCCCCGGGCCCCCTCCCCCAGTTCCGGTGGCGCGCTTGGTGCGCCCTTGAAACCCGTGTGCTTGGCTCGGCGTCCTTATCTAAGGTATGCGATTGGCCTGAATGAGTTACGATTCTCTCCGGCAAATTGAGCCATGAACCTCTCCACACCCTTTATTCATCGGCCGGTGGCTACTACGCTGCTGACGCTAGCCATAGCGCTCGCGGGGATCATTGCGTTCCTGGAGTTGCCGACTGCAGCCCTGCCTCAAATCGATTATCCAACGATCTCGGTGCAGGCTAGCTTGCCGGGCGCAAGTCCCGAGATTATGGCCTCCTCGGTTGCTACGCCACTCGAACGCCAATTCGGGCGCATCGCGGGGGTCACCGAGATGAGTTCCTCGAGCTATCTCGGCAGCACCTCCATTGCTTTGCAGTTTGACTTGAATCGCAACATCGATGGCGCTGCCAGAGACGTGCAGGCAGCCATCAACGCCGCACGCAGCTATTTGCCGGCGAACCTCCCGAGCAATCCCACCTACCAGAAGGTGAACCCGGCCGACGATCCAATTGTTGTGATTGCTCTCACGTCCCATATCTACGATACCGGCCCCCTCTATGATGCCGCATCGACCGTCATGCAGCAAAAACTGTCTCAGATTGCCGGCGTTGGGCAGGTGTACGTCGGTGGTAGTTCGCTCCCTGCAGTCCGCGTGGACATCAATCCCACGCAGCTCAACAGCTATGGGCTTGGCCTCGAGGATGTAAAAAATATGTTGAGCCAGCAGAATTCCAATGTGCCGAAAGGACAGATCTGGGACGGCAACACAACGGCCGACATCCTCGCCAACGACCAACTCCTGAAGGCCGCTTATTACCAGCCGCTGATCGTCGGGTATCATAACGGCGCCGCCATCAAATTGTCCGATGTCGCCGACGTCCAGGATTCCATCGAGAACATTCGCACCGCTGGTTTTTATGACGGTAAACCGTGCGTTACCATGCAGGTCTACCGCCAGCCCAATGCCAATATCATTGACACCATCGACCGGATCCGCCAGGAACTTCCCTCACTGCAAGCTTCGATTCCGGCCGGGATCGATGTGATGGTCATCTCGGACCGGTCTGCGAGAATTCGCCCCTCGATCCGGGAAGCCGAGCGGTCCCTTCTTGTTTCCATCGCACTGGTGATTCTGGTGGTGTTCGTCTTTTTGCGGAGTCCCCGCGCAACCATGATTCCGAGCGTCGCGGTTCCCGTTTCGCTGCTGGGGACCTTTGGAGTGATGTATCTGTTTGGCTACAGCATCGACAACGTTTCCTTGATGGCGCTCACGATTTGCACGGGATTCGTCGTGGATGACGCGATTGTGGTGATCGAGAACATCGCCCGCTACGTCGAGCAGGGAATGCGTCCCATAGAAGCCGCCTTGCAGGGAGCACGGGAAATCGGCTTCACGGTTCTTTCGATGACTTTGTCTTTGGTTGCGGTGTTCATTCCCGTCCTGCTGATGGCCGGGATCGTGGGCCGGCTATTCCGCGAGTTTGCGATCACCCTTTCGGTGGCGATTTTGGTTTCTCTGCTCGTTTCTCTTACGATGACGCCGATGATGTGCGCGCATCTTTTGAAACCGGAAAAAGAACGTTCGCACGGACGAATTTATCGCCGCACGGAGTGCGCCTTTGATTTCATGGTTCGTATGTACGATCACGGCCTGCGTTGGGTACTGGAGCACGAGCGGTTTACCCTTGGAATCCTGCTGATGACGATTGCGGTCAATGTCTATCTTCTCGTGATCGTGCCCAAGGGATTTTTCCCCTTGGGGGACACCGGCAAGCTGATTGGCGGCGTCCGCGCTTCCCAGGACATTTCGTTTCAGGCGATGCAACGGCTGAGCTATCGGTTCGTCAATATTATCAAGTCAGACCCCGCCGTGGAGGCGGCCTTGGTCTACACCGGCGGCAATGGCCCGGTAAACACCGCACACGTCAACGTGACACTGACGCCCTTCGAAGAGCGGAAGCTTACCGCCAGCCAGGTGATTGATCGCCTGCGTCCCAAGCTCAACAGCGTGCCGGGAGCGCGCGCGGTGCTGCAGGCCAGTCAAAATTTGAAAATTGGCGCGAAGTCCTCCAATGCGCAATACCAATACACGCTCCAATCGGAGAGTGTCGACGATCTGGTTCAATGGGGTCCGGTCGTCTTTAACCAAATGAGGAAACTGCGCGAACTTACCGACGTGGACTCCGACCAGCAGAACAGCGGCCTGGAGGCCCGGTTGGTCTACGACCGCCAGACGGCAGCCCGGCTGGGAATCACAACCCAATTGATGGATAGCACTCTTTACAGTGCCTTCGGGCAGTCCCAGGTTTCGACGATGTATACCTCGCTCAACCAATATCACGTGGTGATGGAAGTCGCCCCCCAGTTCTGGCAGAACCCGCAGGGACTTGACGATGTTTACATTCACTCCCCGAGTGGCGCGGTGGTTCCACTGAGCGCGGTGGCTCATTTCCAGAAAAGAATTGCTCCGCTGGCTGTGAACCACGACGGCCAATTCCCCGCTGTGACGATCTCTTTCAATCTTGCCCCCGGGGTGGCCCTAAGCGATGCGGTTCAGGCCATCAGCCAGGCAGAGCAAAATATCGGCGTGCCGGCATCGATCCGCAGCGCGTATTCGGGATCGATGCAGGCCTTCCAGTCTTCGTTGGCCACCGAACCATACCTGATCGCCACGGCCCTGCTGGCCGTCTACATCGTGCTAGGCATGCTCTATGAAAGCTATATTCACCCCATCACGATCCTCTCCACTTTGCCGTCGGCCGGAGTGGGCGCTGTACTCGCCTTGATGATCTTTCACATGGATCTCAACGTGATTGCGCTGGTGGGAATCATCTTGCTGATCGGCTTGGTCAAGAAGAACGCCATCCTGATGATCGACTTCGCCCTGGCGGTGCAGCGCCACGAACACCGCGACGCCAAGAGCGCCATCCATGAGGCATGCCTGCTGCGTTTCCGGCCCATCCTGATGACGACGATGGCGGCGCTGCTGGGCGCGCTGCCGCTCGCTCTAGCCAAGGGAATCGGTTCTGAATTGCGCATTCCGCTGGGAGTCACGATCGTCGGTGGCTTGCTCGTCAGCCAGATGCTGACGCTTTTTACAACTCCGGTCGTGTACCTCTACATGGACCGCTTCAGCGTGAGGTGGCAGCAGCGAAAGCGCTCTCGCCATTTGCAGGTCGTTCCACAGGAAGCAGACTGACCCGTTGCGCCCTGCAGAGTCGCTCAAGGTGACTGGGTGAGTGCGCAGGCAAAGGGCCGAACTCGTGCTCCCCTTCGTGGGGTGTCTCACTAGCGGCTCGGGCCGAAGCTGGAAGCGCACCATTTGAGCTTGCGTCGGTTTGTCGGCACGATCCGCATGACCTTGGCACCGTAGAGCGGAAAGACCCGAAGGATTACAAGATCATCACTTCCCCGGCAGCGGCTTCAGCAGTGCGGTCTTGCCGTCAGGTATGCCGTCGTCTGCGGCAGTCTTCAGCATCATTGCCAGCAATTCATAGGTGCCGGTGACGGTAGTTAGGTCGACGATCTGCTGGTCGGTGAAAATCGCGCGAGCCCTTTGGAAGATAGCGTCTGTCAATTCGTGCCGCGTGGAAAGCTCCATGCAGAAATCATAGACAAGCGCCTCGTCGGGCGGCATTCCCGCCGGACGTTTGCCTTGAGACAGATCATCGACAACGGATTGTTCAAGGCCCTCCTTCAGAGCGATCGGATAGTGAGCTCTCCATTCCACCTGGGACGTCCACAGGCGGGCTTGAATCAGAATGGCGAATTCATTGAGCCGATGCGGCAGCGAAGTGTGGAAGCGCAGATAATCGATCAGCATGAAAAGTCGGTCACCCATCACCGGGCTCCGCAGCATCAGATTATTCGGTCCACTGAGGCTGCCCGTGCTCGATACTTTCAGGATTTTCTCCCCCAGCGGGCGCTGCTCATCGTTCAGCTGGTTCATCCTGAATTCCGGGAATCGAGGTTGAGGTTCTTGATCACCGGCGCGTGCCTGCACCCTCGGCATGGCAAGTCCTAGCGTCAAAGCCACGCCCATCGCGATTCCGGAACCCACCGCTAGCAAGCTTTTCAAGGTGTCACCTCATTTCCGCAATTTATTTTGCGAGTGGATCGGGCCGGAGTTGGAACCGGACGATTGTGCTCGCCTGGCCCTTTCCAGTTTCCTGGTGCCAAGGTGTCCGGGTGCCGTTGTCGGCCCAGAGGCCGCGGCCTTTCCAGCCCGCACTCGCATCGTCGATGCGCCCGTCGAGACCCCTTTGATAGAAGGACAGCGGATACGGGACGCGCAGGAGAGTCCATTTGCCGGACTTTGGATTGAGCACCATCAAAGAATCAGAGTTCGTGCCGGTGGCGATGGGGATGTTGTCGCCCATGCCGAACGTGTTGTATTTATCCACCCAGTTGTAATAGGCCCACTCGGTGGAAGTCTGGATCGTGACACCCTTGAAATTCGGGCCGGGCATCGGATAGAGAGTCCAGCCCTCGGGACAGTGCTGCCCTGTCGCCGTGGGCCCGCTCAGCACCTTGCACTTCCTACGGTCGAAGCTCGCGAACTGGCTGCTTCCGGCCAGCGCTGTCCACACGATCCCGTTGGAGTCGACATCGATGCCGCGTGGGAAGAATGCCCGGACGCCTGGCCTCGCGGGGTTGTCAAACGGCGTTTCGTATACTTCGAACTTGCAAGTCGCCGGGGGATTATCTCCCCGCGTCATGCGCAGGACTTTTCCCGGATAGCTTGCGTATGCTACCCACACGCTGCCATCAAGCGGGCTGGGCTGCACACTGTAGGGATTGCCGGTCACGCGCTGGTCGACGCCGGGATCGAACTTGCCGTTGCCATTGATGTCGAGATAGGGAGCGCACCAGCCCTGAGACGCCATCGCGTCGCCGGTTTCATCGAACATTCGCGTGTTGAGCCATCCCACGACGCCGTTGACGCCGCTGGGCGACCCGCCGTCGGCGTAGATCGTGCGATCCTTGTCATAGGCGAAATTCACGTGGTGCGTGCGGAAACAGGTAGGGATGAGTTGGAACGTCTTCGTCCGCGGATCATACACGGACAGGTGCCGGTCGGTATAGTCGATCGGGAACGCCCGGGCAAACTTGTTGGTCGACCCCTTTCTGCATACGGGCAGCGTTTCCGGCGCGCGCACACCAGACGTCATCCACACGCGTCCCAGTTCATCCATCGTCAGCGAATTCGGATTGGCAGGATCGTCGATCGGGTTGAATTCCTTTGCCGACCAGTAGGGCGATGGGAGCGGATCGGGGGGCTCGACCCGCCCGACTTCATTCGCCTTCATATTCTTCTTGTCATCGATGGTTGGGAGCGGGATGGCTTCATTGGTGTTCTTCACCGGATCCATGATGACGAGCGTTCCGTTGTGGTAGTCGATGCCGTAGATGGGCCCGTTGCCGTTAAGCGTCGGAGAGCGCTTATCTGTGCTGATCACGTCGTGCATGAACGTCGTGGACGCCCCCGCATCCCACACGGTCAGAACCAGATTCCTCTCGATCCCGGAGGGTCGTGGAGGCGCTTCAGGAACCTCGCCTCTGGCAATGCGCTCGGTCCAGTCGGCATAGATACCGACCATCTGCTCATGGCCCATCTGATTTACGAGATTGGCGCCTTCCGCGTTGCCCCCGATCCTTAGAACCTGCTCCCAAGCCTCAAAGGTCGACGAGTACTTACCGAACCCCGGTGGAATCTCGCGGGTGGCCTTGTCGCCCATTTGATGGCAGATCACGCAGCTCTTCAGTTGATTGATCCAGGCCTCCTGGGTAGCGATCACCTGCGGGCCCACTGGGTGTCCGCCGCCGACCGGCGCCGGGACGTCCACCGTCATCGGAAAGGCGCCCTTGGGCGGGACAGCGAGCAGCGAATACCAATAGTTGGCGGGATAATATTGTGCGGCTGCTTTTGCGTCGGGCGCTTCCAACGCTGTGAGCGCCAAGGTTTTGCCGGGGCCCGACAGCACTGGCTGGGAATCCACCAAGCCGTAACCGCGGACCCAGATACGGTAGTTGGCTTTCGGCAAGTTCGGAAGCAAGAAACGGCCGCGCTCATCTGTCACCACGATTTTGCGAAGCTTCGTCTGGAAGTCGGAGGTTTCCGCAATCACCCACACGCCGGCTTCGGGCCCTTTGGCTCCAGCGACCACGCCGCCGATGTCGTCGGCATCCACCGGCACCTGGCTGGCTTCCACAGGAGCCACCGCGGCGGAGATTTCTTGGCGTCCTACTGTGAATGCTGTTGCGGCTCCCGCTAGAACAAAGAAAACACCGGAAATAAGGACTCGATGCTTCATCCGTGGCTCCCGTCTGACAGCAAATTCCTCCGAGAGTCTCCAAAGCGTCGCTCCGCTAAATCTCGCGGCTCTCTCGCTCGGCATCCGGTTCTTGCTTCGAAGCATTCGAGTTGCCCTCCCAGACAAGGATAGCCGCGAGATTACCCCCTCTGGCTCGGTCGTCCATGGGGAAAGGTCTCTCTGGCAAGCCGAAACCGATATACGCTGAAATGCATGTTGCGTCCAGACAAAACGTGCCCAACGCGCTCGCCCGGCGGCGTTTTTCCCGCGGTTCGTGGTAGCATTGCCTGTGTAGCAGTTCGAGGGCAGAGATCCAAAAGTGGGACTCCCATGCGGGGATATCGAAAGCTAAGGAAGGTACCGGCCCGGTCGAACGCGCTAATGACCGTCTATGAATGCGATTCCTGCCTCTGGCTTGTCAATGTCCCCTATGAAAGAAAGTTCCCCGACATACAGCTGAAATTCGAGTCCCACGATTGCAACGAGAAACCCTTCCGGCAAACGAGAGTTGAGCACTAGCCAAAAGGCTTTCAGACGCTAGCCTTCGAGGGCGCCCGCGGCGCCTGCAGGAAGCTCGATGGAATATTTCGTCCGGGCTTTCTCACAATGCAGTTCGAGTGCGAGCTCGATCAATCGGTCGATCAGCTTGGGGTAGGGCAGCCCGGAGGCTTCCCACAGTTTGGGATACATGCTGATCGCAGTAAACCCAGGGATCGTGTTGAGTTCGTTTACGAAAATCTTGTTGGTGCGGCGCTCGAAAAAAAAGTCGCAGCGCGACATTCCGGTTCCCTCAATGGCCCGGAAAGCCCGCACGGCATAGTCCTGAAATGTGAGGGCCTGTTTCTTCGTGAGAGGCGCGGGAATAACGAGCCGCGTGCCCTGCTCCAGATACTTCGCAGTGTAATCGTAGAATTCGCGGTGCGGCACGATTTCGCCGGGAATCGATGCGCACACGTCGTCGTTGCCAAGTACGGAGACCTCGATTTCTCGCGCGGTCACGCTGCGCTCCACGATAATTTTCAGGGCGAATTCGGCGGCGAGGTCCATCCCAGCCGCAAGGTCATCCGCCGTTCCCACGCGCGTCATCCCCACAGACGAACCCAGCGTGGCGGGTTTTATAAAGACCGGGAAGCGGAACTTCTTCCTAATCTGCCGCACCACCGCTTCGCGTTCCTGTTCCCATTGCGAGCGGCGGATCGCGAGGAAGGGAACGATGGGCAGCCCCGCATATGCAAACAGGCGCTTTTGGACGTCCTTGTCCATGCCGACCGCCGAAGCCAGCACGCCTGCGCCCACGTAGGGCAATCCTGCCAGCTCCAGCAGGCCCTGCACGGTTCCGTCTTCTCCAAACGTTCCATGCAGAACGGGGAAGACGACGTCGACGGTGAGGCTCGCACGTCCAGCCCCCCGTGCAATGGGTACCAGCGCTGGGGCCGTTGGGTCGGGAGGAAGCGACACGCGCTCGCCGGACTGGAGGATTTCGGGGAGCGTCGATCGCGCTTTGGTTCCGACGAGCCAGCGGCCATCCTTCGAGATGCCGATGGGTACCGCTTCGTATTTTTCGGGATTGAGCGCGCGGATCACCGAGGCGGCGGAAGCGAGCGAGACCTCATGCTCTCCCGAGCGCCCTCCGAAGAGCACGCCTACGCGCAGCCGCTTGTTCGAATTCATTCACACACCGCCTCTAAACCATTCATCATTGGCGCGCTTTCATTTACAAGATTTTCTTTCCCAGTCCGGACAGCACCAGCTCCACGCCCAGTGTCGCGGTCGTATTGTGCACATCAATCACAGGATTCACTTCCACCAGCTCAAACGAAACCATCGATCTGCTGTCAGCAATCATTTCAAGAGCAAGATGCGCTTCGCGATAAGTGACGCCGCCGCGAACCGGCGTGCCGACGCCCGGCGCGTCGGACGGGTCGATGAAATCCATGTCGAGGCTCACCGAGATGCCCGCCGTGTCGTCACCGGCGAAGCGCAGGGCCTCGGCCATCACCTCGCGCATGCCGCGTTCGTCGATGTCGCGCATCGTGAAGATATGAACTCCCGATTCCTTCACCAGGCGGCGCTCCTTCGCGTCGAGCTCGCGGATGCCGACCATCACCACATTGCGCGGCTCGATCATCGGCTTGATGCTGCCGACGCCGGTAAGCTCGGCAGGGCCATAGCCCATGATGGATGCAAGCGGCATGCCGTGGACGTTGCCGGATGGCGAGGACTCCGGCGTGTTCATGTCCCCGTGCGCGTCGAGCCAGATCAATCCGATGCGCTTGGATTTCTGGTTAAAATGTTCAGCCGCTCCCGCCGTTGTGCCCACCGCGATCGAATGATCGCCCCCGAGAACCACGGGCACGAGATCCTCATCGAGGGTCTTGCGCACGATCTCGGCTAGTCCCTTGCAAGCTTGGGCAATTTCCGCGAGATATTTGGCATTTTTCTCCCCGTAGTGCTGCTCTTCAGGCAGCGGTACGGGAACATTTCCGACGTCTTCCACCTGCCGTCCAAGGTGTTTGAGGCGCGTCTGAAGGCCCGCGACGCGCAGAGCGGAAGGCCCCATATCCACGCCGCGCCGGCTCGCGCCCAGATCCATCGGCACACCGATGATGCGGATTTTCTCGGCCATGGTGTCCTGTCTTTTCGCGATCCCGGAACGACGGAGGGACTCTTTAAGGATAGACGCGGTAGAGCATCCGAGGGAAGGGTATCACTTCGCGGATGTGCTCGGTTCCGCAAATCCACGCGACGGTGCGTTCGAGACCCAATCCGAAGCCCGCATGTGGCACGCTACCGTAGCGGCGCAGGTCGAGGTACCACTCAAACTCCTTCTCAGGCAGGTTGTGCTCGCGTATGCGCGCGAGAATGCTTTCGTAGTTTGCTTCGCGCTCGCTGCCGCCGATGATTTCTCCGTAGCCCTCCGGCGCGATCATATCGAAGCTCAAGGCAAGCTCTGGTCGCTCGGGATCTCTCGCCATGTAAAAGGCCTTCATCGCGCTCGGGTAGCGGTGGATGATCACCGGCTTCTCGAAGTTCTTCGACAGGATCGTCTCTTCGTCGCCGCCAAAATCGTCGCCCCACTTAGCCGGGTTGCCGGCCTTCTGCAGCACGGCCACCGCTTCGTCATAGCTGATCCGCGGAAACGGCGGCGTGATGTTCTCGAGCTTGGACACATCTCGCCCAAGCGTGGCGAGCTCCCGTGAGCGATTTTTTACCACCGATTGCACCACGGCGCTCACCAGCCCCTGGCCGAGCTCGATCATGTCCTCCAGATGCGCATAGCAAGCCTCGGGTTCGAGCATCCAGAATTCCGTGAGATGACGCCGCGTCTTCGATTTTTCCGCCCGAAACGTGGGGCCAAATGAATAAACCTTGCCAAGCGACGCGGCGGTGGCTTCCATGTAGAGCTGCCCGGACTGCGTGAGGTACGCCTTCTGGTCGTCGATGTAGTTCACTTCAAACAGCGTTGATGTGCCCTCGCAGGCGGCCGGAGTAAAAATCGGAGAATCGGTGAGCGTGTACTCCAAGCTGTCCATGAAATTGCGCGCGGCGCGTTCGGCTTCGGCGCGGATGCGCAGGATGGCCGCCTGCCGCGGACTGCGGATCCACAGATGCCGCTGGTCGAGCAGGAAATCGACGCCGTGTTCCTTCCGCTGAACTGGATACGGCGCCGATTCCGGCACCCGCTGGATTACTTCGATCGCGCTTACATGAATCTCGTAGCCGCCGGGAGCGCGCGCCTCCGCCTGGACCTTCCCCGTGACGACGACACTGGATTCCTGCGTCAATCCCTTGAGCGCCTGGAATGCCTCCGGATGTTCCTTGAGTGACACCACGCCCTGCATCACGCCCGTGCCGTCGCGAAAAATAGGGAACATCAGCTTTCCCGATTCGCGCAGGTTATAGAGCCAGCCACGAAGGGTAACGTCGCTGCCGCCGTGCTTGCCGGCCTGTTCGATGGAGATTACAGGTGCTGTTTCCTGAGTCATGGAATCATCCCGGAGAGTGTCAGGCCTAGCTGGATCGTGCGCGCTTTTGTTCAAAATCCTCTTCCAGCCTGTCGAATGCCTCGCAAATTTTATCGAGTGTCGGATCGCCGCCATGCTGCTCTTTCGGTTCGAGGACGAGATCGGGAGGCTGCGGCATTGCCGCAAACGCACCCAGGGCGGCGTCCCAATCGATGGTGCCTTCGTAGGGCAGTAAATGCTCGTCCTTCTCCCGGTGATTGTCATGGATATGGACGGTGACGATCCGGTCGCGCATCACCTCGAAACTTTTCTCCACGCCATCCTCGATGTGCGCATGGCCGATATCGAAGCAGAAGGTCAAGGCCCGCAAATGCGTTTCCTGAATCAGATGGTGCAGGGACTCAGGCGAGCCCAGCTCGCTGGGCGTATTCTCGAGCGCAATGGTGACGCCACGTTCCTTGGCAAACAGGACGAGGTGTTCGAGGGAGCTGAAGGCCGCGTCGAGTCTGCGCGAATCCATCGGTTGATGCCCGTGGCCGAGATGCTGAACGAGAAAGCGAAAGGGAACTCGTTCTGCGACTTCGAGTGCGCGCTTTACCTCGTCCACGGCGTCCACCCGGCGAATGCGTTCCGGGGCACAAATCGAAATGGGCACGCCGCTTTCGCGGCCCGGGGCGAGGTCGCGTTCGGTGGGAGAATGGAGCGAATGAAGATGCAGCCCGTAGTCCTCGAGGGCGCTCGCGAAGTCGCTCACGGTCTCCGGCGAGCGGTAGCCAAAATGCGCGGGGGCGCAAAATACCTCGAGTCTGGTGATACCGGCGCGAGCGATCTCCGCAAGCAGAGGCGGTGCCAGCTGCTGATGAATGTATCGGTAGGTGGAAAGGATGCGTTGCATTCGGCCCTCGGGCAAGAATCAGTATGGTCGGCGGAAATCGACTTGGCGTCAATAGCGCGAGCAGGAAGTTCCCTCAGTTCCGCGAAGAAAGCATGCGAAGGTCAGAAGTCGGACAACGCCTGAGGGTCGGCGGAATCAACCGGGAGAAGGAGAACTTGCAGCCCTTTGCAGAACCGCTCGGTGTGCCCGGCGAAGCAGCCATTTCGCCACCTCGATCAATTTGCGCAAAGCGGTACCCCGAATCTGGCTCTCGATTAGGAGGCGGCGCCCACGAGCACCATCGGCCCGGTGGGCTGAGGGCGCCCCCCCGCCGGTTCAAGCGTCACCGCGAACGCCTTTGGCGTGATGCCTGGGGTCAACTTCATCATGAAATGATCGGTATGGGTTGCGTCGGCATTGAACACGCCCGCGCTGATCGGATTGCCTTGCGTGGGTACCAGCCACAATTGATACGTCTTGTCCGCGGAATTCGGCTCCAGCTGCCCTTCATACATCAGCATGCCCGTCTTGAGGTTGTACATCACATGGGCCGCCCCTTCCGGCATTCCTGGTTGAGACGACAGGGGCACGATGATGGTGCCCTGCGCCGTAATCAAATCCGCCACTTCGCGCGCCTCGCGCAACTGCTGCTGTTGTCGCTGCATGTCCGCGTGCAGCGCCGCGAGTTGCCGGTCGAGGCGGCGATTTTCCGTCCAGAGCAAACCGGAAACAATTGCCAGCGCGACCCCCGCAGGCACAAGCACCGCGGCCCACCAGCGCCCCCGCAATCCGCCCATCGATTCTGCGCCTCGTGAAATGCCAGAGGCGCCCGCTTCGCCCCGCTGGTCCGCGCGGATCCGGCTCATCAAGCGCGACTTCACGCCGGGTGACGGCGCAACCTCCGGTGCAGCAAGCGCAAGCAGAGCGATGCGCCCCCGCGCTTCCGCCAGCTTCTCCGCGCAGCCGCGACACGTGGCCATATGAGACTCGATCGCCCGCTTTTCTTCGCCTTCGAGCGCGCCGAGTGCGTAGAGATCAAAGTCTTCTTCTCGAGTTGGATGCCCGTTCATGGATGCATAGCTCGTTTCAAGGTTCCAAGCGCCGTGCGCAGCCGCGTCTTTACGGTTCCGAGTGGGTCGCCCGTTCGTTCCGCTATTTCGCTGTGCGTGAGCCCCTCGAAGTAGGCGAGTTCCACGCTGACGCGCTGCTCCTTCGGTAATGCCTCGATCGCTCCCTTCACGCGCTCGAGCAGTTCCTTCTGGGCGATAGACCCTTCGGGGTTGAACGGCAGCGAAACCGTGTTTTCGAGCAATTCCTCTCCGGAGGCGGGATTGTGATGGCGCAGCCGGGAAATGGCACGATTGCGCGCAATCACCATCAGCCAGCCCGGCAGCGACCCTCGCGCAGGATCAAATTGCGGAGCCGTCCGCCAGAGCTGGTAAAAAATATCCTGCAAAATCTCCTCCGCCGCCTGCTTGTCGCGCAGAATCCGGTTCAGCACGGACGAAAGCAGGCCTGCATAGCGGTCGTAGAGCGCTTCAAGCGCTGCTTCATCCCGTTGAATCATTCGCTCGATGAGTGCCGCGTCCGAGGCCCTCAGTTCCGTCTCCGAACTCACTGGTTCTAGCGACTCCCTTTAAGTACGCGGCAGCGAAGTTTTCCGGATGGGCCTTTCTCGGAATCCTGCCTGCGCGGTTGCGACGAATCGTATGCAGCCTAACTGGAGCCCTCCCGCACGTCAACGAAGTTGTTCGAGGACGCGCCAAAGACTTGAATGATACGGGCAGATTCAATCAAGTGGTTTATTTACAGTACATTATACTCTCCGGCCTTGGGACCGGTCGCTGGATGTGTCGTATTCGTAGCCTTCGATTCTTGTAATTGGGGGTGGTTTCCATTGACATCTCTTCTAGCTTGGCTAAACTTCGATTCTCGCTACACTTACGGGCCCCTGAATTCCAAATAACGTTGGTTATGGGACGAGGAGACACGCTAGGAGGAAGCAACGATGGCCACGGTTCCCAAGCCCACTCCGCAGCCGATGCCGCGGATTGCGCCGCGCGAAGATCTGAATCCCTACCGCATCGCGCAGATTCAGTTTGACCTTGCCGCCGAATACCTGAAGCTTGATCCGGGAGTCCGCCAGATCCTCCGCACGCCCAAGCGCATGCTCGAGGTTTCCATTCCCACGAAAATGGACAATGGCCAGATCAAGGTTTTTACCGGCTATCGCGTGCAGCACAATGTCGCGCGCGGCCCCGCCAAGGGCGGCATCCGGTATCACCCCAACGTTTCGCTCGACGAAGTAAAAGCATTGGCCACCTGGATGACGTGGAAGACCGCGGCCGTCAACATCCCTTTTGGAGGCGGCAAAGGCGGCGTGATCTGCGATCCGAAGCGGATGAGCAAGCCGGAGCTGGAGCGCATGACCCGCCGCTACGCCTCGGAAATTTTGCCGGTGATCGGTCCCGAGCAGGATATTCCTGCGCCGGACGTTTATACCGATGCCCAGACGATGGCCTGGATCATGGACACCTATTCCATGACCAAGGGCTACTCCACGCTTGGCGTTGTTACGGGCAAGCCGGTATCGATCGGAGGATCCGAGGGCCGCAAGGAAGCGACGGCGCGAGGAGTGCTCGTCGTGGTCGAAGAGGCTTGCAAGATCAAAAAGATTCCGCTGCGCGGCGCGAGTATCGCCATTCAAGGATTCGGCAACGCGGGTTCGCTGATCGCCAAGCTGTTCGCCGAGAAAAAGGCGCGCATTGTCGCCATCAGCGATTCGCGGGGAGGCGTAACCAATCCACGCGGGATCGATCCACTCAAGGCCATGCGTTACAAGGAACGCTCCGGAACAGTGGTTGGAATGCCAGGCACTTCGCGCATTTCCAACGATGACCTGCTCACCATGAAATGCGATATTCTGATTCCCGCCGCGCTCGAGAACGTCATCACGCTGAATAATGTCGAGCAGATCAAGGCGAAGTTGGTCGCCGAGGCAGCCAACGGCCCCACCACGCCGCACGCCGATGAAGTACTGGCGCGGCGCGGCATCACGCTGCTCCCGGATATTCTGACCAACGCCGGCGGCGTGACGGTCAGCTACTTCGAGTGGGTGCAGGACTTACAGAGCTTCTTCTGGTCGGAAGCCGAAGTGAACGCCAAACTCGAGTCGGTGATGCGCCGTGCGTTCCTGGAAGCGTACGAAATGACGCGAAAACACCGCACCCACATGCGCACGGGAACCTACGTGCTGGCGGTTGGGCGCGTCGCCGACGCGACGTCGGTCCGCGGCCTTTTCCCATAATCCGCAATCGGTGTCAGCGCCTCTTTCGTCGCTTTCCGCACAGCCTCTCTGCCGGAAGTTTATAGTTGCGTGCGCCACGCCAACGCGCGTACATTTCCTGTTGCCGGCACGCTGGCGGAAAGCGCGTGGCCGGCATTTGTGCCTAGCGCGGAGGGCACGCGAAGTTGAATAGTCACGCCAATCACACTCCCCCCATTCTGCTGACCATCGCCGGCTTCGATCCATCCTGCGGTGCGGGTGTCGCGGCTGACCTGAAGACTTTTGCGGCGCACAATTGCTACGGCGTGGCGGCGGTCACCGCGCTCACCGTGCAATCCACCCAGGGTGTGCTCACCGTGCACGCGACTTCCGGCGCGACGCTGAGCGCTCAGTTGGATGCTCTCGCGGAAGATGTAGCCATCGCGGGCGTCAAAATCGGGATGCTGGCAAACCGCGCGAACGCGTCGGCAGTCGCCGATTTTCTCGATGCGCGCAAATTCGTGCATGTCGTGCTCGATCCCGTTTCCCGCCCGACGTCCGGCATTGCGGAGCTCCTTGATACCGCGGGCCTGAAGTTTGTCCGCGATGAACTGCTCAGCCGTGCCAGCGTAATCACCCCGAACATTGCCGAGGCGGAGTTTCTCACCGGCACGGAAGTCAAAGACCTGCAAGGAATGAAAGCGGCAGGCAGAAAACTTCTCGAGATGGGCGCGCGGGCGGTGATCGTCACCGGAGGGCACCTTGATCGGCCAAGCGACGTGCTCTGCGAGGGAACCGAGGTCGAAGTATTCGGCGGCGACCACGTCAAGAGCCCGAATACCCACGGTTCGGGATGCACGTTCTCTTCAGCCATTGCCGCACAGCTCGCAAGCGGCCTGCAGCTGCGCGAAGCCGTGATTCTTGCAAAGGCATATGTCACCAAGGCCATTGAAAAGTCCTATCCCATTGGCAAAGGCGCCGGTCCTTTGAATCAGCTTTTCCGCTTCCACCAGGAGCCACCCCCGCGCGGCGTCCACGAAGTACCCCAACACGGCATGCATCCGGCCGCCGAACCCGCAGCCCACTGATCGGAAATTCAAAAGGGTTCCGCTTTCCTGACGGCACCTGACACGGGCTCTTCCAACGAGTCCAACGAGTTCAAATCCTTGCCTGTTCCAAAAGCTGCTGCTAAACTATCGCCGCAAGAGTGGGACATACTCCCGCCACATTTCCTTGAGAAGGCGTAAAAGGTTTATCCATGTCTGGACACTCGAAATGGGCCACGATCAAACATAAGAAAGCCGCGACGGACGCGCGGCGCGGAAAGATCTTCACCAAGCTCATTCGGGAATTGACCATCGCTACTCGAGTCGGTGGCGCTGATCCAGACACCAATCCCCGCCTGCGAACCGCCATCCTGGCGGCCAAGGGCGAGAATATGCCCAACGACAATATCGAGCGCGCCATTCAGCGCGGCAGCGGCACGCTCGAAGGTGAAACGCTCGACGAAGTGACGTTTGAGGGCTACGGTCCCGGCGGAGTGGGTGTTCTGGTTCAGGTCGTCACCAGCAACCGCAACCGCATCGTCAGCGAAATCCGCCATATGTTTTCAAAAAATGGCGGCAATATGGCCGAGACAGGTGCGGTCGGCTGGATGTTCCACCGCAAGGGCGACATCGTCGTTCCCAAAGAGCTGGCGGACGAAGACAGGATGATGAGCATCGTGCTCGACGCTGGCGCCGAGGATCTGCGCGACGACGGCTCGGCATGGGAAGTAACCACTCCGCCCGAAGTGATGGAAAAGGTTCGCGAGGCGCTTGTCGCCTCCGGAATCACTCCCGCTTCGGCGGAAGTGGGTTGGCTCCCCCAAAACTACGTCAAGCTCAGCGGACCACAAGCCCAGCAAATGTTGCGCATGGTCGAAGCCCTCGAGGACCACGACGACGTCCAGCATGTCTACGCCAACTTCGACATCGACGAAAAGGAAATCCAGGCTGCCGTAGCTAGCTGAGCTAGCCAGCGTTCAGCCATTGGTGAAAATGAACTCGTCGGGGCACGGCTTTTTAGCCCCTGAGGAAAGGTTGTGACTCTTTCCGCAAGATGTCTAGCCGTGACAGGGGAGCCTTCATTCCCTGGCTCGCGGCCCCGATCGGGAAGACGCTGAAAGGAACTCGGCCGTAGTTCGGTTCGCACACACTGCGCTGCAAAAAACACTACCGTCGCGTCACGACCCCCACGTACACTTGTGCCGCCAGCATGTCACCCGCTGCTCTAGTCCGCCCCGTTGCCCGTCAGCAGCGACTCCGCGTGCTCGGCGTCGACCCCGCCGTAGCAGGTGCCACCGGCTACGGCATCGTCGAATTCGAGGGCGCCGGCTCGCATCTTGTGCGATTCGGAGCTTTGAAATTGCCCGCGCGCGCCACGTTTGCGGCCCGCCTGCGCGAAATTCATCAGTTGATTTCTCAATTGGTTCAGGAGTTTGCGCCGGATGCCGTCGCCGTTGAATCCGTGTTCACGGCGCTGAACGTGAAAACGACCCTCCGGCTGGCGGAGATGCGTGGGGTCGTTCTGCTCGCTGCCGCCCAGGCCCAGATCCCGGCGCACAGTTACTCTCCGCGAGAAATCAAGGCCAGCGTTTCGGGGTTTGGTGCCGCCTCTAAGCAGCAGATGCAGCAGATGGTATGCTCGCTCCTCGGGTTGAAGGAGGCTCCCGAGTCTCTCGACGCTTCCGACGCCCTGGCCGTCGCCCTATGCCATGCGTATGCGGCGCGCGCTCGCGAACGCATCGCCGCGGCAACCTCGAAGCGCCCGCCCCTGCTGGCAGAAAACAGATTATCGCGGGTCGCACGCGTTCCTTGACACCCTCGAATACATTTAATAAAACGGAAGTCCAAGGCAGGGCATTTTGAGTCCTAGCTCGCGAAACAGCGCGCGGAGCATGATATGGATCTCCTTGAGGAATCATCTCGCGCTTCCCTCCCTGCTCCTGTTGAGCCTTCCTTTCATCCGCACGCTCTCGGCCCCGGCGAAATCGCAGACACCGGAAAAGGCTTCTGGCGGCGGAGCCGTCATCACTTTTCGTAAAATATTTAAGTCGAGCTACCCGGAGTTCGCTGAGTTCAAAATTAATCAGAGAGGCTCGGGCACCTACGACATACGGCAACTCGACGACGACGCCAGCCCCCAGCCTTTTGAGATCGGCGCGCCGCTGGTGAAAAAAATCTTCGATCTTGCGGACAAGCTCCATGATTTTCAGGGTGTCGATCTCGAAGTCCACCGCCGCCTCGCCAACCTCGGCGACAAGACGTTCCGCTATGAACAGGGAGGCGAGACCCACGAAACCACCTTCAACTACACCCTGGACGCGACGGCCGCGCAGCTTCTCGCCATCTTTGAAGGCCTGACGCGGCAGGAAACCGATCTGGCCGACCTTCAGCGCACCATGCGCTATGACCGGCTCGGTGTGAACGACGTAGTACTTCAGATGGAGGGGGATTACGACAACAAGCAGCTTCCCGAACCCGAGCGGTTTCTCGCCCTTCTCGATCAGCTCGCAGCGGATCAGAAATTCGTCGACATCGCCCGAGATCGCGCCCGCACCCTCGCCGGCCGCATCCGTTCTTCCCAGTAAGCCAGTCACGAGCCCGTTCCGGAATGGCTCAAAAACTTACCGTTGGGGCCCATTCCAAGGATCCGAATGCATGACGGCTTCTTGCCGCCTCATGTTTGTCAATCTGACCGGCAGGTAACCTTCTGGAAAGTCTCGCGGAAGTCTGTTTGATCTGCGTCCATCCATTTGTAACTCTAGGTGCATCTGAGGCTTTGAACTTTTAAGCGTGCTTGGGGGAACCTTAGGAACTTTTTATCTCGATCGAAGGAAGTAATAACCATGCGACCCAAATACTTTTTTGCAGGTTTGGCTGTGTTGCTTGTTGCCCTGATTCCGTTCATGAGCGCCCGTCTTTTGGGCCAAACAAGTTCCGTCCCGTCCCGCATCCAAGGGGCGGTGGACAACACCAAACTCACGGTGCTGCGCGGCAACACGCACTTGCTGGCCCGCCCGGAATTCGACCGCGGCCCGGCTCCGGCAAGCCTTCCGCTGGACCACATGATGCTCGTTTTGACGCGCAGCCCGCAACAGGAAGCCTCGCTCGAAACGCTGCTGGCGCAGCAACAGAGCCCGTCCTCGCCGAATTTCCATAAGTGGCTTACGCCCGAGCAATTTGGCCAGCAATTCGGCCCTTCCGACCAGGATATTCAAACGATCACTTCCTGGCTGCAATCAAACGGCTTCCAGGTCAATAGCGTTGCGAATGGCCGCACCACGATTGATTTCTCCGGGACCGCAGGCCAGGTACAGCAGGCCTTCCACACCTCGATTCACAGCTACGTTTTGGCCAATGGCGAGCAGCACTGGGCCAATGCGAGCGATCCCCAGATTCCGACCGCCCTCACTGCCGTTGTCGCGGGCGTGAATTCGCTCAACAATTTCCGCAGAAAGGCGTTCCATACGTCCCGCGGGATCGTAAGGAAAGACTTGGCCACGGGAAAATTCGCGCGGATCAGGCCGCAATATACCTTCGCCGGCGAGCCTTACGGTTTATGCGAAGGGGCCTCCGGCACGAGTAATTGCTGGGCAGTGGGGCCGGGCGACTTTGCCACCATCTATAATGTGCCTCCGACGATTGGCGGTGCCAACGCCGGCGCCGGCGAAACCATTGCGATCGTGAGCGACAGCGACGTTTATGCTACCGACGTGACGGCTTTCCGCAGCATCTTCGGTCTGCCGACGGCCACCGAGACGATCAACAACTCACCGGCGTGCACGGCCGGCACCCCGTGTTTCGATCAGATCGAGACGGGTACCGATCCGGGTGTTCAAGGTCCTAACTCGGCCAGCCAGGACGAGGAGGAGGCCATCCTGGATGTGGAATGGTCCGGCGCCGTTGCTCCCTATGCGACCATCGATCTGGTTGTGTCGCCCACGACCAACAGTACCTTCGGCGGAGATACTTCCGCTGCATACATCATTAACTGCCCCACTGTCAGCACAAACTGCCCTGTGGCTGTCCCGGCTTCCGCGCTTAGCTATAGCTACGGCGACTGCGAACTTGCACTGGGCTCGACGCTAAACCAGATGTACAACACGATGTGGCAGCAGGCAGCGGGGGAGGGCATAACGGTACTGGTTGCCACCGGCGATAGCGGTTCGGCGGCATGCGACCAAGCGGCTACCAACACGCCTTCTACAATGGGCTTGGCTGTTACTGGAGAGGCTTCTACGCCCTACAACGTGGCCGTTGGGGGCACCGATTTCAATGATTTTAGCAACCCCACGACCTACTGGAACAGCACCAATGCAACAGGCTCTCTCGAGTCGGCCAAGGGATACATTCCCGAAACCACCTATAACGACACATGTACCAATTCCATCGTTTATGGTGCCTTGAGCTTTGGCAGTGCTGAAGCAGCCTGCAACAGCGCTACCGTCGAGGAGGATGGTTTGCTGGGACCTGGCGGAGGGGGAGGAGGCGTGAGCAATTGCACGACGCCCACTGGCCCCAGTCCTTCCACGTGTGCAGGCGGGTATGCGAAGCCCGCGTGGCAAGCAGGTACCGGTGTCCCTAGTGATGGCAAACGCGACATTCCTGACATTTCCCTCTTTGCGGGAGATGGAACCATCCAAAACTTCTACATTGACTGCGAAGCAGACGCAGACTTGGGCGATGCTCCATGCAGCTTGACTGCTCCACCCGTACTATTGAACGGGAGTTACTACGTGGATTTTCAGGGGATAGGCGGCACTTCCGTGTCGGCCCAAGCCTTCGCCGGTGTCGTGGCACTGATTGACCAGAAGATGGGCGGAAAACAAGGCAACATCAATCCGGTGCTCTATGGGTTGGCTTCCGGACAGTCTGCGTCCAGCATCTTCAACGACGTGACGCTGGGGACCAATGCAATGCCTTGCATCGTCATAACTGGCACTCCAGGGTGCAGCATAACGGGCTCCAACAGCTACACCATCGGAGTTCTGACCGGCTATAACGCCGGTGCGGGCTACGACTTGACCACAGGTCTTGGTTCTGTGAATGTCGGCAACCTGATCAACGATTTCGCAAGTATTACTCCGACTTTTTATCTGTCTTCTGCCAATCCCACTGTTACGGTCGCAAGCCCTGGAGCCTCGGGCGCCTTGAGCATGGTAGCAACCGCGGTGGGCGGATTTACCGGTACCGTAAACCTGTCGTGCTCGGGCCTCCCCACTGGCGCGAGTTGCGGCTTCAGCCCAGGTGCCGTCACCTTTACCTCTACCACCACAAATGTTCCCGTTACCGTGACTGTGAGCACAACGGCGGCCGGCATGTTGGCCCCCGCCGGTCGGCTTGACCGGCCGAGTCCTCAGACGACACGCGCGGTGATTACCTTCACTGGTGCGTTCCTCCTCGTCGTATTTCTGGTGATGACGAGTGCGAAGCAGAGTCGCTCGAGTATGGCCCTAGCCTCCACGGCTTTCGCGCTCCTGATCGGGATTGTCGCCTGCGGAGGCGGAAGCAGCAGTAGCACGACCGGAGGCGGCACTCCAACTCCTACGCCAAGCGCAAGTGTCATCCCGACGAGCCTCACATTTACGAGCCAGAATACGAACACCACAAGCACCGCGCAGACGGTCACGCTAACAAACGCGGGGACGGCAAGCCTCACTGTAAGCAGCATTACAGCCTCAGCCAACTTCGGCCAGACGAATACTTGCGGAACGAGCGTTGCGGCCGGGGGCAACTGCACGATTCAAGTGACTTTCACACCCACAACTACCGGCGCGCTGACCGGCACGCTTACGATTCAGGACAACGCGGCTAACAGCCCGCTGACAGTTCTTCTCACCGGGACGGGAACCTCGCCTGGCACGCCAAACGCTAACATCGCCCCGACGAGCCTCACCTTTGGCAGCCAGATTACGAATACCTCAAGTGCCGCGCAGACAATCACGCTATCCAACTCCGGGACAGTAAGCCTTGCCGTGAGCAGCATTACAGCCTCAGCCAACTTCAGCCAGACGAATAATTGCGGAACGAGCGTTGCGGCGGGCGGCAACTGCGCGATTCAAGTGACCTTCAAACCCACAACGACTGGCGCGCTGACCGGCACGCTTACGATTCAGGACAACGCGGCCGGCAGCCCCCAGACAGCCAGCCTCACCGGAACGGGAAACGCGTCTGGCGGCACGCCAACCGGCACCAGCACTGTGACCATTACGGGGACAAACGGGACCATTTCAGTCCCGCTTACTTTCACGTTGACTGTACAGTAACCAGCGGGCGTTTTTTCACGCACGTTATAGGAGTTAGAATTCAGCGCAGTATGATCCCGGCGTAACCGACGACTTCCTCGCGGTCGCCGTTAATGTCGCCGGAAGTGGCGTAGCGAATCAGCTGTGCCTGTTTTGCTCCCAGCTTTTGCAGCGCAACGAGCACGGCTACTGTCGCTGCGTAGCCGCACATGGTGATTCCTTCCGAGCGCACCGTGCGGTAGAGGCCGCGCGCATCCAGGGTCAGAATCTTATCGATGGCGAGCTTGTCTTTTACGCGCGTCAGCACGTCATTCTCGTAGTGATTCATATCCGAGCTGGCGATCAGGAGAACCGGCTCGCGTTGCTTTTCGACTACCTGCGCGATCGCATTCCCTAGGCATTCGAGGTCGCTGTAGAGATCTGTTCCCACCAAAACCGGGACAAACCGCACGTCCTTCCCCAATTGCTGCAAAAATGGGAGCTGCACCTCAAGGGAATGCTCTCGCTCGTGCGCGATGGCGTCCTCGCGAAGCAGCGGGCATGCCCGCTTGAGTTCGGCGGCCAGGGCGGAATCAATTTGCGCCTCGCCAAAGGGTGTTTGCCAGCTTCCTTCGGTGAGAATGGCCATTTTTTCGCCGCGCGGAAAATGCCGGGGACCGACCAGAATGCACTTCGCGGGAATTTGCAGCGAAGAATACACGGCTCCAGCCACCGGCCCAGAATACATGTATCCCGCGTGCGGCACCACGCAGCCCCGAGCCGCGATCTTTTCCTCTCCCTTGGAGCAGAGTTCTTCGATCTGGCGGGCGAGCTCGCGCGGGTCAGCCGTATAGAAGCGTCCTGCAACGGCGGCTGGGCGGATCATAAGGGATATTCTGGCACACGCATGCGGATCCAGGCATGGATTAGACACGTCCACGGCTTTCATCGCCGGTTCGTTTATCGACGAGGCTTTCCGGCACGGCTCAAGCCGTCCCTGTCGGCCCCCCATTCATGAAATGGCGATCCGTCTCAACTTGAGAAAGAGCGGGCGTCCATTTGAGTGAATGGTAAGACTATGCCAGCGAAGGGCAATCTGGTAGCCGAACGGCGGCCGCCCTCTCGTGCAACATCCCTGTTTTCAGGCGCTCATTTGGCAAGTGCATTGCACCGAACGAGGCTGTTCAGCAATTAACGTCTCGATCCACTCAAGATCGCGACGAGAGGAGATGTATGAAAAAGTACACAAAACCCAGCCTGAAGGAACTTGGACTGCTGCGCGAGGTTACGAAATTCAGCGACCCCAGCCGCGGCTGCTACTGGGGACACGACGGAAGCCAAACCCCCGTTTGCCGCAGCGGAGGCGACGGCAACTTCTTCTTCACTGAACGCTCGTACGACACCAACATCGCCGACTAGATTGCTCCGGAAGGCGGGAAGGCATGACGCAGCGTCGCCACGACCTTCCCGCTTCCCAAGACTCTTTCGGTTTGGAAGCAGCTCATCCACGGCGAAGGTCGCAAGCTTTGGCCCGCCGAAGGATACCGCCGATGAACGAACCAGTCGCCCCGCTCGAGCCGCCTCCGTGCATTACCGGACCCACAGTCGAGCCACCACAGCGTTCCCCACTCCTTGCGGTGTCCCGGGGCCCAAACGGTCTGCGCGCCGGATGGTGTTTGCTGATTTTTTTCCTGATCCTGGCAACGCTGTCCAGGATCGAGATATCGACTTTGCGGGCGATAGGACATCGTTACCCGGCCAATAAATTCATGGCGCAGGGACTGGGTTGGTGGATGACCCATACAAAAGTGTCTGTCTTGATTCTTGTCTTGATCGCCGGCCGGATCATGGCATGGATCGAGGGCAGGCGAGTCGCGGATTACGGGCTCCCTTTGAGGCGGGCGTTTCGCGGGGAGTTTTGGCAGGGAGTGGCAATCGGCTTTACGGCCATCACGGTGCTCCTGTGCGCGATGCATGCGATCGGGATATTCAGTTTTGGGACGATCGGCCCGCACGGCGCGCAGATGTGGAAGTACGCCCTGCTATCAGGCGCCGCTTTTCTGTTCGTGGGATTCTTTGAAGAATTCTTCTTCCGCGGCTACGTCCAGTTCACTTTGACGACGAGCATCGGGTTTTGGCCAGCCGCATTGCTTACGTCCGCCCTTTTCGGCTACGCGCACCACGGCAACGCCGGTGAGACACTGGTGGGAACATTCAGCGCCGGTGCAGCGGGATTTCTCTTTTGCTTGCTATTGCGCCGGACGGGCAATCTCTGGATGCCCGTAGGCTTTCATGCCGCCTGGGACTGGGGCGAGACCTATTTTTACGGTGTGCCGGATAGCGGAGGGGTGGCGTCCCGGCATTTGTTCAACGGGACGTTTGCGGGTCCGCCATGGCTGACCGGCGGGACCGTGGGGCCGGAAGGCAGCTGGCTTTGCCTTCTTCTCCTCGCCGCTTTGTACGTGATTGTCGCCATTTGTCTGCGACAGGCCAGGTATCCGGATCCGATCGCCCTCGACGCGACCGGCTCGCATCTGATGCCGCTCAAGACCTCGCTCTGAAACCTCTGTTGCAGGCTCGTCAGCGTTTGTGAAGCACATCGAGCATGGCCGCTAGAAACGGCGTAGGTTGAAGATGTTCGTCGAGCGGCAACGCCCGATGCGGTACATCGTCGGGATGATCGGCATTCGTGCTGCGATACGAACCGTGGCTAACCAAACCCCAAGTCAATACGGCTGTGACGTGCGGATGCGACAAGACATTTTTGAGATAGTCCCTGCAGAGCCACGCAACCCATTCCCCGCGGCTCTGCGCATCGCCTGCGAGATTGCTGTCGTCGATGTCAAGTTCGGTGACAAAAACCTGAAGTTCTAGTTTTGCGACTTTCTTCAGAAAGCTGTGCAGACCACCCCAGTTGGGCATTTCCGGAAAACGCGCCGTCAAATGGGATTGGAGTCCTACGGCGTCGATCGGAATGCGGTTCTTGCGCATCCACCTAAAAAGTGCGAGGGCGCCCTGCCGGCGCACTTCGTTGTAATTGCCGTCTTCCTCGAGGCCATATTCGTTATATGTAAGGATCGCTCTCCGGTCAGCTTCAGCGGCGGCGTGGAAGGCGATCGCGATATATCGCGGCCCGAGCAGCTTCAGCCAGAACGAGTTTCGCAGGCCGGAGGAAGCATTGTCTTGCGGTTGGATCGCTTCATTCACGACGTCCCAGGAATGGATATGACCGGCATAATGTCCGGCGACGGTGCGGATGTGTTCCTCAAGAAGCCGAGCCGCATTGTCCGGTGTGGCAAGCCCGGGAAGCCAAGATGGCTGAGCGTCATGCCAGCAGAGGTTGTGGCCGCGAACAAGCATCGAGTTTGTTCCAGCGAACGCCACCAGCTCATCGGCCGCCGCGAAGTCATAGCGATTGGGTTCCGGATGAATCGCCTTCCATTTCATTTCGCTTTCGGGGACCACGATGCCGCATTGCTGCGCGAGAATCGCCGCGAGCACCGGATCGCGCAACTGCTGGTTCGACACTGCCGAACCGGCAACCATCTTTCTCGTTGCGGCCGCGGATCGGAGCGTATTGGACACCTCCGATGCAGACGAGAAGGTTGATATCGAGCCGCCAACGGCTGCGCCCAAAGACGCTTGGAGGAAGGCGCGGCGGTGCATCGGCTGTTGTAAGGGACCTTTCATCCTTGCCCCCGGAGGATGGCGTCAAGGCGGATTACGCCCACCCCCACAGCATACCTTATCAAGGAGGCAGAGATGGCTGGTGCAGGACGACAAAGCCTAAATCCGGCAGTTTGAAAGTGGAACAGGAGTTGCGGGAAGAGATGCGGCGCCGGGAAGAAGGGCGCCTCACAAACGCGAGCTTTGCACCTGGGCGACCACGACAAGCACCATCAATTCTGCCGTGTGGAGTTCATCGCCATTGTTGGTCTCGAATAGGTGACAATGATGCTCTCGCCGCTGGCCGGATTCCGGAACTCGACGGACCATTTCCCGTTCCTGTGTGTGAAACACTCCGGCGTCTCATTCACAGCACGTGAGATTGCCCTACGAAGACGAAGCCCCGCCTCTGCGACTTCTTGCTGAAGGAGCAGGTCCACGATGCACTCTCCATTGAAGCGACTTAATCTCTGCTGCGATACGTACCCATGAAGACCGGAGTCACGGCGATGGCAATCGCCACAGCCGACAAGACATGAAGATACCCGTAGAAGGTCGTGGACGTCGTAATGCCGACCAACCATAGGCTGACAACAATAATTGCAGTTGTCCATGCCATCGTGGTTGGTCCATACCCTTCGCACCATTCCGCCCGGATAAACGCATGACGCGTTACTCTACCTAACTGCGGGAGGCGAAGCTGTCCCGAAAGACACTCTATACGGGAACGTATTATCGATTCTTTTCTTTCCATCGGAACGCGGCCATTTGTGGAGCTAATCCTTCATGCCAGAAACGACTATCGCCGGGAAATACCGCCGTTTTTCCTTACCAGCCCAACATCACTCCCCCGAAGGATTACGAACGATATAGGGTAGAACGTTATGGAGCCGCCGAAGTACGCCGTTGTTTTTTTTTGAGGTACCGACCTATTGGAATTCAACGGCGCTCATGCGACTGTAGACGTTTGGGTCATTGGTAAAAATGCGGCCGCTTGTAAATCTCTGGTTGTCAGGCGCGCCAACCCCGCGTATTGCCTGGATCGAGCGAATTGACGAAGAGCATGCAAATCCTCGCCGGCGTTGGCAGAACATGGGCGAACCAGAATGCTTAGGCGGGTTACAAGTTCAGCAGCTTGAGACGGCTTCGATTCTGCGGCCGGAATCGCAACCCTGGACCTGCGACGGGGGAACTGTTGATCTGGCTGTCGCTCTACGGCCGCAGAGCGTGGCTGCCGTTACAATTGCCTTGCTAAGAGGCTACCAGGAGAGCCAGTAAACATGCTGCCGGTTTCCAATACGAATGGAACAGATTTAGAAATGCTTGACCGTCTCCGCCGCGAGACGTTCGATTATTTTCGTTATGAAATCAACCCTCGAAACGGCCTGATCGCCGATCGCAACCAGCCTGGATCACCCTCTAGCATAGCGGTTGTGGGAATGGGGCTTAGCGTCTATGTGGTGGCCGTAGAAAGGGGCTTACTTTCACGAGCGGAGGCAGTCGGCAGAACTCTGACGCTTCTGAGGTTTTTTCATTCGAGCCATCAGGGTCCGGAACCTGATGCCACGGGATACAAAGGGTTCTACTATCATTTCCTCGACATGCAGACCGGCCACCGAGCCTGGCAATGTGAGTTGTCGACAGTTGATACCGCCATATTCATGGCAGGTGTTCTAACAGCGGCAAGCTATTTCATCGGGGAGGGCGAAGGAGAAAGCGAGATAGGGGAACTTGCTGAGGTGCTTTACCGGCGCGTTGATTGGGAATGGGCCTTGAATAATGGGACAACCATCTGCCATGGTTGGAAACCCGAGTCGGGATATCTTCCGTATCGATGGGATACGTGCTACAGCGAAGCTCTCGTTCTTTACGTGCTGGCCATGGGATCGCCTACCTTTCCTATCGG
Organism: Candidatus Acidiferrales bacterium; assembly: GCA_050015335.1. Classification (GTDB taxonomy): domain Bacteria; phylum Acidobacteriota; class Terriglobia; order Acidiferrales; family UBA7541; genus Palsa-295. Next base: position 87,853 of record JBEKBP010000028.1, on the reverse strand, counting down.
TGCGGAAGGCTACAGGCAATGGACCTCAACTTTCGAATGGAAGAAGCTCTACAGCATAGAGCACCTGTATGCCGGACCGCTATTCATTCATCAGATGTCGCATCTGTGGCTGGACTTTCGCGGTATACACGACGACTTCAACAGAAGAACGGGGATCGATTATTTTGAGAACAGCCGGCGGGCTACTCACGTTCAAAGGCAATACGGAATAGAGAATCCAATGGGGTTTTCGCACTACCACAAGTATGGCTGGGGATTAACCGCGAGCGACGGACCAGGTCCCGCCGTGCTGGAGGTTAATGGTATCCGAAGGGAATTCTTCGACTATACGGCACGAGGCGCGCCATTTGGCCCGGATGATGGAACCATTTCACCGTGGGCGGTCGTTGCTTCTCTCCCATTCGCGCCTGAGATTGTGATCGAGACTGTCCGTCACGCCATAGATCGGTTGAATTTGAAAGGGCGCAGCCCGTATGGATTCGACGCTAGTTTTAATTCAACCTATCCTGACACTAGCAGAAATCAAAACGGTTGGGTGTCTCCCTGGATCTTCGGTTTGAATCAAGGCCCGATCATTCTAATGATTGAAAACTTTCAATCGGAGCTGATATGGAAGAGCATCCGAAAATGCTCCTATATCGTGGACGGCCTTCGTCGCGCGGGGTTTCGCGACGGCTGGCTTAACGATACAGATTCCAAACGGGCGAGCTGTCCATCAAACCCCAAATGATTCGACCAGGTTAAAGCCTCGAATACGGAAGAGGCGCCGCCAGAGGGAACAAGAGCAGGGTTCGCATTGACTACGATCGAAACGCCATCGATTCCCGAACTCGACACCCTTCAACGCCCAGGTGCCGCGCGCTTTCTGGCTGGCCGTGCTTCTTAACCGGTGTAGGCACAGGCATCGGCGCGGCAGCGCTGATGCGGCTTCTGGAAGTGGTGCAACATCTTGCCGGGAGTGGCTCCGGCACCAACATAGTGGACGCAGCCGAGCATGGCGGTGTGTCGAGGCACGTCCTCGTGCTTCTCTGTGCCGGACTGGTGACTCGGGCGGGGCAGAACACCCTAAAGCAACTGTCGAGCGTGCGCAGTCTTGCGCTTCGGTGCGAGTTGCCCGCCATTTTTGCCTCCGTGATTGCCACCTCTGTCTGTTGTGCTACCCGACGCGCCGGCCTGCATCATTCCCGCTTATTCCAGCTCCCCATCGAGTGTCGTATGGGCGCTGCCGGTGGGCCCGATCGCGGGCGTAGTTCCCGTCGATTATGTCCGAATCCGGGCACCGATATTAAAAAGGGCGACTTCTTTGCGGTATCGACCCAAGGCTTTTGCGTTAGAACGACAGCAAACCTGTCGCAGGTATCTCTGAAGGCCGGTGACGACGCCAAGCACGTTCTTGCTGCCAAGATATTGAGTTTGACGATGGGTGCGTTTGGAATTGCCGACCATCTGGCGATGATCAAGGTCGCTAAAGTTGCTGCGGATGCGCTAGGCGGCGTGTAGGTTGGTCCGGTGACTCACAGTGTCACCATCTCCTCTTTTCAGCTCGCAGAAAACGATCGTGGAGAGCAGGGTCATCGCCCCCAGCACAAAAAACGCACGGTGGACGCCCTGAATAAATTGCGCGGGATTCGCACGATAGTGGTCGGGAATAAAGAAGACAGTCACGAGCGACGCCGAAGCGACACCGAAGCTGATTGCCATCTGCTGCGCGGTACTAGCAATGGAACTTGCGCCGCTCTCCTGTTGCTCGCGGACATCCGCATAGACCAGCGTGTTCATGCTCGTATATTGCAACGACGTAGAGAACCCGTAGAAGAAAACCTCAGCGACGATCAGCCACACCGGCGTGCTCTTCCCAATGGTCGCGAAAAGCAAGATGAGCAGGCCGATAATCAGGGTATTGGAAATCAGCACGGCACGATACCCCAAGCGAGCCAAAATGCGAGGCATCGTCACCTTCAGGCTCATGGCCGCAATCGCCTGCGGCATCATGAGCAGGCCGGATTGAATCGGCGTGAACCCAAGGCCAACCTGATACAACAGCGGAAAGAGAAATGGGATGCCGCCGATACCAAGGCGAGTCAGGAAGCTGCCATTGACTGCCACGCGAAACGTGCGAATCCGAAATAGGATGAGATTTAGCATCGGATATGCGGTCTTGGTCGCGTGAAATCCATAGCCTGCCAGGAGGAGAGCGGAAAGCGCCAGAAGGCCGAGAATTTCGCCCGCGTTCAGCGTATGCTCGCCAAACACCTCCAGCACGTACGAAAGCAGCGCGACGCCGGATCCGAAAAGGATCAGCCCGGCTACATCGAGAGGGCTCGTGGGTTCGCGGTAGTCCGGCAAACGCAGGTAAACCATGCACAAACCGGCAAGGCCAATCGGAATATTCACGAAGAAAATAAGGCTCCAGTGAAAATATCCGACGATCAGGCCGCCGGCGATGGGTCCCAGCATGGGGCCAATCAAAGCGGGAATGGCGACGAAACTCATGGCACGGATCAGTTCGGATTTGGCGAACGTCCGCACAATGGTCAGCCGGCCGACTGGCACCATCATCGATCCGCCGCAGCCCTGCAAGATGCGGCAAGCGACCAGCACATGAATGTTGCTCGAAATGCCGCAGAGAAATGACCCCAGCGTGAAGATGCCGATCGCGGATGTGAATACGCGGTGCGTTCCGAACCGGTCCGCCATCCAACCACTGATCGGAATAAAAACTGCGAGGCTCAGAGTGTAGCTCGCGAGCACTGACTTCATGCTGAGCGGGGCAACATGGAGTGCGGCTGCCATGGTCGGCACGGCGGTATTGAGAATCGTGGTGTCCAGCGACTCCATAAAAAATGCCACCGCGATCAACCATGGCACCAGACGCTTGCTAGAAGCGGTCAGCGAGGGTTGCGATGTGGGAGCTTCCATCGGATTGGGCGGACTCATCGGGCTCGTCTGCATCGGTTTCTGTGCTCTCGTTCAGTAAGAGTGATTTTCGCGAAAGACCGATTATCGTCGATCCGAGCCGCGATTTCGCCGAGGCGGGTGTGAGCGACATCAGGGACTTATCGAGATGTCCGCCAAACGAGCGGCTTGGTCCCAATCCGCTTCTGGGAAGCTGCAGGTTTCACTGGCGCTTGCCACCGATTCGGAGAAACGTGGAGGCGCTACTCGATGATTGCGGGCACACCCAGTGCGCCGGATGTTTCTCTCGGCCCTAATTAGCAAGCGGGTTCGGGCGTAATTGGAAATGTATGAGTTCACTCGGGGTACCTTTACCTCCCTCGACATGCCACGTGGTGCGGGTATCGTTATCTGCCCAAACTCCTCGTCCTTTCCACCCAGCATTCGGATTGTCGATCCGGCCATCTACCATGCGCGAATAGAACCCGATCGGATAGGGAACCCGCATCACTGTCCAGTTCTTCGTGGCTGGCTGAAAAACCAGCAAAGAATCTGAACCCGATCCCGTGACCACCACAGCATCTTTGCCGAGACCAAGGGCGTTGAACCGATCGACCCAATCGAAGTACAACCAATCTGCCTTGGCCTCGGTCTCACCTTTAAAAGTTGGTCCCGGCACCGGGTACAACGTCCACCCCTCCGAGCAATGTTGGCCGGTTGCGGTTGGCCCGTTTAGCACCTTGCACTTGCTTCGGTCGAAACTCGCAAGCTGGCCGCTGCCGCCAAGGTTGGCCCAAACGAGTCCCTTTGAATCGAAATCAGCGGCGCGCGGCACATAGCCCAACTTATCACTGGGATGGGGACCCTCGGCTGTGGTGAAGGGCGGCTCGTAAATCTCGGTCATGCAGGTGGAGGGAGGATTATTGCCAGGGACGAAGCGAAGCAGTTTTCCTGGCATGGGCTTGGTGATTGCAACCCAAACACTCCCATCGACTGGGTTGACTCCGATCCCGTAGCCTCTTGTTCCGTCGACAAATCTGTCGAGTTTTGGATCAAGAGGTTGGGGCGCTCTCGTATAGGGGCCGATCTTTCCATCGCCGTTGTAATCGATAACCGGTGGACACCAGCCTTGAGCCTTCTCGGTGTCATGTGTCTGGTCCCAAACCCGTGAGTTGACCCACCCCACCCCGCCGATTTGAGCGATCTTGAGGGCGAAATATACGGTTTCGTCCTTGTCGTTGGCGATCATCAAATGGTGAATGCCAAAACAGAGATCCACGGCATCGAACTTGCCTGTCTTCGGGTCGTAAATATCAACGCCCCAGCCCGCCTCGTAGGGCGGCTGCCAGTTTTTAGAAAAAATATTTCCTGAGGTTGATTTGCAGAAGGCGGGATTCTCCTTGTGATTTTGCATCCCGATCCACACGCGCCCCTTGCTGTCCATTTGAGGATTCTTGGGGTTCACAGCGTCCTCGGGCCAGACGATTTCATCCCCCCAGTAGGGAGAGGGTGCGTAGTTTCTATAGGGCACCACATGAGGCATGGTCGATCGCTCCTCTTCCTGCCGCAGCGGGACCCTGAGTGTCGACACCGTGTTCTCGCTGGGATCCATGATGATCATCGTCCCAGCCTCCCAATCCGTGCTGTACACGTGGCCATATGCATTCTGCGTTGGATTTCGATCGTTGCTGGCCACAATACCGTGCAGGAAAGCTTTGTCGGTGCCGATGTCCCACAGCGTAAGAACCACGTTGCGTTCGATTCCTTGAGGCCGCGGCGGAGCCGGCGGCACTTCGCCTCGAGCGATCCGGTCGGTCCAATCCGCAAACATCGCAATGCCGCGGTCATGTCCGAAAGCGCCATTGAGGTCGGCGATCATAAAGGAGCCAAATTGACCTGACATGATCCGGCGATCCCACGCGTGAGTGGTCGTGTCAAACTGACCCAGGTTGGACGACAGCTCGCGCGTTGCCTTATCGCCCATCTGGTGGCACATCTCGCAACCAGAATGGAGCCCCTCGATCCAGTTTGCTTGCGCCTCGGCGACTCCTTCCTTCGCGACAGGAACACCCTGATCCGTGTGTAAAGCACCGTCGGTCTTGAGCGGGAACGCGCTCCTTGGCGGTACCTGCATGAGGGAATACCAATAGTTCGCAGGATAATACTGCGCCGCCGCTTGAGCATCCGGGGCGACCACTGCCTGCACCGCCAACGTGTTGCCGCGCTCTGCGTCGACATGCTGTGAATCGATCAGCCCGTACCCCCTTACCCACACCTTGTAATGAGCTTTCGGAAGATCGGGAATTAGGTACCGGCCACGGTCATCGGTGACGACGATCTTACGGAACCTGGTCGGCAATTCGGTTGTTTCCGCGATCACCCATACACCCGCTTCGGGGCCGTTTGAGCCGGTCACTACACCGCCGATGTCCGTCGGACCAACCGAAACCTGGCTTGCGCGCTCCTGTGGGCCCGTTCCAGTCGCGCGCCTAGAATCGCGACCCATCGCGAGCAGGGCAGGGAACACCATGAAAGAAAACAATGCCATAACCAAGGTTCCTGGAGTTCTCTTCGTCACGACAGCTCTCCTCTCAGCAAGGATGTCGGGCCCGCCGACTCGTGAGTATTCCTGATGCGCTTTCACTATCGCTGGCTTCGCCGATCCGAAAATTCCACTCCCGCCCCGCCTTCTGCCATTCTTTCTTTGATCTTGGCTCTGCCTGGGGATGGCGGCTGCGTCGAGTCGCCAGCGCCAAGAGCTCCGCGCAACGCCGCGCCCGTTTCAGATCCCACTCGCTTGAGGAGACGATCAACACCCGCCGGGCCAAGAGACTTCAACGCTCCAGCAAGGACGTGTCGGATTTCTTCCGGAGAGAGCCCGGCGGAAAGCCTTTTGAGGACGTCCCCTTCGTTGACAGGGCGACTTTTCATGTTCTTCTTGCTCACAGTTTTCCTGCGCACAGTGGCATCTTGCCGCGCAGTTTGCAGGGACCAAGGAGTGGATCTTGCGCTCAGCTACAAGGCGGGCAACTCCCTGGAATCGATCCACCCGCAACGCGCTGCACCTGGCGATCAAAGCGAGTCATCAGACGTCGAGCAAGCAGATCCATCAAGGGGTAGCGGCATGCCATTGCCGACCAGGCCACCGCCTCTGCGACAACCTGTCGTTCACGGCCGTTACGTTAAATTCCTCAGGCTGGAATCGTCCTGTGGATCGGTTGACGGGTGAGGGCCCTTCGGCCCACTTTATGTAGTGTTCAAACTCCTCGTGGCGGGGTTCGAAAATGACTTCCAGGAATTCCTCGTATCCTGACGTGCCACCCACGTCCTCCGGAGGGCAGTGGCGTTCACCGGATAGGCAAAACGGGCGCACAGTCCTATCCGACGCGGGCACAATCTTCTCGAGCACCACCTCGTGCCGCCAGTTATCGCCCAAATCGTAGACGTAAACGACCGAATCACCCCGCGCCTTGAGGATGGTGCTGATTTCTGTCCGGCGTTCATCAAGGATGTCAATATCATCGTCTTCGAAGTGCTCAGGCACGCCCCAATACTTGCCGTTTTTCTCGAACCGATGAAGATGGCTGTCAGTCCAGCCCATCACAATTTGGAGGGCATTATGGAGACAACTTAGACGGGAGGCACTGGGGATCTGAATCAGTCGCCAGATCGGCGGACGAATATCCTGGAGAGCGATCCTCAGTTCGTAAGCCCAGGAGCGGGTCTTCGCTTTGGATGAGATGTTCATACTTATGCGACCAGACTCGGTGAGCGGGCGCCAGTATATCGCAATGGCCAAACCAAGCCAAGGTCTGTCGAGTACGCCGAGTACGCGGAATGTGTTGCCGGGTCCGAGCGCGCGTCAACAACATCGTTGCAAGACTGGATCTTTCGACCGAGACAGCAGCGCGGCGAGGACCCGAGAGACGAGGTTGGTCCAGGAATCGTCGACTTGAACAGGCCAGCGATCCAACGCTGCACTATCCGCCGAATGGGATTGATCATCCAGAACGGACTTAGCGGCTCCGCCTTTCAGACTTCTCCCTTTTCTCCCGGGCTCGCGGGCAGCGGGGCCTACTGTGAGCCGTTTCCTGCTGGCCTGCTTTTTTCGAGGGCTTTGCGGCGGGCTTCCATGACACCACCGATCTGCCGGGCGAGATGCGGGGTGTGCTCGATCAAGGAATGGACAGATTCGCTTTCGAGAACGAGGAGTTCGAGATCTTCGAGAGCGGTAACGGTGGCGTCGCTCGGGGCGGCCGAGAGCAGGGACTTTTCACCGAAAAACTCGCCGCGCTCCAGGCGGGCGATCTCGACGTTGTTGCCGGCGGCGTCGCGGACGCTGAGGGCCACCTTGCCGCGAATGATCAGGTGGAGCCCGGCAAGGCGCTGACCTTCTTTTACGACGTGTTCGCTGCGGGCATATTTTCTGACCGAACTGCGGGCGATATTCTGGGGGACGTCGCCTCCGGCAAGTCCGAGATGGGGGAAGGCCCGCAGGTCCTCCTGCGAGATGCCCTGATGGCCCGGGATATCCTGAGCCTGGGCGGCAAGAATTTGAGTCTGAATCGGGTAAGGCATCGTCAAGCCTTCCCTTCTTGCGGCGTACCAGACCAGAGTACGGAACTCCTCGGCAATGTCCTTGAGCTGGGCGAACTCGGTGATGGGCAGTTTTACTTCATATTCGATGCTCGATTCGGCGTAGGCGCTCAGGCGCACCTTGGGCGAGGGATTCGAAAGAACGCCATGGGTGCTGCGGGCCGCCTCCAGGAGCACCAGCTTGACTTTGTTCGGCGCGTCGTCGCAGGAAAAATGCAACAGGATGGATTCGTTGTGCAGGGGGACGGGGCGGGAGTAGTTGACGAAGCTGCCCTTGGCCAAAACGGAATTGGGGACGATGACGAGGTCGTTGTCGCGAGTCCGCAAATGCATGGATCTCCAATTGGACTCGACGACGGTGCCCAGATTGTCGCCCACCTTGACCCAATCGCCGATGCCGATGGGCCGCTCCATCATCAGCATGACGCCGCTGAAGAGATTTCCGACGGGTTCCTGAAGAGCGAGACCAAGCACCAGGGAACCAACGCCCAGGGCCGCGACCAACTTACCCAAGTTCAATCCCCAAACCGCAGATAAAACAATGGCCAGGCAAGCCAGCACGATCATGGCGCGGGCCATATCGACGAAAAGCCGGGGCATTTTCGCCTGCCAACTGCCTTCCTTGGCGCGAACGAACCACAGGGCGTTGAGGAACGACAGGGCTGTGTTGACCACGCACAGCCAGAGTATAGTTTCCACCACCCGCACCGGTGTGGCATCCCTGCTCCAGCCAATCACTTTGGTGAGCAGCACGAGCGTGGCGAGGGCGGGCAGGATCAGGTCGCGGATCGATCCCACGGGGGCCGCGAGCGCGCCACCCCGGCGGCGCACCCGGAGCGCGATTTCGACCAACGTCACGCTGATCAAGGGAAATCCGATCGCTAACGCCAGGGCCCAAATAAATGAATTGCGGATTGTGTCAGTCATGGCGTGCTCCTTGAGACGCCGAGGAGATAGGATCCCCCTCCTCAAGGCCCGGCTCGGCCTTTGCGGTGACCGAGGGTCGCGGTTCGACCTCGTGACTCGCGGAGGACTTCAGCGGCCACGCGGCGAAGGACTCGCCCTTGCCCATAGCAACCTGAACAGGGGAGCCAAACTGGTAAAGCCTTTCGGTGGAAGTGTGGATTCGTTCGCTGACCAGAATGGAATCCGCCCGCGGCTGGGCGGCCAGTGCCGCAGCAACCTTCAGAGTTTCCCCCGAAAGGTGATAGCTAAAACGCTTGCGGCCGATGATTCCTCCCGCGGCGGGTCCGGAGTCGATACCGATCTGGACGTGGAGAGCGACCTGGCGGTCACGATGGAGGCGAGCGCTGATCCGCAGCACATCCTGGGCGAAATCCACGATGCGGCTGGCATGGTCGAGGCGCTCGCGGGAAAGTCCGCAGCACGCGATATAGGTAAGGCCGTCGCTGCTCACCCTCTCGACGCCGCGCCTCTCGGCCGCGTCACCGACGGCGATGATGAGGTCGTTGAAGAGATCGAGGGACTTATGGACGCCAGACGACAGGGCGGAACTGCCCGAGGTGATAAACCTGGCACAGAGAATCGAGATATCGGAAAACGCGTCGACCCCGGAAGGCTGGCCCCGTTTCAGGCGGGCAGCGGCCCTGACGGGGAGAATATGGTCAATGAATTCGTCTCTCTGGCGCGTGGTGTGCTCGAGGAGATCGTTTTTGGCGGTAATCTCGGTGGTGATCCTGTTGAAGGCGGCGCCCAGATCTTCGAATTCATCGCGCGAGCCGGCTTCGATCAGGGCATCCCGTTCGCCTTGTTCGAGGTGCTGAACGCCGTCCACGAGGCGGAAGATCGGACGCACAAAGCGCCTGCCAAAGAAGGCGGCCACGACGGTGACGGCGAGCAGGGTGATGAGAGACCCGGTCATCATTCTGTGCGTGAGGGCGGTGAGCGGGGCGAACGCCTCGCGCGCGTCCATCTCGGCAACAATGACCCACTGGAGGCCGGGAATATCAATGGGCGCGAAGGAACTCAGGGTGGAAAGACCCATATAGTTGGGGAGTATCGCGGTTCCCGTCTTGCCGGCAAGGGCGTTGTCGACGGCGTGCGAATGAACGGATTGCTCCAGGATTGTGGTTTCCGCGCGGCGCAGGTGGTCAATGTCCTGAGGAGGATAATCGGCCTTCTCCAGGGCCTCGTAAAAACGCGAGGGGTTTTCGTAAAATATCCGGGATTGCGATCGCATCAGCCTGTCCGGGCCGGCCAGATAGACTTCTCCGGTTTTGCCCAGGCCATCCTGAGTCCAGCCGTGGTTGTCGGTCATGACCCGGTTGATCTCGTCGATCGGAAACTGGATGAACACCATGCCAATCTCGTCGGGCCCGTCGAAGATCGGCGCGCCCATCAGCGCGACAGGCTTATTCAATGCGGAAGTGACGTGGGAGAAATCAACGAGCTGCACCTTGTGCCTGCCGCTGGCTTTCTGAATCGTGCGGAAAAGGTCGCCTACGGCGGTGTCGGAGTACGGGCCGTTGGCCACATTGGTGCCAAACAGGGGGGATTTGGTGAAGGTATAGACGACATCTCCCGCGGGACTGATGAGGATGAGATTGTCGTAACGCAAGTCGAGCATGAACTTGGTGAAGATGGGCTGATAAAGGGCGTGGGTCTTGCTGAAATCGCTGCCATCGCCGGCATCCAGGAATTTGTAGCGTTCCGCGGTGGGATAGGGATTCTTCGCGATGTACTGATATTGCGCGTAGCGGGCTGCCGGGGTCTGGGGCAAGAAGGCTTGGATACGCGGAGTCTGCAAAGTTTTGCCGGCCAGCTTGGGGAGGAAATCGTCGCGATAGAACTGCTCGAGCTTCCGGTCCCATTCCGGCTGCATCTCCACGGAGCCAAACTTGGCGAATCCGCTGGAGAAATCACGCGTGGCGCCGACCATCATCGGGTCGGCGGCGAGGTTGGAAACCTCATTCCGGATCGATCTGAAAAACGCTTCGAGTTGGATCTTCTTGGACGCTCGGACGCTCGTGAGCTCATCGAAGGCGGACGCGGTCAAAGCCTGCCTTGCGCCGGCATAAGCGATCCAGCTGATAACGCCAATCGAGGAAACCGCCACGAGCAGGAGCATGATCATCAGCTTGGACTGGATGCTGAGCTGCAGGCGGTCAAGAAATCGCATGAACGCCTCCACGTCGCGGGCGGCGAGCATGGCGCGAACCAGGCGTACGGTGAAAAGGCCGCGGGGATTCAGACGGGGTCAACATCAGGTGAGTCCGATCCGCTGTGATTCCGGGCTTTCACGGGAAGCGGCCAGCCCATCTTTGGCGAGTTCGAGCGGGCGCGCGGCAACAACTTCTCCGTCCGGGGAAGATACCTGAACCGGGGCGCCAAAATGCCAGCGGCCGTGCGCGCCGGCGGCAGCATGCTGGCTCACGAGGGCTCGATTGGCCGGCGCCTCGGCAGCGAGTGCGGCGGCCTGGGTAATGGCGCGGCCGCAGAGAAAATAGTTGTGGCGCGTGCGTCCAACAACCTTGCCGGCAACGGTCCCCGAGTCGATGCCCATCTTCATGAGGGGCGAGGCCTGCCGGTCGCGCTGGAGGCGCTCGACGATCCCGAGCATATCCTCCGCGAGGCCGATGACCCGGCCGGCATGGTCTGAAACGCCCTGCGACAAGCCGCAGCAGGCGACGTAGGTCATCCCGTTGCTGCTCAACCGCTCCACACCGCGCCGCTCCGCGGCATCGTCGAAGGCAAGCACCAGATCGTCAAGAAGACGGAACGATTTCTCAGTCCCGCCGGACCAGGTGGATTCAACGAGTCCAAGAAGGCTGGCATACAAAATCGAGACTCCGGAATATTCCTGGGTCGCCGGCGCCAGGTTCTGCTTCATGCGCGCCGCGGCCTCCGCGGGAAATTGATTGCCGAGCAGTTCATCGCATTCGCGGGTTCTTTGGTCCAGCTCGCCGCGCACCGCGGTCAGGGCACTGGACATGCGATTGAACGCCTCACCGAGGTCCTCGAATTCGTCCCTGGACTCGATGCCGATGGAGACATTCTTTTCACCGCCTTCGAGTCGATGAGCTCCATCGACCAGGCGGAAGATGGGCCGAACGAAGCGGCGGCCCAGGAATACTGATGCGACCGTGACGAGTATGATCGTGGCAACCGAGGATAAAACAATCTTGCGGGTCAAGTCCGCCAGGGGAGCAAAGGCCTCGCTGGTCTCCATTTCGGAGATGACAACCCAACGGAGCCCCGGCAAATAAAGCGGCGCGAAAGAGGTGAGGACTTTCACGCCGCGGTAGTTCGTCAGCAACGCCGTTCCGGTTTTCCCCGAGAGGGCGCTCTGGACGGCCCTGGCAGTTGCTTGCTGGGCGAAGGTGGCTGTGCCGGCGAGGCGCACGCGATCGATGTCATGCTGGGAATAACCCGCGTCGCGCAATTGCTTGAAGTAAAGGTCGCGATTCTCGTGGAGGAGGCGCGACCGCGACCTCATGAGAGCTTCGGGGCCCGCCAGATACACTTCTCCGGTTCTCCCCAGGCCATCCTGCACCCAGCCGAAGTTATCGGTCATCACACGGTTGATCTCATCGACGGGAAACTGGAGAAAAATCACGCCGACTTGCGTGGTGCCATCGAAGATCGCCGTTCCCATCAGAGCCACGGGCTTGCCTGACGCATAGGAGGCTGGGGCAAAGTCGGCCACCTGGACTTCGCCCTCGTTGCTGGACTTGCGCAACGTCTTGAAGAGAACACCCGCGCTGGTCTCCGAGTATGGGCCGTTCAACAGGTTGGTGCCAAAGATGGGGGATTTGTCGAAGGTGTAAACCACGTCTCCGGTTTCGTTGTCGACGAGCAGGAGGTTGTCGTAACGGAAGTCTTGAATGAACTTGGAAAGAACCTTGTGGTAGCGCGCATGGGCCGAACTGTAATCACTGCCGTCGCGCGCGTCTGTTAATTCGTACCGTTCGCCGGCGGGATTCGGATTGTCGGAGATGTAAAAATACTGTGCGTAGCGCGCTTCGGGCGTTGCCGGCCAGAAGAACTGAAAAGCGGGAGTTTGCCCCGTGCTGGTGGCCAGACCTGGCAGAAATTCGTTCCGGTAGAAAGCGGCCAGGTTCTGATCCCACTCGGGCTTGACCTGCATCTTCTTGAATTTGGCAAAGCCGCTGGTGAAATCGCGGGCGGCGGCGGCGATCATGCGGTCGTTTGCCAGATTGGAGACCTGGTTGCGGGTCGTTGCGAAGAAACTTTCTATCTGGACCTCCTTGGAAGCGCGCACGCTCGTCAAACGATTGAGCGCCGTGGAAGTGAGAGCGTCCTTGCCAGTCGAGTAAGCGATCCAGCCCACAACTACAATGGAGCACATTGCCACGAGCAGCAGCATGCCCATGAGCTTCGACTGAATGCTCAGACGTTCGAGAGAAAGCAATGCAGGGCCTCCAAACAGGAAAGGCCAGCCACTATACCAAGAGTTCGCCCCGGAAATATTTCGCCTTCATGACAGCGCTTCTGAAGCGTTTCGCCGGCCAGACGTAAAAATCCTTCCGGTGAAAAACAAGAGTGTGGCAAGATCATTCCGAAAGATCAAGCACCAAGAGATCATGGACCGCCGGGCACGGGCGAGCGCGGCGCGAGCTGAAAATGAGGACCACGTGAGGAAAAAGGATTTGCTGTGCGTGGCCGTGATGGCCGCCTTCGCGCTGGCCTGCTGCAGCCGCAAGCCGGCGGCTGCAGCAGTGAAACTCGAAGGAGCGGGTGGCACGCTGCCGGCGCCGCTGTATGCGAAGTGGTTCGCGGCCTATACCGGCACGCATCCGGGCGTCGAGACGCACTATGAGGCGCTGGGCAGCGGCACGGGCGTCAAGAAGTTCATCGATCACACGGTAGACTTCGGCGCCAGCGATGCGGCAATGACGGAAGATGAAATGGACCGAGTGGATCCGGCCCTGGGAGTACAGTTGCTGCCGGTAACGGCCTCGAGCATCGTTCTGATCTACAACCTGCCGGGCATCCCGCAACTCAAGCTTTCCCGCAAAGCGTATACCGGGATATTTCTAGGCAAGGTGGTCAAGTGGAACGACCCGCTGATCGCCAAGGACAACCAGGGAATCAAACTTCCGGCGGCGGCCATCCGCGTGGTCGTGCGCGCCGACAGCAGCGGTACCACGTTTGCGTTCACCAATCATCTGAGCGCGATCAGCGATGCCTTCGCCAGAAGCATGGGGCCCGACAAGATGCCGGACTGGACGATCGGCGTGCGGGCGAAGGGAAATGACGGAGTGGCGGCTACGGTGAAAAATACGCCGGGCGCGATCGGCTACGTGGCCTACGGCGCCGCGAAAAGCGGGCATTTGTCGGTGGCAAGCCTGGAGAACAAAGCCGGCGCTTTTGTGGCGCCTACAACCGCCTCCGGATTGGCTGCACTGGACTCGGCCATGGTGACCGACGATTTTATTGTGTGGGTGGCCGATCCTGAACCGAAGTCCTCCTACCCGATTGTCACCTACACCTGGATGCTCTGCTACAAGAAGTACGATCAGAGCAAGCGCGATGCGCTCATCGGCTTGCTGAACTACAGCTTGACCGATGGACAGAAAGACGCCGAGCTTCTTGGATATCTGCCGCTGCCTGCCAAAGTGGCCGATAGGGTTCGAGCGGCCCTGCAAACAATTACTGCGACATAACGGCCGCACTCGTCTGCCGTTTGATCTTCGTCTTCGGGCACTCTGCCTTACCCGCCGTTGAATGCTCCTGCCGGCCGTGTCTCCATCCGGGCGGCTGCGGGAGAAATTGATATGCTGTCCCTATCGTCATCCTCACGAAGATGCTGCGTCGGATGTAATTTCAAGGCTGGTGGGCGCAAAACTGGGCACAGCGAAAATGAGCCGCGTCAATTGCCTCTTGCGACGATTAACACAAGAGCCGTAAATGGAAGTGATTGCACACAACGCGCCCGTAGCTCAGTTGGAAAGAGCGTCTGCCTTCTAAACGAAGCGCGCGAAGAAACTAAATGCTCTGCTGAGCGTCGCCTGCGGTCCTTTCTGCCCCCATTGCTGGTTAACGCGACTGGCCCCGGGGTTAAAACGCCATACTCGCGCCATCGGACCACGACCAGCCCGTCAGTTTGACGAAGTGTCCCTTTCTGCACAGAAACACCTTCTCCTGGTACCCGATAATGCAGCTGGGGATTTCGGCTCTCGATCAGTGGCAGGCCGACAATAAATGTACTCTGCCAACGGGAGTGTGCGCACCCGGTCTGTTCGTGCATGACAAAAGATCAGGGCAACTTCGACCCGCTGACTGGCACAGAGTCCAGCATCCTTCATCGGCCCTGATCCGGGCCGTATTTCGCAATCCTTCGCTGGTGGAGAAGATACCGTGCAGAGCAAACGGGGTGGACGATGGCGGAACAAGAGGTAATCGAGAAGCCTCAAGGGCCAGCGACACAGGATCAACATCAACCTGCGCCTGTGGCAGCGCAGGCCTCCGCACCAAATCCGCAACCTTCGACTGTGGCAGCGAGGTCGCCTAAACCCAACGTCCTACCTACGGCTGCGATAGGAAACGTGTCTGTAGTCGTCGAGCAGTTGAAGAAAGAACGGGAACGAGCCCGTAAAGAAGTCCAAAGTTTTGATGCGGCGATTGCGGCCTTGGGAAGTCTCGGCCCGAACGGACCGCCGCCTCAACCTGCGTCCGCGGCAGCGCAGCCACCTCAACTCAACCTGCAACCTCCACCTACGGCGGCGAACCCAGCGCAACCAAACCCGCAATCTGTTCCTGAGGCAGCGCAGCCAGGTCAAGCAAAACTAAAAACTGCGCCTGCCGATGCGCAGCCGCCCAGCTCAATGGCCCGTCGAATCATTGTTCCGTTGGTTATCATTCTGATTCTCGCGGCCGTCGGATTTGGCGTTTGGAGAGTGTTGTTCTACATTCCTCCGCTGCCAGCAAACATCGTGCCGCTCAGTGGTCGAATCGAAGGCGACGACTCGGCAGTGTCCCCCAAGACAAGCGGCCGTATTCTCGAGATCCGGGTGCGCGAGGGAGACAGCGTATCCACCGGAGACATCATCGCCGTGCTCGACGACGAGCAATTGAGGGCTCGCGTGGAGCAAGCGCAAGCCGAACTTCAGCAAGCAGAAGCAAAGGCCAGGTCCGCACGGGACCAGATTGCAGTCCTCGAGGAACAGTTGCGGCAGGAAGAGGCGAACGTTGTGCAGCAAGAAGCCGCCCACGATATTGCCAGCTTCGACAGGGAGGCATACACGCGACTGGCGCAATCGGGAGCCGTATCCGAGCGTCAAGGAAAACAGGCAATTTCAACGGCGGACCAACAGGCGGCTGCTGTGGCTGGCGCCAAGCGCCGCGTAGCAGGAGTGAACATGCAGCTAGCGCAACAGCAGGCAGCAATTGCCGATGCGATGGCGAGCGTAAGTCAGGCCCAGGCGCAGCTCGCTGAAGCACGGGAAAACCGTCAGGATCTGACCGTGAAAGCGCCCTTTGACGGCACGGTGGTAACGCGCGTGGCAGAGCCGGGCGAAGTGATCACCGCCGGAACCCCAGTCATCACTCTGTTGGATCTCAGCAAGGTGTACCTGCGAGGTTTTGTTCCCGAGGGACAGATCGGCAAGGTGAAGGTCGGTCAGGCTGCGCATATCTACCTTGATTCCAATCGGACGCAGGCGGTCGACGCATACGTTTCGCGCATCGACCCGCAAGCGACGTTTACTCCCGAGAACACCTATTTCCGCGACGACCGAGTGAAACAGGTCGTGGGGTTAAAGCTGCAACTGAAAGGAGCATTGGGATATGCCAAACCAGGCATGCCGGCGGACGGAGAAGTCCTGGTTGCGGGCGATAGCTGGCCAAAGGAAAAGCGCAAATGACTACGGCGGCCTCCGCTTTCCCGACGTTTGAGAAACGCTCCGATGAATCGGAGGCGAAGGCAATTCGAATCATACGTCTGAAGAAGTGCTACGGCACACTTGAAGCCGTTCGCGGAATCAGTTTTGAGGTGAGCAAAGGCGAGATCTTCGGCTTGATCGGCCCCGACGGTGCGGGAAAAACCTCGACGTTCCAGATTCTCGCTGGGGTCATGGAAGCGAGCTCGGGATCGGCTGAAGTTTTTGGCCAACCAGCGCGCGAGGCACGTTCCCAGACGGGTTATCTGACTCAAGCATTCAGCTTGTACCCCGATCTTACGGTTATCGAAAACATCCGCTACATCGGCGAGTTGCGCCGCGTCGCATCCGACGACATCGTGAAGCGGGGCCGCCAGTACTTGCAGATGTTCGACATGGATCGATTCTCGAGCCGCCTAGCTGGGCAGTTAAGCGGCGGAATGAAGCAGAAACTTTCGCTGGCTTGCGCCTTAGTGCCTCAACCTCGCGTGCTCGTGCTCGATGAGCCGACCACTGGCGTCGACCCAGTGTCACGGCGCGAATTTTGGGACGTCTTGGCACATCTGGCCGCCGAAGGCTTATCCATCCTGATTTCGACGCCGTACCTGGATGAGGCCGAGAGGTGCAATCGGATCGCGCTCATTCACAAAGGCGAGATCCGGAAAGTTGGTACTCCGGCCGAATTACGAGAAGGTCTGGGCGCCAAGCGACTGGAAGTCCGCCTGGACAATTTGAGCGATGCTGAACGCGTGCTGTCAGAGGTATCCGGTCCGCAGAAGGAACTCATGGATGTGGAGCGTTTCGGTGACCGTCTTGACGTCCTTGCCCATGACCCGGACAAAGCGCGCCAAATCGTGGAAGATCTTACTAACAAAGCCGGCCTACACCTGAGCGATGTCCGCGTCGATGAGCCGACTCTCGAGAACGTGTTCGTTGCCACCCTGCGAGCGCTAGGCGAAGAGTCGAAGGACCCAGCGTTCCCCGGTCACCACAACCACTCGGACGTGCGCGGCCAAATTGCGGTCGGAGCGGACAATCTAACCAAACAGTTCGGAGCGTTCACTGCGGTAAAGAATGTGACCCTTGAGATTCCCTATGGCCAAATCTACGGTCTTCTGGGCGCAAATGGCGCTGGCAAGACAACCACGATCAGGATGTTGTGCGGACTGCTTGAGGCAACAAGCGGAAGCATGCGGCTTGCCGGCGAGCAAGGCAACCTCCGCTCGGAAAGCGTTCGCCAGCAGATCGGTTACATGTCGCAGAAGTTCTCCCTCTACAACGATATGACCATCCGAGAAAATCTCAGCTTTTTCGCTGGCGTCTACGGCGTTCCGGAAAGTGAGCGCGACGAGAAAATCCGCTGGGTGGTGTCGTTCTCGGGACTCGAAGGGAAAGAAGGTCAGATCACTGGCAGTCTGCCTGGGGGCTGGAAGCAGCGTGTCGCCTTCGGCGCCGCTATCATGCACGAACCGAGCGTGCTTTTCCTCGATGAGCCGACTTCTGGGGTCGATCCTCTTGCTCGGCGCGCTTTCTGGGTGATGATCAACCGCCTGGCAGATGCTGGTACAGCGATTCTTGTGACGACGCATTACCTTGAAGAGTCGGAACAATGTAACCGCTTGGGATTCATGGCCGGTGGAGAACTGGTGGCACAAGGAACTCCGAGCGGGATCAAGAGCGCGCAAACCGGCCATTTGCTTGAATTCATCGTCGACCAGCCGCAGCACGCCGCCGACCTGCTGAAGAGCGACACCGAGCGTTGGCGAGTTTCCCTGTTCGGCGATCGCCTTCATGTCGTCACCGATGAAGATGTTGAAGCAGGCAAGCGAACCACTACGGAGAAGCTCGAGAGCAAGCGAATCCGAATCATCAGCGCGCGCGAAGAGCCTTTTTCGCTCGAAGACGTATTCATCAGCGTGATCGAAAAAGCGCGTCAGCAGGGAAAGGTTTCAGCGGAAGAGTGAACCATCAGGAGCGCACCCAATGCGACGTGTAGTTGCGCAAGCCCGCAAAGAGCTGACTCAGTTCCGTCGGGACTGGCGGACGCTGGTTCTCGCCCTGGTGCTTCCTCTGGTTTTGTTGATCCTGATGAGCGTGTCTCTTTCGTTGACCGTAAACAATCTTCCAGTCATCGTGCAGGACTTTGATGATTCGCCCGCTTCGCGCGATTTTGTGGACGCGATTCGTGCTTCCCTGAGTCTTAATGTGGTGTCCTGGCCGATCGACCGACAACCCGAAGAGGCTCTCAGCTCAAACGCGGCTCGGGCCGCCCTGATCATTCCGCCCCATTTCGGAAGAGACATGGCGCGAGGAGTGAATTCTCCCGTTCAATTGCTGCTAGACGCCTCTGACGCCAATACAGCGAAACTCACGGCGGGTTATGCCGACGAGATTACGCGCGCCTACAATCAACGTATCGCTGGCACCCAAAGCGTCGCGCTAGTCCAATCCGCAATCCGCCTCTGGTATAACCCCGGACTCTCCGCCAAGAAATTCTATGGTCCTGGGATTTTTGTGCTGGGACTTTCCATGTTCCCTCCTTTGCTGGCCGCTCTCGCCATGGCAAAAGAATCGGAGCTGAAGACAATTCTTCAAGTTTATGTCTCCAGCATCTCCGCGCACGAATTCCTGTTGGGAAAGATTCTTGCCTTTATGGTAGTCGCGCTCGTTGAGGGCGGACTCATGCTAGTCGTCCTGTTTACATATTTTGGTTTGAGGCTGGCAGGCGACCCAACCCCCTTGATCGTCGCAACGGTTCTCTACGCATTCTGCGTGGCGGCCTTTGGGACGATGGTGGGAGCGACGATTCCGAGCCAGGTTGCCGCGATGCAAGTGGTGGCACTCGGCGGCTTTCTCCTGGTGTTTCTCCTCTCTGGCCTGATTTTTCCAATCGCGAACATCCCTCCGGGATTGCGATGGATCTCGACCTTCATGTGGGGCCGCTACTACATCGAGGTCGTGCGGGATGCGCTACTCCAAGGTGGCGGCTGGCCTGCTGACTGGTGGAAGGTGACGATCATCGGCATCCTTGGGTCACTTTTCTACGCGACTGGATGGCACAGCATGCGCCGAATGCAGCTCAAAGCGTAGTCAAATGACGAATCCCCCTCGAAACATTTTCAATCAACGGTTCCGCGCGCTCGTCCTGAAAGAGTTCAACGAGATTCGGCGCGATCGCCGTCTGATGCTTTCTCTACTTGTTCCTCCTATCTTGCAACTGACCCTGTTCGGGTTCGCGCTGAGCGCGTCGGTCGCAAACCTTCGCCTCGGTGTTGTCGATGAAAGCAAGACTCCGGAGAGTCGAAAGTTAGTCGCGATCCTGACCGAGAGCGAAAGCTTCCGCCTCGGTGGTTATTACTTCTCGGCAGACCAACTCGGGACTGCAATCAGTCAGGCCAGGACCGATGCGGGAGTGGTCATCCCCTACGACTATGCCCGGGATTTGCATCGCGGACATTCAACCACGGTCCAGTTCCTGTTGAACGCCACGAACGCGAATACGGCCACCATCAGCCAAGCTTATGCGGAAGCCATAATTCAAACCTACACCGCAGGGCTGCAGAGCACGGGTATTCATGCGAGCCTTAAGCAGGTTGCTGCGTCCGAGATAAGCCGCCGAGGACAAGTGCAACTCATGCCGGCTTTCATGTACAACCCCGGCCTGATCGATTCCTGGTTCATTGCGACCGGCGTTTTCGGTCTCTTGATAATCCTGAACAGTTCATTGGTTTCATCCGCAGCTATGGTCAGAGAGCGTGAAACCGGGACGATGGAGCAACTGCTCATGTCTCCTGCCAGCACGTCCGAGATCATCATCGCCAAGATCGTGCCGCTGTTTGCGTTGCTCTGCACAATGATGCTGATGTGCATTGCGACGCTCAAAATAGCATTTCACATCCCGTTTCACGGCAGCTTGCCCTACGTTTTATTTGGCGGCATGCTGTGTATTTTATCCGGAATCAGTATTGGCACGGTGATTGCAACCTTTAGTAAATCCGCACAGCAGGCGCAGCTAACTGCCTTTTTTATTAACCCGCCGTTGTCGTCCCTGTCGGGAGCTCTGAGTCCTGTCGAAGCGATGCCGCGATGGATGCAGCCTTTGACGGTCCTTAATCCCATTCACCATTTCGCGACTATCGTTCGCGGCGGCATGCTCAAAGGAAGTGGTTTCGTCGCTCTATGGCCGAATTTCCTGGCGTTGTTGATCTTTACCATCGTCCTGGTTTCGCTCAGCGTCTGGCGATTTCGCAAGCAACTCAGTTAGGAAAGAAAGGCACGGTCAATTGTCTATGAGCAAGACGAAACTGAACACGCCGGGTCGCCTGAAGACGAGTGCCACATTGATCCTGCTCAGCATGTGCATTGCAAGGGGCAACGCGTTTGCCCAGACGGCGCCGTCCCAATCCCAGGGCACGCAGGCAACTCTGCTGCCGCTGTCGGGCCGAGCCACTCAGAGCGGCTCGGTGACGGCCACGCAGTCATCCACTCCGGGCGTAGCAAGCACGGTCAACACTCTCAATCCCACGGTTCAAGTTCAGGGTGCTTACTCTGGGAGCACATCCGGTTTTTCCGTGAAGCCGTTTTCGGGCAAGCTGTCTCTGCGAGAGGCTGTCCAACGCGGCCTTGAGTACAACCTGGGGGTCGTGGGGTTGGCCCAAACCGTACGCCAGGCGCATGGGCAAACGTTGGTCGCGCGCAGCGTGTTGCTCCCCAACCTCACCGGGGATCTGGCCGAAACCGTTCAGCAGACGAGTTTGGCTGCTTCCGGATTTAATAAGTTCAAGATTTCAGGACTTGCTTTGCCAACTGTGATCGGACCATTCAATTACATTGATTTGCGTGCCCGCCTTTCGCAAAACATAGTGGATTTAACAGCCTGGAAAAACTATAAATCGGCCGATGAAACCTTGCGCGCAAACCGACTCTCTTTTGAAGATTCCCGCGATCTCGTCGTGTTAGCGGTTGGAGGCGCTTATCTGCAGGTCCTCGCCGCCAAGGCGAGAGTGCAATCGGCTCATGCCCGGCTGGACACAGCCAATGCCCTCTATCAACAGGCATCACAGCAACGAGCGGTAGGCGTAATGGCCCAAGTGGATGTTGATCGGACCCAGGTCGAAGCTCTCACCCAGCAGCAGCGGGTAACCTCACTTGAGAACGATTTCGCCAAGCAGAAGATTAATCTGGCGCGCATTACCGGTTTGCCACCGAACGACCAATACGACCTTTCGGATGCGGTGCCCTTCTCCGCTGCGCCGCCCATCACCGTTGAAGAGGCTCTGCAGCTAGCATTCGAGCAGCGCTCGGACTTAAAAGCGGCGGCGGCTCAGGCCCGGGCCGCCGATCTCGCGTTATCTGCCGCGCGCTCTGAACGCCTGCCCTCTCTTTCCGTTGACGCCGACTACGGAGTGATCGGGACAAATCCGGCGCAATCTCACGGTACATTCTCAGTCATCGGAACGCTGCGCTTCCCCATCTGGGAAGGCGGTCGGACCCAAGGGGATATCGAGCAGGCCGATGCCAGCGCAACGCAAAGGCACGCCGAACTCGACGATTGGAAGCTGGAGGTAGAGAGTGAAATCCGAAAGGTTTATCTCGACCTACAAGCAGCAACCAGCCAAGTGGAAGTAGCACAGAAAAATGTTCAGGTCGCCAAGGAAACTCTTGAGCTTACGCGGCAGCGGGTAGAGGCCGGCGTAGCCAACAGCGTTGAACTCGTTCAATCACAGGAATCGCTGGCGGGTGCGGAGCTCGATTATATCAGCAGTGTCTTCGCCCACAACGTCGCGAAACTGAACCTTGCACGCGCTATCGGCCGTACAGCGGAGAATCTGCCGAAGTTCCTCAGCGCTCCGTGAAAAGTGACGGGTCCGAACCGCGCCAATCTGGGAAACCGCGCATTACATCCCCGTCGTGCGGGTTATAACGAAATCAAAAAATCTTCTTACAATGTTCAGCGCGGATGGTCCGCAGTTCCACGGATTCCATCAGGGTGATCCAAAGAGGTGGTTCAACAATCTACGCCGAGAGTACAACGGGTCGGATGCGTGTGCGACGATGAAGCCGAAGGGCGGTTGGGTGGTGACCACCGATAAGGGGCCAGGGACCTGCTAATGGCGGTCATGCTCTCTCGGGAATTCGGGCGTCTCTACGGCAATCAAAAAGGGGGGCGAGTTGGCGCTGCGGCTGGGGGGATTGCCTGCATGGAGGTTCTCGACCGGCGCTCGAGTCCTGTGCATCCTGTGCAATCTGCACTGGACTCGAAATCAGGAGAAGGGTACGATGCCGCGAGACAGAGGTCCAAATCGGAAGTTCTGAATAGGAGGTTGTTATGAAACTTTCAGTCGTAGCAGGTTTGATGTTTTGTAGCGCGCTTCTGTTTGCGCAGGGCGTTAAACCCCAAGAGGCTCCCAAAGTACACAGCATGACCGGCTGTTTGAGGGCTGGTCCCACAACCGGTACTTACATGCTCACCGATCTGGAAAAGGGTCCAAAGACGGTGGGTATCGTGTCATCAACTGAGAATCTCGCTCCGCACGTCGGCCATAAGGTGGAAATCACCGGTACAGCGGTTCCCGAGAGCGAAGCGATGCAGGAAAACAAAGACGTGCCGAAAGCCCCTCACTACATGAAGGTGACCGCGATGAAACATATTTCGGCTACCTGTCCATAAACACTCTGGAAGTTTTGCGTAGAGACTGCATTTTGCTTGCGCTCCCACCGGCGCCCTTGAGCCGGTGGGATGTGCTTAGTGACTCTTTTGAAGTCACTCGCTTAAACGCGACGGTAAACGCGTTTGCCGGGAGTCACGTCCTCGTGCCCACCTGGATCGATTCCAAATACTTCACTAAATTATCCAGCCTCACCGGCCCGAGGTCCACGGCCGCCTCTGCCTCATGAAAAATTGGACCCCAGACTGGCATCTCCCGCGACCCGTGCGACGCGATCCCCTCCTCGCCCATAAGAATGCTCCGCACTCGCGCCACTGGAAACTGCCCGCGGTTGTTCTTTGCAATCACCGTCAGGTCTGGCACGGTCGCTTTCAACGCCGGTGCCACCGGCCCATTTCCTTTGCCGTTTTTCCCGTGGCACGAGGCGCAGTACGCTCGGTACAAATCCGCCCCCTCTACCGACCGGATCAACGTCTGCTGTTTCTCCGAATCCGGCGGCTTCTGCGTGGTCTGCGAACCCGTCTGCGTTTTAGCTCCGGCTCCTGCTGCCACGGTCGCACCCATTGCAACAAATAAGCACCACGACGCGCTTCGAATATTCATAACTGTTCCTATCGCGCTGATCTGATCCTCAGACCGTTGTTGCCACCATTACTTGAGCTTCGATGTCAGAAAGATCGGCAATTTCGGACCCGAGCACGAGCGCCCTAGGCTCCCGCCTTGGACGACGCCTTCGCCGAATCAACCGGTGAGGCCGCGAAGCCAAGCATCGACCATCCACTCTGGCCGCGAGCAGTTAGGCATCAAACCGTACGTCACCTGCGCATTTCCCTCAAACAACTGACGCTTCGCCTGCTCGATTTCACAAGGGTGCCACGATTGCGGTATGTTTTGGCAACAAAGATGGTTTCACTTGATCCTTAACGCACAGGTCAGTCTGCTCTGGGACGGGCGCGAAGGCCACAACGAGTGCCCGGCTAACCCGTCCTGTCGATCTGCGTAACCAAGCGCTGGTCCTCGGGGTTTAAGACAAAATATGCGCCGGGATTTGCTGTTGCGCTCTGTTCGCCAAAAGGTGCACCCTGTACTCCAGATGTATAGCAACCGCGCTACTCAGGAGTTAGGCTCAGCTCAGAAACAAGGCGGCCCAGCGTGAGGCCCGCCCTGCCAACATCACTATATCGCTCCATCGAGAACTGTTAACGGAGAGATCATTCGCATAGTCTCCGAAGAATCGTCTCTCCTTCATCCTCTGTGAGAATGTACTTTTGCATTAGCATCGCAACTAAGTCTTCGATGGCGTAACGCTCACCACTCGTCGGAGCAGCTATAAAGGAGGTGCTATCCTTTCCAATCGGAGTCGGCGCTGGAAGCGAATCGCCTCGGAGTTCGGCTAACCACCTTTCCAAAATGGGCCGCTGGGCAGGAGCAATTTCGGTAAAGAGAAGCCCCATTCCCATACTGGTCTGAGAGCAAATCACCCGAGCTTTGGTGTGAAACGACGTGTCGTCTTTGGTAAGGCGTAAGTGCACTTCGGTTCCCGTTGGGAACGGGTTCATACTATCAACGTAACAGCCTCCCAGGGAGAGATCGGTCGTATGCGCGTGAAGTTCGGCTCCTGAAACAGGTTCCAGAACGTTTACTCCAGCTGTAAAGGGCCACCGAGGGTTCCCGCGGCGCTCCGCAACCGTTATGCTTCCAGTTTCTACTCGCGCATTAGTGCGTCTCATCGGGTTCTCTAATAACTCCAGCCAACACCAGCATAAACCGTCGTGGCTAGGGCTACCGTGTCTTTCATCACGGCCAATTGTGCGCTTGATCACAAAAGGCGCCTGAACACCTGGAACTAAAGGTGATAATTGAGCGGCATACCAGAGATTTGAAGTAGCCCTACGGGGCTGCCCTAATCGTACAGCTGGTACACCATCTTTAATGGGCCGTGGCAGCAGCAGCTAATTCCTTGGAAGGGGCTGGTTGCGCAGACATTTGCTCCTTCATCTTCTTCTTCATTTCCTGAGGCGTGGGTTGCGCAATATGGGTAGCAACCATCCAAGCGTAGCCCTCGGGATCGACAACGGTTCCACAGCGGTCGCCCCAAAACATATCCATCACCGGTCCCTTCAGCGCTGCCCCGAGCTTTACGGCCTTTGCAACCACCTTGTCTGCGTTCTCCGTCAGCAGATACAAACTCGCCGGTGAGGAGCCGATTGCTTTCGCGCTGCGGGAACCCATCTGTGGAATTTCTGGTCCCAACATTAATGTCGTACCCCGGAGCGTCAGCTCGGCATGTATCGCCTTGCCGTCCGGGCCATTCATGATTCCCCGTTTGGCAAAGCCAAATGCCTTTTGATAAAAGGCCGCCGCCGCCTTCACGTCGGTCACCGTTAGCATTGTCGTTACCGAGCAGTACAGCTTTTTATTGAGCGGATCGATTTTCTTGGGCATAACACTCCTTTGGTGAGATGAGCATTCAACGACATTGTTACAGGATTCGGCGATCGTAGTAAAGGCACTTCGCGCGAACTCCTGGTAATTCAGCTAATCGGACATAGTGGTCGAGTACTCTTCTCGGGCAACACCGTTTCTGGCATCGGCCTGAAATCCTTTTTGCGACACCCCATTTTCAGTCTTGCCGGTCGTAAAGCAAAAAGAGCAGGGTCGTCCGGCTCTCAAGGCAAAAACGGTCAACGAGGTTGTCCAGGAAAGTGAAGCTGAAGAGCAGGCGTTGTATGTCATCGAGGAAAGCGACCGGGATGCGAATCTCGGAGGCACTCGCTCTTGAGAAGAAACACTTCATCGACAACTGCCGTACCACCTGTATCCGACAGCAGGTGGACCGTGACACTCCCGGCATCGTGGAATACCTCAAGACAGATGCGGCTTACCGTGAAAGTCGCGTGAGCGAGAAAGTCGCAAAGTACCCGCGACCCTTCGTCGAACACAAGGACGGATTGCTGCTCCAGACCAGAAACGGCACTCCGTACTTACATAACTGCTTGGAAGACCATTGGCTCACCAAACGCCTCCAACCCAAGGGACTCGACGAACCGGGTATGGGGTGGCATGCTTTTCGCCGATTCAGAAATACCAGGCTCAGAAGCCAGCGGTGCCAAGAGGACATAAGCATGTTTTGGATGGGCCACAAACCGAGGACGATGTCCGAATTGTATTCCCGCATGGACGAGGAATTAGAATTTCGCCTTGCCGAAGCGGATAGAGTAGGCGTCGGCTTCGAGATTCCAGTTGCTCGAAAGTGCTCCGAAATTCCGGAAGAATTGGAACTCGAAATGGGGTTGCAAGGCTAGTAGAATCAAACAGTAGCCTGGGATGCGCCCTTCTAAGCAGAGGGTCGGGGGTTCGAATCCCTCCGGGCGCGCCACTTACTCCTTTTCGTTCATGCTTTTACAAGCTCCACTTCCTCCCCTGGGCTTGGAACATTCTCAACACTTGGAACAATTGAAGGTTTCGGAAGCTCGAAGCCTATGGCCTACACCTTCCGCGATTTCGAGGCGGAAGGCCTCGTCCTCGCGGATTTTGTCGTAGTGGTCGCTCATGTCTTTATCGCTCCACCCAAGCCAGAAGTTGCGGAGTCCATTCGGGCATGAGGTGTAATTCCGCAGGTACGTGTTGCGGAATCGACGGAAGGCATGGAAGCCGCAGCGTTTGATTCCGAGTCTTTTTGAGAACCGGGTGCAGGTAGCGGCGCAAAACGTTGCTCTGGCCGAGCGGCTTCCCACTGCTCGTACAGAAGATGTATCCGCTCTTGCGGTCACCGATGAAGCCGGAAAGCAGCTTAGCCACATCCGGGTAGGGATCAGCGACGCGATAGGCGTTCGGAGTCTTTGGTGCTTGAGCATCGCCTCGCCACACGGACTGCTCTACCTTGATGCTATGGCCGTCGAAGTGACGGATTTCAAGACCGAACACTTCACCGGCGCGAAGACCCGTCGCAGCATCGAGGATGAAAAGCATTCTGATTTCCGCCTCGATTGCCGCAACAATCTTGGTGACCTCCTCCCCAATAAGGGAGGGAGTGCGCTGCTTCGTGCGTCAACGACGGGGGCGTCAATGAACTCCGCATTCCACTTCATCGGATAGAGTTCATCCCCGTTTTCATCCACAGCACTTGCCGAGGAGGGAAAAACGCTAAGAAACGAGCGGTGGTGGCGGTGGCAAGAAAGTTGGCGGTGTTGCTGCATCGGTTGTGGGTAGGCGGCGAGGTGTAGGAACCACTGCGGAACACCAACAGAGTGATGACCGCCGCAGCCTGACCAGTTTTGCCTGGTAGCCGAGCTTGACCGCCGAGTCCGGGTGACTGCGACTAAGTCCTGGCCCAGCTTCTCTCGAAGAGAGCAAAGCAGAGGTCGATACTCAGGTAGCAGCACCCACTGAAACGAGAACACCCACCTGGCACCGAGCGATAAATATCGCTCAACAAAGAGTGCGAATGGAAGGATGGCGACAGGGGCGGCTCGGTTCAAAGGCAAAAATCCCTGTTAGGAAAAGAGAAAAACCAAAACCACCTTGACACTAACCGGCCTTCTCATGGAAGGATTTTGCCCGTTCATCGGGTCGGCCCTGAATAAGCTACGACACTCCCAATGCGACTATTGCGAGGGAAGAAGTCTAAAATCGACTTGGAGTTCGTGATAGTTGCGGAAGTCAATAATGTTGTGGTTGCAGTTGTTGGTACTCCGCTCACAACCCAGACTCTCGGCATGGACCGGAAGCAGAAACGATGTCCCGGAAATCGTAATGTACGAATAATCAACCGCGGATTCCACCGTATCCATCGGGAAATCCGGCGGTAGGTTGCGGGCCTGCATCTCGATTCGCAGGACGCGCGCCGTTTTCGGATCGACCCATACCGAACCCTTGTAAGCCGGATTCACAGTCTCCGAATCGGAAGTCACTGTCCAATGTGAATTTTCACTCCGCACTTGAAAGTCGTAAACCTGGGCGCCACTGAAACCCGGGATGGGAGAGGCGCCGCCGGACCGGAACTGCGCGCCCGTATCGGGGTGAAAAAGGTCCAGCAGTGTAGACGCAAATTCTCCCGTGGACCAGGACCCACCGATTTCCTGCAGGTCCTCGTCCGTGGGCTGGCCATTGATTTTCACGTTGCGATAACTTTCCTGCGCATCACGGTAAATGATTTCAGCCGAAACCATGTCCAGGGGCATTTGCTCCTCGCGGCCTCGCTGGTTAAACCGCCTCATGAACTCCTCGCAAATAAAGTTGGGAAGCTTTTTCGCTGAAAATTCGAACGCTACCTCCCTGGCCCTTTCGATCAAGGATTCGGCGGGACTCAGCGACTGCGTGGGGGCGGAGTCCGCCGGGGGCGACGCGGTCGGCGAGTCAGAACAGGGAGTCAGAGCCGATTGTTTGCCTCCGTTCAAAACGGGAGCGTCGGGGCAAAGCAACCTACTCTGTGCTTGCGATTCCGTTGGGGACGACGGCGCGGAGGCCACCGATTGCTGCGACTGCGGCGAGGATGCTTGCGCTGGCTTACCTGTTGTTGCGGCGCGTTGCGGTGGGGCATTGGCGCCTTTGGGGGTCTCTGCCGAGAGCATTGCTTCGATAACAGTCTGGCTCACCCCAGAATCCCTCAGCATAATCAATGCGCTCGCTGACAAATCAAAGGCCGTATGGTTAGCTTTAATCGCTTTCACAATCGTCGAGTCAGCGAACTTGTCTTTCACCATCCGCACAATATCTTCGTTGGTGAGCGGAGGTTTTTTCTGCGATTGGACTGACCCGCAGACCGCGGCAAAAGCTAGAATCACCGCTAAAGTTCTCAAGGCAATTCGCATTCCGCACCTCAACGGGAGGAACAGTCCCTTAGAGACTATCCGCAATTGAAGGGATGTCCACCAAATCCGAATGGGATTTCCCGAACGCTCCACTTGCGATTGTCCCACTAAAAATCTTCAAAATGAATGGCCACGGGTAACTGGTTGGGCGGCTTCCCGTCCATTTGAAGTGGTACAGGTGACAGACTTTGGGACTCGAAATAGACAAATAGCAATTCTGCGCTTATAGTCTGCCGCCTCGGACAGATTCGAAAATTGAGTCTTCAGAGAACCAAGGCACCGCAGAGTTTTCTTTCAACGCAGTCGACAAGCGTTCTGCCTTTGCCAACCCTCGGCGTCCTCGCCTTATGGCTTATCCTCACTCGTCCCGAAACCGAATTCGGCTTATAAAGTTTTTACTCTTCGCTTATGCATATTTGACGGGCATTGCCCCAATCTGTCTTCACTGATGGAACCGTGGACCACCCCGTTACGGGATGAGTTCGCAGTGGAGGATAAACATGTTGAATTTGAGGAAGGCAGTACCTATTGGTGTCGCTTTGGCGTTGTTTGCGGCCGGAACCTTGGAAATGGCCAAGGCCCAGAAAGCCGCTGCAAATCTCAAGGCGCCGGATCCCGTGGTGCAGGGAGAAGATCACGTCAAAGCATTGTTGCGGTTGGTGAGCGACAAGGAGAAGACCGACAAAGTTTCCGAGCAGGAGTTCCTCCGGTTCATGACCGCCGAATTCGAGCGGCTGGATAAGAACAAAACCGGCGAACTCAATGCCAAAGATCTTGCGCAATCGCAATCGTACGTGATTCCGTCTGAAAAGACGGGCAAGTAAACCGTCTGCATTTACAGCACGGGCCTGTCGCGGGGAAAGCACAGCGCTTTCGATCTCTCCGGGCAGTCGAAGCGAAGGTGGCTCCTCAAGATGCTTTGGGGGGCCCCTACGCCATACCTTGCTTCGATATCGGGCGTCAATCATTTGATACCAGAAAGCCAAGAGAGGAGTTTACCGCCGAATCGTGGGTGACGTGCGTTAATCAGGAGGAGGGCAGCAGTTCGCGTCCCCATTTATCAACTTCTGTTCCGACATACGCTGCGATAGTCAAATTTCAAGCCATCTACGGATGTCAACTCCCAAGTCAGCTTACCGGACATATACCGGCTACTACTCAGTTGCCCATTCCGACCCACCGTTAACCCGCCTTCCCCCTCATCCAAGCGTTTCTGATTTTCAAAATCTGTCCGGGCATCTCCCTTGACCTAAAACAACCTCGCTCGATGCGGAAGCCCCGGCTCCTAGGAAAATCGAAAACGGCGATTTTTTCTGAACGGCAGGAGGCGAATCCGATGCCAACCGTACAGGAGATAATCACTGAAAGCGTTTTGAAGCAGCTAGAGCAGGGCGTTGCACCGTGGCGGAAACCTTGGGCTACGTCGATTCCTCGCAATCTCATATCGAAGAAGCCGTATCGTGGGCTTTAACGTGTTCTCGCTTGCGACGCAGGGATATGGCTCACCATGCTGGCTCACATTCAATCAAGCGAAGCAACTAGGCGCACACGTTCGGAAAGGCGAGAAAAGCACGCTCGTTTCGTTTTGGAAGGCTAACGAATACGCGAAGCAGAACAACGAGACGGGGGAGACAGAGAACAAAACTTCTGTGTTGCTTCGCTATTATCACGTTTTCAACGTCGAGCAATGCGAGGGCTCGAAGGCACTCTGGTAACGGCGTGAGTTAAGCGTAGACAGAGCGATGTCCAGGCCGTAACGCCAGTGAAGCGATTGAGCCTCGTGACACATCCGGATGCCGACAGGGTCGAAAACTTGGAAGGCAACAGTAGGCGACCGCAAAAGGCGATGGTCGCTGGAGACTCCGGCGGGGTCTAAGAGCACGGGCGTACCTGACGAGGTTTGCTGCGCACGGCAGTGCTAAGGCTGCCGTTCACAGCGCCGAGAAATTCGACCCACCCCCCGCTAAATCGTGCAACCGCACTGAGCGTCGTGCCTTGCCATTGACTGCTTCTCTTAGCGGTTCTTTAGGGCCGGATCGGCACGCCCGTCTGCGAATTAACCTGGGACAGCTACTGTTTGCAGACCACGCGTCCTGCGACAATGGTCGCCATCGGAGCACCGCGAAAAGTGCGGCCATCGAACGGAGTGTTTCGCGATTTGCTCGGGGAATCCGCAGCGCGAAAAGTCCAGGAATGATCCGTTGAGAAGATTGTGAGATCGGCGGGCTGGCCCTCCGCGATTTTTCGCTCGATGCCGAGCACTCGTGCCGGCCCGCTGGTGAAAAGCTCCACCAGGCGCATCAGGGACATCTTGCCGGAATGCACCAATTCGCTCAGACCCAGCGCAAGAGCAGTCTCGAACCCGGTGATGCCGAACGGCGCGCGATCGAACTCCACATCTTTGCTCGCGGGATGATGCGGCGCGTGATCGGTGGCGATCGCGTCGATGCTGCCGTCCGCCAGGCCCTGGATCAGCGCGTCCCGGTCTTTGCGGGAAGCGAGCGGCGGATTCATCTTGTAGTGCGAATCGTAGCGGACATCTTCATCGGTGAGCGTGAAGTGGTGCGGCGTCACTTCGCACGTCACTCGCAGTCCCTGCTGTTTCGCCGCGCGCACATATTCGAGCGAATCGCGACTGGACATATGCGCGATGTGCAATTGCGCTCCGGTAAGCCCGGCCATCTCCACGTCCCGCCCCACGCAGATGGATTCCGATTGCGCCGGAATGCCTTTCAGTCCCAGCCGCACGGACTGGGGGCCCTCGCGCATCACTCCCCCGGCAAAAAGCGATGGATCTTCGCAGTGGTCAATCACGGGCAGGCCGAGCGCGTTGCAGTAATCCATCACCTGGCGCATCAGCCGCGCGGTGGCCACGGGTTTGCCGTCGTCGCTTACGGCCACGATCCCGGCGCTTTTCATCGCCGAGATTTCCGCGAGGGCTTCTCCCTTGCTCCCGATGGAGGCCGCCCCGATGGGCCAAACCCTGACGCTCGCCTTCGCGGCGGCCCTCTCCACGATTCCACGGGTCACCGAGGCGCTGTCGTTTACAGGTACCGTATTCGGCATGCAGCAAACCGCCGTAAATCCACCTCGGGCGGCAGCGCGGGTCCCGGTCTCGATGGTTTCGGAAAGCTCCTGGCCCGGCTCACGCAAGTGGCAGTGCAGATCGATGAATCCGGGGACCACAACCAGCCCACCCGCGTCGAAGATCTCCGCGTCGGGCACCCTAAGATTTGCTCCCACGCGCGAGATTTGTTCTCCGTCGAGCAGCACGTCGAGCGCCGCATCCGTCTTGTTTGTCGGGTCCAGCACACGCCCGTTCTTTATCAGCAGCATTCGATCATTCCTTTGCAGGGTGTGGTGCATCCACCGGCGCGCCGCCGATTAAATGGTAGAGAAGGGCCATGCGCACAGCCAGGCCGTTGGTCACCTGTTCGAGCACGGCGCACTGCGGCCCGTCGGCGACTGCCGGGTCAATTTCAAGTCCACGGATCATCGGCCCGGGATGCATCACGAGAGCGTCCGGCCGCGCCAGGCGTAAACGTTCCGCCGTAAGCTGGTAGCCGAGTATGTATTCGTCGGCGGCCAGCGCGGGCTCGTGGATTCTCTCGGTCTGCGTACGCAGCACCATGATCACGTCGGCGCCTTCAAGTCCTTCCTGAATGCATGTGGTTCGACCGACTCCGGGCGCCAAATTTTCCAATTCACGCGGGATCCACATCGCCGGCCCGCACAGAGTGATCCGCGTTCCGAACCTGCTCAGCAAATGAATATTCGAACGCGCCACGCGGCTGTGGAGAATGTCTCCCAGAATGGTGACGTTCCAGCCGTCGAGTCCGTGCTTGCGGTCCCGAATCGTCAGAGCGTCGAGCAGCGCCTGAGTGGGGTGTTCATGGGTGCCGTCTCCGGCGTTCAGCACAGGCACATCGATGCGTGCGGCGACGAATGCGGCGGCGCCCGAAGAGCTATGGCGCATCACGATGCCGTCCGGGCGCATCGCTTCGAGCGTCCGTACCGTGTCGATGAGCGACTCGCCTTTCTTCAGGCTGGACGACTCCGCCTGGAAATTCATGGTGTCGGCGCCAAGGCGGGACGCGGCGGTCGTAAAACTGATGCGCGTGCGAGTGGACGACTCGAAAAACGCCACGGCCACCGTCTTCCCGCGCAGCGTGGCCAGCTTTTTTAACGGATGCCGCTGGAATTCCTGAAAGGGTTTCGACTGGTCGAGAATAAAACTGATTTGCTCGGTCGTGAGGCTTTCAATATCGAGCAGGTGCTGCAGGCGTTGGAGCACTGTTTGCCTTTAAGGGATCTGCCTTCTTGAGAATTTCTGCACGCAGCTCAGGGAACTCGATCCACCAGCATCACGCGTTCTTCACCGTCAATTTCCTGGAGTCGCACTTCCACGATTTCAGTGTCGCTCGTTTGTACGGTGCTGCCGATGAATGTGGCCTCGACCGGAAGCTCCCGGTGTCCGCGGTCGATCAAAACGCAGAGCCGGATCCTCTTCGGCCGTCCCAGGTCGAACAGGCCGTTCATGGCCGCTCGGATGGTGCGTCCGGTATAGAGGACATCGTCCACCACGACCAGATCGCGGTCGTCGACCACGAAATTGATATCGGTGGACTGCACAATCGGCTGGGCTCCCACGGTTGAAAGATCGTCCCGATAGAGCGTGATGTCGAGCGTGCCCACCGGAACCTCGACGTGCGCAAACCCGTGAATCTCCTTGGCAAGCCGCTCGGAAAGGGGCACTCCGCGACGCCGGATTCCAACAAAGGCAAGGTCTTGGGCTCCGCCGCTCTTCTCAACGATTTCGTGCGCCACCCTTCGGAGGGTTCGGGCGATTTCTTCGGCGGACAGAAGTTGTCTTTTTTCTACGACGCGCATTCGGGCGCCTCATCCTAGCATAGACCCCTGTGAATTTTGCACAGGGAGGTACGCAAAGAAGTATAGAAAGAGGTTGCTTCGAACCACCCTTTTGCGTGCTAGACTCTCCGGCAATGAGTTTGACGGCGGCGACTCATCCCCCAAGGCCCAGACCGCCCGAGGGAGTTAACCTCCGGGTGCTGGTTGGGTCAGTTTCCCTCAAGAATCCAATCATTGCCGCCAGTGGAACTTTTGGCTACGGCACCGAGTTTGCCCATCTGGTCGACCTTAGCCGTTTGGGAGGGATCGTCGTAAAGGGTCTCTCAGCCCAGCCAATGGCCGGAAATCCAGCCCCCCGCATGTGTGAGACGGCGAGCGGTATGGTCAATGCGATCGGCCTGCAGAACATCGGCGTGCGAGCCTTCGTAGCCGACAAGCTGCCTGCCCTTCGCCGCCACGACACCGCCATAATCGCTAACGTCTTTGGGCGCAGTATTTCCGAGTATGTCGAGGTAATCGGCGTCTTGGAGGATGCAGAGGGCGTAGCCGCTTATGAACTCAACATCTCCTGCCCCAATGTTGAGCGTGGCGGCATCGAGTACAGCACCGATCCCATTCAGATCTACGAGGTTGTCGGCGCCGCTCGGAAGGCGGCGAAGAGGCCGCTCTGGGTGAAGCTCTCTCCCTCGGTTGGAATCATTGGTGTTACGGCCAAAGCGGCGGAATCAGCAGGGGCAGATGCCGTGGTTATCGCCAACACGTATCCGGCGCTGTGTCTTGATGGCCACAAGCGGCGGTCTGTTTTGGGTAGTACGACAGGTGGATTGTCTGGTCCGGCCATAAAACCTATAACCATGAGACTGGTTTACGAGGCGAGTAGGGCAATTCAAATCCCGATCGTAGGGCTTGGCGGTATTGAGAGCCCGACCGACGTAGCCGAATATATGGTCGCAGGTGCCTCGGCAACGGAAGTAGGAACGGCCCATTTCGTGGACCCGCAGGCTTCTGAAAAGCTCGTAGGGGAACTCGAAACGTGGTGCCGGGACGAAAATCTACTTGAAATCAGCAAGTTGCGGGGGTCCTTAAGATTCTAAAGTGGTTGCTTCTGAAGCCCCAGAAGCGGTACAATTTGCTGATTCAAAAAAGGTTAGGTGTATAATGCGCAGCAATATTCTAGTTGGTCTGCAGTCCGTGCTTTTAGGATTGGGTCTGCTCGTTCTGACGCCGTCGGTTAACCCTATGACTTACGGCAACGCGAGCAACCCTGCCCAAATCGAAACCTCGCTTCAAGGCAATACCTCCTTTGGCTCCCTGAGCTCCCAGAGCAAGGTGAAGCCTTTGGCGGTTTGGCAATGCGTTACCGGCTGGTATGGAGAAGACTTTGACGGCCAGCCCACGGCAAATGGCGAGACCTATGATATGTACGCTACAACAGCCGCCCACCCCACGCTACCCCTCGGATCGATCATTCGCGTCGTTAATACCCATAACCACCGTAGCCAGGTTGTTCGGATCAACGACCGCGGCCCCTATGTAGAAGGACGTGAACTCGATGTGTCATACGAGGTGGCCCGGAGACTTGGCTTTGACGAAAGGGGTCTTGCCAAGGTCCGGATCGAGCTTCTCGAGGTGCCCTCACGGCCCACTTCGGATCGTCGCAACTAATCGTCGCCTTAGATGTGGACCGCCTCAGGCCCGCGTGTGTCTTGGCGCGCAGCCTGAAGGGATCGGTTGGCCTGATGAAGGTGGGCAGCCAGTTGTTCACAGCGGAAGGCCCGCGAGCGGTTGAAAGGCTTGCGGGCCTCGGATTCGACATATTTCTGGACCTGAAGTTTCACGACATTCCCAACACCGTAGCCGGAGCCGTTGCCTCGGCTGCGCAACTGCCTAGAATTAAGCTGCTTACGCTCCACGCGCTCGGTGGCCGCGCCATGATGCGGGCCGCGCGAGAGGCCATGCCAAACAAGAAGAGGCGCCCGGCCCTGCTCGGTGTGACGATTCTCACGAGTATGGACACTGCCGCGCTTGCCGAAATCGGCATTTCGGATTCGCCCGGAGTGCGAGCTCTGGCTCTCGCACGCCTCGCGCAGGAATCAGGTCTTGATGGGGTTGTGGCCTCCGGACACGAGGCTCGAGTGATCCGCGCCGCGTGCGGGCCGAAGTTCCTGATTGTGGTTCCCGGCGTGCGGCCCGCGGATTCATCGACAAACGACCAGTCTCGCGTGGCGACTCCCGCCGAAGCCATTCAGTCAGGAGGCGACTACCTGGTCGTCGGACGTCCCATCACGGGCGCGCCGAATCCTCGCAAAGCGGCTTTGAGTATCGCCAAGGAAATGGCATCGGCTGATCCCCGGCGTCGTTCCTGACGGCTGTTTGACTGCATCTTTCCACTCCGCTAGCATCGGGCTGCCAACCGCTCCATGGATATCAAACACGTCATCGTCGGCACGGCCGGCCACATCGACCATGGGAAATCCGCTCTCGTCGAAGCGCTAACTGGCACACATCCTGACCGTCTGGAAGAGGAAAAGCGTCGCGGGATCACCATCGATCTGGGGTTTGCATTTCTGAACATCGATGGCGTGCGCCTGGGCTTCGTCGACGTGCCCGGGCACGAGCGATTCGTCCGCAACATGCTCGCCGGCGCCGGAGGCGTCGATGTGCTGATGCTCGTCGTGGCAGCGGACCAATCCATCAAGCCGCAGACCCGCGAACACTTTGATATTTGCCGGCTGCTCGCAATTCCACGCGGTCTGATCGCGATCGCCAAATCCGATCTGGTCGAACCGCACGTGTTGGATCTTGTGCGCCTCGAAATCCAGGAATTTGTCCGCGGCTCGTTTCTCGAAGGTGCTCCGGTGGTGCCCGTGAGCGCGGTCACGCGCGCCGGCCTGGATGAATTGACGCGCGAGCTATCGCGAACCGCCCAATCGGCGCCGCCAGGGGAGGCCGGGGGGCATTTGCGGCTTCCCATTGACCGGTCATTTGCCATAAAGGGATTTGGCACCGTCGTTACCGGAACGCTGATTTCAGGCGATCTCCAGCTCGAAGATGAGGTCGAGCTGTATCCGGCCGGCCGGCGGCTGCGGGTGCGCGGCCTGCAGTCGGACGGGAAAGCGCTGCCGCGCGCGGTGGCAGGGCAGCGGACGGCGGTGAATCTCGCGGGCATCGACCACGCCGACGTAAAGCGCGGAATGGTTCTCGCACCGCCAGGGATTTTCGAGCCGACCGACAGGATCGACGTGCGGGTTACTCTTTTGCCCTCGGCGCGTCCCCTCAAAAATCGCACGCGTCTGCGTTTTCACCAAGGCACGGTGGAAACTTCCGCCGAAGTAATCTTGCTGCAGCGGGATGAGCTCACACCGGCTAACGGGGCATTCGCACAGCTCCGGCTCGGCGAAAAAACATTGCTGCTGCCGGGAGACCGGTTCATCCTGCGGCAATTTTCACCGGCCGTAACCCTGGGCGGTGGAGTCGTCATCGACCTGCGGGCGCCTCGGCATCGACGCCGCGATGCATCGGTGGCCGCCTACCTCACGAGCCTCGAGCAGGGTAGCCGCGAAGAAGTCTTGCGGGCGATGGCGGAAGCCGCGCCAAACGGACTCGCGCTCGGAGAAATTCTCGCGCGCACGGGTTGGCTTGAAGCCGAAATCACCGAAGCCGCAAAAGCCCTATCTGAAAAAGGGCGATTGCGAATCCTCGCCGAACACCCGCTGGTTGTGGCGTCGGCCCAGGCAGCGACGAATTGCATATCCGCGCTACACTCGGCTGTGGCGGCTTACCATCGGGAGAATCCCTTGTTGCCGGGGATTCCCCGGCAGGAACTTCGAGCCAAGGCCGGTAATCCAAGGCCGGAGCTTTTCGAAAGGAGTTTGCGCGATCTGCTCCGCACCGGGGTCATAACCTTTTCAGGCGATATGGTTCACGCCGCTGGGAGGACCATAGAGTTCACTGCCGAAGAATCACTCGCCAAAGAGCGCATCGAACGGGAGTTCGAGCAAGCAGGTTTAGCCGTGCCAGCCTTCGCGGATGTGCTCGGGAAACTGCCCGTCGAACAGGGCCGCGCGCGAAAGATTTTGCAGATCCTCATCCGCGAGAAAATTCTGATAAGAGTCACGGAGGATCTGGTGTTCCATCGCGCGGCGATTTCTCACCTGCGAAAGCTGCTTGCCGCCTATCGCCGGGCACAGGGAACCCGGCTTTCAATCCCTGCATTCAAAGAACTTACGGGCATCACGCGCAAGTACGCCATTCCCCTGCTTGAATACCTCGACCGCGAGCGCGTGACGCAGCGCGTGGGAAACGAGCGTGTTATACTATAATGTCAGGTGCTACCCTCACGGTTTCAAAGTGGGGTAGAGTAGCCCCGCAAGGGTGGCTCCAAGAGAGGTTAGAATGGAAGCACTAAGCATTCCTCATCTGTTAATCATTCTGGTGATCGTTCTGGTGTTTTTCGGCGGGCGACGCATTCCAGACGTCATGAAGGGGCTGGGCCAGGGAATCCGCGAGTTCAAGGACGGCATGCGCGGGCCCGATGTCTCGGTCCATCCGAACCAGCCGGCAGCGCCGGTGAATCCGCCAGTGGCGACGCCGACCGAAGAAAAGAAGTAACGCGGCGTCGGCGTCTAGGAGTTTGATTGGCGAGTTCGGTTCGCCAGGTGGTCTAACCGTTTTTTCGCAACCGCCGTTTGTTCAATCCTTCCATCCAAACTTGCGCAGCATGAACCACAGCCGCGACAGCGGCAGCCCCATCACGTTGAAGTAGCAGCCTTCCATCCGCGTAACATAGCGCCCGCCGATGCCTTGTATTCCGTAGGCCCCCGCTTTGTCGAACGGTTCCCCGGTCCCCAGATATTCCTCGATCTCTGATTCGGAGAGATGAGCGAAGCTCACGCGCGTGGTCTCCACCTCCGAGTCCGAGCGAGCATCCGTCGAGTGGATTACCGAAAGCCCCGTCAATACCTCGTGAGTCTGTCCACTCAGCAAGCGAAGCATTCGCCGAGCATCCTCTTGGCTTGTCGGCTTGCTCAGGATATGGCTGCCGGCAACCACGGTCGTGTCGGCGCCGATTACGATTGCTGGCGTCGCGTCGCGCCCGACACGCTCGAGGGCCGAGCGCGCTTTCTCCTCGGCGAGCCGCTGCACATAGTCGTCCGCACGCTCATCGCGCAAAATCGCTTCGTCAACGTCCGCCGGGGAAATGTCGAATGTGAATCCCGCGTTGCGCAGGATCTCTGCGCGCCGGGGCGATGCCGAAGCAAGAATCAGTTTCATAGTCGCAGGGACGATCTTCTCAGGTCTCACTCACTCATGGCCAGGTCCGTTACTCCGCCCAGGTCCGTTACTCCGCCATTGTTTCAGAGACGGTAAAGATGTATCTTGCCGGTTGCCGGGGGGGCCAGGATCGAAGTCCCGACGAATAGTTTGCAGGTAACCAACGAACCGCGGACGTATCCGCCATCGTGGCGTTTCAAGAAAACATAGGAGGAAATCATGTACGGTTCCAGAAAACTTCTCAGTTTTGGACTCGTCGCCCTGGGGATGGCTACCGCAGCGCCGCTCGGATCGGCCAGAGCTCCCAGACCCGATCTCGATCCTGCAGCGCTCAAGTACACACTCCCGGACCAGATCAAATGGGTCGAGGCGCCCAACGGGGGCGCTGCTACGGCTGTTCTTGTGGGCGACCCCTCCAAGCCCGGCCTGTACATCGTTCTCACCAAGTGGCACGCGCATCACAACAGCCGCCCGCATTTCCATCCCAACGACCGGTATATTACCGTGCTCTCCGGAACCTGGTGGGTGAATACAGGCACCAACTACGATCTTGACCACATGGTTCCAATGCCTGCGGGAAGCTATGTCGTCCACTATGGCGGGCAGGTCCATTATGACGGCGCCAAGGACGGAGACGCGGTGTTGGAAATCGTTGGAATGGGGCCTGCAACCTCCACATCCGCGGAAAAAAAATAGCTGCCCAGATCGCCGGCGGCGGGGCTGTTCTTTCATATAACCGCTCATATAACCACGGATTCGCGATGTTCGCCGAAGGCGCGGCGAAGTGCATCGGAGATTTCGCCCACGGTCGCGTATGCTTCCACTGCCGCGAGGATGGCAGGCATCAAATTATCGGTCCCCCGCGCCCGGCGTTCCACTTCTTCGACAGCGGCGCGCGATTTAGAGCCGTCGCGCCGTTCTCGCAAAGCTCTGAGCCGCTCTACTTGGGTGCGTTCGATCTCTGGATCGATGCGCAGCGTCGGAATGGGGCGCTCTTGCTCGGCCTTGAAACGGTTCACCCCGACGACAATCTGCTCTCCGCGCTCGACCGCCTGCTGATATTGGTAGGCCGACTTCTGAATTTCTTGCTGGACGTAACCCGTCTCGATGGCGCGCAGAGTGCCTCCCATCGCATCGATCCTCGCGATGTACTCCCGCGCACCGGCTTCTATCTCGTTGGTCAGTTTTTCGATGGCATAAGAACCCGCCACCGGATCGACCGTATTGGCCACCCCGGTTTCATGCGCGATGATCTGCTGCGTTCGCAGAGCCAGCAGCGCGGACCCTTCGGTTGGCAGCGCTAGAGCCTCGTCCAGCGCGTTCGCATGCAGGGACTGGCAGCCACCCAGCACGGCGGCCAGGCATTGGAGTCCCACGCGCACCACGTTGTTCTCGGGCTGCTGTGCCGTGAGCGCCGAGCCCGCCGTCTGCGCGTGAAAGCGCAGCATCATCGACCGCGGATCGCGCGCATTGAATCGCTCGCGCATGGTATGGGCCCACAATCGCCGCGCCGCCCTGAATTTGGCGATCTGCATCAGAAATTCGTTGTGCGCGTTGAAGAAAAACGAAAGCTGCGGCGCGAATTCGTCCACGCGCAGCCCCGACGCGATCGCCGCCTCCACATAGGCAATCGCATTTGCTAGCGTGAAGGCTACCTCCTGCACCTCGGTTGAGCCCGCCTCGCGAATGTGATAGCCGGAAACGGAAATGGCATTCCAGTTGGGTATTTCGTTCTGGCACCACGCGAAGATATCGGTGACGATCCGCATCGCCGGGCGCAGCGGGTAGATGTAGGTGCCGCGCGCGATGTATTCCTTGAGGATGTCGTTCTGCACCGTCCCGGCCAGACGCGAAAGAGCCGCGCCCTGCTGCTTGGCCACCGCCACATAAAGAGCCAGCAGAATTGCGGCAGTGGAGTTGATTGTCATCGACGTCGAGACGCGCTCGAGCGGAATGCCGTCCAAGAGCGTCTGCACATCCTCGAGGGAGTCAATCGCCACGCCGACTTTCCCGACCTCGCCCTGCGCCAGCGGATGGTCGGAGTCCATCCCGATCTGCGTAGGCAAATCAAACGCGATGGAAAGTCCCGTCTGGCCCTTTTCGAGAAGGTAGCGATACCGGCGATTGGATTGAGCGGCGCTGCCGAACCCGGCGTATTGCCGCATGGTCCACAGGCGCCCGCGATACATCGTGGGATAGACGCCGCGGGTAAAAGGGAACTGTCCGGGATAGTTCAGGTCGCGTTCCGGGTCCCATCCGCGCAGATCGTCCGGCGTAACCACTGTTTCCATCGGCAGCCCGGTTGTGCTCGCCGATTTTTTCTCGGAAAATGGAGGGCGATTGTTCGTAGAATCAGCCATTACAAAGTGCAAGCGGTGAAGACGGGCCCCGACATCAACGCATCCGCCGCGCCCGGCGAAACGCTCCGAAAGAAAACAATGCCATCATAATGGCGTAGAGAATCGCGAAGCCCACCAGCCAGAGCACAGGCCGGTGGTGCCACTGCCGGTAGGCTAGCAAAAGCCCATACGCCGCGAAAACGCCGAAAAGAGTCCCGGTTGCTTCGTGGAACACCTGCCGCGTGACACGCCATAGCACACGCAGCGTGATCATCGCCGAGTGCCACAAGGTCGGAAGGAACTCACCGGAGGGCATACGCCGATTCTATTGCGTTTTGGTGTTAGCGGAGAGAGGTTTTTGCGACCAAGGGATAGGCAGATGCCACCTTCAAACTCCACGCGTGGACCGCACATTCGCTGCCGTTTATACTCTTCCCGTGATCTCCACACCAGCCCTGCTGAGCGCGCTCCGCCGCTACTGGGGCTACGGTTCGTTTCGCCCGCTGCAGGAGCGCATTGTGCGAAGCCTTGTCGCGGGACACGATGCCTGCGTCGTGATGCCAACCGGCGGCGGCAAATCCCTCTGCTATCAATTGCCGGCGGCGATGCTGTCTGAGCAGACGGCCATCGTGATTTCGCCTCTCATCGCACTGATGCAGGATCAGGTCGCCCAGCTCACCCAGATGGGAATTTCAGCGGCTTTCGTAAACAGCTCCATCGATGAAGCCAAGCGATCGGCGGTGATGAATCAATCGCGCCGCGGCCAGTACCGGCTGGTTTATCTCTCGCCCGAACGCCTTCTGCGCGCCGGAACAATCGAGTGGCTGAAAAATGTCCCCGTCTCGTTTTTCGCAATCGATGAGGCTCATTGTATTTCCGAATGGGGACACGAATTCCGCCCCGAGTATCGCCAACTGAATTCCCTCCGGGCCCATTTCCCGGATCGCCCGGTCGCTGCTTTCACGGCGAGCGCGACGCGGCGCGTCCGGCACGACATCATCGACCAACTGCAGATGAAAGCCCCCGACAAGTATATTGCCAGCTTTCACCGGCCCAATCTGAGGTATGTCGTGAAGCCGTGCGACGGCACCTCCCAGCCGGATGTCCTGCGAACCGCCTTGCACCAATATTCAGGCTGCAACTCTATCGTCTACGCCCCCACGATCAAGCGGGTGGGAGAGACCGTAGAGTTCCTACAGCACGCAGGCATTCCTGCGATTGGCTACCACGGCAAGATGGACACCGACACGCGGCGGCGAAACCAGGAAATGTGGATGTCGGACGACGTTCGCGTGCTCGTCGGCACCGTCGCATTCGGATTGGGTATCAACAAGGCAGACGTACGCGCGGTGATCCACCTGTCGCTCCCGAAATCGATCGAGCAGTATTACCAGGAAGCGGGACGCGCCGGCCGCGACGGACTCCCTGCCGATTGCCTGCTCCTTTGGCGCAAGCGCGATGTGGGCCTCCTCGCGCACTTCATCGAACAGATCACCGACCCGGAGGAGAAAAATCGTGGCTGGCAGCGCTACCGCGAGATCACGAGCTTTGCGGAGTCGAATGTTTGCCGCCACCGGCGTATCTGCCTTCATTTCGGCGAGGTGCCGAAATGGACTTCCTGCCAAGCGTGCGACGTCTGCGGCTACTTGCCAGCATGGCTCAACCCTGCTGTTGCAACATCTCCGTCGCGGTCCGCGAAACGCGCATCGGCCCCTCCCTTGCGCAGCGCTACCGTTCCGTCGCCCCCTCACCGGGAAGCCCCACCGATTTCAGCCCCATCTGTCAACCCCGAGCTGCGTGAACATCTCCGGGAGTGGCGTCGCACCACCGCAAAACAGCAAGGCGTCCCCGCTTACGTCGTGATGCACGACACCACTCTCGACGCGCTTTGCCGTTTGCACCCGTCTTCGCCTGCTGCGCTGCTGGAAGTTCCAGGCATCGGTGAACGCAAACTCGAAATGTATGGCCGGCAGGTACTGGCAGCCCTGGACAGTTTTCGCGGTGCTC
This sequence comes from Candidatus Acidiferrales bacterium, assembly GCA_050015335.1. Lineage (GTDB taxonomy): Bacteria > Acidobacteriota > Terriglobia > Acidiferrales > UBA7541 > Palsa-295. The sequence continues at coordinate 44,531 of JBEKBP010000028.1, read as the reverse complement.
GGAAGAAAAGCCAGTCTGCGTGATCAAGAGCAACAAGGTTCCCGCAGCGAGGCTGTGGGGACCCTGTAGACGCAGATGCCCCACATCGCCAGCCGGGGGGACCTGCGCGAAGGGCAGGTAACCCCCTCGGAGCCTGCGGCCTAGCTGGGGCTTGTTTGGCAGTTGCTCCGGTTCTAGAATTAGTGTACGAAGGGTATTTGACCGGGAGGTAGGCCTTTGCAACTCGACGACCGGATGAAGCAATTGCTGAGGGAGCTGGGACACGCGATCAACGACACCGTGTCGGAATCCGAGCGCATCGCCGAAGCAATATCCAGCGTGCGCGCGGCCGGTTTCGACATCGTGCTCAAGCTCGATGCCACCATCGGGCTCGCCCGCCGCACGTCTTCGGATGCGAAGATGACTTCGCAGGATCGCCGCTTTCTTGAATCCCTGCACATTCGCGTCGACGAGGAAATCCTCGAGGAAGACGAACCCGGCGCCAAGATCGAAATCACGCCGCAGGACATCAAGTTTCTGAAGTCCTTGAAAATTTCCTTCGATGAAGATCTCTAATATAGTCGCCATTGCAAGCCTCGCCGCGGCCCCCGCATTCACCGCCCTGCCGTCAACGGGACAAACCATCTCTGCGCCGATCGTGGTCAGAAACTCCGGCTCTAGCGCGTCCAGCTCGCAGACCGTGGTCAAGGGAAATTGGCTGAAGGCCGAGGTCATCCATGCGGACTCGAACTCGATGGTCGTTCGTGAGCAGGGTAACGGCATGATGATCCACACGTTCACCTACACCCCGCAACTCCAGGCGGAAATGCAGAGAATCGTGGATCAGGGCGGCTACCAGTACGGAGACAGAGTCAAGATTCTCTACCGGCAAGGACAAACCGTCGCTCTCCGAGTGCGCGGAAGGCCTTCCAAAGCCCTGTAGCATCGCGGCCTCCACCCGGCCCCCTAGTCTCTTGCTGGTTCCTGGAACACCGGTGTTTCTGCTCCCCCTGCCTGGGTCTTTTCCTTATTTCTGGCCCAACTTGGCCGCTCTGCTATCCTTCGCGTCAGCGGCGACCGCAGCACCTCAGCCGGGAAAGAGATTGACAAGAGCCTACCAGCGTCCAATGATGCCCGTTCCTTGAATGGAGCGTGACGATGTTTCGAATCCCGCAGCAATGGCTGGTCGCCGTACTCATCGTGGTCGCCGTCGTTTGCTCTTCGGTAGCGCAGGAACAGCCCCCTCTGGGATCTTTTGCTTTCTATCATCCCGTCGAGAATTGGCTGCGCCTGCCAGCCGGGCAGCCGTTGGGCACGATTTCATGGGTTGACGTGGACGCCCAGGGCAGCGTCTACGTTCTACGGCGGTGTGGCGCTTGCGGCCAGCATCCCCAGCAGGGGGATCCTCCCAGCGTGGTTTGGAAATTCGATCGAAAGGGCAACTTTCTGGGTGAATGGGGCAAAGTCCCCATCGCCAAAGAAGGCCATTCGTTGCGTGTCGATCGCAACGGATTTATTTGGATCACCGACACCGGCGCGCATCAGGTCAAGAAGTTCCGGCCCGACGGCACTCTCGTCATGACCTTGGGGAAGTACGGCGTTCCCGGTGATGGACCCGACGTGTTCAACATGCCGACCGATACTTTCGTCACGCAGAATGGCGACTTTTTCGTCACCGATGGCTACGGGAATCACCGGGTGATGAAGTTCAACAAGGACGGCGAGCTCGTGAAAACATTTGGAAGCAAGGGCAGCGGACCAGGAGAGTTTCGGATTCCGCATTCGATCGTTCAGGATTCGCACGGGCGGCTCATCGTCGTCGATCGCTGCGGGTTACATGAGACGGGGTGCACCGATAACCGCATCGAGGTTTTTGATACCGACGGTAATTTTCTGGATCAGTGGAGCCACATGGGAGGCGTGTCCCTTTACATCACCGGGGGCGATACGCTTTATGTCGGCGTGATCGGAAAGATTTTCATCGCGGACGCGCTCACGGGTAAAGTGCGCGGCGTGATCGAGAAAGCGGGAATCAATCACGGAATCGCCGTGGACAACCAAGGCGACGTCTACGCGGCCGACATTTTTGACGGGATGCATCGCTTCACCCGCGACGCAGCCCGCTAGCTGGCGCCTGGTTTTTCGCCGACACCGTGCGCCATGTCGAACTCTAGTTGCCCGTTTTGAGCGGCATCAGCGGCTGGGGTCCCCCGGCCACCTTCCACGCATCCGCTCCCGGCCGGGGATGAAATTTCTGCGTGCGGCCACCGTAGGTTTCGGCGATGTAAAGGTTGCCGTCGGAATCGACCGAGATCCCGTGAGGGCCCCACATCTGGCCGGGAGCCGTTCCGTGAACTCCCCAAGCATAGAGTAGTTTGCCGTTGAGGTCGTACCCGAGAATCTTGTCATTGTCGCCATCGGCTACCCACAGGTGCTGGTCGTCGGACATGTAGACGGCATAGGGCGAGCGAAGACCGGGCCACTGATCCAAAAACACACCATTCTGGTCGAATACCTGAATGCGTTGGTTTCCCCGGTCGGCGACAAAAACGCGGCCGTCTTTACTGGTAGCGATTCCGTGAGGGGTGCTCAATTCACCCGGCTGTGGGTGCTTCTTATCGGCGTCGGGCTTGCCCCAGGTCATCAGGAACTTGCCGTTGTTATCGAACTTCATGACGCGCGTGTTCACGTAGCCGTCGCTCACGACGAAGCTGCCGTCTGGCAGAAAGGCAATGTCGGTCGGATCGCCGAAGTGCTTTTCGTCCACGCCGGGGACGCCAGGCTCGCCGAGGGTCATCAGGAGTTTCTTGCCGTCGTGGCTGAAGACGAAAATCGCCTCGCGGATATCGTCGACCACCCACACGCGCCTTTCCGGATCGTAAGGGCTGATCTTGATGGCATGCGGGCCGCGGCCGATTTCAGCGCTGCCGCCGCCGACGAACAAGTGGTCCCACTGGGTCCAGGATTCGACCAGATTTCCCTTCCCGTCCAGGATGACGATGCAGTTGCGCATGGCGTCGGGCGGCGTGGCGCGGCGGGAAGCGCCGTTCATGGTCTGGCTTACGTCGATCGAGCCGTAGAAGCCGTTGTAGTTCTTCGGCAAGTATTGCGGTATGAGGAGTTCGCCGCGATTGGCTAGGAAGATTCTGTCGGGCGACTCGGCGAACACTCCGCCCTGCGAGCCCCACACATATCCCTTCGGAGCGATCGGTTGCGGGAAACCGGCGACCAGGTCGTATGGGCCGGTCTCATCTTCGCCACCCTTTTGCTGGGCACGCGCGGGCTGAGGAATCAAGGCCCAGGTCAATAGGGCGATGAGCGTGATGGTGGAAGTAGTGCGCATTTCTGGCTCCTAGCAAGACGGTCGACAGGGCCAACCGACACTCGCCCTGATGTCAGCTTTTTCAGTGTTTCTGTTTGAATCGCGCGAAGTATACACCGAGTTGTCAAAAAAACGAGCCAGACTGAATGAGCGCAATGATCTGACCGCCACAGGCTTGCGGATAACCCTCGCGCAAACTCTCGCGGATGACTTGACGGCTCACTGCGAATTGCGCTATAGAAACCAGCGGAGCTATTCACTGAAAGCAGATAATCGAGCGATGGAGTAACCTGCAAGCTCATCATCCAGTCTAAGTGCTTTACGGAACAGGAGAGTTGTCGTGAGAGAGAGAATCCCGCGGGTTCTGGCGTCGTCGTTGGTGTTTGTGAGCGTGTGCGCAGCTGTGATTGCCATGGGTCGTGCCGCGGCACGCCCGGTCGCAGGCGGAAATAGCCCGCAGGAGGAAGCAAGCCAGGTTTCGGTAGGCCCAACCGACATCGGCGGTGTGGTGACCAGCTCAAAAGGCCCGGAAGCGGGTGTATGGGTGATCGCGGAAACAACCGAATTGCCAACGAGGTTCCGCAGAATTGTTGTCACCGATGACCACGGCCGGTATCTCATCCCCGATCTCCCCAAGGCCCACTATAAAGTTTGGGTCAGGGGGTATGGACTCGTTGATTCTCCGCCGGTCGAGGGATTCGGCGGAAAGACGATTGCGTTGAAGGCCGTGGTAGCTCCCACTGCTCAAGCGGCGGCGCAGTACTATCCCGCAAACTATTGGTATTCGCTCATACAGGTTCCCCCCCGAAGTGCTTTCCCCTTGAAGACGGACGGGAAAGTGGCATCCCAGCAGGGCTCGCCTCGTTACCGACCGGGGTCCCTTGAAACGCAGGCGGATTGGATCGAAGGGCTGCATTCCGGCTGCGAGATGTGCCATCAGATTGGCGACAAGGCGACGCGCGAGATTTCGCCGCGGTTGGGAAAGTTCGAAACGACTTCTGACGCCTGGCAGCGCCGGATCATGTCGGGGCAATTTGGCACGCTCATGAACAGCGAGTTCAATGGCACTTTCGGGCATGACCGCGGGTTTGCAATTTTTTCGGACTGGACCAATCGGATCGCCCGAGGAGAAGTTCCACCTGCCCCCCCGCGCCCGCAGGGAATGGAGCGCAACGTGGTTCTTTCGATTTGGGATATAGGAACTCCCAAGGCCTTCTTGCACGGCGTGCTGGCCACGAACAAGAGAATCCCGACCCAGAACGGATATGGCCATGTCTACAGCACGGATTGGGAAGCCGCGACCGTGCTCATACTGGATCCTAGCGAGAGCACCGTATCTACGGTCAAAATTCCGCTGCGGCATGAGGAAGAGCGGGCAACGATGTCTCACATCGTGCCCTATACGAACGCAGAACCCTCTCCCTATTGGGGAGATGAAATCGTGTGGCCCGAGGACGCGGTGAATCCCAAGAATCCGCAGATGGACAGCAAGGGCCGCATGTGGATCGGGATGCAGAATCACAAGGAGAATCCGGCCTTCTGCAAGCCGTCTTCTGGCAACGTATTTGCAAAAAATTGGGAACCGCCTTATGAGGCGGGTTGGGGCGTCGATATTTACGACCCGAAGACCAGCAAGTTCGAAGCTGTCGACCTCTGCTTCGGCTTTCATCATCTGATGATCGGTGACGACAAGGACGAAACGGTTTATTTCAGCCTGAAGATCGGCCAAATAGGCGGGGTGGGATGGCTCAATTCAAGGGTGTGGGACCAAACGCATGACGCTGAAAAGGCTCAAGGCTGGTGCCCCGCCATTATCGATTACAACGGCGATGGGAAGATTGGCCCCTATACAAGAGCGCCACAGCCGGCCGACCCGAAGCTTGATAGGTTCGTAGACGGAACCAGGGGTTACGGGATCGGGGTAAATCCGGTGGATGGCAGCGTATGGGTCGCCATCACCAAGCCGATGCCCGGAAGGCTTCTCCGGTTCGTTCCCGGCAAGAACCCGCCTTCGACGTGCATGACCGAGATTTACGAACCGCCCTTCACAACTGCCGAAGGTCCCAATCCCGGCGAAAAGTTGGGCTATGTGCCGCGCGCTGCCGATTTCGATTCCAAGGGGCTGGTTTGGACCAATCTTGGCGGCAGCGGTCAGCTCGCCAGCTTTGACCGGAGCAAGTGCAAGGTGCTCAACGGACCGACCGCAACCGGACAGCACTGCCCCGAGGGATGGACGCTTTACCCGGCGCCAGGTCCCACCTTTAAGGGCGAGAGCGAGGCAAAGGCGGACTGGCTCTATTTCGATTGGGTCGACCGGTTCAACACGCTTGGTCTCGGCAAGGATGCCGTGGTTGTCACCGGATCAGGATCAGATTCCCTGCTCGTGTTTCAGCCCGCGACAAAGACCTGGACGGTGATGCGCGTGCCCTACCCACTGGGCTTTTATTCGCGCGGTGTGGATGGCCGCATCGACGATGCGAATGCGGGATGGAAAGGCCGGGGAATCTGGGCGGACAACGATACCCGCACAACCTGGCATGTGGAGGGAGGAAAGGGCACTCCGAGCGAAACTGTCCACTTCCAATTGCGCCCGGACCCGCTTGCTAAGTAACGAGCCGCAGAAACCCGCTTGTCCAAAGAGGACATACGTGAACCCAACCAAGCTTGGTGCCCGCCGCCGCAGGTTATTGGTGTTTGTGCTATTCCCTTTTCTGGCGCTGATGAGCCGCCCTGCTTTTGGCCAGGTTGATTTGTCCGGCTCCTGGGCAGACAGGTGGCACGAGGATGCTCCCGAGCGGGATGGCGGACCCGAGATCGGAGACTACACTGGCATCCCCGTGAACGACGCGGCGCGCATGCGTGCGGACACCTGGGATGCGCAAAAGTGGGAAGCGGTGGAGCATATGTGCGATCCGCATCCAGCAGATTACGGGCCGCGGGGCCCTGCGCACATGCGAGTCTGGTCGGAGAGTGACCCCTTCACGCAGGGAGTCGTTGCGTGGCACGCGACGCTGAGATTCATGATCACTCAGCGCATCATTTATATGGACGGGCGTCCACATCCCTCTCAGAATGCGCCGCACACCTGGCAAGGATTCTCAACCGGCGAATGGGAAGGGGACATGCTGAAGGTGACGACCACCCACCTGAAAGAAGGCTGGTTTCGGCGCAACGGACTCGCGCGCAGCGATCGGGCCACATTGATCGAGTATTTTATCCGGCACGGAGACTACTTCACGCTGGTCACGGATGTCGAAGACCCGATCTATGCAACAGAGCCGTTCATTCGAACTTCGAACTGGATTCTCGATCTCGGGCGTCAGTTCCCCCCAAGGCTGGTTGGTTGCATCCCCAGTGTGGAAGTCGAGCATCCGGAAGGTTACGTCGCCTACCACACCTTGGGCGAAAACCACTTTTTAGGCGAATTTCCGTCCCGGTGGGGGGTGCCAGCAGAGGCGGCTCGCGGCGGTGCGGAGACCATGTATCCCGAGTACCAGGAGAAGTTGGCTAAAATGCCGGCTCCGCCCAGACTTCCAGACCACAAAGTGACCAAGCAGTGAAGCAAAACGCCGTGCATTGCGAGCGCCGTCGGTGGATGTTTGTGCTCCTCGCGCTCGGGCTTGTCATGATCCTCTCGTCACGGCTGCTGGCTCGGTCCGCAGCACAAGAAAAAGCAGGGGCGGGAATGGCGCATGACCTTTCGGGAATATGGAACGCGCCCATAGGCCAGCGCGCTCAAGTCCCTGGCCAACCGCCCCACAACCCGCCCCCTCCGCTGACGCCAGCGGGACAGGCGCAATTTGATTCCAATACGCGTGACCTTAAGAGTGATCATCCCATCACCGTCAACCCCGTTTATCAGTGTCACCCGCCGGGTTTGCCGAACGCCTACACCAACGGCGGCTATCCGTTTGAGATCGTCCAGACTCCTCAGCGGATTTTTATCTTCTACGAATCCACCCACCTGTGGCGCGAGATCTGGATGGATGGCCGGGAGATGCCCAAGGATTCCGACCCGCTATGGATGGGCTATTCAGTCGGACATTGGGATGGGGACGATCTGCTGGTTGATACCGCCAATTTCAACGACAAAACGTGGATCGATAATCTCGGCCATCCGCACAGCGATGCCATGAGACTGACCGAGCGTTTCCATCGCCCGGACCACGAGCACCTACAGATTGAGTTTGTCATCGACGATCCGAATTCGTACACGGCGCCTTGGACGATCCGGTACCACTATGATTTGAAGCCGAACTGGGAGATCGGCGAAGCATTCTGTATCCCGGAAGACCAGCAGCGCTTCCTAAAGAAGAACGTTCCTGAAACCACCGGCAAATCGCTGCCCTAAAATTAACCTTCCCGGGCTAGGAAGCCTTGCCGGTCTGCGCGTGTGGCTCCGAGGGATCCTCTGCCAACGGCAGCCATACTTGAAAGCGGGTGTCCCCGGGGGTGGAACTGACTTGAATGGTGCCCCGGTGCTTTTTCACGATCCGCTGAACGGTGTCGAGTCCGAGCCCGGTGCCCTCTCCGACCCCCTTGGTAGTGAAGAAAGGTTCGAAGATGTGCGGCTGCACGTCGGCTGGAATCCCGGGACCGTTGTCGGCAATCTCGACCACCACGCAGTTGTCGTCGCGACAGGTGCGCACCCGGAGCTCGCCGGTTCCTCCCATCGCGGCAATCGCATTGTCGATGATGTTGGTCCACACCTGATTGAGCTCGCTCCCGAAAGAGTTGACGAGCAGAGGAATGCGCTGGTAGTCGCGCTGCACCGTGATTCCGCGCTTGAGCTTGTGGTTCAGGATGGTAAGGGTGGTTTCCAAGCTTTTCACGATGTCGACGTTTTGCACCGGGGTCTGGTCCATGTAGGTGTACTCCTTGATGGCCCCGACAAGGTCTGAAATCCGCGCCGTGCTGCTCTCGATTTCATTGAGCAGCGCGGCGACCTCCACCGAAGCAGCGATCCGAACCAAAGCGGCTCGAGCGGTGTCGGCATCAAGGATGGCGAACAGCGATTCCAGCGCTTCCGGCTTAACATTCTTCCTTGCCAGGTCCGCCGCCATCTGCCACAAATCGTTCTGCCCGTGGCTGCGCAACAAGGAGTCGATTTGATCTTCCAAGTCGCTTATGGCCAGCGGATCGGGCGGAACGTCGTTGCTTTGGATAAAGGAAGCCTCCATCTTCTCGATCTCTGATCTCTGGGCGGGGGTAAGGTCTCGCCGGCCCAATTCGTGGCTTGCGTTGCGAATTTTCTTCAGAACATCCCGCAGCTGGCTTGTAGCGCGCTTGGCGGCCGAAGCGGGGTTATTGAGCTCGTGCGCGAGTCCTGCCGAAAGTTTTCCCAACGAAGCGAGTCGATCGCGTTGTTGTTCCCGGCGGGTGGTTTCGCGAATCCTGTCAGACATCAGCCCTACCAGACGTTGGGCCAGTTCCGGCATTTTCTGTACGAGTTCAGGAAACAGCGAAGAGGGAAAGCGCATCACGCGGGCATCCGTGACGGCCCGTGCACCCACGGTAAACTGCTTCATTCTCGAAAAGGGCAACACTCCGGTCACGTCGCCCGGCTTTAGGGGAATCGCGACTGTCTCGCCGCCCAGTTCGCCACGCGCCTGCAGTTGACCTTCAAGAATCACAAACATGGCGTCCGCGGGCTCGCCCTGGCGAAAGTATGTCTCGCCGGCCCTGAGACACAGTTGTTCGGAGTGGGCGATAAACCAGGAAATCTGATCGCCTGGCAGATCGGCGAATACCGGGACGCGAAGCAGTTCGGAATTTTCGGCCATTTATACCTTGCTCAAATATTGATGGATGAACTGCACGGCCACCGAGCCTTCACCGACTCCGGAAGCCACGCGCTTCACTGAACCATGCCGCACATCGCCCACCGCGAAAATGCCCGGAACATTTGTTTCAAGCAGGAAGGGGTCCCTGTCGAGAACCCATCCCTTGGGGCGCTGCCCCTCTCGGATAAGGTCCGGACCAGTCAGAATGAACCCGCGTTCGTCGCGCTCAACGACGCCCGTCAACCAGTCGGTTCGCGGCAGCGCCCCAATAAAAATGAACATCGCAGTCGCCGGCACGCGTTCGAGTTTGCTGGTATCCGAACAAAGGAAGGAAATCTCTTCCAGATGCGTTTCGCCGTGCGCCTCGGAGACGCTGGCGTTCGGCCAAATTTGAATGTTCGGAGTCTCCTTGATCTGGTCGATCAGATATTGCGACATCGTGCTCGATAAGGATGCGCCTCGCACTACGATGACGACGCGGTCTGCATACTTGGCGAAGTTCATCGCCGCCTGGCCGGCCGAATTTGCACCCCCAATGACGTAGATAATTTCGCCCTTGCAAGACAACGCTTCGGTCGAGCCGCCGCCGTAGTAGACGCCTGCGCCCTGCAGTCGATCGATTCCCGGTGCTTCGAGCCGCCGCCACTGCACTCCGGTTGCGATCATCAACGCATGGCAGGAAATTTCGTTGCCATCGGCCAGCTTAAGGATCCGGTAAGGGCCTTCGCTTCGGGCACTCAGCGCTTCTTGGGGCGCCAGGATTTCCACGCCAAAGCGCTGCGCCTGCACCACCGCGCGCCGGGCCAGATCGCCACCACTGAGTCCCATCGGAAACCCGAGATAATTCTCAATGCGCGAACTCATTCCCGCCTGCCCGCCCGGCGCTTCCCGCTCGATCATCACCGTGTGCAGCCCCTCCGATGCCCCATAGACAGCCGCAGCCAGGCCGGCCGGGCCTCCGCCCACGATCGCCAGGTCATAGAAACTGGTTTGCGCACGAGTGCGCAATCCGACCCTTTGTGCCACGTCGGCGGGAACGCTGTCGAGAAGCTTTGTCCCGTCCGGGAACAGCACTACCGGAAGGCTTGAGGCTTCCGGCCCCAGCGCTTCCAGAAGATGCTTCGTTTCCGGGTCATTGGCGGAAGCTTCCACGTCAATCCACTGATAGGGAACGCGGTTGCGCGCCAAAAAGTCCCGCAGTTCGTAGGACCGTGGTGACCAGCGCGTCCCCAGCACGCGGATTCCCTCGAAACTCGGCCGGTAGGAAGCTCGCCAGTCATCCAACAAATCGTCGAGTTGCGGGTAGAGGTGCTCGGCCGGCGGATCCCAGGGTTTCATGAAAAAGTAGTTGATGTTGGCTTGGTTGATGGCGCTGATGGCAGCGTTTGTGTCGGCGTAAGCTGTCAGGAGCGCGCGCTTGGCGTCGGGGAAGATCCGCATTCCTTCCTGAAGGAATGCGACACCGTCCATGTGAGGCATGCGCTGGTCGGCCAGAAGCAGGGCCACGCTGTCATTGCGCACTTTGAGCTGCTTCAACAGAGTGAGCGCCCCCTTGGGGGAGTCGCTTCCTATCACGCGGTATTGAGCGCCGTATTTTGACCGCAGGTCGCGCTCGATGGCCCGCAGCACATCGGAATCGTCATCCACACTTAACAGAATTGGTTTCGCCATGACCTGCCCAGTCTAATACAGGAATGAATTCTAGACTGCCGGGCCGTGGAAACACCCCCCCCCCGGTACGTAGGGGCCTGCCCCGTGGGTGGGCGGGCTGATCGGCCCGTATTCCATCTCGGAATCTTTTCGCAGATAATTTCCCAGACAGCCGGCCAACTCTTCATAATAGAAGCTGACAGAGAAGCCACGAATTGGACAGGAAAATTTATGGCAGAGAACCGCAACGCAACGCACCGGCATAAAACGCATGGTCCCGTCGTATTGCTGGAATCCACCGCCCAATTGGCTAAGGTCCTGGTTCTAGAACAAGGCGATGAAATATGGGTCAAGCTTGCCGACCTGACAGAAGGCGCACATGTAGTTACTAAGAAAGCCACTCGCAAACCGAGCGCCAAGGATCGCCCGACTGCGTCGGCGAACAGCCGTTACCGCATCGTGCGTGCCCTGTAATGTTTACGAGCAAGCCTCGGGCAGCCCCGCTTTAGCGACGACTCGCAGCCGTCAGTGCCTCTTCGCGTGCGGTTCTTAAATCCTCAGCACCCAAGCAGATTTCCAACACGATTCGAAGTAGCTGCGACCCCCGCGGGGCGGGAACGTCTGGCCTCCAATCCTTCAATCGGAAACACGAATCAAAACGGGGAACTTTGTAATAATATGCGGGCGCACTTATTGTGCAGCGGATCGCCAGAGATTCGCCCGGCGATCGCTCATCATGTAGCACTAGAGAGGGAGAAACCCGATGCGAAGGATTTGGATGAAGCGAATCGCAATTCTCGCGCTGCTGGCGCTTGGCGTTGTCGTTCCCGCCGCGATTCGCCGGACAGAAGCTCGGCAGCAAGCGGGCCCGGCGGCCCGTCAAGTTGCGCAAGGGGTTTCCATCGACCCCGACGACATCGGTGGCGTCGTGACCAGCTCCAAGGGGCCCGAAGCGGGTGTCTGGGTGGTTGCGGAAACCACCGAGTTGCCGACCAAGTTTCGCAAGATCGTGGTCACCGACGAGCACGGCCGTTATCTTTTGCCCCAACTTCCGAAAGCGACTTACAAGGTGTGGGTGCGCGGATACGGCCTGATTGATTCAGGGGCCGTGAGCGCTGTTCCGGGAGAGCATTTGGCGCTGACCGCAGTGCTTGCGCCCGATGCGAAGGCGGCGGCGCAGTATTATCCCGCCAGCTACTGGCTTTCGCTGCTCCACGTGCCTCCCAAGAGCGCCTTTCCCATGACTGTTTCGGTTCCCTCTGACAGACTTCCCTATTCGCGTGGCGTCGGAAGCATGCAAGCGCATGACCCTGTGGGAGACGGTCCCCTGCAAACGGGTGTAGTTGAGACACAGGCGAATTGGATCGCCACGATCAAGAACTGCACCTCCTGCCATCAGATGGGAACCCGGATCACGCGCGAGATTTCGCCTGAACTGGGCGCCTTTGGCTCGAGCACCGAGGCCTGGGACCAGCGAATCCGTATGGGACAAGTCGGCAGCAGCATGGTCGGCATGGTGAATCCCCTTGGACCGGCGCAGGCCGAAAAAGTGTTGGCCGACTGGACCGATCGTATCGCCAAGGGAGAAATTCCCCCTGCGCCCCCGCGGCCAGCGGGCGTCGAGCGGAATCTGGTGATTACCATGTGGGACGTGGGAACGCCCACCACCTTCGCTCACGATCTCTACGTCACCGACAAGAGGCACCCGGAATCCAACGCGTATGGTCCGGTATATCTCGGCGACTTCAATACGGGCGATCTGCACGTCCTTGATCCGGTGAAAAATGCGGACCACACGGTGCATTTGGAGGTTCGCGGAGACCGCAATGCGCTGATCCGTGGGGGCCACGCTCCGACAACAATGGAAATTCCCTCCCTCTATTGGGGCGACGAGCTGATTTATGAGGAGCGCTTGCAAACCGAAGTCAAGAATGTGGATACCAAGGGCCGTTTGTGGATGGCCACCACCTTCCGTCCGCCCGATAATCCGGCATGGTGCAAGGAAGGCTCGAGCAACAAGTTTGCGCGGTATTTCCCGATCCCCAAAAGCTATCGCCAGCTTGCGTATTACGATGGGAAAACGAAGAAAGAAACTTGGGTAGACACCTGTTTTGGCAATCACCACGCGGCCTTTGCGGATGATCAGGACCAAACCATTTATCTGGTTGGCAACGGCACGGTGGTCGCATGGGTAAAACCGGGAGTCCTCGACAATGGCGGCGATGTCGAAGCCGCGCAGGGGTGGTGCCCGGCGTATTACGACATCAACGGCGACGGGAAGTATGAAAAGGATATCGATAAGCTGATGCCCGATAGCGGCTACTACGTGGCCTACAATCCCGTCGACAAGAGTATCTGGTACAGCGTGCCCAAAACGCCGGGTCGGATCATTCGGATGGACATAGGCTCCAACCCTCCGGAAACTTGTCACGCCGAAGCGTATGAGCCGCCCTACTACAATCCGAAGGCTGGCGCAGAAGTCGGCTACCTGCCCCGCGGCATTGATGTCGATAGCAAAGGATTGGTTTGGGTGGGTTTTGCGGGAAGCGGCCAGTTGGCAAGCTTCGACCGCAGCAAGTGCAAGGTGCTCACCGGCCCGGAGTCTTTCGATGGACAGCATTGCGTGGAAGGCTGGACGATCTACGATACCCCAGGGCCTCAGCTACAGAACGTCAGCGATCCGGGCAGCGCGGACTTCCTCTACGGCGACTGGGTCGATCGATTCAACACCCTCGGGTTGGGTGCCGACGTTCCCATTGCCAACGGTACCAGTTCGGATTCGCTACTGGCGCTCATGCCGGACACTCACAAGTGGGTGGTTCTGCGCGTTCCGTATCCGCTGGGATTCTATTCGCGGAATTTGACCGGCCGCATCGACGACGCGAACGCCGGCTGGAAAGGCCGCGGATTGTGGGCAGGCAACGAGGTCAGAAACCCTTGGCATATCGAAGGAGGGAAGGGCACGAGGCCCGAGGCCGTGCACTTTCAGCTGAGGCCTAACCCGCTCGCGAAGTAATTTTTCAGCCCAGGCTTGGTGAGGTTGGCCCGGATCGGTGGGGCTCTTGCTGAGAGCAATGGGCAACCCAACAGGCCCGGGCAGGTTCGGAGAAACCGGCCGCTCCTTCTAGCTACCTCCGGTCTTCTGTTGCTGGTTCTTGTTGTAGCTGAGTTCGCGGTAGATGGCCTCAACGAACATGTCGGTTGTCCAAGGCCCCGTCGCCGCGCCATAGAGTCCGTCGTAGTCGAGCGTCAGCCCGGCAGCCTTCACTTGATCGAGCGTCATGCCTTTGTTCACCATGTTCTGAACTCGATCACGGATGATCGTCACCATGTCCCGGTAGTCCACGACGTCGTTTCTGTCGCAGACGTGTCCGTGCCCCGGGATCACATAGGTGCCGCCTTCTTCGTTCTCTTCCGGTTCCAGCATGTCGATGATCTGGTTGAGCGTCTGGATAAGGCCGTTGATGCTGCCGCCCACCTCCGCTTTGATTACCGGGTAGCTCGCCAAAGTAAAGATATCGCCCGTGCTGATCACATCCGAACTACGGAAGAGAACATAGCTGTCACCATCGGTGTGAGCGTGAGCCGGGTGATAGATGAACACTCCCTCGCCGTTGTAAAACTTCCAGTCGTCGGTCTCGTAGGTGTCGGTGGGCCAAAAGGCCGGCGGGAACAGCGGTTCTTTCCCGCTCGGCGCGCTGATCCGCGTAAGCACGTTATAGTGCGCGACGACCGATGCTCCACCCGGTGCAATCAACGTAGAACCGATGTTCGGCACGGCCACGCCCGCTTTGGCCAGGTTCTCATTGCCGCCAATGTGATCCGCGTCGGCGCTGGTATCGATGATGAACATGACGCGCTTGTCGGTCACAGTCCGGATCGCCGCGAGCACTTGATCGCTCATCTGCGCCACGCCGGAGTCCACCAGGAAAACAACCCGCTTTCCCACCTGGACGGTGATGTTGGCGCCCGCGCCCGAGATCATATATACGTTGCCCTGCACGTGCTCAATGGCGACCTTGCCTGGGGCGCCCCGGCTGCTCTCTTGCGCGGAAACATGGGGCGCCGTTCCCAAAACAAACACCCCCATGAACGCAAGCGCCGGCCGCAGAACGTTCGCGAAACCTCGCGCATTCCCATTCATTGCTTCATCTCATCCTTTACCGAAAGCTTGGGCGGCGCGGGCATTTCCGCGAGCTTTTGCTGATATTCGGGATACATGGTTTGCGCCCCTCCGCGGGATGCCTCCAAGGGGATCCCCCACCGGGACGCAAATTCGGTGAGAAAGCGGTTGGTTCCCGGCAAATGGTGCGCCACATAGCCTTTCGGATGAGGCACCTCGACATCGGGTACGCAGTAGTAGGGTACGAGCCGGTCGATCATATCGAGCACCCAGTTGGAGGTTCGAATGAACGGCTCGGTCGTATAGATGGGGTCCTCCACATCGGTGACGAGGGTGAAATAGTTGTCGTGCCGAATAAAATATTCGATCAGTGTAGCTCGTTCGCTGCGCGGGAGGCCGTTGCGCCGCAGCCACCCTTCTTTCAGATGGTCGGTCGTCACCCTCAGCATGTCGCCTTCCCACTCACCTGTGGAGAATCCCTGCCACGTATGGGGCGCGCTCTCAGGCGGGTGCGGCCGCCCATCCATGTAGATAATTCGCTCGGTAAGCATAAATCGCAGCGTCGCGTGCCAATCGACGATTGCCTGCGTAAACGGGTCGATTTCTGACCGGATGCGCATGTCCGAGGGGCCGCGCGGCGCGTAATCGGCCGGATGCGGCTGGCACTCATGTTCAACCATCTCCCACTTCTGCGCGTCCCAGGCGTCTGCCCTCATGCGCGCCGCATCGTTGACGGGAATGCCGGTGTAATCCCCAATCTCCGGGCCGCCCAATCGCTCGGGAAAGTCCTCGTGCATCTTCTCGCCCCATTGACCGGCCAAATCGACCTGAGCGAATGCGGGGCGGCCCACCAGTCCCAGAAAGAGAAACAGCGACGACGCAACAAGCTTGACTCGGCCGGTGCGAAACATGTTCATTTCCTCGCGGATGGCTTACTTGGCAAGCGGATCAGGCCGATCTGAAGTGAGCAGCAAAACTGGAGCCGGAAGTTTCCGTTTGAAGCGTCCCATTCGCTCGAAAGCCTATCTTTCCTTGCGAATCGTGTCAACTGGAAGTCGCGTATTCTTGCGGGCTGGGTCTTTGCGCCACCGCGCGCCCCTGGCGCCCAACAAGGGCGCCGGCAGAAAAAAGCATTGCTTGTTTCCGGAAACTGGATTATATATCTGGGACTATAGGGTGGTGTGGATGGGGGCTTTTCCAGCGCATCCGAGGGACGCTTGGTCTCGTGGTATGTAATTAGGCCCTGTTCCCAAAAATTCGCACATATTGGGGGATTTGTATGTCGCAACACATTTCAAAGCGGCTCGGTCGGTTGTTGTTTGTCGGCTTCGCGGCACTGCTTTCTTGCTCGATGACGTGGGCGCCATCCCTTTTCGGCCAAACGGCTGCAACCGGTGCGCTGACGGGAACTCTCAGAGACTCTTCTGGCGCCGTGGTTCCAAACGCCACGGTAACCGCGACCAGTGTCGGTACAGCGCAGGTGCGCACGACAGCTACCAGCGCTGACGGCACTTACAAGTTTGGACTGCTGCCGCCGGGCGATTACAGCCTGAAGTTCGAAGCCTCGGGGTTCAATACCGAGCAGGTGCCCTCGATTACTGTGGTCGTGACCGAGACCGCTGTTTTCGACCGCGTCCTGCAAGTGGGTGCGCAGACCCAGCAAGTCGAGGTGCGCGCCCAGGCCGAAGCCGTGCAGACGGCCAGTTCCACCGTGGGCAACGTCGTGAGCTCTCAAACCATGACCGCTATGCCCTTGACCTCCCGCAACTATACCAACCTGCTGGGTCTTGCGGCCGGGGCCAATGCGTCCGTGTTCGACGCCGCTAACCTGGGCAGAGGGTCGGAGGACATTGCGGTCAATGGCTCGACGATTGCCCAGAATAACTACTCGATGGACGGCGCCTCCATTGTGAATTTTACGACCAATGGAAATACCGCCGACGGAGGGTCCAATCCTGGAATCGGAATTGTGAATCCGGACGCCATCGAGGAGTTTAAGATACAGACCTCGATGTTCGATGCCGGCTACGGGCGCAAACCCGGAGCCAACGTGAACGTGGTGACCAAATCTGGAACCAATGCGTTCCACGGCAGCGCTTTTGAGTTCTTCCGCAACACCGTACTGAACGCCAACGACTTCTTCCGCAAGATCAGTCCCGCCGTCGGGGGCGTTCCCGAAGACGGACGCCAGGCGTTGAATCAGAACCAGTTTGGCGGGGTGTTCGGCGGCCCGGTGAAGAAAGACAAGCTGTTCTTCTTTGTCTCCTATCAGGAAACCCAGCAGAAGAATGGGATTTCTCCTGCAGGCTATTCCACCCCCACTTTGGTTGGGATTCCGTCAGGTGCCCGCAACACTCCAGCGTTCCAGGCCGCGCTAGGCGCAGCATTTTGTCCCGGCGGTGGCGCCACTGGTGGAACGAAGGCCACCAGCGTGACCCAGGTTGCCTGCAACGGCTCCAACATCAATCCGGTGGCCCTCAACCTTCTGGAACTAAAGAACCCCGATGGCACTTACTTTATACCCGGCTCATCCACGGGAGCCAATCAGAACGTCACCTTCAGCCTTCCCGCGACCTATGCGGAACATCAAGCCATCGGTAACTTCGACTATGTGCTGAACGACAAAAACACCTTGTCGGGGCGATGGGCCTACAGCGGAGATCAGACGAACGCAACGATGGATTGTTCCGCGACAGGGACGACAATTAGCCAGTGCCTCCCCGGGAATCCGGCGGAAGTGTGGTTCATGACCCAATATGCGGTTTTAAAGCTCACCTCGACACTTTCCCCGAATCTCGTGAACGAAGTGCGAGTTTCCATGCAGCGCAACATCGTCGGTCCGCAGAACGAAGTGCCGGTCACCGATACGCAGGTGGGAATCACGCCCTTGGTTCCTTCCATCAACACCCTGGATGGCATCACCATTAGCGGACTCATGGCGTTTGGCGGCAAGGGCAATCTGGGCACTCTCATGGAGGACACCTCTATAGAAGGGGCCGACCAGATCTCCTGGTCCCATGGAAAGCACACCGTTCGCGCGGGATTTGAATTCGAGCGCGACCGGGAGAACTGGCAATACGCCGGTGTAGCGATTGGAGCCTTGACGTTTCAAACCTTCCAGGACTTCCTCATCGGCCTTCCCGGATGCGCTCCCAGTCTCTCCGCGGCTGCTTGCGCGGCGAGCGCTGCTGCCGGAACAACCAACGGCAGTTCTACCAGCAATATTTCCAGCTCAGGTTCTATCGTTTCGGCCACTCCTCCGGGCGGCGTCGATCACGGCTACCGCATCACGGCGACATCGGCCTTTGTGCAGGATGACTTCAAGGTGCGCCGCAATTTGACGCTGAACCTCGGGTTGCGCTGGGAGTACGATGGGCTGGTTTCTGACAATCGTGGTTTGCTCACGAACATCTGGCCCAGTCTGATCAACACCGCCAATGTCCCTGTAACTTTGGGCGGCACGCTCGGGACATCGGCCGCCACGGGGTCGCTTGCCGGCTTCGTGGTACCCTCCAACTTCAACTTTGGGGCTTTCCCGACGCCTCCGGTGGGCGGCCTTTTCCAGAACAATCAGAACATTGCCACTCAGAACAGCCCGTCCATCAAGAATTATGCGCCGCGCGTGGGCTTTGCCTGGAAGCCCCTTGCGAGCGACCGGTTTGTGGTGCGTGGCGGGGCCGGGTATTTCTATGACCGCGTAGGCGTCACCACCTACAACAAAAGCACGCAAACGAGCATCCCCTACGCTGTTCCGTACCAGCAGTCGGGCGCGTCAAACTATTTCTCAAGTTTTTCCCAGCCCTATGCCGCGGCCGCGCTGGGATGGACACCGCGCTGGGCCAACCTTGCGACCACGACAACCTCCAACCTGAACGACATTCTCACCAGTCCGAATTATCTGACTCCACTGACGTATGAATGGAATCTGAACGTTCAGTATGAATTCCGGCCCACCTGGGTCCTCGAACTGGGTTATGTCGGGACCCGCAGCATTCACCAAGCCCCGGATGGCACCGTCAACGCCGTCCTCGAGCACGAAATCAACGAGGCCCAGTTGGCAAGCCCGGCGGCTCCGATCAACGGCCTAATTGCCAACACCACGGCGAACGCCATCCTGCGCGTGCCTTATCTGGGCTTTGCGCCGGGCGGCTTGGGTGATGACCAGGATATTTCAGACAGCAAGTACAACAGCTTGCAGGCGACGGTGCGCAAGCAGTTCTCCCATGGGCTCACATTGCAAGCGGCCTATTCCTACAGCCGCGGGGTTACGACCACCAGCTACATCACCTTTAACAACCCCGATCTGCCCTTGCAATACGGGCTGACCCCCTTCGATCACGACCAGAGATTGGCCGTCAACTACAGTTACGACCTGCCTTTTGGCAAGCACGACGGCTTGGTCGGACGGCTTGCCAACGGCTGGAATCTGTCGGGCGTGACGGTGGCGCAGGACGGCACGGCCCTCACCGTCACCGACACACGTGGCGGCAGCATCTATGGATTCGGGGCCGGAGCCTCGGTCACCTCGACTGCTGAATTCGCCTCGGGCATGGGGAATGCCAACGTCCCATCGCCGGGGAGCGTTCAACAGCGTCTGGGAGGTACGGTCCTCGGTGGACCGGGCTATTTCAGCAAAGCCGCGTTTGGTGTCACGCCGACCATTGGCAACGGGCTCGGCTACGGAAACGCCGGATACGGCATTATCCTCGGACCCGGCCAGTTCAACTTCGATGCGACGATTCAGAAGACCACCAAGGTGGGAGGGATTCACGAGGATGCCACCCTGGTGTTCCGCACGGAGTTTTTCAATGCGTTCAACCACCCCCAGTTCAGCAACCCCGCGGTGGTCGATGTCTCCAAGTCCACCTTCGGACAGATTACCAGCACCTCGGTAAACCCGCGGTTGATTCAGTTTGCTCTGAAGTACGTTTTCTAAGCGAGGGCTTTTCAGCAAAAGACCACAGAGGGCCGCGTTCACGCGGCCCTGGTTTTTTGAGGGGATGCGCAACCGAGATCCCAATGGGCGGTCGGCACCCGGAGTTTCCGCGATCGGTGAACTCGCACCGGAATTATTTTTGGCACAATCGCTCCCGATCTCCGCACACGCTGCCTTGAGCAAGAGTCATGCCCAGAACGACGCACGAAGGGTCGGATAGGCGGCGTCCCGCCGCCGGCGACGGTTTCGCCGCAGGCAAGAAGCTTCGCGAGAAGGTGCCGCGATCTTCGCACTCCCGATGGACGGCCCCAAGAAATCGTGCCGATCCCATTGATTTGCTGAAGGAATCAGACCGCGGAAGGTTGCCCATCCTTTTGCCCATCCGTTACGCCCGGATGCGCGAATCCCCCTTCGCCTTTTTCCGAGGCGCTGCTGTTTTGATGGCCGCCGATCTGGCTTCCACACCTGCGACGGGAATCCGCGTGCAGGCCTGCGGTGATTGCCATGTAGCCAATTTTGGCGGTTTCGGAACGCCCGAGCGGCAACTGGTGTTCGATATCAACGATTTCGACGAGACCCTTCCTGCTCCCTGGGAGTGGGATGTCAAGCGCTTGGCGGCGAGCGTTGTGCTTGCCATGCGCCAAGCGGGTTTTGGCGAGCGATATTGCTCCTGCGCGGCGTTGACTGCCGCTCAATCCTACCGGCAACATATGCGCGAATACCAAGAGATGGCGGCGCTCGACGTGTGGTACTCGCATTTGAATGCGGCACTGTTCATTCAGCGTGCCAAAACTGCCGAGGCCAAAAAGCGATGGCGCAAGCTTGAAGCCGAGGCCATGCGCGATACATCCGAACGCGAATTCCCGCGAATCACGGCGATGCGCCACGGGCGCCCTCGCATCATCGATCGGCCGCCTCTTATTTATCACCCCGGCGACATGTCGGCCGGGAAACGGTTGCGGCGCATGTTTCACCGCTATCGTGACACCTTGCCTGAAGAACGCCGCGTCGTTCTCGATCGTTACGAATTAGTTGACGTCGCCCGCAAGGTCGTGGGCGTGGGCAGCGTGGGCACGCGCTGCGCGGTTGCGTTGCTGGTGGCGGGTCCGCGCGATCCCCTCGTACTGCAATTCAAGGAGGCTCACGCTTCGGTGCTGGCGCCCTATGCGGGTAAGAGCCGGTACACGAATCAAGGCGAGCGCGTCGTTACCGGGCAGCGGCTGCTGCAGTCCGCCAGCGACATATTTCTGGGCTGGACGAGCGACGGCCAGGGCCACGATTTCTATTTTCGCCAGCTCCGCGACATGCGCATGAAAATCGACATCGAGGAAATGTCCAAGCAGGACTGGTTCGAGTACGTGGAACTCTGCGGGTGGGTTCTGGCCCGCGCGCATGCCCGCACCGGCGATCCAGCGCAGATCGCCGGCTACCTGGGGAAGTCCGGCGCATTCGATGAAGCGATCGCGAGGTTCGCCGTCGGCTATGCGGACCAAACCGAGCGCGACTATGCTTGGTTTCTAAAAGCCATCCGCGCACGGCGAATCCATGCGCGCTCCCGCCCCTGCTGACCTCACCGGACCGGGATGGCCCGGCGCACCCCGGGCAGAGCCCCTTGGGCCGCCAGCGGTGTCAGGGCCACATGGCGGGGGGAGAGAGAAATCTCGCCACTTGTGGGACATTTTCGCAAGCAGCAGGAGCGCGACGATGGACGTCGCTGCAACGGCGAACTGCGGCCAGCCCGCCAGGCTTGTGCGGTCGCCCGTAAGTCCCAGCGCAATAAAACAGAAAATGAAGTGTGCGCAAAATACGTGCAGCGAGGATTGGCCAAGCGTGGCCAGAGACTGCGCGAACGGACGCACCAGTGGCTGGATCCCCACGCTCTTCAAGACGGGGCCAAACCGCAGCGCCAGCGCGACGATCGCTGCGAAATCGATGAGCCGGAAGCCGGCCAGGTGCCACTTATCAAAAAACACGGAGTAATGTCCCAGGTTCAACCCTGACACGTCCGCATACCGCAACGAACACAAGGCCACGGCCGCGCACGCAGCCGGAATCCACCAGCTCTGCGCCCATCTGGCCGCGGGCAATTCGTTTTTCGCCCAGCGCACCCCGAAGTAGATGCCCCAGACCCAAAGAAGCTGCCAAGCCCACGGATCGAATGCGCCCATCTCGCTCAGAGGCACGCGGAGCGGACTCAAGGCCACCGTCCAGCGGTAGACCGCGGCGCGCAATCCGAATTGCGCGGCCAGCCAGAGCACAGCGCTGCCGCCCAGAACGAGTCTCCATGAGAAGCGAGCCCCCAGCAGGATTACCAGGGGGGACAACAGGCAGAAGACAATATAGAGAGGAATGATGTCAAGGAGCGGAGGTCGGTAGAGCAGCAGCAGCCCGTCGCGGACCGCGCGCAGGGTGCCCGCGGCGAAGAAGAAATCGAGCATGTTGTGCAGGGCCGGGTGTCCGCGAAAGGCAAATCGGCGGGCGGCCGCAAACGCGAAAAGCAGCAAAAGCACGTGGCAGCCATACAGACGCAGTGCGCGGAGGAACAGTTTGCGATGCATAGCCGCGCGCCCGTCACGTTCCAAGATGCGGAAATAAATGCGGCCGGTGAGCAGTGCCGACAGGAAAATAAACCCCTCGGACGCAGAGATGTAGCCGATCGGCTGGTTAAACCAGGTGCTCAGGATGGTAGGAAGATGGACCAGCGTCATCCAGACCAGCATCACACCGCGCGCGGCATCCAGTTCGACGCGCCGCTTCATCCGGTTCAGATTCCCGCCAGGTCCGGTGCAAACTTCTCAAGCATTTCCTCAATCTAGCCGTCCGACCGTAAAGAATCCAATTCAATTCGTGAATTCGTACGATTCCTGCTGCGGATGGAGACGTTTGCGCCGGAAAAAGGGAAGGCGCTGGGCAAGATGTTGCCACCGGAGGGGTGAACCGACGCACTCGGCCATTTTCCAAACAAGTCGGTCGAGTGCGTCGGTCCATGAGATATTACTCCAAGTCGAACAGAAGCACTTCGGCAGGTTGCGTGGCCTTCGCCCGGATTTCCCGTTCCCCGGAAATCGCCGCGCCATCGCCGGCCTTCAGCTCTGTCCCATTTAGGTTGATCGTTCCGCGCGCGACTTGCACCCACGCGTGCCGTCCGGGTTGCCGCGACTGCTTGGCCTCCGCGCCATTATCGAGACGCGCTATATAAAGATTGGCGTCCTGATGGATGGTTACTGGCGCTTGGGGGCCCGCGACAAGAGCGAACGTATTGCGCAACTCTGCATCCGGAAAGGAAAGCTGCTCATACTCCGGCTTGAGCCCCTTGCGTTCGGGCAGAATCCAGATCTGCAGCAAGTGTACCGGGTGCTTCTGGGAGGGATTGAACTCGCTGTGCATCACTCCGGTGCCTGCCGACAGGTGCTGCAATTCGCCGGGGCGAATCACACCGCTGCCGCCCGTGTTGTCGCGATGCTCCAGCGTGCCGTCGAGAATCCAGGTCAGGATCTCCATGTCGCGATGCGGATGCATCGGAAATCCCCCGCCGGGGGCAACCAGGTCCTCGTTCAGCACGCGCAGCGAACGAAATTGCACGTGCTGTGGATCGTAGTATGAATCGAACGAAAATGTGAAATGCGTATCGAGCCACGGCAGTTTGTTGCGCCCGCGTTCGTTGCGGGGACGAACTTGTATCATTTTCTTTCTCCCCCTCTGCTATTTCTAAAACTCCCTCGCGGCCCATTCGGTTTCCGCGCACCGGATTTTCGAGCGCCGGGATTTTTCGCAATCCCGTCCCAGTTTCCGGCAAAGCCGCCGCAGTGTCTCTCGCTCTGCCGGTCCCAGCCGGCTGAATTCCCTCGTGATTTCTTGGAGGTGCTGCGGAAACACCCGCTCGATCAATTCCCGGCCGGTCTTGGTGAGCTGGATCAGGAATTTCCGGCCGTCGTTTTCCACCCGCTCGCGCCGCTCGAGATTGTCGATCACGAAGGTCACGTTCCCCGGTCCGCAGCAACTTCTCACCGAGCTCCTTTTGGCACATAGGGCCCCGGTAGAGCAGCGCCTCTAGAACGCCAAATTGCCCCCCCGTAAGTCCCTTGGCCTGCAGGTCTGTCCGGCATCGCGCGAAAACTGTCTCGGAGGCCCGCATCAAATTGATGTAAGCGTTGAAAGCCCTTATATCCCTTGGGCTTCCTTTAGAGTGTGTCGGCACCGGCCGCCCCCCAAAGTAGTTTAATCTTAAACGATCGGATGCGATGGGTACCCAAAGCGATTCGGTACGAGCAAACTAGGGTTTTCTGGGGTTACGGTTTCTGAGTCGGACGGAGCAGAATTTCGCTGATGAAGCTCTGCGGTTTCTGGGTCACGATTGCTTCGACGGCGTGGGCCACATCTTCCGGCTGGAGCATTTTCGACGAGTCTTTCCCCGCGTGCGGCGAGAACTCCGTGTGGACGCTGCCGGGACAAATCGCGCTCACACGAATCCCGTACGGCCGCAGATCCTCGGCCATGCACTGCGTCAGCCCCAATAAGCCCCACTTTGAGGCGCAGTAAACACTTCCGCCCGCAAAGGCGCTCTTGCCCGCCAGCGACGCAATATTGATAATGTGGCCGTTGTGAAGGCGAATCATCCCGGGCGCGAATGCTTTGCTTAGCAGAAACACGGCCTTCAGATTGGTGTCGATCACCGCGTCCCAGTTCTCTTCGGAGGCTTCCTGAACCGGCGCGAAGTACCCGATCCCGGCGTTGTTGACGAGGATCTCGACGGGGCCCAACGCTTCCCCCGTTTTCTGCACCACGGAGGCAACGCCGCTGGCGTGCGACAGGTCGGCGGGAACCGCCAGCGCCTTGTGCCCGTCGCGTGCCAATTCGACCACAAGGGCGTCAAGCTTGTTTTCATCGCGGGCGCACAATGCAAGGTGTGCTCCCATTCTTGCCAGGCTTCTGGCGACGGCTAGCCCGATGCCTCTGCTTGCTCCCGTGACAAGCGTCACTTTCCCCTCGATGGCTCGAGCTCCTTCATTATTCATTGATTGACTCTCATCAGGGATTGACTCTCATCAGGCGACACGTTAGCCTGATGCATCATCGTATCACCATAGGCGTTGGGCGGACGGACCCGGCAGTTGAGAGAAATCGAAGAAAACCTTTGTTGTTTTCACCTTGCGCCCATGGGTTGCTTTTCCCTATAATCCCGTCGATTTATCTGTCCTATTGATCCAAAGGGGATGGCCCCGATTTTGACCGCTTACCCGAAGCTGGCCCAGGAGGCAGGGAAGTTTATGAACAGAAGAATTCTCGACCTGACAGCGGTAGTTGTGACCGCTCTTGTGTTAGTGCCGCTGTTCACCCGGCCGGTCGCTGTCCGGGCTGCGGCGCAGGATCAGAAGTCGTCGTACACGATCCCGGAATACAATGCGTATCAGGCGGCCAACGCAGAAAAGGAATCGGCGGCGAAGGTCAAGCTGCTCGATGATTTCGTCGCGAAGTTTCCGAACTCGACTCTGCTGCAATACGTGTATCAAATGTATTACACCGCGTACTTGCAGACGAAGAACTATCCGAAGGCCATCGAATACGCCGACAAGCTGGCGGCAATGGGCGACAAGGCCGAACCGGGACAAGTGCTTGCCGCTTTGCAGGCTCGCCTGCAAGCCTTCTCCGCAATGCGATTGAACCCCTCGGCGCCCGATGCCGTCGATCAGCTCACGAAGCAGCGCGATGCCGCTCTCCAGGGGGCGAAATTGCTGGAGGCTTTTCCCAAGCCTGCCACTGCCAAGATGTCTGATGACGATTTCGCCAAGCAGAAGAAGCCGGGAATTGCGTTTTTCGATTCCTCGGCGGGCACTGCCGCGCTTCAGCTGAAGGACTATTCCGGCGCGGTGAACGCGTTCAGGGCGGCATTGGCGAATGACCCGAGTAATGCGGTTTCCTCCTACCAGCTGGGCCTGGCATACCTTGCGATGAATCCCCCGCAGACACTCGATGGCTTCTGGGCCCTCGGGCGGGCGATCAATCTGAAAGTGCAGGATAGCGAGAAGGTGAAGGATTATCTGAAACAGAAGCTTCTCGCCTACGAGCAGCCTGGCTGCGACAATCAGGTCGATTCGCAATTGGATGAGTTGCTGCAGCTTGCGGCCAATTCACCGGATCGGCCGTCGAGCTACACCATCCCGAGCGCCGACGACCTGAACAAAATTCGCCAGTCGAGCAACATCATTACCGTTATCGGCGACCTCCAGGGGGGCGGCGAGAAGTCGAAGATGACGTGGCTTGCCATCTGCGGCGCCGAATTTCCCGAAGTGGTTGGCAAGATCGTTGACGAGCAGAAGAGCGACGCTTCGGTCGACTTCCTGGTTTACACAGGTGCCACGCCGGAGGACATGCAAGCCGCTACCATGTCGAATATGGACGTGAAAGTGTGGACGGGCCCGAAGCCGTCGGGCAGCGCTCCTGCCGCGACGGGTGGAACGCAGGCGCCGATTCCCCCGCAGCCTGATGTGGTGCGGTTGTCCAAAGATGATGGGATACGCTTCTCCGGCACGCTGGTGAGCTTCGACCCCTCGCCGTTCCTGTTGCGCTGGGATCAGGTGAAGGTCGACCCCACTGTGATTCCTGAAGCAGCCGGAAAGGGTAAGGGAGTGCCCAAGAAGAAGGGATAATCGAAGCTCGGCAAACTCGCTTCCCGCAATTGCCATGGCCGGTCCGGAAACGGGCCGGCCTTTTTGTTGGAACGCGAAGGTTTGGCGGCCTGCAGGCCAGGTGAGCATCTCAGTGCGTCATGGCGTATATCACATAGTTCACTCCCACGCGGATGCCCAGGTCGGAGAATTTTTCGGGATAGCGCGGTTCGTCGGACCACTCCCACGAGTCGCCGATGTCGGAATTGAACGAGGCAGCCACCATCACGCGGCCCTTGTCGTCGTAGATGCCCAGCCACCGGGCCACCCTGCCGTCGTTCTTGTAACCAACGTCTAGGTGCTCTGCGCCCGTGATGCGGTAACGTTCGCTGAGATCGAAGACGGTGTGGAAGATCGGGTCAGTATCCGGAATATCGACAAGCGGGCGATCCGGGAAAACGTATTTCATGCGCTGCACGAACACTTCCCACTCTTCGGTGCCGTGAAAATCGTCGGCCATGAAGAATCCACCGTGCAGCAGATAATCCCGCAGCACTTGCCCTTGGGCCGGGGTGAGACCCCACTCGCCCACCTGCACGGCATAGAGCCATGGCCAGTTGTAAACCTCGCCCCCGTCTTCCAGACTCACAGATTCCTCCACGGACCGGCTTTGAACGCGGGTCAGCCGGCGGAGCGCCGCGGCAAAAGCACGGTCGGCTCGAGGGTAATCCTGGGTCCACAAGGAGAGACCTTCTCGCCAGTCGCCGTCGAAGCGCCCGCGATAGCCGTCGTTGGGTCCGGGTGGATACATCAAGCGGGCAAAGGTCCATTCCGCTTTCTGCTGGGCATCGGAGGGCACGGGCATATAGCCATATTCAACCGAGGGATACTCCCGGAAGGGCCGCTGCGCGTAGAGAACTCCTACTAGGATCAAAGCGCAGCCGAAGATCGAAACTGCTTTCAACATTCCCATCCCGCTTCTCGCCCGAGAATATCACGCCCAGGAAGGGCGCGGCCATCCGAGCCAATTCTTGGCAGAAAAAATGGAACCGAATTCGCACTTATAAATCCGTGTTCGGAGGTGGACCTCGATGAAAGCTGTAGCGATCAAGCGGTCTGGCCCGCCCGAGCTGGTGGGTGTCGCCGAGAGGCTCGTCCGGAACCCGCAAAAGGACAACTGTTGGCGCACGTGAAGGCGGCCGGGGTGGGTCCTTGGGACGCGCTCATTCGCGAAGGCAGCAGTGTCATTGTGTTGCCATTGCCCCTGATTTTGGGCTGCGATCTCTCCGGGAATCCTGGAAGCGGTCGGCCCGGGAGTTTCGGGGCTCCAACCCCGGGGACGAGTTTTTTCCCCGGTGCCCCGCAGTCATCACGGGCGCCTATGGTCGCCTCTCGCGATCTTGAATTGATCGGTAGTCTTGGCGCCGAACAAGGTTTGGATGATCACTCCAATCGATTTCAAGAGACGCTTACGCGGTTGGACGTTGTTCCAGATACAGTTGGCGGCGATGAGCGAGAGCGCTCGTCTCGCGTCCGAAGCCCCACGGGCCTGCTCGTGTCGGCGGCATCTGCCAATCCCCGAGTCGATGTCCCGTCCTGACGGCTCGATTCTCTTAATTCTTTTACGCTCTTGCGTTTATCCGAACCTTCACGAGATGTTTTGGTCTTCGCGCGAGACTGCGCGCGCCAGTTCAGGGTTGCGTTTCCGGGATGACGAAATTATAATAGGTTGCTTCCAGAATGGTCGCACGTTCGAGTGGGCGCGAGCCCACTTTTTTGTTTCACTAGACATACGGCCAACGCGCTCTGCTGTATGGGTGAGGAAGGCCGTCGATAGAATAGAATGGATCTGGTACCGATTCGTGAGGCGGCCGAGCGCGTAGCGCGGTCTGAGGGCCTCGAGGTATTCGACATCGAGTGGAAGATAGGCAAGCAGCGGCTGCTGCGGGTCTATCTGGATCGCCTGCCGGGACCGGAAAATCCCGAAGGCTTGGGTGTCACTCACAACGACTGCCAACGAGTAAGCGAGCAGTTGAGCGTGATCTTCGATGTAGAGGATCTGGTGCCGGGTCCGGCTTATATTCTTGAGGTGAGTTCTCCCGGACTCGATCGAAAATTGATTCGCCCAGGGGACTACCAGCGTTTCGCCGGGCGGCGCGCCAAGATTTGGCTCAACGAGCCGGTCGAGAACCAGAAGTTTCTCGAAGCCCGCCTTGCGGGTTACGCGGACGGGATCGTGAAGGTCGTGGTAAAGGATCGGGAAGTAACAGTGCCCTACACCGCGATCCAGAAGGCCAATTTAGTGGTGGAGTTTTAGCGGGCTTAGGGCCGTGCCGCGAAGCTTGGCGGCTCTTTTGAGAAGGTTGGCGCAGAGGTTCTGAGGGAGAAGACGCAGATGGCGAGTCTGCTATTCCAAACGATCGAGCAGATCAGCCGGGAGAAGCATATCGAGCCGGAGATTATCGTCGCGGCAATCGAAGATGCGATGGTCGTAGCCGCCCGAAAGTACTACCGCACCGAGGAAGAACTGCGTTCGAAGTTTAATCCGGAGACGGGCCAGATCGATGTGTACTCGGTGCACATCGTAGTCGAGGAAGTAGCAGACCCGCTGCGCGAAATCTCCCTGGCCGATGCGCGCAAGCAGGTGCCGGGCGTCGAGGTCGGCGGAGAGATCATCGAGCCTAAGCCCACCGACGTGCTGGGGCGCATTGCCGCCCAGACGGCCAAGCAAGTAATCTTGCAAAAGGTGCGCGAGGCGGAGCGGGACACGATTTACAACGAGTTCCATACCCGCGTGGGTGAACTGGTGAACAGCATCGTGAAGCGGATGGAAGGACCCGACATGGTGGTCGACCTCGGCCGGACCGAGGCGCGGTTGCCCAAGCGGGAGCAGTCGCGCCTGGAGTCCTACAACGTGGGCGACCGTCTGCGCGTCACGATTCGCGCGGTCGAGCGGGCCGCTAAAGGGCCCCAGGTCGTGGTGTCCCGCGCCGACCCGGCCTTGGTGCAACGCCTTTTCGAAATGGAAGTGCCGGAGATCTACGACGGCACCGTGCAGATTCGCGCCGTGGCTCGCGAGGCGGGCGAACGCACCAAAATTGCCGTCGAGAGCCGCGATAAGGACGTCGACCCGGTGGGCGCGTGCGTGGGAATGAAGGGGATGCGCGTGCAGTCGATTATCCGCGAACTCCGCGGCGAGAAAATCGACATCATCCCGTACAACGAAGAAACCGTCGCGTTCGCGCAGAAAGCGCTCAGCCCGGCGAAAGTCACGCGCGTGCAGATCGTCGATCCCGAGGAAAAGCGCCTCGAGGTGATCGTCGAGGATACGCAATTGTCTCTCGCGATTGGCAAGAAGGGCCAGAACGTGCGGCTGGCCAGCAAGCTGATCGGCTGGAACATCGACATCAAGAGCGAGGAAGAGAAGCGGCGGGAAATCGAAGCGCAGATGGCAGCTCTCACGGCGCCCGGAACTCCCCTGGCCGAACTGTCGGGGGTAGGTCCCAAGACCATCGAGAAACTCGAAGCGGCGGGAATTACGTCTATAGAAAAGCTGGCCGATATGACGCCCGAGCAGCTTGTCGAGATTCCCGGCATCGGCGAGAAGATGGTGGAGAAGATTCACCAGTCGGTCGCTGCGCATTTTGAGGCAATCGAGGCGCAGGCCGTCGCATCCTCGGAAGTGATTCTGCCAGAAGAGGGAGTCCTCGAAGCGGAATCGGAAGCAATCGAAGGGGCAGGAGCCGCCGTAGAAATGACACCCGAAGAGGCTGTCGCGGAGGGTGATCAGGAGGCGGCGGAGGAATCCGCCGAGGCGGCCGACTTGACCGAAGTCACGGCCGCTGAGCAAGCTGCGTCCGAGGCTGGCGAAACGGAGCCGGGTCTGGCCGAGAGCTCTGTTGGCGAAGGGATTTCGGCTGAAGAGGAATCCGGGTCGGAAGCTCCCGAGCGAGGGGAGCCTGCGGAGTCCTAGCGGCAGCGGGCGGTAGTGAAGGATTCACAGAATAGAGGCTGATGGCAGACGCAAATCAAATTCGAATTAACGAACTGGCTCGAGAACTAGAGATCAAGGCCAAGGTACTGATCGACTATTTGCCGGCGATCGGCGTCACGGAAAAAAAGACGCACTCGAGTTCGATCGATGTCGAGCATGCCGAGCTGGTGCGCAAGCATTTTCAAGGGCTCGCCGATGCAGAGGCTGCTGCGGAAGCGGCCAAGTCCGCGCCCAAGCCGAAGCCGGTGCGACCGGCTGCGGTGCCCATCGCGCCGGCCCCGGGAGTTCCACTCCGGCCAGCTGCGCCTTCGACGGCCCTGGCTCCTGCGCCTGGAGCGCGTCCTGCGGCTGGATCGGCCGGTGCGCCGACAATGCCCGTCCGTCCTGCGGCCGCACCGACGCCGGCGCGTCCCGCCGCGACCGCACCGCAAGCGCCTGGCGCGACGCCCGCTGCGGCGCAAACACACCCCATTTCGGCGGCACCAGCCGCAGCTGGCACACCCGCGTCGGCTCCCGTGAGACCCGGCGTTGCGCCAAGCAGCTCAAGAACCGGCGCTCCCATGCGTCCTGCCGGTTCTACAGCCGTTCCTGTCCAAAATCCGGCTCAAGGCCAGCCCAGTGCGCCCGGCGCACAACGTCTCGCTGCGCCCGGTGTGCAGCGCCCGGCCGCAGCGGCACCCGGATCGGGTGCACCTCGGCCAACTGGAGTACCTCCGTCGGGTCAGAGATTCCCGGTGCGCCCCGCTCAGCCCGGCCCTGGTCAACCACGCCCCAGCGCTCCTCCAGGGATGCGCCCCGCTGCCGGGCCAGGTCAAATCCGGCCCGGCGCTCCGATGCGTCCAGGTGGGCCGCCCCGCCCAGGTGGACCGCCCCCGAGATCTCCGCAACGGCCGGGAAGTGGCGGACGCCCCGGACAGGCTCCCATTGGCAGCCAGCGCCCCGGTGCAACGGGTGCGGCAGGGCTTCCAAAAGCTGAGCCCGGCAAGCCCCTTTATGCGCGCAAGCCTCCCGCAGGGCGCGGACGCCCGCTCATCGAGAAGCGATTTGCAGAAGGTGAGCGCAAGCTGCATCCTGTGCGCGCGCGCGCGGGCGTAGGCCCAGGCGGACGCGCTGTGCACGCCGAGCCGGTAGCGCCGGTTCGGCGTGAGCCTCGCGAAATCACCGTTACCGAAGGCATCACCGTACGCGAACTGGCGGAGAAACTCGATATTCGCGCCAAAGAACTTCTGAAAGTCCTTCTCGACCGTGGAATTTTCGCAAGCATCAATCAAGCCCTGGACGTGCCGACGGCAACCAACCTGGCGGAAGCCTTCAACGGGGTTGTGCACGTGTTGACGTTCGAGGAGCAGATCGTTCAGGAAGAGAAGGTGAAGGAGGAGCGCACCGGCAATATGCTGCCTCGCCCTCCCGTGGTTACCGTGATGGGCCACGTGGACCACGGCAAAACGAGCTTGCTCGACGCGATTCGCGAGACCGAAGTAGCCGCCGGGGAAGCCGGTGGAATCACGCAGCACATCGGCGCCTATGAGGTGCACGTGGGTGAGCGGCGGGTGGTGTTCATCGACACGCCGGGCCACGAGGCTTTCACGCGAATGCGCGCGCGCGGCGCGAAGGTGACCGACATCGTGGTTCTGGTGGTGGGAGCCGACGATGGCGTAATGCCGCAAACCGAAGAAGCCATTGCGCATGCGCGAGCGGGGCACGTTCCAATTATCGTCGCCATCAACAAGATCGATAAGCCGGACGCGCAGCCGGAACGCGTGAAACGGCAGCTCGCCGATCGCGGACTGATGCCGGAAGAGTGGGGCGGGGACACGGTGATGGTTGAAGTCTCGGCCAAGACGAAGCAGAATCTTCCCCGTTTGCTTGAGATGATCCTGCTTGTTGGCGACCTGCGCGAATTGAAGGGCGACCCCGATGCGCCGGCCAGCGGCACGGTGCTTGAGTCCCGCGTGGACAAAGGCCGCGGACCGGTTGCGACGGTGCTGGTCCAGAACGGCACGCTTCATGTCGGCGATGTGTTCATCGTGGGAGCTGTGTATGGCAAGGTGCGCGCGATGTTCAATTATCGCGGCCAACCCATTAAGGATGCGCCGCTCTCTTCGCCGGTGGAAGTGCTCGGATTGCAGGGCGTTCCCGAAGCGGGCGATCAATTCCAGGTTGCCGACGAAGCCAAGGCACGCCACATCGTGGAGTATCGCCAGGGGAAGCAGCGTGAGGCTTCGCTTGCGAAAACAGCTTCCGGGCGCTTGACCCTCGACCAGTTGCACGAGCAGCTCCGGGTTGGCGAGGTAAAGGAATTGCCGGTCGTTATCAAAGCGGACGTGCAAGGTTCGGTGGAAGTGCTCAACGAGATGCTGCCGAAGGTTTCCAACGACCAGGTGAAACTCAAGGTGATCCAGGCAAGCGTCGGCGCGGTGACTGAAACCGACGTTCTGCTCGCCTCGGCCTCCAATGCGATCATCGTCGCGTTTAACGTCCGGCCCGAGCGTAAAGCGCTCGACTTGGCGGCGCGTGAGAACGTCGACATCCGGCTGCACACGATCATCTACGAGCTTCTGGATGAACTCAAACTGGCCCTCACCGGGTTGCTGGCCCCGGTGATCAAGGAAACCTATCTGGGCCGCGCCGAGGTGCGCAACACCTTTCGTGTGAAAGGCGTCGGCATGATTGCCGGATGTTCGGTGCAGGACGGCATTCTCAAGCGCGATGCGGAGGTGCGCGTGCTGCGCGACAACATCGTAATTTACACGGGCCGCCTCGGCTCGCTGCGGCGCTTCAAGGATGACGCGAATGAAGTTCGCGCAGGATTTGAATGTGGAGTGGGCATTTCCAATTTTAACGACGTGAAAGTGGGCGATATTCTCGAGTGCTTCAAAATGGAGAAATCGCAGCCGCTGGAAGTCCCGAACGCGGGGGAACGAAACCGCGCGGCAGAAACTGCTGAAGCGAGACGGAGCTAGCGGCCAGCGGCAAGGCAAGTTTCAAAGTTACCGTACGTTGCTCATCCGTTTCCGTTGAACGCGTGGGGCGGAAATGCCGATTGGTCTTCTCACCCTGGAAATTCACATTTCTGACGCGCAGTCGCTCAAAGACAAGAGGCAGGTTCTGCGCAGCCTGAAAGACCGTCTGCGCGCCCACTTCAATGTGGCCGTCTCGGAGCTCGATCATCAGGACCTGTGGCAGAGGTCGCGGGTGGGCGTCGTGAGCATTTCCGGCGACGCCAAGCATCTGGAGGAGTCCATGTCGGCCATCGCGGCCGAGTCCGAGCGCATGCTCGGGCGCGATCTGG
The DNA here is from genome assembly GCA_050015335.1 of Candidatus Acidiferrales bacterium. Classification (GTDB taxonomy): domain Bacteria; phylum Acidobacteriota; class Terriglobia; order Acidiferrales; family UBA7541; genus Palsa-295. The sequence goes on along the minus strand of JBEKBP010000028.1, from coordinate 10,847 downwards.
TGTCGCAGGAAATCGATTATTTCGAGGATGGCGAATGACGTTCGAGGGACATCACTCGGCAGGGCATCGCAGCGAGCGAGTGGCGGAGGAAATCCGGCACGAAGTAACCCTGATGCTGGCCGGAGAGCTGAAGGATCCGCGTCTTGCCCTGCCGCTGATTGTGACCGAGGTTCGCCTGACGCCCGACATGCGCACGGCGCGCGTGTTCGTGCGGCTCGAAGGAGACGAGAAAGAGCGCGCGTCGGCTCTGGCCGGCCTGAGGGCGGCGTCGAAGTTCGTGCGCCATGAATTGGTGGAGCGCTTGAATTTGCGCCGCGCGCCGGAAGTGCTGTTCCTGGTGGATGCGTCAGAAGAGTACGGCCAGCACATTAACGATCTTCTGCGTAAAGTAAAGCAGCCGGAAAATCAGTAGCGCGGCCATCTGCCCAACCTCCAGCAGACTGTTGCAAATGTCCGGTCATTGTGCGGCCGGAAGGAATCCAGACCTTAACAGAACTATGCCCAGGCAACCACTTCCTCCCCTCCTTGACGGGATGCTCGTCGTGAACAAGCCGCGCGGAAAGACCTCGCACGATGTGGTCGAGGCCGTCCGTCGGCTGGTCGGCTTCCGGCAAATCGGACATCTGGGCACGCTCGACCCTCTCGCAACGGGCGTGCTGGTGCTGGCGCTTGGCCGCGCGACGCGTCTTGCGCGCTTTTATGCCGGGCGGCGGAAGCGTTATACCTGCGCGGTGCGTTTTGGGTATGCGACCGATACCTATGACGCGGACGGCGAGGCGTTGGGACCCGATCAGGCTCCCGAGTTGGACGCGGCGCAGCTGGAATTGCTCACGCCGCAATTCCTGGGCAAAATCCGGCAGATCCCCCCTGCATTCTCGGCAAAAAAGATCCAGGGCCGGCCCGCGCACGAGTTGGCGCGGAAACACAGGCCGGTAAACCTCGAGCCTGTCGAAGTGGAGGTTTTCGAATTCCGTTTGACCGGTCTCGAAGGCGCGGTCGCCCGCTTCGTCGTCGAATGCGGCTCGGGAACCTATATCCGGTCGCTCGCCAATGATTTGGGAAAGTTGCAAGGCTCGGGCGCGCATTTGGCCGAGATCGTTCGGACAGCGGTGGGCGAATTCACGCTGGACCACGCTGTTCCCCTCACCGAACTTGAGCAGGACGCGAGGGCGGGCAGGATTGCCGAGCGCGTGATTCGCCTGGAGAATCTCTTGCCGGAATTGCCGCGTGCGACCGTGCTGCCGGTCGTCGAGAAACGCGTACGGCACGGCGCGAAATTTAATCTGCCGCTCGCGCAGATTCAGCCGGGTCAGGTAACGGCAGCCCAAGGCGCTCCCGAACATCTCGATTCTGGCGACTGGAAGCCGGCGAGACTGCGTGTCTTCAACCAGCAAGGCCTACTGATCGCCATCGCCGAGCCGGTGGTACCGCGAACCTACCAGCCAGTGCTCGTGCTCGAGGCTACGCCCTGAGGGCGTACTCCCTGCTTTGCGGCCCGCGCTTACTCCCCTGCAGTTGGAATGGCTGTTTGGCTAGAAAATGCTCGCTGAGGATTACTGCGGCGGTTGGGCGGGCGGCTGTTGTTGTTGCTGTTGTCCCTGCGGTTGTTCGCCGGGCTGCACGGCAGGCGTGGATGGCGGCTGCTGCTGGGAAGGCGGTCTAGACGGCGGAACTATCGGCGTTCCGACCTGCGTTGTGGGCTGCGGCGTTTCGCCGGTGGGGGGTTGGTGTGCCGTAGCTGCCGGTTGCGCCGGTGCCTCCGCAGCCCCCGGCGCAACCGGCGGGGCAGCCTGTCCGGGAAGCTGAGCAGCAACGGGGGCTTCTACCGAGACGGCTCCCGGTCCCTCGGGCGCGCCTTGACCGGCATAGATCACGTGATCGGTGCGCGGCGCATAGCGCACCACGCGGGGCGTCACAAAAATCAGCAGCTCGGTTTCCTCATTCGTTACGTTCTGATCCCCCTCGAACATTCCGATTTCCGGAATTGCGGCGATGCCGGGCGTCCCGTCGAGCGCGGTCGAACGTTGCCGTTGGAGGATTCCCGCGAGAACCGCTGTTTCGTTTTGTTTGACGCGCACGGTTTGCGAGATCGTGTCGTTGCTGATCACCGGGATCGAGTTGAAACTCTGGCCACTCAGGCTGCTAATGTCGAACTCCAGCTGCAAGGTCACTTCGTTATTCAAATGAATGCGAGGTGTGGCCTTCACCTTTAAGCCGATATCGATATATTGAACCCCTGGGAATCCTGCGCCCGTAAATGGGTTCGAGGATGTCGATGTGAAGTTCGACGAATTCAGAATCACCGAAACGGTGTTGGAACCGTTGTTGGCGGCCGCAACGTCCGGGCGCCCGTCAGCATTGAAGTCGGCGCTCACAATCGAAACCGGGCTCGTTCCCACGGGCAGTTCGAAATTGGGACCGAACGTGCCGCCGCTCAGATTCAGAAGAAGCGAGATGGCATTGTCTCCCTGAGCGGTCACGGCGAGATCAGGCAAACCGTCGATGTTGTAATCGGCAACGGCAATGGAAGTAGGGCTGGTGCCGGCGGGATAGCTTGTTTGGGCGCCGAACGTGCCGCTGCCGACAACGGTTCCTCCGCCGGCGCTGGTGTTGATGTTCCCCAACAGGATTGACACGGTATTGTTCGCCTCGTTGGCGACCGCCAGATCGGGCACCGTGTCGCCGTTAAAGTCAGCCGTCGAGACCCACACCGGAGAGCTCCCTGTGGCGTAATCGGCTCGCGCCCCGAAGGTGCCGTTGCCATTGCCGAGAAACACCGATACCGAGGCGTTTCCCTCATCCGCAACCACCAGGTCGATATGCCCGTCGCCGTTAAGATCGGCTGCGGCGATTCCGGCAGGGCTGTATCCTGAGGGCAATTGGATCACCGCGGGCTTCTGAAAGGTGCCATCGCCATTGCCTTGGTAGATCAGGAGGGTGTTGTCGTTGTGATTGGCGACCGCCAGATCCAGTGCCCCCAGTCCGTTCAGATCGTGGAAGTTCGTCGCAACAATACTCACCGGACCATTGCCTGCGACGATATCGGTCTTGGATTGAAAGGTGCCGTCTCCGTTTCCCAGGAGGATGGAAATCGTATTCGCGCTCTCATTGGCGACGGCGAGATCGATGTTCGGGTTGCTGGCGTTGGTGCGAAAACTGCCAGTCGCGATCCAAACCGGACCGCTACCGGTAGGGAAAGTAGTTGGGGCGGCAAAAGTTCCGTCGCCGTTACCCAGCAAAACGGAAACGGTGCTGTCGGTAAAATTCGACACAATCAAGTCATCGTAGCTGTCGCTGCGGAGGCTTGCGGTCGACACAAAGGTGGGGCCGTTGCCAGTGTCGTAATTGGTCGTTGGGAAGTTCGCGGCGGCTAAACCGGCCACACTGGTCCCGGTGCCAGAGAGGCTTGCCGAAAAATTCGACAGCTCCACGGGAACGCGATCACCGACAAAAAACGTGGCGGGCTGCCCATTCTCGGCGCGCAACAGAATGCGTCGGCCATGCTGCACGAGCGAGAGCATCTCCGAGAAATTGGCGGCGGCCCCGGGAACCGTGGCAAGGAAGGTGCTTCCTCCGCCCCCCAAAGCCACCACGGGCGGAATCAGGGAACCCAGGCTTACTTGTCCCGAGCCGAGCAGGGAAGTGATCTGGCTCGTGCTCAGGCCCGATAGCGACGTCGGCTGTCCGAACAGCTGGGTAATCACGCTGACCAGGCCCTGCACGGATTGCTGCGCCTCTTGAATCTGCTGCGTGTTGAGCGAAAGAATCTGGCTCGTCTGAGGAGGGGCGATCCCGAGCTGCCGGGCGACGTCCCGGTCGACTTCGAGGACTTCCATTTCCAGGATGAGCCCTCCGTTGGGCTTCTGCAAATCGCCGATCAGATCGCCTGCAATGGCGACGGCCTCAGGAGAAGCGCGCAGCGTAATGGTGCGCGTGCTGGTATCCAGATTGGACCGCGTGATACCGGTGATATCGCGGACCAGCCTCAGAGTTTCGGTCATCTCCTCGGCGGTTTCCGAAGCCGGGAGCACGATGCTGCGGACAACCGAAGGCTGGTAGTCTTTCCGCTTCTGCGGCGTATCTTCACTTACGAAAAAGAGGCGGGGCGCGAGCGGCCGCCAGAACGTGCCTGTCATGTCGCCCAGCAATCTCACGGCGGTCGGGAAGTCGACATCGAGGGCCTGGAATCGAATCGTCCTGGGATGCAGATCGACGTCGAATGCAACCTCGACACCGAATTGACGCGCCACTTCGTCGTAAGCACCCTGGGCATCTCCGTGGAAGTCAAAATTTCTGGTTCCGGGCTGGTATTGGAGATGGACCTCGCCGGCAAGTTCCACTTCTTTGGGCGCGGAGGAAACGGTGTCCGGTTCGACAGCGCTGAGCTCGGTAAGCCGGTCGCGCACCACCCGGTTCGTGGGGTCGAGATAGGCGGCCGCAATCAGTTCCCGGCGGGCGTCTTTGAGGCGCCCGGAGACCGCGTCGCGCTCGGCGAGGTCCACTTTTGCTTGCACTAAGTGGCTGTTGGCAACCTCGCGGCGGAGCAGATACTCGCGATCGGTGGGCGCCCAATCGACCGCGTCTGAGTAGGCATCGTGCGCCGCTTCCCAATCCTGGGACAGCTCGGCGCGGAGGCCGCGCTTATAGGCTTCCTTGGCTTTCTTGGGTTCCGGCTTCACCGGCGGGTTTGCGCCGGGCGTCTGCGGCGGCGAAGCAAAGCCCCTGGCGGCTGAAGACGGGGCCTGCGGCCGCGCCGACGGGCCGAGCAAAGCCAAGGCCATCAGGAGAACAGATAGAGCGACCGCCGAGAACGCCGAATTAGAGCGAGGCCAGAGAAGCATGATTCACGGATACTGAGATGCATATTGTACAGGGATCGGAGGGCGGCAATTGGCCGCTGGCGAGGAAATTTCTTGATCTTAACCCGCCTGTACGACTAAACTGAATTATGTAGTTGCAACTGCGTTTCAACTAGAAAACCATGCTCTCAGCTCTTTTAGTCGCTTTGCGCGAAGGCGTGGAAGCCGCGCTCGTGTTCGGCATTGTATTGGTGTATTTGAATCGCACGGGTCGAGCTGCGCTGGCGAAGTACGCCTGGGCTGGTGTGGCCCTCGCGGTTGCGGCAAGCGTAGCGGCTGCGGTGGCGCTCGAGCATTGGCGCGTCAGCGAGGACGGCTTCGAGGGCGTCCTGATGCTGGTGGCGGCCGCGCTCGTGGTCACCATGATTGTCTGGATGAACCGCGTCGCACGCCATCTAAAGCGGGAAATCGAGGATCGCGTCGAGGCCTATGCGCAGCGTTCCACCCGGGCAGCCGGATGGGGCGTTGGCGCGTTTGTATTCATGATGGTTGTGCGCGAGGGCGCCGAGCTTGTCTTGATCCTGCGCGCCGTGGAGCTTTCCACCGCAGGCGTTCAAGTTTGGATCGGCACCGCGCTGGGAATTGCCATCGCGGTGGCGGTGGGACTTTTCTTCTTTCAAGGCACGCTGCGGATTCCCTTGCACCGTTTCTTCGCGGCGACCAGCGTTATCCTGATGGTTGTGGCGTTCCAGCTGGCTCTCACGGGGGTCCATGAACTGAGCGAAGCGGAATGGATCTGGTCGAGCAAGACGGAGATGGCCACCATTGGCCCGATCGTGCGCAACGAGCTGTTCTTTTTTGTGGTGATTTTGGGTGCGGCGGCGCTGGTAGTGCTGCGTGAATATTTCAGCGGCAAGCGGCCCGCGCAGGATGCGGCCCTGAATTCCGCCGAACGCCGCATGCGCGAATGGGAATTCCGCCGCCAGCGCCGGTGGAGTTTCGCGGCGGCGATTCTGTGCATTTTGGTGGTCCTGTCGCTGGCCGCGGAGTTTGTCTACACGCGCGCGACCAACGCGCAGGAGCCGGCCAAATTGCTCGTCGCGCAGAACGATCAGGTGCGCATTCCCCTGGGCGACTTGCAGGATTCAAGCGTGCATTTCTACACGGCGGACGTAAATAGCACCGTGATTCGCTTCCTCGTCATTCACCGGGGCAATGGAGATTACGCGACCGCGCTGGATGCCTGCCAGATTTGCGGCACGACCGGTTATCGACAGGAAGGCCAGAACGTGATCTGCCGCAACTGCGGCGCCACGATTTATATCCCGTCGATTGGGGAAAGCGGCGGCTGCAATCCGATTCCAGTGAAGTCGCAGGTGGAAGCGGGCGAGGTGATTGTGGATCTCTCGGCCCTTGCCAACGCGATGTCGACGATTCACCCCTAAAAAATGTTCACTCGCCTCGTCGGAGAATCTTTCGTGCGCAACCCGCGCCGCAAAATATTGACGGCGGTGGCCCTCGTATTGGGCATGGCCGTGGCCACGGCGACGCTCACGGTAGCCCTTGAAGTGGGTGACCGCCTCGCACGGGAATTCCGCAGCTTGGGCGCCAACCTTTTGGTAACGCCGCAATCGGACTCGCTTCCGATTGAAATCGGCGGTGTCGATTACCGCCCCGTGGATGAAGGCTCCTACCTGCTGGAAGCCGACCTCGGCAAGCTGAAAACGATCTTCTGGCGCCACAACATTCTGGGCTTCACGCCGTTGCTCGACGTTCCCGTTTCCATGCAGGTTTCCGCGGAAGGTTCGAAGAATGCGACCGCCATTCCGGCCACTTTGATCGGGACCTGGTATGAGCACGGCGTCCCAGTTCCGGACGGAACCAATTTCAAAACGGGTCTGAGCGTGACGCATCCGTGGTGGAAAATTCAAGGAACATGGTTCCGGGAAGGCGAAAACGAATGCGTCATCGGTGCGTCCCGTGCGGCAAGCTATCCGGGCGGATTATCTCCGGGGCAAACGATCTATGTGAGCGCGCAGAATGCCGAGGGTGGCGCCGCCCGGCCCATTCCGCTGGTCATAACCGGCATTGTCGCGACCGGCGATGCGGAAGATAACGCAATTCTAGTTCCCCTTTCAACGGCGCAGGCCATCTCAGGACACGCCGGAAGATTTCGACAGCTGTTTGTGAGCGCACTGACGAAGCCGGCCGACGGCCTTTCCGAACGCGACCCGAAGTCGTTGACCCCCACCGAGTATGACCGCTGGTTTTGCTCGCCCTACATTTCCTCGATCAGCTATCAGATCGAACAGGTTTTGCCGGGCACCGACGTGCGCGTGATTCGCCGCGTCGCTGACACCGAAGGGCGCATCCTTTCGCACGTCAGCACACTGCTGTGGATCGTCACGCTGGCGGCGCTGATCGCCGCCGCGCTGGCGGTGGCTGCCACCTCAGCAACCACCGTGCTTCAGCGGAGGGCCGAAATCGGCATCATGAAAGCGATTGGGGCCAGCAACGCGCTGGTGGGCGGCATTTTCCTGGCCGAGCAGTTGATGCTCGCGTTTGCGGGCGGAACGGTTGGATTTATTTTCGGCGTGCTCCTTGCGCGGGTCCTGGGCACGAGCGTGTTTGGCTATCCGGCGTCTCCGCGTCTGGTGCTGCTGCCGGTGGTTCTCGGACTTGCCGCCATCGTGGCGATGGCAGGCAGCTTGATACCTTTGCGGCGGGCGTCTCATTTCAATCCTGCCCCGATTCTGCGGGGCGAGTGATGTTCGGGCGAGTGCTGTGGCGATTATTGCGAGGAAGCCGCGGACGCCTCACGGTGGCGCTCATCGCGGTCGTAAGCGGCGCAGCCGTGATCTCCGCGTTGCTGAACCTCGACCTCGATATCGGCCGCAAACTCACGCAGGAATTCCGGATGCTGGGTGCCAACCTGGTGATCTCCGCCCGCCGCGCCGATCAGGGCGTCCAGGAAAATGACGACGGCGCCGCGAGCCCGTCCGCTTCCGCCTCGTCACCGGCGTTGATGGACGAGCAGCCCGTGCTGAGCGAGATCGAGCGCATGCGGACAAAGGATGTCGTTGCCGCGGCCCCTTATGTCTACTTGGTGGCTCGCGATGCAAACAAGCCGGTGGTGATCGCCGGGACTTGGCTCGACCAGGCGCGCAAACTCGAACCCACCTGGAAGCTCAACGGAGAATGGATCACAGCGCGCGAAGATGAGACGCATTGTCTGGTAGGTCGTAACGTAGCCCGGCAGTTCCAACTGGCTCCGGGCGCGCCCATGAAATTGGATTACCTGGGACGAAGCGCGCAACTCACCGTTGCCGGCATCATCGACGCAGGCGGCACCGAGGACAATCAGATATTTGTGAATCTTCCTGTGGCGCAAAATCTTGCGGCGCTGCACGGCAAAATCGAATTGGTGCAATTAAGCGTAGGCGGCACAGCGGCGGGCATCGCGCAATACGCGGGACAACTGGCCAGAGCGATTCCGGGATATGATGTCGAGCCCATCCGGCAGGTCACCCTGGCCGAGGGTACGCTTCTCAATCGGACGCGTCTGCTGGTCGTGTCGATGATTGTGCTGATTCTGGTGCTCACCGCGCTGTGCGTGCTGGCGACAATGGCGGCTCTCGCGTGGGAGCGCCGCGAAGACGTTGGGTTGATGAAAGCGCTCGGCGGCTCCATTTCCCGCATCGTCGCCTTGTTCTTATCCGAAGTAGGAGTGCTGGGTGCCGCGGGTGGTTTGACTGGCTGCTTGGCGGGCCTGGCGCTTTCAGAGTGGATGGGGCAGCGGGTTTTCGGGACGTCGATCACGCCTCGCTGGGAAATCTTTCCGCTGACGATTGCGCTGATGGTGCTCGTGGCGATGGCGGGCGCGCTGCCGCTGCGGCTGTTGGGCAAAGTAAAGCCGGCGGTAATTCTCCGCGGCGAGTGATCGGTTTGTAACTGGGGAGAGGGCTTTAGCCCCTGACGTTCCCCCCAGCAGACCAACCGGCTCCCTGAATCGCGGGGCAGGATAGCGGAAACAGAATGGCGATCGTCGTACAGATCGAAAACCTCAAAAAAGAATTCGGGGACGTGCGCGCGCTCGACGGCATTTCATTTGACGTAGAGGAAGGCGAATGGATCGCTATCATGGGTCCATCCGGCTCGGGGAAGACGACGCTGATCAACATCCTCGGCGGTCTCGATACCCCGACTTCCGGCAAGGCCGTCGTGGGAGGTACCGACGTTGCCCGCCTCGACGAAAAAGGGCTCACGCGATTTCGCGCCGAAAAAATCGGCTTCGTTTTCCAGCAGTTCCACCTGGTGCCCTATCTGACCGCTCTTGAAAATGTGATGCTGGCGCAATATTTTCACAGCACCACCGATGAGGTCGAGGCGCGGGCAGCCCTCGACCGCGTAGGCCTGGCGGACCGCATCGAGCATCTGCCCTCGCAGCTGTCGGGCGGCGAGCAGCAACGTGTCGCCGTGGCCCGGGCGCTCATCAACCATCCCCAGCTGATCCTCGCCGATGAACCCACCGGCAATCTCGACCAAGCCAACCAGGAAACGGTAATCCGTCTCCTGCGCGAGCTGCACGAGGAAGGCCACACCATCCTGATGGTCACCCACGACCCCTCCATCGGCGAGCTGGCGGACCGGCGAATCGATCTGGCTCACGGGCGCCTGGCGCAAATCACGGCGTTTTCCGCCGAGCAGGAAATAAGGTTCGATCACTTGCTCGAACAGGTCTGGCTTTTCTCCGAAAAGGGTACGACGCCAGAAATCGACGGCATCCGGGATAGTTTCGCGCACGACCCGGAACGCCTGATCTCGAGACTTAAGGATCGGGGCCTGCTCGAAGTGCGAAAAAGCCAGGTGGCGCTGACCGCGCGCGGTGAAAGTCGCGCCCGCGACATCATTCGCCGCCGCCGCCTGGCCGAGCGCCTGCTCACCGACACGTTTTCGGTGGCCGCGGCCGAAGCCGATTCGCACGCCTGCAAGTTCGAGCACATCATCAGCCCCGAGCTCGACCAGCGCATATGCACCTTCCTCGGCCACCCCAAGACCTGCCCGCACGGCAATCCCATTCCCCCCGGCGCCTGCTGCCCCCCGCATTGACGCAACAGCGCCGCTTCTACCACGACAACCTGCGGTTGAAATTCCTCGATCAGATAGCTATTGTGGCTCTCTCTCTGAGAGAAATGCCGATCAATCCTACGCACCGGGAAGCCTGGACGCGGCCTAGCGGCGGCCTTCGAGTACCCATGGTCTGTTCCCGAGTTAAGAGGATGCTCAGTTGGTGGCAAAAACAGCGCGTATTCACTCAACACATCCTGTCGAAAGGAAACGCGTGTAAGTCATTGAAAACAAACAATCGGCATACAGCTGACCCGACGCTCTCAGCGAGGCTGACCGTGCCTATTTTTGTCGCGTCTTTGCTCCTGGCGGGCGGAGCTGCGATCGGCCGGAACCTGGGTCAGCAAGCCCCCCCTTCCGCCCTCGCCAACTCCTGCGAGCGGTCGGTTCTTTTCAGTTTTCCTGTCATCGGTCGAAATGGCGAGGACGCGCAGCAAGTGACGATGTGGCAAGCGCCGGGCAGTCAGGCTTTCTTCTTTGTTTCCGGGATGACCATCGACGCCGACGGCGCCCCCAACGCATACCATCCGGATAACATTGGGCTGGACGATTTGGCGAACGCAGGCGCGCCGGGTCACTGGGAAGGAATCATTACTGACCGGACTGGCGAGCCACTGATCCAGGGGCCCGACGATCCATTTCCCGGCTACTATGTCTCCTGCACCTCGCTCACGGACCGGACCAAGGGCCGCAGCGATCCTGCGCGATATGTGGACGCGTCGAAAATCCCCTACATCGTGCTGCCGCGCGATGTGGCCGTGCAGGGAGCGGCTCAGCTGGGTGATTTCGCTGTGGTGGTGAACCTGCGAAACGGCAAGTCATCCTATGCGATCTTCGCGGACGTCGGGACGATGGGAGAGGGATCGATTGCGCTAGCCAATAACCTCGGAATCTGGTCGGATGCGCGCCAAGGGGGAAGGC